>JAFAYV010000022.1 GCA_019240115.1 Solirubrobacterales bacterium | reverse complement strand
GGGGCGCGGTGTCGGCCGCGGCGTCCCGCGCGCGCAGGGGCGCGGTGCCGGCCTCGGCGGCCGGCGCGCGCGGGGGGGCGGCATCGGCCGGCGACGCGAGGATGTCGGCGATGTCGGGGCCGTCGGCGAGGCTGCTCGGGCGCCGGCGGCGCACGACCGGCTCGATCGCGGCCGTCGAGCGCTCGACGGCGATCCACGTCTCGTCGAGGTCGGGCCCCGCCGGCCCCGGCGAGGGGCTGCGGTCCGCGGCGCCGGGTCGGGCGCGCGGGGGGCGCATCGCCACTCGCCGGCCGGCGGCCCGCGCGGCCCGGTCCGGCGGTTCGTCGAGCAGCGGCGGCTCGGGCTCGGCCGTGAGGCGGATCTGCACCCCGGCGTAGGTCAGCACGGCGGCGATCGCGAGCGCGACCACGAGCCCCCACTCGATGCCCGAGGTCATGGCGTACAGCCGGTGGCCCTCGATGCCCTGCTTGTCGAATATCCGCCAGATGATCAGCAGGCAGGTCCAACCGCCGGCGGCGACGATGACCCCGCCATCGCCGCCGGGCACGTGGAAGGCGCGACCCTCGGCTCGGGCGAAGACGAGCACGAGCACGCCCCCGGCGACGAGCAGCACCGCCGCCTCGACGAACGAGAATGCCCCCCAGCCGGTCAGGGTCTCGCTCAGCGAGCGCAGGTTGGTCACGCCGCGGGCGATCACCGTCTCCTGATACCAGGGGAGGAACAGGCTGATGAAGAGCCCGACGGCGGCTCCGGCGGCGAGTCGCCGCTCGCGCGTCAGGCGCTCCCAGACGCGTGACAGACGGCCCCACACCGCTTCGGCGCGGTCGACCATCGCCTCCATCCGGGGCGACTCGTCGCCGCTGCTCATCCCCTGACGCTCTCCCGGCGGCGCACGGGGAGATTGTATGCCGCGGGTCGGGTGGTGCCCGAGAGGCGCCGGGACCGCGTTGCCGGGCGGGCGCGGTGGCACCTGCACAACCCCCGCCGCCGAGGGATCTGCTCGGAGCGCGCCCCCGGCGCTGGCTCCGAGGATCTCCCCGTGACCCTTCACCCGCGAGGGCCGGGTCTGCGCAGTCCACATCATGCGACGCGACGCGATCGAGCGAGGACCACAACCATGACCGCACGTGCCCGGATCCTCACCATCCTGCTGCTGGGAGCGCTGGCCGCCGCGGCAGTCGCGCTCGCCGCCCGGACCGCAGCGAGCGTCCTCCTCTCGGCACGGCGGCGCGGCGCGTGCCCGGGTGGGCTCGGCATGTCGAGAGCCGCTCCGGCACCGCCGCGGATGCGAGCGCGGGCGCCTGGAGGTCACGCATACGGCGCTCGAGGACACCACGGACACCTACGGCCTGACCCCCCGACGACGGCGGCACGGCGGTCGCGTACCGGACGGACTTCTCCGGCTCCGGCCCGCACAGGGCGAACGATCCGATCGCCTCGGTGATCCTCTTCGCGATCGACCGCGAGGCACCCGCCGGCTGCAGACCGAGCTGCAGCGTCTGCCGAGCTCAGCCTAGGCGTCGAGCTCCTCGACGCCGTCGAGCTCGTCCTCGTCCTCCTCTGGCTCGTCATCGAGCTCGTCGGCGGCGCCCGTCTGCCGGTCGACCTGGAAGGTCTCGAGCAGCTCGTCGCGTCGGCTCTCGTCGACGGGGACCTCGTCGGAGACGAGCACCCACTCCGACCCCTCGGACCCATCGACCTCGAAGGCCTCGGCGTCGAGCGCGGAGGAGTCGTCGACGACGATCAGCATCTCGGTCTTCGGGTTGAAGTAGGTGCCGGGGCGGTTGGCGAGCTCGTCGAGCTCGAACGTGCGGAGGTCGGCCATCGCGCCGGGCAATCTACCCCAAAGCCAGGTCGGGTATGCTTCCGAGAAGCACTGTTGACTGACTAGTCAATCAGCATCCCGATCAAGGAGCTCATCGTGGTTGATTTCACGCTCAGTGACGAGCAGCAGAGCATGCGCGAGATGGCGCACGAGTTCGCCCGCAAGGAGATCCGGCCCGTCGCCTGGGACTACGACCGCGACGGCACCTGGCCTCGGGAGATCCTCGACAAGGCGTGGGAGCTCGGGCTGATGAACGTCCACCTCCCCGAGCGCTTCGGCGGCCCCGGGTTGAGCTACCTCGACGGGTGCCTGATCGAGGAGGAGATCGCGTGGGGATGCTCGGGCATCGGGACCTCGCTGGCCTGCAACGGTCTCGCGACCGCCCCGATCGCGCTCGCGGCCTCCGAGTCGCTGCAGCGCGAGTACCTCGGACGGCTGACCGAGGCGCCGCTGCTCGCCTCCTTCTGCCTGACCGAGCCCGACGCGGGCTCCGACGTCGCGGCGATGAAGACGACCGCGGTGCGGCGGGGCGACCGCTGGGTGATCAACGGCTCCAAGTGCTTCATCACCAACGGCGTGTACGCCGACTGGTACACGGTCTACGCCAAGACCGACCGCGAGGCGGGCCACCGGGGGATCTCCTGCTTCATCGTGCCCCGCGACGCCGGCGTCGTCGTCGACAAGCACGAGGACAAGATGGGCCAGCGTGCCTCCAACACGGCCGCGATCTCGTTGCACGACGTCGAGATCCCGCTCGACCACCTCGTCGGCGAGGAGAACGCCGGGTTCAAGATCGCGATGGCCGCGCTCGACCGCACCCGGCCCGGGGTGGCGGCGATGGGCGTCGGCGTCGCCCGGGCGGCGATGGAGATGGCGATCGACTACGCCCGCCAGCGCGTCCAGTTCGGCGTGCCGATCGCGATGCACGAGGCGATCCAGTTCATCATCGCCGACATGGCGACCAAGGTCCATCTCGCGCGGCTCGCCACCCACAACGCCGCGGTCCTCCTCGATCAGGGACGGCGCAACACGCTCGAGTCCTCGCACGCCAAGCGCTTCGCCGCCGACACCGCGATGGAGGTCACCACCGACGCGGTCCAGGTCTACGGCGGCTACGGCTTCATCAAGGACTACAAGGTCGAGAAGCTGATGCGCGACGCGAAGATCCTGCAGCTCTACGAGGGCACCGCGCAGATCCAGCGCCTGGTCATCGCCCGCGAGATGCTGCTGGCCGACCGCGGCGAGGTCCGCGAGCCGGCCACCGCCTAGCCGAGAACCTCCGCCTGGCCGGGGGCGCGAGCTAGAGCCAGCGCTTGCGCCGGAGGTAGATCCAAAAGCCGATCGCCGAGGCGACGAGCAGCCCGATCCCGAACACCCAGAACGACCAGGCGTGGTTGAGGACGTGGTTGATCAGGAGGGAGAAGTTCTGGCCGAAGAAGCCGGTCAGGAAGGTCAGCGGGAGGAAGATCGTGGCGATGATCGTCAGCTGCTTGTTGATCTCGCCCTGACGGTTGGCGATCGTGGACAGGTACATGTCGGTCGCTCCCGAGAGCAGGTCGCGATAGGAGTCGACGAGCTCGGAGGTCCGGACGAGCTCGTCGTAGAGGTCGCGGAAGTAGAGCGGATCGTCGGTCTGCAGGCCCGGGAGGTTGGCGATCCGGTCGCCGTTGTGCTGGAACATGTCGCGCATCGGGGTGACGATCCGCCGCATCGCCACCAGGTCGCGCCTGAGCGAGAAGATCCGCTGCAGGTCCTCGGCCGAGGCCCGGGCGACGATCTCCTGCTCGAGCGAGTCGATCTCGTCGTCGATGCGCGACAGCACGGGGCCGAAGGTCGAGATGATCGCGTCCAGCACCGTGTAGACGAGGAACTGCTCGGAGCGGACGCGCTCCTCGGGATAGCGCGTGCGCAGGTCGGCGAGCGCATCGAACGGCCGTCGGTGGACGGTGACCACCGCGTCACCGGAGATGATGAGGTGGACCTCGCGCAGCAGCGGCCCGCCCGCCTCGGTGCCCGAGTTGACCCCGAACACGACGACCGACACGTAGCCGTCGTAGTCCTCGAACCTCGGCCGCTGGCCGAACGTCCGCAGCTGCTCGACGGTCAGCGGATGCAGCGACATCCGATGAGCGACCCGGCGCAGGGCCTCCTCCGACGGGTCCTCGAGATCGATCCAGACGAACCGACCACCTTCGACGTGCGCGCCGACCTCGCCGGGCTCGCGGTCGTGCTCGGAGGGGACCTGCACGTTCAGACCCGGCGTGACGGCTTGATCGCCCTCCGACACGCGGCACACGCTACCAACGGCCCGCCGCGCGCGGACCCGCCCGGACGCTCAGTGCTTGACGGTCATCGCGTGGATTCCGGCGACCACGGCGAACACGCAGAAGGCGCCCATGATCACCGCGAGCCCGTAGTCGAGCACCCTGGCACCGCCGTTGGTCGTCTTCTGGGCGCGCGAGACGCCGATGAGCAGGATCCCGAAGGCGATCGCCACGCCCGCGCCCGCGGCGAGCGACGCGAGGACGATCTTCCACAGCGCGTTGGTGTCGACGATGGGGGAGGCGAGGGCGAGCATACGGTCTCCTAGGCGACGGCCGGGGCCGTGCCGAGCTGGGCCTCGCGCTCGGGCGAGACGTGGGTGCGGTCGAGGTCGGTGGCGCCGACCTTGCTGCGCTGGGCGAGCGTGAACAGCCCCGCGGCGGCCGCGGCGGCGAGGACCGCCATGACGATCGTGCCCGCGGTGCTGTTGGCGCCGAAGACCCGCGCGATCTCCCAGGTGGCGGCGGCGACGACGCCGGCGGCGGGGATCGTGAACACCCACGCGGTCACCATCTGGCCGGCGACGTTCCAGTGCACGCTCTCGAGCTTGCGCCCGGCGCCGGCGCCCATCACGCCGCCCGAGACGACGTGGGTGGTCGACAGCGGATAGCCGTAGTAGGAGGACGACAGGATGACCGCGGCGCTCGCCGCCTCGGCGGCGAAGCCCTGGGGGGACTCGACCTCGGTGATCCGGTTGCCCATCGTGTTGATGATCCGCCAGCCGCCGATCGCCGTGCCCGCGGCGATCGCGCACGCGCACGCGAGCTTGACCCACAGCGGGACGTAGAAGTGCGACGCGCTGATCGACCCGTGGGCGATGAGCGCGAGCGTGATCACGCCCATCGTCTTCTGCGCGTCGTTGGTCCCGTGCGCGAGCGAGACGAGCGCCGCCGAGCCGATCTGCCCGTAGCGGTAGCCGCGGACCGCCTCGGCGCCGGTGATCAGCCGCATGAGGCGGTAGACGACGTAGGTGCCGATCCCGGCCACCAGGAAGCAGATGATCGGCGACAGGATCGCCGGGGCGATGACCGACTTGGCGATCCCGTGGAACATGACCGCGTGGGCGCCGGAGGCGACGAGCGTGGCGCCGATGATGCCGCCGATGAGCGCGTGGCTCGAGCTCGAGGGCAGCGTGAAGTACCAGGTGATCAGGTTCCAGATGATCGCGCCGATGAGCGCGGCGAACACCAGGGAGAGGCCGGCGTTGCTCTCGAGCGCCTTGGGGTCGACGATCCCCTTGGCGATCGTGGCGGCGACCTTGATCGAGACGAACGCGCCGACCAGGTTCAGCACGGCCGACATCAGCACCGCGACGCGCGGCTTCAGGGCCCCGGTGGCGATCGAGGTGGCGACCGCGTTGGCCGTGTCGTGAAACCCGTTGGTGAAGTCGAAGGCGACCGCGGTGATGACGACGAGGACGAGGATGACCATGCGCGGCAGGCTCGCAGCGCCCGCCGCGCCGGTTGTAACCAACGTGTGAACGTCCTGTGGCTTACTCGCTCGTGGAAAAGCGCCAGACGGCGACGAGCATCATCCCGACGCCGAGGGCGACGATCACCCCGGCCTCGGCGAGGGCCGGCACGTGCCAGCCCCACCAGGTGACGCCGGGGTCGAGCGCGCGGCGTGCGGCCGGCGAAATGCGGAGGTGGTTGAACACGAGCCGGCGCATCGGATCGACGGCATAGGTCAGCGGATCGAGCCGGTTGAGCACCGTCAGCCAGCCCGGCAGGCCCGACGCCGGGAACAGCGCGCCCGAGATGAAGAACATCGGCATCACGACCATCTGCATGACGCCCATGAACGACTGCATCTGCTTGATGCGCACCGCGATCATCACCCCGAAGGCGGTGATCGAGAACGCGAGCAGCAGCTGCAGCGCGAACACCCCGCCGATGAGCAGCGGGTCGTAGGGGACGTGGACGAACCCGGCGAGGCAGAGCACGATCACGCCCTGAAAGCTCGCCACCGTCGCGCCGCCCAGGCACTTGCCGACGACGATCGAGCCGCGCCGGATCGGGGCCACCATCATCTCGCGCAGGAAGCCGAACTCGCGATCCCAGACGATCGAGGCGGCCGAGAACATCGCGGTGAACATGACCGCGATGCAGAGGATGCCGGGATAGATGAACGTCTTCAGGTCGACGCCGTGGGTGCCGGCGTTCGACAACCGCTGGAGGCCCGAGCCGAGTACGAACAGGAACAGGAGCGGCTGGACGAGCGAGGTGACGATCCGCAGCCGGTCGGACTTGAAGCGGATGAGCTCGCGCCGCCAGACGATCTTGATCGCGCGCAGCTCCGAGCGCCAGCTGCGTTCGGGGACGCGGACCCGGACGATCTCGGCGCGCGCCCCGGAGCGCGGGCCGGTCGGGTCGGTACGTGGGGTCTGGATCGTGGTGCTCATCGCCGTCCTGCTCCGGTCATCATCTGCATCATCACGCGGTTGCGGTGCTTGGACCCGTCCTCCTCGGCGTCGCGGATCGTCGACCCGGTGAACGACATGAAGACGTCGTCCAGCGTCGGTCGCGACACGCTGACCGAGCGGATCGGCAGCTCGAACTCGGCGAACAGCCGCGGCACGAACTCCTCGCCCGAGGGGACGCCGAACATGACCGCGCCCTCGCTGAGAAGTCCGTCGATCTCGAACTGGCGCTTCAGCGCCTCGATCGCCGCCTGGTCGTCGTCGGTGTGGATCGTGATCCGGTCGGAGCCGATGCGCGCCTTCAGCGCCGCGGGCGAGTCCAGGGCGACGATCTCGCCATGGTCCATGATCGCGATCCGGTCGCACCACTCGGCCTCGTCCATGTAGTGGGTGGTCATGAAGATCGTGATCTCCTCACGCTCCTGCAGCTCGGAGATGTAGTCCCAGATCGAGCGGCGCGTCTGCGGGTCCAGCCCGATCGTCGGCTCGTCGAGGAACAGGACGCGGGGGGAGTGCATGAGCCCCCGGGCGATCTCCAGCCGGCGGCGCATGCCGCCCGAGAAGGTGCCGACGATCGAATCCCTCCGTTCCCACAGGCCGACCATCTCCATCACCTGCTGCATCCGGGGCTCGACGAGGTCGGACTGAACGCCGTACAGCTCGGCGTGCAATTCGAGGTTCTGGGCGGCGGTGAGGTAGCCGTCGAGGGTCGGGTCCTGAAAGACGAGGCCGATGTTCCGGCGCACCTCGTCGCGCTGCGTGACGACGTCGTGCCCGGCGACGCTCGCCCGACCGCTCGTCGGCTTGGCCAGGGTGCAGAGCATGTTGATCGTCGTCGTCTTGCCGGCCCCGTTGGGGCCGAGGAAGCCGAATACCTCGCCGGCGGCGACCTCGAAGTCCACGCCCCGGACCGCCTGCACCTCGCCGAAGCGCTTGGTCAGCTCGCGCACGGCGATCGCGGGGACGCCGCTGCCGGCGACGGGCTCGCCCGCCGCCGGTTCGCGTTCGATGGTCGAATCCGACGTCATCGGACCCATCACGTTAGACCTCGGAGGTCTCGTTGTCGCCATCGGCGTCCGGCTCGGCCTCGCCCGCCCGGGGCTCCTCGGTGAGGATCCGGTACAGGTCGCGCCGGGCCGCGGCGAGGATCTCGCTCGCGCGGGCGCGCTGATCGGCGTCGCCCTCCGAGGCCACCTGCCAGGCGGCCTTGCCCAGTCCGACGATCGCCGGGCCGAGCTCGGCGAGGGCGTGCTCGCCCTCCGCGTCATCGGACTGCCAGGGATCGGGCTCGTCCGCGCGGGACTCGAGGTGCCCTCGCCCGGCGTCGGTGATCTGAAAGCGCCGGGCGCCGTCGGCCTCGGTGCTGCGGATCAGCCCCTCGTCCTCGAGCTGAGCGAGCGTCGGGTAGACCGACCCCGGGCTCGGCCGCCAGTTCCCGCCGCTGCGCTCCTCGATCGTCTGCATCAGCTGGTAGCCGTTGCGCGGCTCCTCGCCGAGCAGTCGCAGCAGCGCCAGGCGCACGTCGCCCCGGCGCCGCCGGCCCCGGCCGCGACCGCGCGGGCCGCGTCCGAAGGGACCGCCGCCGAACGCGGCACCCGCCATCCGGCGGAGCTCCCGGAGGTTCTCGATCTCCTCGGGCGAGGGCCCGCGACCGCGCCCCCCGGGGACGCCGCGGGCGAACGCCCACTGGCGGGCCAGCTCCCGGGCCAGCGCCTTGCCCTCGGAACGGTGATCGTGGTGGTGGTGGTGGCGGCGGCCGGACCCCGGTCCTCCGCGGCCCGCGCCGGGCCATGCTTCTGAGAATGGATAGCCAGTCATGTGGCTGTCTCCTTTCGTTGTCGTGTTCCGATAGGTTAGCGATATATCGGCGACACGTCAAGAATGTTTTCTAAGCCCGTGAGCGCACTCACGAGCCTCGAAGCCGCGAGCGCACTCACGAGCCTCGGTTCCTCGGGCGCGAGCCGATGCTCAGCGCCGGATGCCGGCGACGAGCGCGTCCCAGTTGCCGGCGGCGATCCGCTCCTGGTCGGCCCGGTCAAGGCCCGACTCCTGCAGGAACTGCTGGACGCCGCCCTCGGGGCCGGGCCGGTAGGGGTAGTCGGTCGCGAACAGGATGCGCCGCACGCCGACCACATCGACCGCCCACCGCAGGTAGCGCTGGCTGTAGACGCCGCCGGCGGTGATATGGGCGTTCGTGAGGACGTACTCCGAGAAGGTCCGCGGGAGCTCGGCCTGCGCGGCCAGCCCGTCGGCGCGGTCGAGATAGAAGAGGACGACCTCGCCCCAGTGGCCGAGGACGACCTGGAGGTCGGGGAAGCGGTCGAACACGCCGGCGAGCGCGAGCCGGAGGAACTGCACTCCGGTCTCGTAGTGCCAGCCGATCCCGTGGGTGGCAAAGGCGGCGTCGACGGCGTCGTCGAAGCCCGCGTACAGCGCCGCGCGCACGCGCGGCTGCGGGATCTGCGGGTGGATGTAGAGCGGGGCGCGGAGGGCCGCGGCGGCCTCGAAGATCGGCCAGTTGTCGGGGTGATCGAGGTTGCGCTCGCCGGTCCGGCCGAAGAGCAGCGCGCCGTTGAGGCCGAGCCGGGTGACGGCGCGCTCGAGCTCCTGCGCGGCCGCGGCGGGCGCCGGGGTGGCCAGGGTGGCAAACCCCTGCAACCGATCGGGCTGGGCGGCGACGAGCTCGGCGATCCGGTCGTTGATCTCGACCTGCAGACGGGTCGCATCCCTCGCCGCAAGGTTGTGCAGGCCGGGCGAGGTGAGCGAGATCACCTGGACGTCGAGCCCCGCCTCGTCCATCGCGGCGATCCGGCTGTCTCCGACCTCGCGCAGCCGCTCGCCCAGCTCCCCCGGTGGCAGGCCGGCCCGTGAATCCTCACGCGTTCGCGCGTCGAGCCGGTTCCATGCGGCGACGACCTCGTCGGTGACGAAGTGCTCCTCGGTGCCGATCGTCCTCATCTCGGTGCTCGGAGCCGGCGCTCTAGAACGCCTGAGCCGCCTGCGCCAGATTCTCCATCTTGGCCTCCAGGACGGGACGGCTGCGGGCGGGGTGGCGCCCGAAGCCGCAGGAGGGCGAGATCCACAATCGCTCCTCGCCGACGACGCGCGCCCAATCGGCGGCGCGGTCGCGGATCTTCTTGACGGTCTCGATGCCGTAGCTGGCCTCGTCGACGATGCCGGCGGCGAACTCGATGCCGGCGGGCAGATCGGCGAACGCGTCACGCTCGGCCCACTGGGCGAAGTAGCTGCACTCAAACGCGGCGATGTCGATCACCCCCGACAGGCGCTGCAGCAGCGCGACCCACGGAGCGTTGCGAACGATCGGCGACAGCGGCCGACCCTTGAAGTTGCCGTTGCAGATGTGAATGCCGCGGGTGATCCCCTCGACGCCCTCGAAGCAGCCGGCGATGATCGCGGCCGCATCGTCGGGACGCATCAGCTCGGTGTTCAGCAGGCCGCCGAACACCGGGACGTCAAGCTGCACGTGGGGACAGCCCGCGGCCGCGAGATCGCGGATCTCGCGGTTGACGATCCCGATGAGGTTGGGCATCTGGCGGGCCAGCTCCTCCTGTTGATCGGCGGCGTGCACGGTGATCTCGAGCGGACCGACGACCGTCGCCTTGCGCACGCCGCCGGGAAGCTCGGCCTCCCGCGCGTACGCCCGGGCATAGCCCAGGCCCTCGGGAGCCGACAGCGGCCCGGTGATGCGGCAGTGCGCAAGATCGTCGTAGTCGAACGGGTCGGGCTCGTCGGGCTTGTCGATCACGAGCCCGTGCAGCACGCGCTGCATGTGATCGATGAAGTTGTCGGTGAAGTACTCGCCGCCCGTCCATTCATCCAGGCCGAGGTCCCGCTGCTGGGCGATCGCCGCCGCCGCGGCCCGAGCGAGCAGATCCTCGCCCTCGCTGCGGGAGAGCTCACCGCGGTGATAGCGGGCGAGCTCGGCCTCGTGCTCGTCGAGCTTCCACCACGAACCGACCACCGTCGTGCGCAACGCCATCGCCGCCTCCCGTCTCGCCTCGTCTCGCCGGTCGCTCACGTCAGACCGAGCGCTTAGTAGATCAGAACCACCGATCGACCCGCCTCACGAGGCAACGGCGGGCTGCGCAGTCGCGTCCCGAGGAGGGGCTGTGCGACGTCGGATCGGGCCGGCGGCGCCCGATGTCGTCTCGCCCCCGCGTGGCGGGGGTCGTGCGCCGTGCGGCAGCCGTGGCGTCGCCGATTGTCGCGTTCCCCTCGCTCCGCCGGCCCGGGAGCGTCCGCTGCGCGGCCGGGAGGCTGAACGCGTCGTGACACGTGCCGACTCGAGCCCGTGCGGGGTGGCAGCCCGAGCGGTCGCCAGAGGCGGCTTATTGGCGGCCACCCCAGTCCGGGGTCCGTGCCACCGCGGCGCCACCGAGTCGGCGCGCGATCAGCGGTGGCTGCCGGCGCCGCCGCCTTGCGGATGCACGGCGGCGACGCCGGCCCGGTCCCCGTCCCGGCCCCGTGGGCAACCTCTCATACTCGATGGCGCCTTTGCGTCGGGGTCGACCCTGATCTTCAGGGCGCTCCGTTTATTAGCGAACTGTTAGGCTGACCGTCCTGGATGGGGGCGACACTGCTGGAGCGCGAGGGGGAACTGGAGGTGCTCGAGCTTGCGGTGCGCCGCGCGCGTGATGGTCACGGCCGCACGGTGCTGCTCGAGGGCGCGGCCGGGGTCGGTAAGAGCGCGCTGATCGGCGCTGCCGGCGAGCTGGCGCGAGAACGAGGGCTGCGGACGCTCGCCGCCCGCGGCGGAGAGCTGGAGCAGGAGTTCGCGTTCGGGGTGGTCCGCCAGCTGTACGAGCCGCCGCTGAGCGCGGCGTCGGGCGCCGAGCGCGCGCGCCTGCTCGGCGGAGCCGCCGCTCCGGCCGCGCGGCTGCTGGGCGCGGCCGAGGGCGGGCCGGGCGCCGAGGCGGCCGGATTCGCGATCATGCACGCGCTGTACTGGCTGGCGGCCGGGCTGGCCACGAGCACGCCGCTGCTGATCGCCGTCGACGATGCCCACTGGGCGGACCCCTCGTCGCTGCGCGCGCTGCACTACCTGGCTCGCCGGGTCGCCGACCTGCCGATTGCGCTGCTCGTCGCGGCGCGCCCCGACGAGCCCGGCGCGCGGCTGGCGCTGCTCGACGAGCTGCGCGGGGACGCCGACCTGCGCATCTCCCCCGCCGGCCTGCACGCGGCATCGGTGGCTGCGGTCGTACGCGAGGAGTTCCCCGACGCCGACGAGGAGCTGTGCCGGGCCTGTGAGGCGGCCACCGCGGGCAACCCGCTCTACCTCCAGGAGCTGATCCGCGGCCTGCGCGTCGCCGGCGAGGCGCCGACCGCGGAGGGGGTGGCGGCGGCGTCGCTGCGCTTCCTCGGCGATCGGGTGCTGCGACGCGCCGCCCGGGTGGCGCCGGACGCGCCGGCGCTGGTGCGGGCGATGGCGGTGCTCGGCAACGGCGGGCGGCTGGCGATGGCGGCCGGGCTGGCGGGGGTGCCCGAGGCCGAGGCGGGTTGGATCGCGCACCGGCTGCGGCGGATCGAGATGCTCGGCGCCGAGGACCCGATCGCGTTCGTTCATCCGCTGGTCCGCGGGTCGGTATATGACACGCTGCCCGACGCCGAGCGCCAAGCCGCCCATCGTGAGGCGGCGCGGCGGCTGCGCGACGACGGCGCGCCGGCGCAGACGGTCGCCAGCCATCTGCGCATGCTCACGCCGTCGGGCGACGTCGAGGTGGCCGAGACCCTGCAGGCCGCCGCCGCGGCGGCGCTGGCGCGAGCGGCTTCCGACGAGGCGATCGGCTGGTTGCGCCGCGCGCTTGCCGAGGGCGCGGCGCGGCCGCCGCGCGGCGAGCTGCTCGCGACCCTGGGCACGGTGCAGTCGATGCAGCGCGATCCGAGCGCGTTTGCGACGCTGCGCGAGGCGTTCGAGCTCGCGCCCGGCGCCGCTGAGCGGGGGCGGGTGGGCGTCCTGCTCGCCGAGGGTCTGGGGTTGGCCGGGCGGTGGAGCGCCGCGATCGACGTGCTGGAGGCCAGCGAGGTCGCGGCCGGTGAGGCCGACGGGGCGCTGCGCGCCGAGATCGCCGCGGTCCGGGCGGTGATCGCGCTCAACGACCCCGACCGCGTGGCGGACTTCGATCGCCGGCGTGTCGACGCGGTCGCACTGACCGAGGACGAGCACTGGGGCTCGCGCGCCCTGGCGGCGGTGCTGGCCGTCGAGTCGGTCTTCCGCGGCCGGGTCGCCGAGGGGATGGCGCTGGGCGAGCGCGCGCTGGGCGACGATCTGCTGCTGGCCCAGCGCGCCGGCGCGTGGGCGTCGGTCCAGGTGCTGATGGCGTTCGTCTTCGCCGACGAGATCGAGCGCGTCGGGCCCGCGCTTGACATCCTCGACGAGGCGGCGCGCACGCTGGGCTCGGCGTTTGCGCGCTACACCGTGCTCGCCTTTCGGGCGACGATCCGCGCCCGGCGCGGGGAGCTGACCGCCGCGGCCGGCGAGCTGGCCACCGTGTTTGACTTCGCGCGCCAGGCCGACCTGCTCATGGGCATCACCACGACTGCATTTCTGCTCGTCGACGTGCTGCTCGAGCGCGACGACCTACCCGAGCTGCTCGATCTCGTCGAGGGCACGCAGCTGGCGCCCGACTTCCTGGCCACGACCAGCGGCGCGATGCTGATGGAGGCGCGCGGCCGGCTGCGCCTGCGCCGGCGCGATCGCGCCGGGGGGGTGGCCGACCTGCGCGCCGCGGGGGCGATCAACGACGCGCTGGGCTTCGGGCCGCCGTTCACGACGTGGCGCTCGGCGCTCGCGCTCGCCGTGGCCCCCACCCACCCCGACGAGGCCCGCGCGCTCGCCGCCGAGGAGCTCGAGCTGGCCCGCGCGACCGGCCTGCCCCGCCCGCAGGGCATCGCGCTGCGCGCGCTGGGCACGATCACGCCCGGCGTGGCGGGCGAGAGGCTCCTGCGCGAGTCGATCGCGGCGCTCGAGACCTCGCCGGCGCGGCTCGAGCACGCTCGCTCGCTGGTCGCGCTGGGCAGCGCGTTGCGGCGCGACAACCGCCGCAGCGAGGCTCGTCCGCCGCTGACCGCCGGCGTTCGCGCCGCCGTCGACTGCGGCGCGCAACGGCTCGCCGACCACGCTCAGCAGGAGCTGCGGGCCGCCGGCGGCCGCCGGCCGCGGCTGACCGCGCGCGACCGGGACGCGCTGACCGCCTCCGAGCTGCGGGTGGTCCGGCTGGCCAGCTCCGGTCAGACCAACGTGAGGATCGCCCAGGAGCTCTACGTCAGCCTCAAGACCGTCGAGACCCACCTGACGCGCGCGTACCTGAAGCTGGGCCTCGCCGGACCCGGCTCGCGCACCAGGCTCGGCGACGCGCTGCGCGAGAGCGAGCTCGTCTGACGTCCAGAGGGTCGCCGGCTCGTCGCGAGGTGCAGGAACGGCTCGCCGCGATTCGCGAGGCCCGTGCCACGTCGGGCAGCCGCCGCGCCGGCGCGGCGGTCAGCCGCCGCGCCGGCGCAGCCAGTCGGCCAGCTGCTGGCTGGCGTCGCCCATCTGGGCGCCGAGGCTTGTGACGTTGTCGCCGACCTCGCGCAGGAGGGCGCGGAAGCGCTCGGCGTAGAACTCGACCGCGTCGCCGGCCTCGTCGCGGACGTTGGTGGGCTCGTCGCGGCGGCGGTACTCGCCGCGCAGGATCCGGTCGTACTCGCCGGTCTGAACCCAACGCATCACCTCGGAGACGCGGCGGACGGCGTTGGCGTGGGTCGCGTTGATCTCGTTGAAGAAGCGGCGGACGCGATCGTGGGCGTCCTCCCAGTTCTCGTACTCCATCGCCTGGGCCATGAAGGCGTCGAGGTCGAGCTGGTCGGCGGGCAGACCGCCGGCGATGACCATCAGGGCGCGGCAGACGATCGCCGGGTCGCGAACGGCGAGCGTGGCGGCACGGTCGCAGCTGAGCTCGGCGGCGCGGGACCACTCGAGCAGGACCGCCTGGATGGCGCGGACGGGCAGGCCGAGCCCGAGCGGGAGGCTGCCGCCGGCGTTGACGAGGATCGCCAGCGCGGTGCTGTAGAGGACGTGGTCAGAGAGGATGTGGCCGAGCTCGTGGGCGAGCACGGTGCGCTGCTCGCCGGGGCCGAGCTGGGCGAGCAGGTTGGAGCCGACGACGAGCATCGGGCGCTGCGAGCCGATCGTGACCGCGTTCCAGTACAGGGAGGAGCTGACGTAGAGGTCGTAGTCGCCGGGCATGTCGAGGATCCGGTGCACGCCGCGGTAGGAGGCCCACAGCTCGGGGAGCTGGCGCTCGGAGACGCGGACCGAGTTGCCGAGGTAGGACTGGCGCAGCGCCCGCTCGTAGCTGTACTCGACGAGCCGTCGCACGACCGTATCGAGCATCGGGACCGACTTCAGCGCGGCCGTGGCGGCGCGGTCGGCGGGGTGCTCGTAGGCCTTGGGGGAGATGCCGGGATACGGCGGCACCGACTGCGGGAGATCGTCGGGCATCGTCGGGCGAAGGCTACCGGCACGCCGTCGCCGCCCGGGGCGGTCGCATCCTAGACTCGGCCCCACCGTGTCCGCCGACGCCGCGTCCCGACTCGCCGAGCTGATCGACGACGCCGACTCGGTCGTCGCGCTCACCGGCGCGGGGATCTCGGTGCCGTCGGGCATCCCGGACTTCCGCTCGCCGGGGACCGGCCTGTGGGCGAACGTCAACCCGATGGAGGTCGCCCACATCGACGTCTTCCGCCGCGACCCCGCGCGGTTCTGGGACTTCTACGGGCGACGATTTGCGACGCTTTCAGCGATCGAGCCCAACGGCGCCCACCGCGCGCTCGCCGCGGTCGAGCGAGCGGGCCTGCTGGACGCGGTGATCACGCAGAACATCGATCGTCTGCACGCGCGCGCGGGCACGCGCGAGCTGATCGAGGTGCACGGGACGATCGCCACCTCGTCGTGCCCGCACTGCGGGGCGCGCGTCGAGCTTGCGGAGGTGCGCCGGCGGCTGGGCGAGGACCCGGAGGGCGTGCCGCGCTGCGACTGCGGGCGGCCGCTGAAGCCCGACGTCGTCCTGTTCGGGGAGCTGCTGCCGATGGCGGCGTTCGCCCGGGCCGAGCGGCTGGCCGCGGGCGCCGACCTCATGCTCTGCGTCGGCTCCTCGCTCGAGGTCTACCCGGTCGCCGGGCTGCCGGAGATGACCCTCGCCGCCGGCGGACGGCTGGCGATCATCACCCAGGGCCCGACCGACCTCGACCATCGGGCGGCGGTCCGCGCCCACGGCGACGTCGTCGACGAGCTCGCCGCGCTCCTGGCCGCGCTCGGGCTCTCGGCGCACGCCGACCCTGCGTCCCCGACCGGACCGACGTCCTCGCCAGCGACCGGGCCGACATCGTCGCCAGGATCGTGAACGCCAGCCGCGCGATGCCCGAGCACGGCCGGCGCGCGTCGCGGTGATCAGCAGCGCGCAGCGGGCCCCAGCTCGGGTGGCTCTGGGTCAGCAGACCGCGAACCCGAGCCGTAGCGACAGGGTCCTGCTCCGTGGCGGGTGACCCTGCCTCGCCTGCAACCGGATGACGAGCCCGAGCGCGTGGCTGCCGTGGCTGATGGAACGCTTGAGCGGCAGGCGGACGACACCGTCGTGAGTGGTGACGAGGTTCGGACCGTATCTGGTCACGGTCTTGTGGTGCCCGTGCACCGTGACGAGCAAGCGGTGCGCGATCCCGCGGTCGATGTAGTAGCGATAGGCGGAGACACCATAGGTCGTGTTCGCCGCCGACCTGGTCAGGGTGACGCCGAGCTTCGCGCCGGGGGCCACGCAGGCGGCTCCGGTGCTGAGCGTGAAGTTCTGTCCCGCGGCAGAGCCGTGGACCGATCTCGTGCCGCGACCACCGCGACCGCCGCCAGAGCCACCGCCGCCAGAGCCACCGCCGCCACCGCCGGTGGTCGCGTCGCCCTGAAGCCGCTCAACGACAAATCGCTCGGTGTTGTTCGCGGCGCTGCGACCGACGGCGACGATCTTGCCGTCCCGCTGGAGGGCGACGGCCTCTGCCTCGTCGTCGGTGCCGCCGAAGCAGGTCAAGGTCTTGCCGCCGCTGCCGAAGCTCGGGTCCGGGACGCCGTGGGAGTCAAGCCGCTCGAGCGCGAACCGAGGCAGGCCGCCCACGTCGCTATGGCCGGCGACGACGATCTTGCCATCGGGCTGGAGCGCAACCCCGTTGGCGACCGAGCTCGTGCCACCGAAGGACAACAACTTGCCCCCGCTGCCAAAGCTCGGATCAAGGTCGCCCTGCGCAGTCAACCGCTCGAGAGCGAACTGAGACTGACCGCCCGCGGTGCTGGAGCCTGCGACGACGATCGTGCCATCGGGCGCAACGGCGAGGCCATTGGCTTGAGCGTCATCGCCGCCGAACGAGACGAGCGACCGCCCGGCGCTCCCGAAGCTCGGGTCGAGGGTGCCGCTCGGGTTGAGCCGCGCGACGGCGAACTCCCCGGGCGCGCCCGGGGTGGTCGCAACGCCGGCGAGGATGATCCTGCCGTCGGGCTGAAGCGCGATCGCTCGGCCCTCGTCAACGCCGCCGCCGAAGGACACCAGCGCCTTGCCGCCGCTGCCGAAGCTCGGGTCAAGCGTACCGTCGGGGTTCAGCCGCGCGACCGAGAACTCAGTGCCGTTGACGACGCTGGTGCCGGCGACGAGGATCTTGCCGTCGGGCTGGAGCGCCAGGCCATCGGCGATGTCGACGTTGGGTGCGGCGCCGAAGGACAGCAGCACCTTGCCGGCGCTGCCAAAGCTCGGGTCGAGGTCGCCCTGCGGGGTCAGGCGCTCGATGGCGTACTGGAAGTGTTGTTGCCGCCGGCGACCTCGTCAAAGCCGGCGGCGATGATCTTGCCGTCAGGCTGAACGGCGACCGCCTGGGCAAAGTCCTGGGAGCCGCCAAAGCCGAAGGAGACCAGCGACTGGCCGCCGCTGCCAAAGCTCATGTCGGGCGTGCCCTGCGCGGTGAGCCGCGCGACCGCGAACTGCAAACTGCGGCTCACATTGCTGGTGCCGGCGACGACGATCTTGCCGTCGGACTGGAGCGCCACCGCCCCCCCCTCCTCGCTGGTGCCGCCAAACGACACCACCGCCTTGCCGCCGCTGCCAAAGCCCGGGTCGAGGTCGCCCGGAGCGGCCACCGCGGCCGACGCCAACAGCACGAACGCCAACCCGAAGGCGATCAGCGCGCGGCGCGCCAGTCGCAGTCCGCGGGTGCGCGCTCGGCGGTCTCTCACCGGTGTACAGATGCCAGGATCGTGAACGCCAGCCGCGCGACGCCCGAGCGGCGGCCGGCGCTCGTCGCGGTGATGAGCAGCGCGTAGTGCCCCGGCGCGAGTACGGTCCCGCCGGTCAGCCGGCCCCGGAATGCGACCTGGTTGGATCCGGCGCTCCCGCGCGGGCTCAGGCCGCCGCGCAGCAGCAAGCGCGTGCAGGCGCGGCGCGCATGGTTGGAGGCGGTCGGCGCGACGCACCCGCCGCCGACGCGGCGCCCGGGGAGCTGCTGGTAGAAGTGCAGCTGGACCTGGGCCGCCTCGTTGAGCTGGAAGCTGAACGTCGTGCCCACCGGCCCGGACTTCCCGCCGGCCTTCGACGGCTCGCTCCAGCTCGCGTGGCTCTGATGGACGCCGCTCAGCCGCGGCGTGCGGTGGGTCCGCGACGGGGGGGTCGGCGGGGAGGTCGGGGTGGTGTTCGTGGACGTCGTGCGTGAGGTGGTCGTCGGACCGGTCGTGCCCGGCGTCGTGCCGGTCGTGGTCGGCGTCGCGGCCGCCTGCACCGTTGCGCTCAGCAGCAGGCGGTACCCGCCCTCGACTTGGCCCGGGGCGCCGGTCTGGTCGTCGGCGAGCCCCGGCTGGAAGTACTGCACATCGGGCTCGATGCTCGAGGTATCGAACAGGAGCGCGCTGGTGGCGTTGTCGAGCCCGAGCAGGTCGCCGGCCTTGACCGCAAGTGACGTGGAGAAGCTGTTGGGGCCGTCCGCGAGCGTGTCCGAGGCGCTCGTGCCGGCGCCGGTGTACTGACCGCCACCCGCAGGGCGAAGCACCCGCAGGCGCACCGTGCCGCCGCTGCTCCCGGAGTTGACCGAGAAGCCCGTCACCGTCCCGTCGAACGGCACCTGCAGTGCCGGGGTGCTGCCGCTCGAGAAGGTCAGGTAGGTGCAGTTCGTTCCGGCCGGACAGATGTTCTGATTCGGCGTTCCGCTCGTGCTGCCAAGCGTGACGGTCTGGCTCGCGGCCCCCGAGCTCTTCATCGCGGTCGCCGCCAGCACGCCCGCGGCGACGGCGAGCACCGTCGCCACGATCCAGGCCAGGCGCGATCGGGTGAATCGCTCGGTCATCCCGGGCGACGCTAACGGCGGGCGACCGGGTTTGCGTCGGGGTGCACCCTGATCTTTGCGGAAAAGTTCAGGGTGCACCCCGACGCAAACCGCAAACCGGTGGCATAGGTTGCCGCCACCGTGGACCGGATCGTGTCGCCCTATCGCTCAACACCTCGCGCCGCGGCCTGGACCCTGCGGTTGACCGCGACCGTGGTGATCGCGCTGGCAGCGGCGTGGCTGCACGTGGGCACGGCGTCGGCGGCGTCGCCCGCCTACCGCTCGCCGGGCTACGCGGGGAAGACGAACTTCGGGGCCAACCTCACTCCCCAGGCGCTGCCCTCGATCTCACTCGGAACGGGCAAGTACCCGAACCTGTTCGTCGACCCCTCGGGGACCGCGCACATCGTGTTCGACCACGACGGCACGGACAGCTCGACCGCGGACACATTCTCGGTGTGCAACCTGCAGCGCGGGATCAAGACGTGCGCGTCGGAGGGCACGATCCCGGCTCCGGCGTTCCCCCCCCTTGAAGGCAACTCGCCGTATCTCGACCACGACTTTGACGGGCCGGTGCCGCTGGACGTCGGCAACCAGCTGATCGTCATCCAACGCCGCTTCCCCGAGGTGTTCCCGGTGCCGGGCTCCACGGACACGTCGGACAGCAACGTGTTCGAGTGGACCTCCGCGGACGGCGGGGCGACCCTGACCGGGCCAGGGGAGATCGGCGACAACCAGATGTCGGGCGGGGCGATCGCCTACGGCGACCCCGCCGGCCAGTCGATCGGCACGATCAGCCGCACCGAGACCGGCGGCACGTTCTTCCAGGGCACCGCGCCCGGGACGTACACGAGCGCTCAGGCGCAGCTGGGCACGGGCGACCAGGCCTACGACGGCGAGCTGGCCCTGGACGGGACGCGGCCGGTGGCGGCGTTCGCCGACCTGAGCGGCAACGTGTTCGTGCGCGAGTACTCGGGCCAGGGCGACGTCAACGATCCGGCCAACTGGTCGGAATCGTCGTTCAAGGGCTTCTCGCCGCAGATCATCGGCGGCGCCGCCGGAGTGTTCGTGCTCTCGTCGGACAGCCGCATCAACGGCGGGCATCTGTCGCTGCGCCGGATCGTCAACGGCGCGGCCAGCGGGGCGGCGACCGCCCTGGGCACGTCGGCATCGGCGCCGGCAATCGCCGAGGATGCCGCCGGACAGATCTCCTATGCCTTCACCGACCAATACGGCGTCGAGATCCGCAGCTCGTTGAACGGCGTCGACTTCTCTGGGACTCAACTCGCCGCGGCGCTGCCGTCGGGAACCTCGATTGCCCACCTGGTCGTCGGGGCGGCGGGCGACGGCGGCGGCTTCGCCACGTTCGTCAAGAACCCCGTCGGCGCCGAGGCCGTCGGGCAGGTCGTCGTCTCGGCGTTCGGGACCCAGGTGGCCAACAAGCTCCCGGGCCTCGGCCCGCTGCCCGGCGGAGGGATCGGGTCGGCGGTGGGCGACAAGCTCGCCAACTCGACCTGCTCGAGCGCGACGTTCGGGGTCGTCGAGGGCGACGTCTATCCGGCCGGTGGCGGCTGCTTCGCCCACGATCCCTCCGATCCGAATCTCGACGTGACGTTCGGCACGCTGAACCTCAACGGCCTGCAGATCATCCCCGACCCCGGGACCAAGATCGGCATCGATCCCAAGGCCCACACGCTCGACACCACCGGTCCGGTCAAGGTGGTCCTCACCGCCGGCGGGACGCACATCACCCTGTACCACGGGTCGCTGCACATCCAGTGCCCGAACGACGGCCCGGGCGACACGCTCGTCGACTTCAAGCCGTCGGACCTGACGAACCTGCTGCCGAGCGTGGAGGGCTTCCCGATCGACGGCGACATCGACATCAAGCTCGCCAAGGGCGGCGTCAACATACCGATCTCGTTGAAGCTGCCGGGGGACCTCGGCGGGGTCTCCGGCGCAGTGACGCTGCACGCCGACCTGAACACCGGCCTGAGCATTCAGTCGGTGAACTTCATGGTCGGCGACGCCAACCTCGGCGCGCTGGAGATCAAGAATCTGATGGTCAAGTACGACCAGCAGGGCGACATGTGGTCGGGCATGGCGCAGCTGCTGGTTCCTGCGGGCGGCTCGGCGCTCGACGCGAAGATCGAGGTCGAGTTCGACAACGGCGCGTTCAAGAAGGGATCGCTCGACGTCATCCCCGGGGGCTACCCCGGCATCCTGCTCGACGACGAAGGTCCGCTGATCTACCTCAGCCACGTCGGCCTGTCGCTCGGCCTCGGTCCGCCCACGTTCGGTGGTCAAGCCGGCATCGGGGTGCTCCCGCTCAAGCCGCCGGGCGAGGGCTCCAGCACCGACTATGCGATCAGGCTCGAGGGGCAGCTGATGGTGTCGTTCGGTTCCCCGGTCACGTTCACCGCGTCCACCCAGGGGTACCTGTACACGCTCAAGTTCCTCAACTCCGATTTCGTGTATCAGGTGCCCGACACGTTCTCGCTGCACTCGAGCGTCAATTTGGACCTGCCGCTCATCAGCTTCGACGGCGGCTTCGACGGGCTGTTCGATCCCAAGGACAAGATGTACAGCGCCGAAGTCATGGCGGACCTCAAGCTCAAGCTGGGAATCACGATCGACGTTGCCTCTGTCGACGTCCACATCAACAACCAGGGGTTCGGGGCGCATGTCTGCGTCACGGTCTTCTGCGGCGGCGTGAGCTACAACTGGGGCGACGATGACGTGTCGCTGACCGCGGACAGTCCCTGGATCCAGAAGATTCAGATGGCGGCCATGAACGGCGGTCACGGCGCACACGCCGCAGCCGCGTCGGCGACGTTCGCGGTCCCGTCGGGGGCACCGAGCGCGAGCCTCATCGTCCACG
Organism: Solirubrobacterales bacterium; assembly: GCA_019240115.1. Taxonomy (GTDB): domain Bacteria; phylum Actinomycetota; class Thermoleophilia; order Solirubrobacterales; family Solirubrobacteraceae; genus Palsa-465. The sequence continues at coordinate 39,778 of JAFAYV010000022.1, read as the reverse complement.
GCACGGGTGGCGCCCCGACGGTGACACTCGTCGGCCCCGGCGGTCAGCAGGTCACGCCGGCGGTCGACGGCGCCGCGAGCGCCGATTCGCAGCAGCTGCCCATCGCCGATCAGCAGGAGACGCTCGTCGGGATCAAGCACCCCCAGGCCGGCACCTGGAGCGTCATCCCGGCCGCGACCAACGCGGTCCCGATCGCGAGCGTGGCGTACGCGATCGGCGTGCCGGCGCCGACGATCCAAGCGCACGTCACGGGCCGCGGGGCGCACCGCGTCGTGCACTACCACGCCACGGTTCCCAGCGGGGCCACGATCTCGCTGGCGGAGCAGGGCGGACGCCTCATGCACGTGATCGGGAACGTCCACAACGGATCGGGCACGATCCCGTTCACGCCCGCGTTCGGTCCGGGCGGCGGCCGGACGCTCGTCGCCAACATCAGCGCCGGCGGGGTGCCTCAGGACAGCCAGACGCTCGCTTCCTTCACCGTCCCCGCCCCGGCGCTCCCGGGCCGGGCCGCGCACGTGCGGGTGCGCGCTCAGGGCGGCGCGTTCAGCTACAGCTTCCGGCCGCCGGCCAACTCGGTGCGAACGCTGGTCACGATCGTCGGCACCGACGGCCGGCATCTGCAGCGGGTGATCATGCCCGGCGTCCACCAGGGCAGCGTCGCGGTGATCGGCTACGGCGACGGCGTCACGGTCAGTGTCCGGGGCATCCGCGTCGACGGGGTCAAGGGCCCGAGCGTGTCGGCGAGCGCGAAGATCCCGTTCCCCACGGTCAAGCACCCGAAGCGGCACAAGACGACGAAGCACAAGAAGCACCTCGTCGCCGCCTGACGCCCGGCCGGCGAGGCGTCTCGGTCAGCGCTGGCGGATCGGGTCAGCGCTGGCGGATCGCGTAGCGGCTCGGCGAGATCGGCACGACCGGCTCGGGGATCTGGTCGAGGCGGTCGATCAGCTTCGCCCACTCGCCGGGCGCGAGGATGCTCTTGACCTGCTCCGAGACCTTGGCGTTGGTGCCGTAGTCGGGCGTGAACAGGATCTGGACGCGGTTGCGGTGGTCGGGGAGGGCGAGGGTGTTGGCCTGTCCCCGGTAGGCGATGTCCGAGATGATCTCGTCGGGGCGCATCGCGCCCTGGAGGGTCAGCAGCCGGCGGATCGCGAGGTCGGTCACCGATCCGGAGGTCTGGTGGCCGGCGACCGGGACGCCGTTGAGCTTGGAGATGTCGACGCTGAGCCCGGTGCGGCCCTCGGGATCGACGCCGGCCCCGGCGCCCGCCCCGCACTTGAGCCCGGAGACGTCGGGGTGCAGTCCGGAGGCGGAGAGGAACTCGATCGTCGCCAGCACCCGCCGGTCGATCTGCCCGGTCTCGATGTCGCGGCGGCCGCAGGCGTAGATCTGCACGCCGGGGTCGCGGAGCACCCGCTGGGTCAACTGCTGCTTGGACATGAGCAGGATCTGCCCGACGCTCGGGTCCTTGGCCCCGGGGCCGAAGTAGGTCGCCGATCCGCCTCCGCGGTAGACGTCGGTGGCGGCGAGCAGCTTCCAGCCGTCGAGGATCGGCTTGGGGTCGATCTGGGGCGCGCCCTTGCCCGCGGGCTGGATGGTGAAGTACAGGTGGGGCGTGAGGCCCTGGCTGGGGCCGCCGATCCGACCGAGGATCGTCCCGGCGATGACGATCGAACCGACGCGGAGCCGCGCCAGCGTGTACTGATCGCGCCCCAGGTGCAGCGCGTCGGCGAAGTAGTTGTCGAAGTTGGTGATCGTCGGGGCGCGGTGGCCGACCTGCTGCCTGCCCCCCGCGGCGTAGGACGCGGGACGTGACGGATGGGCGAACAGGCGCTCCTTGACCGTCGGGGCCGCCGCCGTGACGCGGGTCGCGCGGTTCGAGCGCGCCCCCGCGTGCCCGTCCCGGTGCGCGGGCGGCGTGGCCGCGGGCGCCGCCGGGCTGGCGGAGTCGGGCTGCTGTCCGGCGGAGGCCGGCGCGCTCGGGGCGCCGGGGCCGGCGGCGCTGGCCTGGCGGCCGCCGCCCGGCCCGCCGGGGGCGGCCGCGACCAGCTTGGGCACGGGATAGGTCGTCGACACCGAGCCGAGGTGGGCGTAGGTGTAGACGTTGCCGGTCGCGTCCTGCAGCTCGACGTAGTGGCCGAGCGCGGGGCTGTCGCCCAGCCTGACGATGCGGCCGTCGTTGACCGCGACGACCGGCGACCCGGCGGCGGAGAAGATCGTGGTCCCGCGCGAGGACGGGTCCGACCCGATCGTCACCGCGGCGTTGGCGCCCCTGACCCGGTGCCCGGCGAGCGCGACGACCGAATCGTCGCCGTACTGGGAGCGCGCGGCCACCGGGAAGTGGCCCTGCACCATCCCGCCGAGGGCGCTGACGATCTGGGCCGGGATGCCGCCGATCAGCTTCGCGCGCAGCAGCACCGACTGCACGTACCAGCCGGCGTGGTTGTAGGCGAAGATCGCCTGCGAGAGGTTCTGCGACGCGCCCGCGGCGTGCAGGTAGCGGGCGGCCGCGAAGATCGCGTCGACCGGGTTGTAGGGATCGGCCACGCCGTCGCCGTTGGCGTCGACGCCCCACACCTTCCAGGTCGAGGGCAGGAACTGCATCCACCCCACGGCCCCCGCCGACGAGGTCGACAGGTTGCGCCCGTAGTCGGTCTCGATCTCGTTGATCGCCGCGAGCACCTGCCACGGGACCTGATACTGGATCCCGGCCGCCTGGTAGATCGGGATGAGGAAGGGCGGGATCTGGAACGAGTCGATGAAGAAGTTCGGGACCCCGGCCGGCGCCTGAGGCGGGAGCGTGAGCGAGAAGCCCGGGTTCGCGCCCAAGCCGCCGCTCGGCTCGGTCGAGCTGCTCGGCTTCGGCGCCCCGGCCGTGGCGGCGCCGTGGCGGGCCTGGCCCGGGCGGGTGCGGTGCTGCGAGGACGGCTTGCGCTTCGACGGCCTGCGTGATCGCTTCGGCTTGGCGGGCGACGGGGAGGGCTTGCGGCGGGGTGGAGCTGGGGTCGAGGCCGAGCTCGAGGTCGTGTTCGGGGCCGTGGTGGTCGGGCTCGGCGCGGTGGTGGTCGTCGTGGTCGTCGTCGTGGTCGTGCTCGTCGGCGGGCTGTTCTGGGTGCCGCTCTGCACCGGGATCGTCGTCGTGGTCGTCACCGTCTGCACGCCGCTGGCGGTGACCGTGACCTGAGTGATCGTGGTGGGTGTCGTGCACGTCATGACGACCTTGCCGCCGGGGGGGACCTGCAGCGCCGACGGGGGCGTGCCCGCCGGGACGGTGGAGGTCGGCTCCACCTGCCCGTCGACCAGCGTCGTCTGCACCGCGCACGGTGCCCCGGCGGCAGCGGCGGCATCGGCGGTCCGCCCAAGCGCGAGGGCGAGCGATGCGACGAGCGCCCCAAGGAGCGCTCCAAGGAGCCCTGCGAGCGCCGAGCGTGAGCGGAGTGCGCCCGCCCGCGCCATACCGTCGCCGTGTCCGCGTGTCCGATCGACCATCATTGTGAGAACGCACGCCGAACCAGGCGCCCGCGTTCGACGGTACTGGATCGCTCCGACGGATGGCAACGGAGAACCGGAACCCTCACCGGTCGCTCACGAGATGGCAACACGAAGGCTTGAGTCGAGGGTGAGACATCACATCGGAGAACGGCGGCGATAGAGTCGGCATGATGAGCGACGAGCAGGGATTCACCGATCGCGTCACCCGGCAGGGCGAGGAAGCGGTCGGCAAGCTTGCGCAGGAGCTGCTCGAGAACTCGGTCGTCTCGGGCGCCCTGACCCGGGTGTTCGAGACCCGGGAGAAGGCGATGCGTGCCCAGGAGATCGCGCTGCAGGCGCTCGGTCTGCCGTCGGCGAGCGACCTCGAGCGCCTGACGCGCCGGGTGCGCAACGTCTCCCAGCGCCTCGAGGGCATCGAGGACGCGCTCGACCGGCTCGAGGAGCGCCTCCCGCGCGGCGCCCAGACCCGGTCGCTCGAGGAGCGCCTGGAGCGGATCGAGGCGGCGCTCGTGCGCCTCGAGGCCGCGGCGCAGGCTCCCCGGCCCGCGCGATCGCGCCGGGCCGCGGCGGCCAAGCCCGCCGCCGGGCCCGCGCGGGGCAGCTGACCACTGTTCGCGCCGGGCAGCAGACCAGTGTCCGCGCCGGGCAGCAGAGCAGTATCCGCGCCGGACAGCTGACCAGTATCCGCGTCCGCAGGACTTGCGGACGGGGGCACTACCGGCCGGCGAGCGCGGCGGCCGCGAGCCCGCCGAGGGCGAGCTCAGCCTCGCGCAGCGCGTCGGGCTCGATCCGGCGCCGGTCGTGCGCGAGCAGGTCGGTGACGATGAGCGCCGCGCCCGCGACCAGCGATCGGCGGGCGGCGAGCGCGAACAGGGTCGCCGCCTCCATCTCGACCGCCGCGGCCCCCTGGTCGCGCCACGCCTGCTCGGCGCCGGCGGGCGCATCGTAGAAGAGGTCGGTGGAGACGACGGTCACCTCGCGCGCGGTACCGGCGCGCGCGAGCGCCGCGGTCAGCGAGGGGTCGGGCGCCACCCGGGTTCCCGCGGCGAGCGCGCGGTCGGGCGCCACCCGCGTCCGCGCGGCGAGCGCGCGGCTGCACCCGTCGTCGGCGAGCGCCGCCGAGACGACGAGCAGATCGCCGAGCGCCAACGTCGGGTCGAGCGCGCCGCAGGTGCCGACGCGGACCATCGTGCGCGCGCCGAGCTGCGCGAGCTCGGTGATGACGATCGCCGCGCTCGGCCCGCCCATGCCGGTGCTCTGGATCGTCATCGGCTTGCCGTCGACGATCGCGTCACCGCTGTAGCCCCACAGCCCGCGGGTGAGGTTGAACATCTTCGGCTGGTGCAGCAGCGACTGCGCGAGCGCGAGCGCGCGGGCCGGGTCGCCGGGCAGCAGCACGCGCTCGGCGAGCGGGGCGGTGGGCTGCACGTGCAGCGTCGGCGCCATCGCGGCAGCGTAGAGCCGGCCGCCCGTAGACTCGCTTGAGACGGATTTCTCGTAGCGATTGACACGAGAGGTTGAGCGGGGTATAAAGGATGCCTCAACGCAAGGCCACAGGCCGGAGCGTGATCGCGCCGCGCGGCGCGATCGCGAGGCGCCGCCGGAAACGTGACGAGCGCCGACGGCCGACGCAGCGGGCCGCTGCGCCCGCGGGCGGCGGGGCCACGAACTCACCGGGACCCCGCCGCCAACTTGCGACCTCCGTGCCGGCGTGAGCGACGAGCTCGAGGCGCGCGTGCGCGCTGCCGGGCTGCTGACCCCCGGGCGGGCGGTCGTCGTCCTGTACTCGGGCGGGGGCGACTCGACCTGCCTGCTCGATCTCGCGGCGCGGATCGCGGGGGCGCCGGCGGTGACCGCGCTGCACCTCAACTACGGGCTGCGTGACGCCGCCGCCGGCGACGAGCGCCACTGCCGGGCGACATGCGCGGCCCTCGGGGTCGCGCTCGCGGTCCGGCGGCCGCGCCGGCCCGCGGTCGGCAACCTGCAGGCCTGGGCGCGCGATCAGCGCTACGGCGCGGCGGCCGCGCTCGCCGAGCCCCGCGGGGCCGATGTCGCGGCGGGGCACACGGCCACCGACCAGGTGGAGACGATCCTCTACCGCCTCGCCTCCTCGCCGAGCCGCCGGGCGCTGCTCGGCATGCGCCCCCGCGACGGCCGGCTCGTCCGCCCGCTGCTCATGTTCACGCGCGCGGACGCGCGCGCGTACTGCCGGGCACGAGGCCTGGGCTGGCGCGAGGACGAGTCCAACGCCGCGGACGCCTACGCCCGCGGGCGGATCCGGGGCGAGCTCGTGCCGGCGCTTGAGCGGATTCACCCCGCGGCGCAGGCCAACGTGCTCGCGCTCGCCGAGATCCTGCGCGAGGAGGCCGACGTCCTCTCAGAGCTCGTCGACGCCGCGCTCGCCGACGGCGACGCGATCGAGCTGGCACGGCTGCGGTCCCTGACCCCGGCGCTGCGCCGCCTCGTCGTCCAGCGCCTCGCCGACGCGACCGCCGGCCGTCCCGCCGCGGGCGTCGCGCGGCGCGCCGAGGAGATCGCCGCGCTGCCCGACTCCGGGACCGCCGCGCTCGATCTCCCCGGCGGCGTGCGGGCGACCGCGCGGTCCGGGCGGCTGCGCTTCGGGCGCACGCCGAACGATCGCGCCCCGCACGGTGGTGCCCCAGTCCCCGGCGCCGAGGCCCCCGCCGACGGTGGCAACCAGCGCGCGGAGCGCGCCCTAAACCAACCCGCGGAGCCCGCCCCTAAGATGCAGGAGTGAGCGACGACGGAGCGATCGGCGAGGTCCTCGTCACCGCGGAGGACCTGCAGCGCCGTGTCGCCGAGCTCGCCGCCGAGGTCTCGCGCGACTACGTGGACAAGGACCTGCTGCTCATCGGGGTGCTGAAGGGCGCCGTGTTCTTCCTCGCCGACCTCATGCGCCACCTCGCCATCCCCGTTGAGGTCGACTTCATGGCGGTCGCCTCCTACGGGTCGGCGACGCGCTCGTCGGGGGTCGTGCGGATCCTCAAGGACCTCGACGCGGCGATCGAGGGCCGCGACGTGCTGATCGTCGAGGACATCGTCGACTCGGGCCTGACGCTGCAGTATCTGATGCGCAACCTCGCCGGACGCAACCCGGCGTCGCTCGAGGTGTGCGCGCTGCTGATCAAGCCCGAGCGCCGGAAGGTCGACCTCCAGACGCGGTACGTCGGGTTCGAGATCCCCGACCGGTTCGCGATCGGCTACGGCCTCGACCTCGCCGAGCGCTACCGCAACCTGCCGTACGTGGCCGCCCTGCGGCCGGGATCGACCGGCTGAGCGGACAAACGCTCCTGCTAGGCTACCTGATCCGCGGCAGATCAGTCCGGGGTCTCAAGGACGAAGGTCGCGCACCGCCATCATGAGCAGGTTCTTCAAGAGCGCCGCCTTCCCGATCCTGATCGTCGTCGTCCTGGCGTTCTTCGCCCAGAAGCTGATCGGGAGCTCGACCCACGGGCCGTCGCATTCGTTCGGCAACCTGCTGGTCCAGCTCGACCAGCACAAGGTCAGAAAGCTCTCGCTGGACCAGAAGTCCAACAGCGCCGACGTCACGCTCGCGGACGGGACGGCCTACACGGTCGGGTATCCCGACTCCTACGCGACAGCGCTGATCACCAAGGCGCAGTCCGACGTCCCGCAGAACAGCTTCAACATCGAGACCAAGGGGTCGAGCGCGTGGCTGTCGCTGCTGACCTATCTGCTCCCGGTCGTCATCTTCATCGTCTTCTGGCTGTTCATCATGAACCAGGTCCAGGGCGGCGGCTCCAAGGTCATGTCGTTCGGCAAGTCGCGCGCCAAGCGGATGTCGGTCGACTCGCCGAAGATCACCTTCCGCGACGTCGCCGGGGTCGACGAGGCGGTCGAGGAGCTGCACGAGATCAAGGAGTTCCTCGAGAACCCGAAGAAGTTCCAGGCGCTCGGCGCGCGGATCCCCAAGGGCGTGCTCCTGTACGGGCCGCCGGGAACGGGCAAGACGCTGCTCGCGCGCGCCGTCGCCGGCGAGGCGGGCGTGCCGTTCTTCTCCATCAGCGGGTCTGACTTCGTAGAGATGTTCGTCGGCGTCGGCGCCTCGCGCGTGCGCGACCTCTTCGAGCAGGCCAAGCAGAACTCGCCCTGCATCATCTTCATGGACGAGATCGACGCCGTCGGCCGCCATCGCGGCGCGGGCCTGGGCGGAGGCCACGACGAGCGCGAGCAGACGCTCAACCAGCTGCTCGTCGAGATGGACGGATTCGAGATGAAGGACAACATCATCCTCATCGCCGCCACCAACCGGCCCGACATCCTCGACCCGGCGCTGCTGCGGCCCGGCCGCTTCGACCGCCAGATCGTCGTCGACCGCCCCGACCGCACGGGCCGCAAGAAGATCCTCGAGGTCCACACGCGCGGCAAGCCACTCGCGCGCGAGATCGACGTCGACGCGCTCGCCGGTCAGACGCCGGGCTTCACCGGCGCCGACCTGTCCAACCTCGTCAACGAGGCGGCGCTGCTCGCCGCCCGCAACGGCAAGCGCGAGATCACCCAGCTCGAGCTCGAGGAGGGGATCATGCGCGTGATCGCCGGTCCCGAGAAGAAGACCCGGGTGATGAGCAACAAGGAGCGGCGGATCACCGCCTTCCACGAGATGGGCCACGCGATCGTCGGGCACTACACGCCCAACAGCGACCCGATCCACAAGATCTCGGTCATCTCCCGCGGCCAGGCGCTCGGCTACACGATCTCGCTGCCCGGCGAGGACAAGTTCCTGACCACGCGCGCCGAGCTGCAGGACACGATGGCGATGACGCTCGGCGGTCGGGCGGCCGAGGAGATCTGCTTCGAGGAGATCACGACGGGCGCGTCGAACGACCTTGAGAAGGTCACCCAGACGGCCAAGCAGATGGTGATGCGCTTCGGGATGTCCGAGAAGCTCGGTCCGCGGGTGTTCGGGCACGACCACGGCCAGCCGTTCCTCGGGCGCGAGTTCAGCGCCGAGCCCGACTACTCCGACGAGATCGCGCGCGAGATCGACGACGAGATCCGTCGCATCGTGGAGGCCGCCCACGTCCAGGCCAAGGACATCCTCGCCGAGCGCCGCGAGTCGCTGACCAAGCTCTCGGAGATCCTGATCAAGCGCGAGACGATCGAGAAGGACGAATTCGAGGCGCTCCTCGACGGCCGCACCGAGGAGGAGGTCTTCGGCTCCGAGGCGCCGGCGCCCCCCGAGATCCCGGCCGGCGCCGACACCCCCGCGCAGCGTGCCGGCCGCGACGCGCCCCGTCCGCTGCCCCGGCCGGGTCTGGCCGGCGGCGCCGCGGACTAGAACCCGTGTCCGCGGGACGCGGGCACTAGGTGATCCTTCGCCTGACGCGGGTCTGGCTGCCGCTCGGGATTGGGGTCGCCGGGGTGGTCCTGCTGTTCCTCGGCCACTTCAGCTACTCGGAGCTCGCCGACACCCACTCGCTGGAGTCGGCGGTGGGCGTCGGGTTCGTGATCGTCGCGCTCATCGTGTGGCTGACCAACTGGCTGTTTCGCCTCAGTCTCCAGTCCAACGCCGAGCGCGAGGAGGAGGAGCGGGCGCGCGAGCACTTCGACCGCACGGGGCGCTGGCCCGACGAGGAGCCGACGTGAAACGGGGGCCGCAGTGACCGGGGAGCCGACGTGACCGTGGGGACCGCAGTGACCCGGGAGCCGACATGACCGGGGAGCCGACGTGACCGGGGAGCCGACGTGACCGAGGAGCCGACGTGACCGCGGGGCCGCGGATCATGGGGATCGTCAACGTCACCCCCGACTCGTTCTCCGACGGCGGGCGCTACCTCGATCCGGGGGCGGCGGTGCAGCATGGGCTCGCGCTCGTCGCCCAGGGTGCCGCGATCCTCGACGTCGGCGGCGAGTCCACCCGGCCCGGAGCCGAGACGGTCGGCGAGGCGGTCGAGCTCGAGCGCGTCGTGCCGGTGCTCGAGGGGTTGCGGGGCGTCGGCGCGCAGCTGTCGATCGACACCTCGAAGGCGTCGGTCGCCGCCGCGGGCCTCCGCGCCGGGGCGACGCTCGTCAACGACGTCACGGCGCTGCGCGGTGACCCGGCGATGGCGGGCATCGTCGCGGACGCCGGGGTGGACTGCTGCCTCATGCACATGCTGGGCGAGCCGCGGACGATGCAGGACGATCCCCGCTACGACGATGTCGTCTCCGAGGTCAAGGCGTTCCTGCAGGCGCGGATGGCCGCCGCCGTCGAGGCGGGGATCGCCGAGGAGCGCATCCTCCTGGATCCCGGGATCGGGTTCGGCAAGACGCTCGAGCACAACCTCGAGCTGGTGCGCCGGCTCGACGAGCTCGTTGCGCTCGGGCGGCCGATCGTGTTCGGGGCCTCGCGCAAGTCGTTCCTCGGGCAGATCACCGGGGCGGCGCTCGACGGGCGGGTGGTCGCGACGGTGGCCGTCAACGTGCTGGCCTACGAGCGCGGGGCCAGCGTCTTCCGGGTCCACGACGTCCACCCCACGCGCGATGGGCTCGAGGTCGCGGCTGCTACGTTCTCACGGCCATGGCCCGGGACGACGCCGACTATGACCCCGACGAGGTAGAGGACGAGCCTGAGGCCTCCGAGCCCGAGGTCGCGATCGAGATCTCGGGACTGTCGCTGTACACGCACGTCGGGGTGACCGCCGCCGAGCGCGAGGTCGGCCAAAGGCTGCTGCTCGACCTGCGCCTCGATGTGACTGATTGCGACGCCACGGTCACAGATCGGATCGAGGACACCGTCGACTACGGGCAGGTGTGCGACTCGGTCAACCTCGTCGCCCAGCAGCGGACGTACAAGACGCTCGAGCGGCTGTGCGCGGCGATCGCCGAGCGGCTGCTCGCGCAGTACGGCCCCGAGGCGGTGTGGGTCAAGGCGGCCAAGCCCGAGCCTCCGCTCGCGCTGCCGGTGACCGAGGTCTCGGTCGAGGTGTGGCGCGAGGCCGAGCACGGCGAGTGAGCCGGCGCCGCCACGACGTGCGCGGACGGGGTTGACGTGGGCGGGCGGGCCTGACGTGCGCGGGTACCTCGGGCTGGGGTCGAACATCGGGGACAGCCGCGCCCATCTCGAGGCGGCGGTGGCCACGCTCGCCAAGCACGGGGTGCGCGTGCTGCGCTCCTCATCGACGTACCGGACCGAGCCCGTGGGGCTCGTGCTCGACCAGCCCGAGTTCCTCAACGCCGCGATCGAGATCGACACCGAGCTCGCCCCCGAGGCGCTGCTCGACGCCTGCAAGGCGGTCGAGCACGAGGTGGGGCGGGCGGCCGGGGGGCCGCGGCACGGCCCGCGGGTGATCGACGTCGACCTGCTGCTGCTCGGCAACGAGCGCTACGCGTCGCCGCGGCTGACCCTCCCCCACGCGGAGGTCAGCTCGCGACGGTTCGTGCTCGTGCCCCTGCTCGAGCTCGACTCCGACCTCGCGCTCCCCGACGGCGAGCGGCTCGACGCGCTGCTGGCGGGGCTGAACCGAGCCCGGCCCGCCCAGGCGGTCCGTTGCGCCGGGCCCCCGCTGCACGTCAAGCGGTCCGACGCCGGCCGATAATCCCGCCCGATGCTGCTCGTCGTCGACGTCGGCAACACCCAGACCCATTTCGGCGTCTATCCCGACGCGGACGCGATCGTCTCCGAGCACTGGCGGTTCGCCACCGTGCGCGAGTCCACCTCCGACGAGCTCGCCTCCAAGCTCGGCAACCTGCTCGAGCTGCGGGGGCTGCACTTCGCCGACGTCGAGAGCTCGATCATCTCCTCGACGGTGCCGTCACTGGCGGATCAGTGGACGGCGATGTCGCGGCGCTATCTCGGCCACGAGATGCTCGTCGTCGGCCCGGCGATCCGCACCGGGATGCCGATCCGGATCGACAACCCGCGCGAGGTCGGCGCCGACCGGCTCGTCAACGCCGTGGCCGCCTACGCGCGGGTCGGCGACGCGTGCGTCGTCGTCGACTTCGGGACCGCGATCACCTACGACATCGTCTCCGGCGCCGGCGAGTACCTCGGCGGCATCATCACCCCCGGCGCGGAGATCTCGATCGACGCGCTGTACGAGCGCGCGGCGAAGCTGCCGAAGGTCGAGCTCGCCGAGCCGCGGGCGCTGATCGGCAAGTCGACGGTCGAGGCGATCCGCTCGGGCATCGTGTTCGGGTTCGCGGGCCAGGTCGACGGGATCGTGCGGCGGCTGCGCGACGAGCTCGGAGACGGGACCCGGGTGGTGGCCACCGGCGGTCTCGCTTGGGTGCTCGTGCCGGCGGTCCGCGAGACGATCGACGAGATCGACGAGCTCCTGACGCTGACCGGGCTGCGACTCATCTGGGAGCGCAACCAGGAGTAGTGGCCGGCCCGACCACAACCACGGGGGCCCGCGTCAGGCGAGCGCCGAGACCTCGGGGACGGGGACGTCGGGGGTCCGCGCGACGGTCGCGGCGAGGATGAGAAACGAGATCCGCCGCCGGCTGTCGGGCTCGGCGGCCGTGAGCTCCTCGTAGGCGCGAATCAGCTCGCGCAGCACCGCGAACACCGGCGCGTCGTCGATGTCGTCGGGCACGTCGCAGGACAGCCGCGCCAGCGCGATCATCTCGGGGCCGTTCTCGTGCCCGCGCATGGTGGCGATCGCGCCCAGCATGAGGAACTCCGAGACGCGGTCCAGCAGCAGGTGGGACGCACGGTCGCGCTCGCCGATCGCGACCCCTGCCGGCGCCAGCGGTTCCCCGGCCGCGATCCGCAGCGACTGCAGCGACGTGATCTCGGCGATCTGCGCCACCGAGAGCCCGACCTGGAGCGCGGAGCGCAGCTGGACCACCGCCGAGACCATCGGGTGACCGTAGGGCGCGTCGGAGGCGAAGAGGATCTGGCCGGGCGGCACCAGCGCGAACAGCGTCTGCAGGTCCGCCGGCATCCACCACGCGGTGTCGAACAGCAGGTTCGGGTGATCGGCGGCGACGCGCCAGATCCACGACAGGTCACAGATCCCGGCGTGGGCGAGGATGAGGCGAGCCTCGGGGAACTCGCCGGCGAGCTGGACGGCGTGGGCGCCGAGCGCCGGGATCCCGCGCCCGGCGTGGATGAGGATCGGCAGTCGCCGCTCGTGGGCCATCGCCGCGAGCGACCGGACGGCGGGATGGTCGAGGCTGAACTGCTCGGCGCGAGGATGGAGCTTGATGCCTCGGGCGCCGGCGTTCAGCGCGCGCTCGGCCTCCTGCGGCGCGTCGCCCGCGTTCGGGCTCACCCGGCAGAACGGGGTCAGCAGGCCGTCCGCGCGGTGCGCCGCCTCGATGACCATGTCGTTGGCGGGCGGATAACCATCGGGCTCGTGCATCGGGAACGTGAACGCGCCGACCGCCCCGGCGGCGCGCAGGACGTCGAGCAGCTCGTCGACCGACTGGCGCATCCCGTCCGGGTCGTTGTCGCCGAGGTGGGTGTGGGCGTCGAACAGCTCCACGCCGGGGAGCTCCGAGCGCATCTGGTCGGCCCAGGGTGCAAGGGTGGGGACGAGATCCACGCGATGGATTCGTAGCATGGAGCGACCGTGACCTCGCTGATGGATGGAGTGCGCACCCTGTCGGACCCGTGGACGCTCGGGGGCGTGCCGATCGCCAACCGGGTCGTGCTCGCGCCGCTCGCCGGCATCGGGAACTGGTTCGTGCGCCTACAGGCCAGACGCCACGGCGCCGGCCTGGTCACCTCCGAGATGGTCTCGAGCTTCGCGGTGCACTACCGCAACGAGCGCACCTGCCGGGAGCTGTTGCGCATCCACCCCGACGAGCACCCGGTCTCGATGCAGCTGTTCGGCCACGACCCCGACGTCATGGCCTCGGCCGCCGAGCGGGTCGCCGCCGCCGGGGCCGACCTCATCGACCTCAACATGGGCTGTCCGGTCCCGAAGGTGTGCAAGACGGGCGCCGGCGCGGCGCTGCTGCACGAGCCGGCGCGCGCGGTCGCCCTGGCGCGGGCGGCGGCGCGCGGATCCGGCCTGCCGGTCACCGTCAAGCTGCGCTCGGGTCTGCGCGCGGGCGATCGCAGCGGCCTGGAGCTCGCCCGCCGGCTCGCCGGCGAGGGCGCCGTCGCGGGTCTGTGCCTGCACCCGCGCGTGGCCGCCCAGCGCCACTCGGGCTCTCTCGATCACGCGGCCGCCCGCGAGCTGATCGAGGAGGTCGACGTCCCGGTCGTCATCTCCGGCGGGCTGCACAGCGCCGAGCGCGTCCATACCGCGTTCGAGCGCACCGGCGCCGCCGCGGTCGCGCTGGCGCGCGGCTCGCTCGGCAACCCGTGGCTGTTCGACGAGTTGCTCGGCGGGCGGGGCGGCGGCCCGGACGCGGTCTCGCGCGCCGAGATCCTGCGCGAGCTCGAGTGGGTGATGCGCGGCGCCGTCGACCATCTCGGCGAGGAGCGCGCCGCGCGCTATCTGCGCAAGTTCTACCCGTGGTACGTGACCCGGCTGCACGACGGCCCGGCGCTGCAGGATGCGCTCCAGCGTGCTCCGAGCCTCCAAGCGGCGCGCGCGCTTCTCGGGCTGGGCTAGATTGCGCCGGTGAGCAGGTCTCGGATCCGCGCGGGGGGCGCGCCCAGGCCGGCGCTGGCGTTCGCCCTGGCGGCGGTGGCTCTCGTCCTGGTGGTTCTCGTGGCCCTTGTGGGCACGCCCGGAGCGGGGGCGGCGCCGTCGCGCGTCCGCTTGGGGAGGGCGCCGGGGCTGCCGCGGCGCGCGCAGGTGCTCGGTGCGGTGCCGGCCGCCGTCCCGGTGCACGTCACGATCGGCCTCGCCGGAGCCGACCCCGCAGGTCTGCGGCGGATGGCCGCCGCGATCTCCGACCCGACCTCCCCGCGGTTTCGCGACTACCTCACGGTGTCGCAGTTCGCGCGGCGCTTCGGCGCGCCCGCGTCGCAGGTGGCGGCGGTCCGGGGCGCCCTGCGGGCCGAGGGGCTGACCGTCGGGCAGCCGACCGCGAATCGCCTGACGATCCCCGCTTCGGGCAGCGCCGGCGGGGTGCAGCGGGCGTTCGGCACGACGCTTGAGCGCGTGCGGCTCGCCTCCGGGCGGGTCGCGTTCGCCAACCGGACCGCACCCGCGGTGCCCGCCGCGATCGCCGGCGAGGTGACGACGGTCGCCGGTCTCGACGACCTGCACCTGCCCCGGCCCGCCGGTCGGGCCGCACGCCCCCCGGCGCGGGCCGCCGGGCAGGCCGCACGTCCCCTGCCCCGGCCCGCCGGTCGGGCCGCACGCCCCCGGGCGCGGGCCGCCGGGCGGGCGGCACGCCCCCGGGCGCGGGCGGCCGGAAGCGGGCCGCAGCCGTGCAGCGCCGTTACGGGGATCACGCAGCGGACGCGCAGTTACGCCGCAAACACGATCGCCGCGGCCTACGGCCTCGCCTCGCTGTATCGAGCAGGCGACTCCGGCAGCGGCCAGACGATCGCCCTCTACGAGCTGCAGACGCTCGATCCCGCCGACGTCGCCGTCTTCCAGCACTGCTACGGCACGCACACGCAGGTCAGCTACGACGACATCGACCATCCCCCGGCGGGTGGCGACGACGCCGAGGCGGCGCTCGACATCGACCAGCTGATCGGGCTGGCGCCCGGGGCCCGCGTCATCGTCTACCAGGCCCCGCCGACCGGCGCCGCCAACATCGACATCCTCTCGACGATCATGTCCCAGGATCGCGCCGCGACGATCTCGACCTCCTGGGGTGCCTGCGAGCCTTATCTGTCGGACGGCCAGCTGCGGATGGAGAACGAGCTCTTCGACGAGGCCGCCGTCCAGGGCCAGTCGGTGATCGCCGCCTCCGGGGACAGCGGCTCTGCCGACTGCGTCGGCTCCGACGGTGACGCCGGACTGGCGGTCGACGACCCCGCCAGCCAGCCGATGGTGACCGGCGTCGGCGGCACGACGCTCTACTCTCCGGCCGCCGGCGGACAAGCGGTCGCCTGGGCGCCCGGGCTGCCGCTCGCCGAGGGCGTCTGGAACCAGGGCACCGCGAAGGGCGCTCCGCTCGCCACCGGGGGCGGGGTCTCGTCGCTGTGGTCGATGCCGAGATACCAATCCTCGGCACCCGTCCGCCTGGGCGTCGTCAGCCCGCTCGCGCGGCCGGCGTGCGGCGCCGCGCGCTGCCGCGAAGTCCCCGACGTCAGCGCCAACGCCAATCCGGCCACGGGCTACGTCGTCTACATCGACGGGGGCTGGGCCGTGTACGGGGGCACGAGCGCCGCGGCGCCGCTGTGGGCGGCGATGACCGCGCTGACCAACGCGCTCCCGGCGTGCCGCGGGCTGTCGATCGGATTCCAGAACCCCAGCCTGTACACGCTCGCCGGTCGCGGCGGCCCGGCTTTCCGCGACATCACCGGCGGCGACCCGACGAGCGGCCTCGCCGGCAACGACGCCCTCGGGGTCAACGGCGGCCTGTACCCGGTCGCCAGTGGCTACGACCTGGCCACCGGCCTCGGCGCGCCCGACGCCGCCGCGCTCGCGCCCGGGCTGTGCGGCCTGCGGGCTCCCGTCTACGCCGTCGCGTTGGCCAACCCGGGGACGCGCACCGCCTACTACCGCAGCGCGTTTCGCCTGGCCACGCGCGCGACGGACTCCGGCCACGCGAGGCTGCGTTACTCCGCGTCCGGCCTGCCGCGGGGGCTGCGGATCAACGCCCGGACCGGGGTCATCAGCGGCCGGCCGATCCGCCTGGGCAGCTCGCTGGTCACGGTGCGGGCGACCGATGACGTCGCCAACCGCAGCAGCTCGCGCTTTCGCCTGCGCGTCATCACGCCCCTGCCGCGATTCACCGCGGTCCGCCTCGCCGGCGTCGCCCGCGGGCGCCCCGAGCTCGCGTTCACGGTCGCCCGGGGGCGGTACGCGCCGCCGCTGCGCTCGATCACGGTACGGCTCGCCCCGGGCCTGTCGTTCGGTCGCGGGGGCGGGATCGCGGTGTTCGCCGGCCGCCGCCCGGTCGGCTTCACCCCGGTACTGAGAGGCGGGGCGCTGGTGATCGCGTTCCGGACCGTCCAGAGCAGCGTGGGGGTGACGATCGGCCCGCCGACCATCCAGGCCAGCGGCAAGCTGGCGGCGCAGGCGCGGCAGGGGCGCGCGGGTCCGCTCGCGCTCTCGCTCGACGCGACCGACCAGCACCGCCGGACCTCACGCTTCCGGGTTGCGATCAGGGTCAGGGGCTAAAGCTCCGCGTTGCTGCGCGGGTGCGCGCTTTCACGCAGGAGCGCGGCTAGCTTCGCCGAAATCCGGCGGGACGCCGGTGGTGGGAGTCATGACGGCCAGACAGCGACAGATCGCGGTCGCCGCGAGCTTGTGTCTCGCGGGGGCGGCCGCGACCCCGGGAAGGGCGGCGACCTCGGGAACGGCGGCGACCCCGGGGAGGGCGGCGACCCCGGGGAGGGCGCCGACCCCGGGTCTCGAGGCGAGGGCGACCGCGCGGACGGCGCTCGTGCGCGTGGGCGATCGCGCCGGGCTGCCGGCGCGCGCCCGGATCACGGGCGGCTTGCACGGCGACCGGCGGCTCTCGCTGACGATCGCGCTGCGCGCGACGGATCCGGCGGGGCTGCGGCGCCTGGCGATCGCGGTCGCGACGCCCGGGTCGGGGTCGCACGGTGACACGCTGTCGGTCGCGGCCTTCGCCCGCCGCTTCGGCGCCTCGCCGCGAACGATCGCCGCGGTCGCGGCGGTGCTGCGCGCGCGCGGCCTGCACGTCGGTGCGGCCGCAGCCAACCGGCTGTCGCTGCCGGTCACCGGGACCGTCGCCGCCGTGCAGCGCGCGTTCGCGATCCGCGAGGCGCGCGTCGCGCTGGCGTCGGGCCGGATCGCCTATGCGAACACGACCGCGCCGCGGCTGCCCGCGCGGATCGGGCACGACGTCCAGGGGGTGTTTGGGCTCGACGACGCGATGACGGTCGCGCCGCAGGCGCGGGTCGCGTCGGCCGCGGCCGGTGGGCGGGCCGCGGCCGGTGGGCGGGCCGCGCCGCGGGCGGTCGGGAGTGGCCCGGCGCCGTGCTCGGCCGCGAGCGCGACCGGCGACACCGCCGATCAGATCGCCGCCGCCTACGGTCTGGGCAGCGACTACCCGGCCGACGAAGGCGCGGGCCAGAGCGTCGCGCTCGTCGAGCTCGAGCCCTACCAGGCCTCCGACGTCGCCACCTATCAGGCCTGCTACGGCACGCACGCGGCGGTGACCGACGTCGACGTCGACGGCGGGCCGGGCGCGTTCGCCGGCGACGACGCCGAGCCGGCGCTCGACATCGAGCAGGTGATCGGACTTGCCCCGGGCGCCGACGTCCGCGTCTACCAGGCGCCGAACACGGTGAGCGCCCAGGCCGACGTCCTCGCCGCGATCGCCGCGCAGGACACCGCCAAGGTCGTCTCCACGTCCTGGGGGCTGTGCGAGGCGCTCGCGCCGGCGGCGGTCGTCGCCGCCGAGAACACGGCGCTGCAGGAGATGGCCGTCCAGGGCCAGTCCTTCTTCGCCGCCTCGGGAGACAGCGGCTCGACCCAGTGCTACCAGTCCGATCCGGCGGATCAGAGCCTGTCGGTGCTCGACCCCGCCAGTCAGCCGTTCGCCACCGGCGTCGGCGGGACCTACCTCGGCGCCATCCCCGCCGGCGGCGGCTATCCCGGCGAGGACGTCTGGAACGACGGCCCGGCGTCGGGTCACCGCGGCACCGGCGGGGGCGTCTCGGCGTCGTGGCCGATGCCCGCCTACCAGTCCTCGACCCCCGGGGTCGTCCAGGCGGCGTCGAGCCGCGCCTGCGGCGGCCAACTGTGCCGCGAGGTCCCCGACGTCGCCGCCGATGCCGATCCGAACAGCGGCTATGCGATGTACCTGACCGCCGCCGGTCACTCGGCGTGGACCCGCGTGGGGGGGACGAGCGCGGCCGCGCCCCTGTGGGCGGCCGCCACCGCTCTCGCCGACGCCTCGCCGCGCTGCCATGGGTTGTCGCTCGGCTTCGAGAACCCGGCGCTCTACCAGCTCGCCGTCGGAGCCTATGCCGCGAACTTCCACGACATCACGGCCGCGGGCCCCTACGACGCCACGGCCGGCAACGACACCTGGGACGGGGCCAACGTCGATGACCCATCGGGTCTGTACCCGCTGCAGCCGGGCTATGACATGGCGACCGGCCTGGGCTCGCCGGTCGCCGGCGTGCTGGGCGACTCCCTGTGCGCCACCCGGGCGAGCCTGACGGTGACGCTCGGCAATCCGGGCGCTCAGACGACCGCCGCCGGCTCGTCGGTCAGGGTGGCGCTGCGCGGCGCCGACTCCGGCGGCCTCCGCCTGTCCTATATGGCGAGCGGACTGCCGGCGGGGCTGGCGATCGACCCGGCGACCGGGGTGCTCGCCGGGACCCCGACGACGCCGGAGTCAAGGACGGTCACGGTCACCGCCGCCGACGGCGACGGCAACGCGGCGTCGACGACGTTTCGCTGGACGGTCACCGGGGCCGGCGTGACCCCCGCCGTGGGCTCGCCGACCGCGCGCGCGGTGTCCCTGCGCGGTCTGGCCGCCGATCGTCCGCGGCTGCGCTTCACGCTCGCCGCCGGCACCGGCGCTCCGGCACTGCGATCGGTCACGGTCCGCCTGGCGCACGGCCTGAGCTACGCCGGCCGCGTCGCGGCGCTGCGCCGCGGCACGTCGGCGCGCGCGAGCTCGCGATCGATCGGCCTCATCGTCCGCCGCGGGCGCGGTGGGCTCGTGATCACCTTACGCGACGCGGCGCGCGCGGCCACGGTGACGATCGCCGCACCCGCGCTGCAGGTCAGCGCCGCGGTCGTCCGGCGGGCGCGGCGCCACGCGCTCGGGCGGCTCGTCATCCAGCTCGTCGTGACCGACGTCGCGAAGCGCGGGGTGAGGCTCGTCGAGGATTTGCGCGAGCCTGCTTGAGCGATCTCGGCGCATGTGACGGGACTCGCTCGGGCCGTGACTATACTCATGCGCCCGCCCGGCCAGCGTCCCGGGGTCCTGGCCCTGAGCGGATTCCTCGTCTCACCGGATTCACCACCGAACACAGGTCCCGATCGCTATGCCCAAGGACGTCATTCTCACCCAGGACGGACTCGCCAACCTCAAGTCCGAGCTCGACCATCTCGCGACCACGCGGCGACGTGAGGTCGCCGCGCGGATCAAGGAGGCGCGCGAGTTCGGTGACATCTCCGAGAACGCGGAGTACGACGACGCCAAGAACGAGCAGGCGATGCTGGAGGCTCGGATCGCGCAGCTGGAGGACAAGCTGCGCTCGGCGACCGTGGTGGACGCCTCCGACCTCGGCACCGATGTCGTGCGCGTCGGCTCGACCGTGCACGTCAAGGACGAGGCCGGGAAGTCGAACAAGTACACGATCGTCGGCTCGGCGGAGGCCGCGCCGGCCGAGATGAAGCTCTCCAACGAGTCTCCGGTCGGCAAGGCGCTGCTCGGGCGCAAGCGGGGCGAAGAGGTCACGGTCTCGACGCCGCGCGGCGAGCGCCAGTTGAAGATCACCAAGATCGACGTCGGCGCCCAGTAGGTCTCCCGGGAGGGCGGTCGGGTGCGGGCGTCGGCGGCCGGCCGGCGATGAGCCGTCGTGCGGTCGCCGCGTTCGCGGCGATGTCGGTCCTGTGGGGGATCTCCTATCTGCTGATCGAGATCGCCGACCGAGGCGGGCTGCCCGCACCGGCGGTCGCGTGGCTGCGCGTCGTGATCGCCGCCGTCCTGCTGCTCGCGCTCGCCGGGCGCGCGGGGACGCTGGGGTCGCTGCGCGGCCGCTGGCCATGGCTCGTCGCCTACGCGGTCGCCGAGATCTCGATCCCGTTCCCGCTCATCGCCGCGGGCGAGGTCCACGTCGCCTCGTCGCTAGCGGCGATCATCATCGCCGCGGTCCCGCTCATCGGCGCGCTGCTGGCGCTGCGCTTCGACGCGTCGGAGCGGCCGACCCCGCTGCGCGCCACCGGGCTTGCGCTCGGCTTCTCGGGCGTCATCGCGCTCGTCGGGATCGACGTCGCGGGCAGCGGCGCCGAACTGCTCGGAGCCGGCGCGATCCTCATCGGGGCGGTCGGCTACGCGATCGGGCCGATGCTCGTCAAGCACCGCCTCGGCGGCCTCGATCCCCGCGCGATGATGGGCGCCTCGCTGGCGGTCGCCACTGCGATCCTGACCCCGTTCGCGGCGCTCGACACCCCGACGCGCTCGCCGACCGTGGGCGCGCTGGCGGCGGTGGCGGCCCTCGGGGTGCTGTGCACCGCCGTCGCGTTCGTCATCTTCGCGGTGCTCATCCGCGAGGCCGGCACGAGCCGGGCGACCGTCATCACCTACGTCAACCCGGTCGTGGCGCTCGCGCTCGGGACGACGCTCGAGGGCGAGCATCCGGGCGCCGGGGCGGTCGTCGGACTGGTGCTGATCCTCGCCGGATCGTGGCTGTCCACGGGGGGTCGCCTGCCCCCCGGAAGGAGCCTGCGGCGGGCTGACGAAGCGCCGAAGGAGCGCGAACTGTCCGCGCCGGGTCCCGAGAACCGGGTGTTAGACTGACCTATGGCCCCGAGAGAAAGTCCGTCATCGCTCATCCGTTCGGGCAGCGCTGCCGAATATATGGGAACAGAGACGGGTTCTCCGCGTCCCTGCAGCCGTTCGAGTGTCGGCACTCTGGCGACGGTGGGCGAACTCCAGATCAGACCATTTCCCGACCGACTCCTCCGCCACAACCACTCCTAGGAATCTCATGTTCGAGCGATTCACAGAACGAGCCCGCCAAGTGGTCGTCTTGGCACAGGAAGAGGCTCGGACTCTCAAGCACAACTACATCGGCACCGAACACATCCTGCTCGGCCTGCTCCGCGAGGAGGAGGGTCTCGCGGCTCGAGTCCTCGAGTCGCTCGACATCACGGTGGAGCGTGTCCGCGCTCAGGTGGTCCGCATCGTCGGCTCCGGCGAGGAGGTCACCTCCGGCCAGATCCCCTTCACGCCCCGGGCCAAGAAGGTCCTTGAGCTCGCGCTCCGCGAGGCGCTGAGCCTGGGCCACAACTACATCGGCACCGAGCACATCCTGCTCGGCCTGGTCCGCGAGAACGAGGGCGTGGCAGCTCGCATCCTGCTCGACTTCGACGCCGATTCGGAGAAGATCCGCAACGAGGTCATCCGCATGCTCTCGGGCCCCGGCAGCCGCCAGCGCGGCTCGGGCTCGGGCTCGGGCGCCCAGGCGGGCGCCGCCGAGGGCAAGAAGTCCTCGAAGCTGCTCGACCAGTTCGGGCGCAACCTGACCAAGCTCGCCTCCGAGGGCAAGCTTGACCCGGTGGTCGGCCGCGAGACCGAGATCGAGCGGATCATGCAGATCCTCTCGCGCCGCACGAAGAACAATCCCGTGCTCGTGGGCGAGCCCGGCGTCGGCAAGACGGCCGTCGTCGAGGGCCTCGCGCAGCGGATCACGAACGCCGATGTGCCCGAGCTGCTGAAGGGTAAGCAGATCTACACGCTCGACCTGGCCGCTCTGGTCGCGGGCTCCAAGTACCGCGGCGAGTTCGAGGAGCGCCTGAAGAAGGTGATGAAGGAGATCACCCAGCGCGGCGACATCATCCTGTTCATCGACGAGCTGCACAACCTCGTCGGCGCGGGCGCCGCCGAGGGCGCGATCGACGCCGCTTCGATCCTCAAGCCCGCCCTGGCGCGCGGCGAGCTGCAGACGGTCGGCGCGACGACGCTCGAGGAGTACCGCAAGTACCTCGAGCGCGACTCCGCGCTGGAGCGGCGCTTCCAGAAGATCACCGTCGACCAGCCCTCGACCGAGGAGACCGTGCAGATCCTCAAGGGCCTGCGCGATCGCTACGAGCAGCACCACAAGGTCAACATCACCGATGAGGCGCTCGACGCGGCCGCCGATCTGGCCGACCGCTACATCTCCGACCGTTTCCTCCCCGACAAGGCGATCGACCTCATCGACGAGGCGGCGTCGCGGATGCGGATCAAGTCGATGACCTCCCCGCCGGTCTACCGCGAGCTCGAGGACGAGATCGAGGAGACCCGGCGCGCCAAAGAGGAGGCGATCGAGTCCCAGGAGTTCGAAAAGGCCGCGAACCTGCGCGACACCGAGCGACGCCTGACCCAGCGCAAGCGCGAGCTGGCCGACCAGTGGGAGGCGGGGGAGTCGACCGAGCGCCCCTCGATCGCCGAGGAGGAGATCGCCGACATCGTGTCGATGTGGACCGGCATCCCGGTGTTCAAGCTGACCGAGGCCGAGACCGCGAAGCTCATGCGCATGGAGGAGGAGCTGCACAAGCGCGTCATCGGGCAGCACCCGGCGATCGAAGTCGTGTCCAAGGCGATCCGGCGTTCGCGCGCGGGGCTGAAGGATCCGAAGCGCCCGACCGGCTCGTTCATCTTCCTCGGCCCGTCGGGCGTCGGCAAGACCGAGCTCGCGCGGACCCTGGCCGAGTTCCTGTTCGGCGACGAGGACACGATGATCCGCATCGACATGTCCGAGTACATGGAGAAGCACGCCGTGTCGCGGCTCGTCGGCTCGCCTCCGGGCTACATCGGCTACGACGAGGGCGGGCAGCTCACCGAGGCGGTGCGCCGCAAGCCCTACAGCGTCCTCCTGCTCGACGAGATCGAGAAGGCTCACCCCGACGTGTTCAACATCCTCCTGCAGATCCTCGAGGATGGCCGGCTGACCGACGCCCAGGGGCGCACGGTCGACTTCCGGCACACGATCGTGATCATGACCTCGAACATCGGCGCCTCCGAGATCGCGCGCAACACGCCGCTCGGCTTCGCCGTCTCCGATGACGAGACCGGGATCACCTACGACGACATGAAGAACCGGATCATGGGCGAGCTTAAGAAGGTCTTCCGGCCCGAGTTCCTCAACCGGATCGACGACGTCATCGTGTTCCACAAGCTGGCCAAGGACGAGATCAAGGAGATCGTCGATCTGCTGCTGACCCGTATCCGCGAGCAGATGGCCGACCGCGAGCTCCAGCTCGAGCTCTCCGAGGAGGCCAAGGACCTCCTCGTCGACAAGGGCTGGGATCCCGCGATGGGCGCTCGTCCGCTCCGCCGGGCGATCCAGCGCTACATCGAGGATCCGCTCGCCGACTACGTCCTGCGCGAGCAGGTGCCTGCGGGCGCCACCGTGCTCGTCGAGCCGGGCAGCGAGGACAACGAGGAGGAGGACGTCAAGCTCTCGGTGATCGAGGGCTCCCCGAAGCCGACGCCGGTGGGCGTGGGCGCCGCGGGCGGCGCCTCCGAAGAGCCCGAGCCCAGCGCGTCCGGCGACGGCGCGTCGTCGGGTCCGCCGGACTCCTCCGTGTAGCGGTTCTTCGCTGAGGTTTCGTTTGTCGTCGGGCGCGCCCCTGAGGTGCGCCCGTCGGTCGTTCGGAGACCTGCCACGCACGTGCGCCGAAGCGCTGTGCCGACTTCGTCATTTTCGCCGCGCGCGGGGCGGTCTCCGTCCTGTCGCGGGGGTAGGCTCAGATATCCGAGATGCCGCGACCGTCCTCGATCCATGTCTGCTCGGCCTGCGGACACGAAACCGCGCGCTGGGCGGGTCGTTGCCCGGGATGCGGGGAGTGGAACACGCTGACCGAGCATGTGCGCCCGGCGGGTGCGGGCCACGGGCCCCCTGGTGCGGGCGGGCGCGCGAGCGGCCGGCGCGCCGGTGGTGGAGGCGGCGGTGGGGGCGGCATCTTCGGTGGGGGCGGCGACTTCCGCGGCGCCTTCGGTGGGGGCGGGCCGGTCGCGCCGGTGGCGCTCGGCGACGTCGAGGCAGTCGAGCACGATCGGCTCAGCACGGGCATCGGCGAGCTCGACGACGTGCTCGGCGGCGGGTTGGTGCCGGGGTCGCTCGTGCTGCTCGGCGGCGCGCCCGGGATCGGCAAGTCGACGCTGACGACGATGGCACTCGGGTATCTGCAGCAGGCCGGCCGGCGTACCCTGTACGTCTCGGCTGAGGAGTCCGCGGCGCAGATCCGCCTGCGCGCCCAGCGACTGCGGGGCGGGGAGGCGCTGTCGGTGCCGGTGATCGCCGCGACCGATCTGGCCGCAGTGCTCGCCACGCTTGAGCACGAGCATCCCGAGGTGTGCGTCATCGACTCGGTGCAGACGCTGCACAGCGCCGAGCTGTCTTCGGCGGCCGGCTCGGTCGCGCAGGTGCGCGAGGTCGCCGACGGCGTGATGCAGGTCGCCAAGCGGCTGCGGATCGCGGTCCTGCTCGTCGGCCACGTCACCAAGGAGGGCTCGCTCGCCGGCCCGCGCGTGCTCGAGCATCTCGTCGACTGCGTGCTGCAGTTCGAGGGCGAGCGCGAGCGGACGTATCGGACCGTCCGGGCGGTCAAGAACCGCTTCGGCTCGACCAACCAGGCTGGCGTGTTCGAGATGCGCGACGACGGCCTCGTCGAGGTGATCGACGCCTCGGCGCGCTTCCTCGCCGAGGCGACGCGGGCGCCCGGCAGCGTCGTTCTGTGCGCGATGGAGGGGTCCCGGCCGCTGCTCGTCGAGGTCCAGGCGCTCGTCAGCCCGTCCGAGCTCGTCCCGCCACGGCGCGTCGTCGCCGGGCTGGACCGCAACCGGGTCGCGCTCGTGCTCGCCGTCCTCGGCCGCCACGGCGGCATCGGGCTCGGGACCTCCGACGTGTTCGTCAACGTCGTCGGCGGCGTGCGAGTCGACGAGCCCGGCGCCGACCTCGCCGTCGCGCTCGCGGTCGCCAGCGCCGCCAAGCGGGTGGCGCTCACCGGCCCGGAGGGTCACCCGCTCGCCTGCTTCGGCGAGCTCGGCCTCACCGGCGAGCTGCGCACCGTCGCCCACGGCGACCGACGTCTATGCGAGGCGGAGCGGTTCGGCCTGCGCCCGGTCCTGCACCCCGAGCGCCACAGGTCTCTGCGCGCGGCCCTCGCCGCGGCGCTGCGACCCGTTGCCGAGGTCGCCGCCGCGGCCTGAGGTCGCCCTTGCGGCCTGTCGGCGGCCCTGAGGGAGGCCGCCGGGGCCTGCGTCGCCCTTTGCGGCCTGTGGTCGGCGTCGCGCCCTGAGGAGGCCACCGCGGCCTGAGGAGGCCCCTTCCCAATGGGGGTCGCGCGACGCTCGATCTCGCCGTGACGGTTCGTTGTCGTCTGACCCCCTCCCTACGGGGTCGCGCGACGCTCGATCTTGCCGGGACGGTTCGTTGTCGTCTGACCCCCGCCCCATGGGGGTCGTGCGACGCCTGACCGCGCCGCGACGGCTCCGGTGGCGCGTCACCCCCGGGGTGACGCGGGCTCGGCGTCGGCGCCCGCGGGTGGACGCGTCGCGTGGCGTGCCGCGTCGGGCATGCGGCGTGGTGGGCGCGCTTTTCGCGGGTCGCCGGTCGCGCGCCTGCGCGACGACCCCCCGCGTGACGCAGAGGCCTTGGAGTGCCCGGGCCGGGCAGCCGCGCGGGCACGCGTGGCACGCCTCCGTCACCGCCGGGCACCGAGAAGCGCAGAACGCGCCCCGCCGCCGCCCCCCCACAGGGCTGACTTCCCCTCCTTCCAGCTAAGATTCCGGTGGTGCCGCCGCGATCCGGGGAAGAGCTCAGAGACGAGCTCGAGTCTCGACAGGAGTCGCGAATCATGCGGGCGCTGGAGATGGTGGCGCCCGGGACGGCGCTGCGCGAGGGCATCGACAACATCGTCGATGCCCGGACCGGCGGGCTGATCGTGATCGGCGATGCGAATGAGCTGGGCTTCCTGTTCTCCGGCGGGATCAAGCTCGACATCGACTACTCGCCTGCGTTCCTGTACGAGCTGGCGAAGATGGACGGGGCGATCGTTCTGAGCTCGAACGCCACGAAGATCGCTCACGTCAACGTCCAGCTGACCCCGGATCCGACGATCCTCACGCTGGAGACCGGCACACGCCATCGGACGGCCGAGCGGGTCTCCAAGCAGGCGGACACGATCGTGATCGCGGTGTCCGAGCGCCGCGAGGTCGTCTCGCTGTACGTCGACGGCGGCAAGTACATCCTGGAGGACATCCCGGTCGTCCTGGCCAAGGCCAATCAGGCGCTGGCCACGCTCGACAAGTACCGGAGCCGTTCCGATCAGGTCTCGACCCGGTTGACCGCGCTCGAGTTCGAGGGCGGCGCGACGCTGAACGACGTGCTGACCGTGCTCCAGCGCGTCGAGCTGGTGACTCGGATGGCGGTCGAGATCGAGCGCTACATCGTCGAGCTGGGCACCGAGGGCCGGTTGATCGAGATGCAGCTGGACGAGACGATGGTGGGCGTGGCCGCCGACAAGGCGGCGCTCGTGCACGACTACCTCGTCCAGGACGCGGATGCGAGCTTCGCGTCGGTGTGCGATCAGCTGGTGAGACTTCCCCATCAGGACCTGCTGGACTTCGGCCGCCTCGCCGAGCTGCTCGGCTACGATCGGAAGCTGAACACCCTCGACTATCCCGTGTCGCCCCGCGGTTTTCGCATCCTGGGGCGCATCCCGCGGCTCCCCAGGCTCGTGGTGCAGCGCATCGTGGGTGAGTTCGGGGGCCTGGAGGAGCTGCTCGCCGCCCCGGATGGCGAGCTGGAGACCGTCGACGGCGTCGGCGAGATCCGGGCGAAGGACATCCGCGAGGGCCTTCGCCGACAGCAGGAGATCAATCTGGTTGATCGCTACCTGCAGACGTAGCGCAATCCGCGAGCGCCCCCCGCGCCGCCACCCCCGAGGAGGACACCATCACAGAGCTAATGGAAGAGCAGCTGGATGATCTGGAGCCGGACGTTCCGGTCCACGTCGAGTTTGAGATTGGCGACAGCGTCGTGTATCCCCACCACGGCGCGGGCAGGGTGCTGCGCAAGGAGGATAAGGAGGTGCTCGGCGAGACGCGCGAGTACCTGACGATCAAGATCCTGCACAACGACATGACCGTCATGGTCCCGACGGCGAACGCGGCGCTGGCCGGCCTGCGGCGCGTGATCGACGAGGAGACCGTCAAGAAGGTGCTCGCGGTGCTGCAGGACGAGTGCTCGGAGATGCCCAAGAACTGGAATCGGCGCTTCAAGCACAACCGTGACAAGATCAAGACCGGCGACATCTACGAGCTTGCCGAGGTGGTGCGCAACCTCGCCATCCGCGAGTCGGAGAAGGGCCTGTCGACCGGCGAGAAGCAGATGTTCACGCGCGCCCGGAAGATCCTCGCCTCCGAGCTCATGTACGCGCTGGAGATGGACGAGGAGCAGGTGGAGGAGCATCTGCACATGCTGCTGATCGAGAGCGGCCACGGCAGCGGGAGCCACGACGGCAAGGTGGCCCTCGCCGCCGACTGAGTGCCCGCCGGCGCGCGATAGCCGCATGGCGGTCGCGTTGATCGTGGCCGCCGGGAGGGGCGAGCGCCTTGGGTCCGGCCGGCCCAAGGCGCTCGTCTCGCTGGGCGGCCGCCCGATGCTCGCGTGGAGCGTTGCGGCGCTGCGCTCGGTCGCGGCGGTGCAGGCGATCGTCGTCGCGCTGCCCGCTGACGCACTCGACGGCGCCCCCGAGGGGACGCGAGCGGTGGCAGGGGGCGAGCATCGCGCGCACTCGGTCCGCGCCGCGCTGCGTGCCGGCGCCGGCGACCCGGTGATCGTGCACGACGCCGCACGGCCGCTGGCGGCGCCGGCGCTGTTCGAGCAGGCGCTCGACGAGCTCGCGCTCTCCCCGGAGGCCGACGCCGTCATCGCCGCCGCGCCCGTGACCGACACGATCAAGGAGGTCTCCGCCGACGGCCGTACGGTCGCGCGCACGCTGCACCGGGCCCGGCTGTGGGCGGTGCAGACCCCGCAGGTGTTCCGCCGCGCGGCGCTCGAGCACGCGCTCGACGTTCCGGACTCCGAACTGGCGCGGGCGACCGACGATGCCGGGCTCGTCGAGGCGGCGGGCGGGGTCGTGCACGTCGTCGGCTCGGACCCCGGCAACCTGAAGATCACCACGCGCGAGGATCTGCGCCTGGCCGAGCTGATCCTCGCCGAGCGCGGCGGGTGAACGTGTCGATCGAGCCGATCACCCGCACCGGACTCGGCTACGACTGTCACCGATTGGTGGCCGGCCGGCCGCTCGTCCTCGGGGGGGTCGCGCTCGACCACGACCGCGGGCTCGACGGCCACTCCGACGCCGACGCGCTGACCCACGCGGTCATCGACGCGCTCCTCGGAGCGGCGGCGCTCGGCGACATCGGCGAGCACTTCCCCGACACCGACCCCCGGTACGCCGGCGCCGACTCACTCGGTCTGCTCGCGGCCACCGCGGAGATGCTCCGGGTCGGCGGCTGGGCGGTGGTCAACGTCGACGCGACCGTCGTCGCCGAGGCGCCGCGGCTCGCTCCGAGTCGTGACGCGATGCGCGCGCGCCTCGCGCAGACGCTCGGGCTGGCGCGCGACCAGGTCAGCGTCAAGGCGACGCGCGGGGAGGGCATGGGGTTCGTCGGCCGCGCCGAGGGGATTGCCGCGCTCGCGATCGCGACCGTGCGCCAGGCCGCCGAGGCGGCGAGTACGAGATGATCCTCGGTGACGGGCAGACGGTGCTCCAACTGCACGCCGTCGACGTCGGCCACCACCAGTAGCCGGCGGTCGCGCGGCGTGCCGCTAGGGTTGCGCTGCCGATGCGGACCGTCCGCCTGCACGACACCCTGTCCGGCCGGATCGCCGAGCTCACGCCCGCCCGCGGGCGGCGCGTGCGGATCTACGCCTGCGGTCCGACCGTGTACGGGCGGATCCATGTCGGCAACGCGCGCCCCTACGTCGTCTTCTCCCAGCTGCGGCGGTTCCTGCTCGCCGAGGGCTACGACGTCACCCTCGTCGCCAACGTCACCGACATCAACGACAAGATCTACGCGGCGGCCGCCGCAGCCGGCCGGCGCAGCGACGAGCTCGCGCGGGAGATGACCGCGGCCTATCGCGCCGACACCGACGCGCTCGGCCTGGGCCGTCCCGACCACGAGCCGCTCGCCTCCGAGACGATCCCCGGGATCATCGAGCTCATCGAGCGGCTGATCGCGCGCGAGCACGCCTACGTCGCCGACGGCGACGTCTACTTCGCGGTTCGCTCGTATCCGCGGTACGGCGAGCTCTCGCACCGCGACGTCGACCAGATGGATCAGGGGGAGGGGACCGAGGGCGCGCGGCGCAAGCGTGATCCGCGCGACTTCGCGCTCTGGAAGGCGCACAAGGTCAACGAGGACACGCGCTGGGAGGCTCCCTGGGGGGCCGGGCGGCCGGGATGGCACATCGAGTGCTCCGCGATGGCCGAGGAGCTGCTCGGGCTCGACTTCGAGATCCACGGCGGCGGCTCGGACCTCATCTTCCCCCACCACGAGAACGAGGCGGCGCAGACCCGCGCGGGGCGCGGTGAGCGCCTGACCCGGCTCTGGATGCACAACGGGATGGTTCGCTTGCGCGCCGAGAAGATGTCCAAGTCGATCGGCAACGTGTTCGGGCTGGACGAGACCCTCGAGCGCTACGGCGCCGAGACGCTGCTGACGTACTTCTCGGGCGCGCACTGGCGCCAGCCGATCGACTTCGACGACGAGCGGCTCGAGGCGGCGCGGGGCCGCGCCGCCGGGATCCGCGAGGCGGGCCGGGGCCTCGTCGACGGCCCGAGCCCGGAGTGGTCGGCGCCGCTGCGCGATCGCTTCCTCGACGCGCTCGCCGAGGACTTCAACACGCCCCGCGCCCTGGCGGCGGTCAACGAGTGGACCCGGCGGTCCAACCGCGCGATTGCCTCGGCCGCGGGCGGCGGCGTCGGGGCCGACGACCTGCGCGCGATGCTCGACGTTCTCGGCCTCGCCTCGCTGCTCGAGGTCGCCGTCCCCGAGGTCCCGGAGGCGGCGATCGCCCTGCGCGACGCGCGCGAGCAGGCGCGCCGCGACCGCGACTACGCGGCCGCCGATCGCCTGCGTGACGAGTTGCGGACGATGGGATGGGAGGTCCGCGACGGTCCGCAGGGCCCCGAGCTGCGCTCCGCCGTGTAGCCCACCGTGATCGGTCGCATGTGGGCGTCCGCTTGCAGTCGCGCTTGACAGCAGTGCGGTGCTATGGCAAGCTCGCGCCGCAAGTAAGGATCAACTGCAGCTTTAGGGCTGGACAGTTGACGGCTCTTGAGGAGCGTTCCCGGGGCCAACGAACTCATATTGGTGCGGCGCCAGGGGAGGTAGCGCGCCACGACAAATCCGATCTGCCGCGGCCCGTGGCAGTGGGAAAGGTGCGTCTGTGGCTCGACTGTCTTCCTATTCTCAGGCTCAGCCTCGCGTTGAGGATGGGTATCTCATTGCCCTTGCCAAGCAGGGGCAGACGGACGCGTACGACCAGATCGTGCGCCGGTACTTCGGCTTCGTGCGGCTGAAGGCCTCCTCGTACTTCCTCGCCGGCGGCGACAGCGACGATCTCATCCAGGAGGGGCTCGTCGGCCTCTACAAGGCCGTGCGCGATTATCGGACCGACCGCGAGTCGAGCTTCCGCAACTTCGCCGAGCTGTGCATCACGCGCCAGATCATCACCGCGGTCAAGACCGCGACGCGGAACAAGCACACGCCGCTGAACCAGTACGTCTCGTTCTCGAGCACGCCCGCCGGGAGCGGGGCCGACTCAGAGCCGACGCTCGACGAGGTCCTGCCGGGCTCGACCGTGCACGACCCGGTCAACCAGGTCATCTCCTCCGAGGAGCTGCGCGCGCTCGTCGCGTGCATCTCGACCGTGCTCTCCGAGCTCGAGTCCCGGGTCCTCGGGCTCTACCTCGACGGGCACTCCTACGAGGAGATCGGCCGCCGCCTCGACTGCGACTGCAAGACCGTCGACAACGCGCTGCAGCGCGTCAAGCGCAAGGTCGGCTCGCATCTGTCCGAGCGCGCTGTCGCCGCCTGACCGCCGTCGCCGGCACGGTCAGCGTGAAGCGCGCGCCGCCCTCGGGGCGGGCGGCCGCGCGCACCTCGCCGCCCATCGCCGCGGTCAGCTCCTTGACGAGCGCCAGGCCGAGGCCGGAGCCGACCGCGCGCTCCGAGCGATAGCGGTTGTAGAGGTAGAAGCGCTCGAAGGCGTGCGGCAGATCCTCGGCCTCGAGGCCCGGCCCGGTGTCGGAGACCTCGATCTCGCCGGCGCGTGCCGCCACGGTCACCGATCCGCCGGCCGGGGTGAGCCGCAGCGCGTTCTCGATCAGGTTCGAGGCCGCCTGCAGCAGCCGGCCCTCGTCGCCGATCCCCCAGGCGGGTTCGTCCTCGTCGCCGGAGAGGGTGACGCCGAGCTCCCGGGCCCGCGGCCGATGACGGGTCACCGCGGCGGCGGCGACCGCGGCGAGGTCGACGGGGCGATGCTCGACCGCGAAGTCGGCGCGTCCGAGCCGGGCGAGGTCGAGCAGGTCGAGGACGAGCCGCTGCAGGCGGTCGGCCTCGTCCCCGATGACGCGGCCGCCCTGCGCCGGCTCGACGGCCCCTTCGGTCAGCGCCTCGGCGTAGCCGCGGATCGAGGTCAGCGGGGTCTTGAGCTCGTGGCTGACCGATTCCAGGAAACGGCGCTGGGATCGCTGCGCCTCGCCGAGCTCCGCCGACATCCGGTTGAACGACCGGCCGAGGCCGGCGAGCTCGTCGTCGCCGCGCACCGGCACCGCGACGCCGGCCTCGCCGGCGGCCACCCGCCGGGTCGCGTCCGACAGGGCGCCGATCGGCCGGCTCAGCCGCCGGGCGACGAGGAAGGAGAGGGCGATCGCGATGAGGATGCCGCCGAGACCGGCGACGAGGAGGCTCGAGAGGTAGGACCGCCACTCGCCGAAGGCCAGCCGTGCCGATCGGATGAGCACGATGCGTCCGGTGGCCGTCTGCCGCGCGGCCCACAGCAGCGAGCGGTCGGCGACCGAGACCGTGCCCTGCCCATCGCCGCTCGGCAGCTGGGCGAGGATCTGGCGGGCGAGCACCGGGCGCACGCGGCGGGGGATCGCGGCGCCGACCCGGTAGACGTGGTTGCCGGCGCGCAGCGCGCCCGGTGGGCCGCCGATCGTCGCCGCGAGGTTGGCCTGGGTCTGGAGGCTGACCCGGCGCACGCTCTCGATGTGGCGGCGCACGAGGACGACCGCCACGCCGACCGTCAACACGCAGGAGACCACCGCGGTCAACGCCAGGTAGCCCAGGACGCGAGCCTGGAGGGTCACCTCATGCCGCCGCCTTGTAGCCGACCCCACGGACGGTGCGGATGAGGCCGGGCTGGCCGAGCTTCTTGCGCAGCTGCGCGATGTGTACCTCGACGGTGCGGGTCTCGCCCGGTGCGAGGTAGCCCCAGACGCGCTCGAGCAGCTCGTCGCGCGTGACGACCTGGCCGGCGCGACGCACGAGGTACTCGAGCAGATCGAACTCGCGTTGGGTCAGCTCGATCTCGCCGCCGTCGACGCGGACCTCGCGCGCCGCGGGCGCGAGCGTGACCGTGCCGACGCTCAGCACCTCGCGCTGGTCGACGCGCTCGGCGCGCCGCAGGACGGCCTTGACGCGGGCGGTCAGCTCTCGTGGCGAGAAGGGCTTGGCGACATAGTCGTCGGCGCCGACCTCGAGCCCGGCGACGCGGTCGGGCTCCTCGTCGCGCGCAGTCAGCATGATCACCGGCACGGTGCCGGCGATCTGACGGCAGACCTCGAAGCCGTCGATTCCCGGCAGCCCGATGTCGAGGACGACGAGGCGGATCGGATGGCGCCGCAGCTCGACGAGGGCGTCCTCGCCGGAGCGCACCCACAGCGCTCGGTAGCCGGCGCGGTCGAGATAGGTGCGCACGAGCGCGCCGATGTTCGGCTCGTCTTCGACGACCATCACGGTTGCGCTCATCGACGACATCGTAGGTGGGGCATCCGGCGCAGGAGTCAGGGCTTTACGCGCCGCTGATCTTGCCCTCACCGCCAGCTTTCAGTCGTCGAGCATCCTCCACGTCGACAACCGCACTCTCACAAGCGAGGTCTTCATCCATGTCATTCATCGTCAAACACGCCCGGCTGCTGGTCGTCGCGGTCTGCTGCCTGGCGGTCGGCGCCGGCGCGAGCGTGATCGCGACGGCGGGGGCGGCGACGAGCCACCAGGCCCGACCGGCCGCTCGGCACCTGCGCGCCGATCTCGCCTTCGGTCTGCCGCGGCTCGTCCTGCGGTCGGTGCACGGCGACTTCGTCGTGCACACGAAGAGCGGCTTTGCCACGGTCACCGTCGATCGCGGCGTCGTGCAGTCGGTGTCCGGACAGCAGCTCACCGTGCAGGATGGCACGCCCAAGGCGACCTATCAGACGGTCACGCTGACGATCCCGAGCACCGCGCAGGTCCGCGACAACGGCCAGAAGGCGAGCCTGTCCGCCGTCCAGCCGGGGCAGCGGGTGGTCGTCATCCAGGCCCCGAAGCGCACGCTGGTGGCGGCGCACAACGCCAGGTAAGGGCCCGCCACTGGAAGTCGCGGGCGCTGAGCATCGCTGGTCTGCCCGTCCGCGGGTTGAAGACCGCCGCGTCCGTCCGTCCGCGGGTTGAAGACCGCCGGGGCCGTCCGGCCGCGGCTGCGGCGGTCCTCAACCCGCGGGCGGGCGCTCAGGCTCGAGCGGGCCGAGCGCGGGCGTCAGCCCGTACGTGCGATGGGCGCGAAAGCGCGAGAACGTGTGGTGCTCGGGCCCGTGGAAGTCCGAGGAGCCGGTGCACAGCAGCCCGTGCTCGGCGCAGTGCGCGGCGAGCAGTCGGGTCTGGTCCTCGGTGTGGGTGACGTAGAACCCCTCGATCCCATCGAGCCCGAGGCGGCGAAAGCGTCCGATCGCGGCGAGGACCGCGTCGGGCTCGGAGATGTCCCAGAACGGGTGCGCCCAGATCGCGACGCCGCCCGCCCCGTGGATCAGCTCGATCGCCTCCGCGACGGTCGGCGCCTGGCGGGGACGGAACGCCGGCTTGCCCTCGACCAAGTAGGCGACGAGGAAGTCGGTGGAGTCGGTCAGTCCCTCGCGCCGGCACCGCTCGCGGTTCTCGGCCTGGGCGATGACCGCCTGGGCGAGATGCGGGCGCCCGATCGAGGCGCCCTGGGCGGCGCGCTGCGCGAGCATCGCCTCGTCCAGCACGAAGCCGAGCTCGCGCAGGGCATCGGCCATCGCGTCGGCGCGATGCTCGCGGTCGGCGCGCGACCGCTGCAGCGCCTCGGTCAGGCCCGGCTCCTGGGGATCGATGAGATACCCGAGGACGTGGAGGTCCTGGTGGCCGTCGAACAGGGCGCTGATCTCGGTGGCGGTGACGAGCGCGAGGCCGGCTTCGCGCGCGGCCGTCTGGGCTTCGGCGACGCCGGTGGCGGTGTCGTGGTCTGACAGCGCGAGCAGGCGCACGCCGGCGTCCGCGGCCGCGCCGACCACCTCGGTGGGCGACAGCGCACCGTCGGAGTGCCGCGAGTGGCTCTGCAGGTCAAACGTCGGCGCTGAGCTGACGACGGCCTCGTTCAAGCCGGCGAGGCTAGCCGATGGTCCGGGCGCGGCGTCACGCGTCCCGCACCGGGCCGCCGGTCAGGCGCTCGCACTCCTGCCACAGCGTCTGGCGATCGGCCGCGGACTCGCCGGTGCCGGGCAGCAGGT
Source organism: Solirubrobacterales bacterium (assembly GCA_019240115.1). GTDB lineage: Bacteria > Actinomycetota > Thermoleophilia > Solirubrobacterales > Solirubrobacteraceae > Palsa-465. The sequence goes on along the minus strand of JAFAYV010000022.1, from coordinate 4,793 downwards.
GGGTCGGCCGGCGCCGGCGGTCGTGCCAGAAGCCGCCGGTCTCGCGTCCCGGCCGCGCGGCCGCGCCGAGCCAGACGATCGTGTCGGCGCCCTGCTCGGCGGTGCGCAGCAGCGGACGGGTGAGCCGGTGAAACGCCGGCAGCGCCGCGCTGAGGCCCGGCGTGTCCGCCCAGCCGGGATGCACGGCGCTGACGACGATCCCGCGGTCGCGGAGACGCGACGCCCACATCTCGGCGAGGACCACCTGGGCGCGCTTGGTTCGGGCGTAGGCGGTGGTGCCGCTGAACTCGCCCGCGGCGAACTGGAGGTCGGAGGCGTGCAGCCCGCGCGCGTACATGCCGCCGGAGGAGACGGTCACGATCCGCGCCGGGCGGCTGCGCTGCAGCATGTCGACGAGCCGCCGGGTCAGCAGGAAGGGGGCGACGACGTTGACCGCGAAGGTCAGCTCGATGCCGTCGACCGTCAGCTCGCGGGCCGGCGGCAGGACGCCGGCGTTGTGGACGGCCACGTCGAGGCGGTCCAGGCCGGCCTTCACCCGCTCGGCGAGCTCGCCGACCGCCCGCAGCGACGCGAGGTCGCAGAGCTCGAGCTGCGGCTGCACTCCGCGCCCGTACTCGGCGACGCGGGCGCGCGCCCGCTCGCCGCGCTCGGCGTCGCGGGCGACGAGGACGACCCGGGCGCCGAGGCGGGCGAAACCCTCGGCGGTGGCCAGACCGAGGCCCGAGGTGGCGCCGGTGACGAGCGCCGTCCGGCCGGCCATCGACGGCAGGTCGTCGGGCGGCCAGAGCTGGCTGCGCAGCGCGTAGCCGACGTTGGTGTATCCGCCGACGACGGTGCGGTCGAGCGCGTCGTCGAGCAGCGAGCCGAGCATCGCCTCGATGCTGACCGGCTGCGTCCCGGCGCAAACGCCGGGTCAGCCGGTCGCGATCGCGTCCGCCCCGGCGCTGGACAACGCAAAACTACCGAAACCCACTCAGAATTACGAGGTTCCTATCCTTCAGGGAGTCACGCGAATGACCGCCAGCCGCCAGCCGCCAGCGCCGACCGCCGACGCGCTCGTATCCGGCACAATCGCGACCGTATTTGTCGACAATCCAGGAGGACCGCCAGATGACACTGCAGATCGGGGCCACGGCTCCCGACTTCGAGGCCGAGACGACCGAAGGCCCGATCACGTTCTACGACTGGGTCGGCGACTCCTGGGCGGTGCTGTTCTCGCATCCCAAGAGCTTCACGCCGATCTGCACGACCGAGCTCGGCTACATGGCGTCGATCAAGCCCGAGTTCGATCGGCGCGACGTCAAGATCCTCGGCCTCTCCGTCGACCCCGTCGACGAGAACCAGAGGTGGTCGGAGGACATCGAGGAGACGCAGGGCACCGCGCCCAACTATCCGATCATCTCCGACGAGGACTTCACGGTCTCCAAGCTCTACGAGATGCTCCCGGCGGACGTCAGCGGCGACGCCGGCGATCGCACCCCGGCCGACAACCAGACGGTGCGCAACGTGTTCGTCATCGGCCCCGACAAGAAGATCAAGCTCATCCTCGTCTATCCGATGACGACGGGCCGCAACTTCGACGAGGTGCTGCGCGTCATCGACTCGCTGCAGCTGACCGCGAACCACAAGGTCGCCACCCCGGTCAACTGGGTCCAGGGCGACAAGGTCATCATCGCCGGCTCGGTCTCCAACGACCAGGCCAAGGAGACCTACCCGGAAGGCTGGGAGGAGCCCAAGCCCTACATGCGGATCGTCCCCGCGCCCGAGCCCGTCAAGTAGCCCGCCCGCGCCGCCGGCCCGTCGCGCACCCCGCGGGCGGGTCGTCGACGTGCTGTGCACCCCTGACGGGTGGCAGCCCAACTGCCGCGCCTGACCGGCTTATTGGCGGCCACCCCCCGGGTCGGCGCCGGCGGCCACCCCCCGGGTCGGCGCCGGTGGCCACCCCCCGGGTCGGCGCCGGTGGCCACCCGTCGGGTCGGCGCCGGCGGCCACCGCCGGGTCGGCGCCGGCGCCACCCCCGTGCCACTCGTGCCGCTGCGCGGCGACCGCCCGGGGCGCGGGTGAGCCGAAGCCCGGGATCAGCCGCCCGCGCGGCCCAGCGACTCGTATTGCTCGTCGGTGAGCGCGACCTCGGCGGCCGCGAGGTTCTCCTCGAGATGGGCGACGGTCGACGTCCCGGGGATCGGCAGCATCGCCGGGGAGCGGCGCAGCAGCCACGCGAGCGCGAGCTGCGAGGGGCTGGCGCCTGTCTCGGAGGCGACCTCGTCGAGCGGGCCGCCCGACTCGGTCAGCTCGCCGGTGGCCAACGGGAACCAGGGGATGAAGCCGATGTCGTGGGCCTCGCAGTGGTCGAGCAGGTTCTCGGAGGAGCGGTCGGTGAGGTTGTAGAGGTTCTGCACGGTGGCGACCGGCGTGGTCTTGTGCGCCTCCTGCAGCTCGGCGACCGAAACCTGAGAGAGGCCGATCTGGCCGATCTTGCCCTCCTCCTGGAGCTTGACGAGCTCGCCGAGCGACTCGGCCATCGGCACCTGCTCGTCGATCCGGTGCAGCTGGAAGAGCTCGATCCGCTCGAGGCCGAGGTGGCGGAGGCTGAGCTCGCACTGCTGGCGCAGGTACTCGGGACGCCCGACGGGCCGCCAGTCGTTCGGGCCGGCGCGGGTCAGCCCCGCCTTGGTCGCGATCACGAGCTCGTCGGGGTAGGGGTGCAGCGCCTTGCGGATCAGCTCCTCGGCGACGAACGGGCCGTAGGAGTCGGCGGTGTCGATGAAGGTCACCCCCAGCTCGACGGCCCGTCGCAGGACGCGCACCGCCTCGTCGGGATCCGACGGCGGTCCCCAGACGCCGTCGCCGGTCAGCTGCATCGCCCCGAAGCCGAGGCGGTTGACGGTCAGGCGGCCGCCGATGTCAAACGTGCCCGAGCTCGATACGAGCGTGGTTGCCATGTGTGATCAGGTCCTTTGTCGCGGATCGTGTCCGAGGCGGGCTACCCAGGCCGCGGGCGCGAAATCCTCAGGCGGCGCAGCGCTCGCACAGCCCGACGACGGCGAAGTGCGTGAACCGCGGCGTGTGCCCGTAGTTGTCGATCAGATGGGCGCGGACCGGAGCGAGCTCGTCGGGGTGCAGCACGGTGACCTTGCCGCAGCGCTCGCAGTAGAGGTACTCGCCCTCGTCGCGGCCGACGAGGGCGTGCAGCCCCGGCCCGTGGCCGAGATGGACGTGGCGGGTCAGGCCGTGGCGCTCGAGGACCTCGAGGTTGCGGTAGACCGAGGACTCGTCGAGCGACAGCGTCGCCGCCAGGTCCTGGGCGGACACGGGACCGTCGGCGGCGAACAGCGCCTCGATGATCAGCCGCCGCGCGGTCGACAGGCGCAGGCCGGACTCGCGCAGCGCTCGGACCGCCTGATCGGGGTCCGAGACGACGAGGCGCGGGGTGTCAGGAGCGAGCGTCATCCGCGGGAGCACCCATTGTGACCGACTCGGCGGCGAGCGCGATGGACCGAGAAGAAGACCCCTCGGGGGCGCCCGCGCGCTCTCAGTCTGCTCGACGCTCGGGCGGCCACTCGTCCCAGCGCGACGAATCTGCATCGCCGCTCCCGATTTCAGTGAGAGGCTGACCGGGCGCTTGCGTTTGAGCGGGCGTGTGGTGGATGGTCCTCAGCGGACGGCGGGCTGACTCACCGCGGATTGGTCGCCGTGGGCTGACCTGCGACAAAGCTGTCGCCCGTCGCCGCTGAGGACGCCTGGCGTGACCTGATAGGAGCGTGGCATCGCCCCGACTGAAATATGTCCGCCAGGTCGTCCGCTTCATCACTGGTTCTAACTGAAGGGACGTGGGAGATGTTGACGATCGGGATCGATCCGCACAAGGACACCCACTGCGCGGTCGCCGTCGACGCCGTCGCCCGGCAGGTCGCTACGCGCACCGAGCCGGCGCGTCGGGAGGGGTGGGGGGCGCTGGTGGCGTGGGCGCGGGGGCGGGGCGACAGCGAGCGGGTATGGGTGATGGAGGACTGCCGCGCGGTCTCTGGCGGCTTGGAGCGGTTCTTGCTTGATCACGGCGAGCGGGTGGTGCGCCTGGCGCCGCACCTGATGGCCGGGGCGCGCACCGGGGTGCGCGAGCGGGGCAAGTCTGACCCGATCGACGCGCTGGCGGTCGCCCGCGCCGCGCTGCGCGAAGGCATCGAGAACCTCCCCAGCGCCCAGCTGGCCGGTCCCGAACTCGAGGTCCGCCTGCTGGTCGTCCATCGCGAGCGGCTGGTGCGCCAGCGCACCGGGCTCATCTGCGAGCTGCGCTGGCACTGCCACGACCTGTGGCCCGAGCTGACGATCCCCCGCCGCGCGCTCATCGCGCGCCGCTGGCAGGCCCGTCTGGCGCGCCGCCTGGGCCACGCCCCGGCCAGCGCCCGGGTGCAGATCGCAGGTGACCTGCTGGCCCGCGTGCGCGAGCTGACCCGCACGATCAGCGCCTTGACCGAGCAGCTGACCGGCCTGGTGCAAGCACTGGCACCCCAGCTGCTGGCCGAACGCGGGATCGGGCCGCTCATCGCCGCCAAGCTGATCGGCGAGATCGCCGGCATCCACCGCTTTGACACCGACGCCCAGCTGGCCCGCCTGGCCGGCTGCGCCCCGATCCCGGTCAGCTCCGGGCGCACCGACCGCCACCGCCTGGACCGCGGCGGCAACCGCCAACTCAACCACGCCTTCCACATGCTGGCCATGTGCAAGCTGGTCAACGACCCCGCCACCGCCGCCTACATCGCCAAACAACGCCACGCCGGCAAGACCACCCCCGA
>JAFAYV010000088.1 GCA_019240115.1 Solirubrobacterales bacterium | reverse complement strand
CCGGACCCGTCTCCCGCCGAGGAGTGGATGCACCCCGGGTCAGAGGGAGTCACTCACACAACCTTCTCTTCCTGAACAGCTACGTCGTGGAGGCGGTGGCGGCCTCAGGCGCGGTCAGCGAGGAAGCCGACGAGCCGGACGAGTACGACTGCAGAGGCGAGATCCGGACAGAGGCTTCCATAACGCTTCCATGAGGACGCTCCGGAGGACGACCGGCCGCCCAGACGCGGGCAAGACCCAACGTTGGCGGGCTTCTGGGCCAGTGGAGCCAGCCGGGTTCGAACCGGCGACCTCCTGCTTGCAAAGCAGGCGCTCTCCCAACTGAGCTATGGCCCCGCCGGGCGCGAGTCTAGACCCGCGGCCCGTGCGCGCGTGGTCGGCTGGGCGCCACGGCCGAGGCGCGCGCCGGTGGCGCGGAGAACCAAGAGGAGCACCAAGGGGGCGGTGGTGATCGCGAGCAGGACGAGAAACCAGAGCTGACCGGCGTCGGTGCCCTCGATCAGGGTGTGGACGAGGCCGGCGAGCCAGGCCAGGAGGGTGAACCGGTGGATGAGCTTGAAGCGCTCCCGTCCGATGCGATTCCGGATGTAGAAGGAGAGACCGAGGGCGACGAGGGCCCAGCCGGCGACGATGCCGAGGGTGGTGGCGACGCGCTCGTAGCCGAGGGCGAAGGGGATGGTGATGTCGAGGAGGCTGGGATGGAGGTAGCCGTCGCCGAGCAGGGTGAGGCCGTGGACGGCGGTGGCGACCATGACCGAGAGGCCGAGCATCTCGTGGTAGGCACGACGGTCGGTCGCGCTGCCCTTGACCACGCGGCCGGCCATCAGGAGGCCGTAGCAGACGGCGGTGCTGGCGAGCAGCAGCGCCGTGATGCCCGCGCCGCGGCTGGCGATCCAGAACAGGTGGCCGGAGGCGCTCATCGGCCCTCACGCGGCGATCGCGGTGGTGGACGGCACGCCGTTGAGCGACGTCGCAGGGTCGATCATCGACACCCTGCCGTCGTCGAGCACGAGTAGGCCGCCGTGGGGAAGCCAGCCGGCCGCGGCGTCCGGGCCGACCAGCAGGGCCGCCTTGCTCCGCGTCTCGGCCTCGATGCCGGTGGGCGCAAGCGCGGTGGCCTGGACGACGCCGGTGAACGCCGGCCGGCCGGTCGCGGGGTCGAGCAGGTGATGGGCCGGCCGGCCCTCGGGGTCGAGCCAGGCACGGCGACCGATGCTGCTGGTCGCGGCCGCGCCGCGCACGAGGTCGAACACGTGCAGGAGCGCGCCGTCGAACGGGCTGGTCACGTGAACGGGACGGCGCCAAGTGGCGGCGCCACCGAAGCGGACGTCGCCGGCGGCCTCGATCGCGAACGCGGCATGGCCCTCGAGCAGGGTGGCGAGGATGTCGCCGACCAGTCCCTTTGCGATCCCACCGCTGTCGAGCGCGACACCGGGTGGCCGGGTGACGGCCCCGGCGCGGCGATCGACCTCGATCGAAGTCCAGTCGGCCCGCTGCCGCGGCCGGGCCGGCGCACGGGGCGGCGCCAGCGACAGCGCGCGCTCGAGCGGCAGTGAGTTCGAGATGAGGTGACGGTCGTAGCCCGCGCGCTCGAGCCCACGAACCAGGGTCGGATCGACGAGACCGTTCGTCGCCTCGGCGGCGGCCAGCGCGACCTCGACGAACCTGGCCATCGCCGGCGTGACCGCGACCGTCCGATGAGGATTGCGGTTCAGCCGCGAGAGCTCGCTGGTGGGGTCAAAGCGCGAGAACTGCTCATGGCAGGCGCCCATGCGCCGGCGGGCGCGTGCCGCCGCGTCGGTGGCCTGGCCGGCTGGCCCGCCGCCGGCCACCAGGACCACGCACTCGTCGCCGAAGCAGCCGAAGCGCTCCACCGCCTCGGCGGTCATGACGCCCTCGTCGTGACGGCGCCGCCCGAGGCCATAGCCGCGCTCTGCGACCCCGACGACGAACGCGCGCCGGACGAGCCCGACGTCAACGATGACCCAGAGCGTGCCGAGGCGCTTTTCGCCAGCGCCGGATCGTGCCCCGAAACCAGCTGGACGAATACGCCACCGGTGGCGGCGAGGAAGACGGCCGTACCGGCACCGGCCACGCGCCGTCGGATCGACCTCACGCGAAGCCGCCGCGCGGCGGCCCTGGATTGCGTTGTCATGTCGCTAGCTGCCTTTGTCAGGAGGACTGGAGTGACGCACGATCGCCCGCCCGCCTCGCAAACTGACAAGAAACGCGTAAGCGAAACCTATGAGCCGCGCGGCGCGCTGGTCGGAGCTCCGGAAGCCGCTATCGACGACCGCTAGCCCGGCGTTCCGCGAACCGACGGCGCGGCGAGCCGCGGGTTGTGGCGACGCTCGAAACCGATCGTCGGGTCGTCTTGCGGCTCAGCGTCGAGCCGCACAGCGAGCCGCCGAGTGAGCGGCCACACGACGTGGTCCTTTTCCGGGACGGCCGGCGCGCTGCTCAGGAGTCGAAATCGAAGTCCTTCGGCGGACGCTGCTCGAACCACAACCGATCGTGGTCGGGCGTGTCCTGGAGGAACTCGGGCGTCTCCTCGAGCATGTCCTCCGACTCCTCGTGCGCCGCCATCGCCTCCTCGACGTCGTGCTCGCCCGTTTCGCTCCCCGCGGCGGTTCGGTCCGAGAGGGGCGGGCGCGCGAGCGTGTCGTCGTCGATCCGGGAGCGGCCGCCGCGCGCCGGGAACTCGGCCTCGTCGAAGCCTGCGTCGTCGAGATCGGACTCGTGCTCGTAGGTCCAAGGATCGTCGGCCGCCTGGTCGTAGGCAAAGCTCGCGTGGCCGGCCTCCTCGTGGACATCTCCGACCTCGTCCAGCTCGTCGACATCGTCAGCCGTCGGCGCCTCTCGGTTGCGCTTGACCGGGCCGAGCGCCTCACGCTCGGCGCGCTCGACCTCCGCCGGGTCGGCGCCGTGGCGCCGCTTGAGGTCCAGATGCTCTCGAATCGCGTCGTCAAGAAGACCCATGCGCACAGGCTACCGCCCGTCATCCGCGACAGCGACCCCGTCAAGCTGTTTGCATCGAGTCCTGCGGCGGAAGCGGGGCACGACTAGACTACGGCCGACGTCCGAGTGGCCGCCGCCGCCCGCACGGGGCTATAGCTCAGTTGGGAGAGCGCCTGGATCGCACCCAGGAGGTCGCCGGTTCGAGTCCGGCTAGCTCCATTTCAGGAAGCCCCTGCAAAGATCGCCGTTCGCAGAGCAGCGTCCTGCCGACGGTCGTGCTCCGGCCCGCTGCGAGGGTGCAATGGGTGCATCAGCTGAGATTCAGCCCCGGAAGGTCAAGCTCGCCGCACCACGCGCGATCGTAGGCATCAACGAGGAACCGGTCCACGGCTTCGCGGTCGGGCTCCTCGGGAAGAGCGCTGGCCAACACGGTATCCTCCAGCCGGACCGATTGCTGGTGGAGGCGATGCAGCACCTTGCGGGGCGAGTCCTTCAGGAGGCCGCGGCGGCATCGCGCAGCGGCACCTCTCCCCGACGCACCTCCAGTAGCCGGCTCCGTTCCGGTTCGGCGACCGGGAGCGTGACGCGCCCGGTGTTCAGTAGTTCCAGCCCCTGGTGTGCGATGCGCAGCGCGTGCATCGCGGACTTGGGTGTCGTAGCCATGCTCGCTGGACAACTCTCTCGTCCGGGTGGCGTGCCTGTCTCCCACGAGGCCGCGACGCTGGGCGTCGACGTATCCGAGGCAGGCGCGTCCTGCACGCGCCGATACGAATGCCGGGGCCAGCGCTTGGAGCTCGGCTCCGAGCTGTGCGCGCTCGAGCACATCGTCGCCTTCGATGAACAACAGAAGGAGCACCGTCGGGCTGCCTTTCAGCGCCAAGCGGCAGTACTTGCGCAGGCCGTAGATCGTCAGGTCGAGCTTTCCCGGACCGCTCAGAGCGCCTTCAGGCTGGGTGCGGAACACCCAGTGCTCGAAGGACCGCAGGCCCGTCACGTACTCGCGTGGCTCGATGCAGGCTCCCATCTCGTCGCGGTCGTCGGTTCCGGGATTGGACAGCCCGTGCACGGTCGAGCCGACAATGCCGCGCAGGATGCAACCACGCCGGGCAATCGCTTCGGCCAGGTCCGAATCCTGTTCCTTGCTGTTGGACACGCCCACGCAACCGCAAGGTTAGGCAGCGTGCGGGTGATCCCGACATCCCGGCGAGTCGATAAAGCACAAGACTCCCGGCCACCGCGACGTTGAGGCTGGCCCCGCGCCCGACCATCGGGATCTCGACACACAGGTCAGCGGCTTCGACGTGCTCGTCCGGGATTCCGTGCCATTCATGGCCGAGCAGGACGACCGTCCGCCGCGTGGCAGGTTCGAGTCGAGGAAGCCCGATCGCGCCATCGGCCAGCTCGACGGCCACGATTCGCCAACCGTCCGCCCGCTGTGGCGCGATCCACCGCTCCTTGTTGGTGCGGATCCAATGGGTACACGGTCGGCGGCGAGGGCCTAACGTGTCGCCGTGGCCAAGGGCCGCGCGGTAATGCTTCGTGTCAGGAACCGCGATGCACGCTCCGACTGCATCGCAGGTCCGCAGCAGGGTTCCGAGGTTCGCCTGAAAGGCGACCCATAGCGGCGCAACAACGAGGTGGTCCCAGCAGCCGGGCCGGCGTTGGCGGCGGGAACGACTGATGTCGCTGCGACCAGATTTGTGGGCGCTCAACGCGCCAGGGCTACCGCCCTTTCATCGATCATACGGCGAGCGTAGCGCCGTCGTCCTCCGCGCTCAGTCAGGCGGCAGCCACAGCTATTCGTCGGGCGCGAACTCCAGGGCGTGCTAGGTCGCGTAAGCCTCAGCAACGGAGCGGCGAACCCACTGCTCCCAGCCGACCGTCGAGTCGTCGGTGTTTTGGACCCAGACGGGCCCCACACCCTCTCCGTCGTCTTCCTCGTCCTCCCACTTCCAGAACACCTTCACGGCATCGCTCACGGCGAAATGATCTCACGCTCCGGACGTGAGTACCGCCGCCACGGTAGTCCATCCTCGAGGATGGCCCGTCGGGCCTGATCACGAGAGCGGCTGAAGTTTGGTTCCGATGTCGTCCAGCACAAACGACAGCGAATAGCCGCCATATTTCTCGGCGCGACGATCTTCCTCGCGGACGAGAAGGGGCTCGAGCGTCTCAGGGTTCCCGGTATGCAGTCGAAGCCGGGCACGTCGCGCAACTGGTCGAAGCGAGCGACGACGACTGTTCCGGCTGGCAGCACGGTCGTGTCACCGTCGGTAAACGGCGCCCGCCAATGCGTCATGACAGTCACCTCGATGTCTGTTGTGGTTCTGAACCGCTCGCCTTGCCTGATAGGCCTGTCGACCCGATCGCTGGTACTCAAGCGGCGCCAATCTGGTCGCAGGTGACTCGTCCAGTTCCAGACGCCGGGGCGCACCCCTCGGGAACGTGCTCAATAAATTTCTTCCGTAGGTTCCGGCGCTCGCACTCCTCGACCGCCTGCTTGTAGGTCACGTCGATGAAGTCTAAGAAACCGCTCGCTCCAGCGCGGCGATTGGCCCAGGCCGAAAGACCGTCGACTCCGTCTACGGTCGTGGCGGCTCCTCCGCCGCGGCGAAGTCCGCACGATCCTTCGGCCTGTCCGCCGCGCGCTTCGATGCGTGGACATCCTCGAGGGACGCAATAAGTCGTCATGGCGGGACTTCGCCACCCGCGGTGAATGAAATTGGTGTTGGGCGCTGGCGGGGCGGGGGATGGTCGTGAACGCTTCGGTGGCCGCGCGCCGACGCCAACGTTTCTTTGGTGCTTGTGAGCCCGTCAATAAGTCTGGCGTGGGGGCTTTGGCCGGAACCCCGGACTGTTGCCATGAGCACGAGCTACAGCATCGCTTGGAACGCGAAGCTCCCGCGGGCGGTGATCGTCGTCGACTGAAGGGAGCTGGTGATGGAGCGGATCGTTGAGCGTCCGGGCGCGCTGGACGTGCGAGGGGTGGGTGGCCTGGCGGTCCCCCGAGCCGACGGGTCTAGTGGGTGTCGGTCCGGGTCGCCTTGCGCTGGCGGTAGTCGGTCATTTGGCGCGGCTGCCGCACCTTTCCATCTCACACCAGCGGCGCCGCCGGCCGCGGGAGCGATCGAGATACAGCAGCGAGCATGCTGGGGCGGCTGCGCATTCGCGGATCAGCTCGCGCTCGGGGCTGCTGAGTAGCTCGACCGCTTCGCGGGCGAGCAGCGCGAGCGCCCCGTTGACGGATCGGACGCGCGCCAGTGGATCTCGAGGTGTCCGCTCAGCTGGGCGGCGAGCGCCTCACGGCGGGCCCACGCATTCAGACAGGCGATGTCCTTGTGATCCCCGGGTTTTGCTCCCATCGAGGCGCGCACAAGACGGTTGGTCCCCTCTCGCAGTCCACATGCGTCATCGAGATCCTCGGCGGTCGCCGCCTTCAATGCTGGCAGAGCCGCGGCGCGCAGCCATCTGTCTAGATCCGCCGGGTGGCGCAGCCGCTCGAGCCCGCCGCGGTGACGGTCGGCGTAGGTAGCGAGGAAGTCGAGCGCGCGGTGGCCTGAGGCGAACCGGAACTCAAGTGGCTCGGCGCTCGGCTCGGACGTCTTGACACCGCCTCACACCGCGTATGTTACCTCTTCAACAGGTAACGCCAATCTACCGGGAGGGACCATGTCGGGGCACCAGGTGCTATTGACCGCCGGGGAGGGAGATTCGGTCTCGCTGCGCGGAACCGAAGTCGTGTTCAAAGTCCGCAATGGCAGCAGTGGTTCAAATGGCAGCAGTGGTTCAAATGGCAGCTCTGGACAGAACGGGGGCAGCTCCACGTCCCACCACCGGAGAAATCGGTCGCATACGGCGCGCACGAAGCGACGCACTCGCACTAGGCACCGCGGGAGGAATGTCAAGCACCGCGGCCGCCCGGCGCGCAAGTCATCGCCAAAGGGATTGAGAATGAGGACGAGCTGAACACCGTCCGCGGCCTCGGGGTCGCATACGGACAGGGATACTTCATCGCCCGCCCGGCGCCGATCGAGACGATGCCCCGGAAGTTCCGACAGTTGCACCCGGGCACGAACGCGGTCGCAGTAACCAGCGTCACAACGTTTCCGTTCGTGATCGCTGACCGACTCTACGGCAAGCTCCCGGTGCCCCGAACCGTCCCTCGGGGTCGTTACCTACACCGACGACGCGCCCCGCAAGCCGCGCATCACTGGACGCTCGCCTTCCCGATTCGCGATTGCGGCCTAAACCCCGCAGCGGCTCAACTCAAGCTAGCGTTGGCGATGGCCGATACCGACCAAGCAACCCCCGGGAGGGAAGCTTGAAACCTCGGCTTCGCATAGCGCCAAAGTTCCTGCTGCTCATCGTCGTCCTCGTCCCGGCGATGTTGGCCAGCGGCTGGATCGGCCTTCAGGGCCTGAGCGCGATGCGGACCACGGTGAACGGGATCACCGGCGACAACCTTCGGGTGGCCCAGGCGACTGCCCAGCTCAGCCGGGACGTGAGCCGCGCCGAGGCTCTCGCGCTGCAATCGGTGATCGTGACGCAGCCCCTTCCTCAGGCAGAGCTCGACGCCCGGCTCGACGACCTGGCCGAGCCCGCGGTCGACGCCGATCTGGCCACGGTCATGCGACTTGACGTGCGGGACACGTTCGCGCTGGACCGGCTCAAAACGATGTCCTCCGCCTGGCGGGCGTTCCTCGCCCTCGAGCGCACCGGGCGCTTCGATTACGCCGGTCCCGGCGTCGGCTATATAAACCAGGCCACGGCGAGCCGTGTGGCGGCGCTATTCTCGGCCATGGAGCAGGGCACGGGTCTGCTCGTGGACAAGGAGGTCCACGACGCCGGAATCGCCCGGGCGAAGGCCGCCTCGACGCAGAGTCACTACCGGGTGTTGATGCTTTGGGTGTCCCTGGGCGCGCTCGTGGGCGTGCTCATCCTAGTGGGGTGGCTGATCCGTGACGTTGTCCCTCGGGTCACCGCCTACTCGGCCTTCGCCCGCCGTGTCGCCGAGGACGATCTGTCCGGGCGCCTGCAGGACCATGGGTCCGACGAGCTCAGCGGGCTCGGCGCCGCGCTCAACCGGATGGTCGAGCGGGCGGAGGAAAGCCGGGAGATGGATGCGCGCCAGCGTGAGTTCGCCGCGGCCATGCAGCTCGCCGAGAGCGAGGAGGAGGCGCAGGACCTCCTGCGCCGCCACCTAACGCGCGTCGTCCCTCGGACCGACCCGATCGTGTTCGTGCGCAACAACAGCGATGACCGGCTCCAAGCTGCCTCGACCCGCGAGCTCGATACCGAGTTAGCGGCCCGCCTCGTCGATGCCAAACCGCGGTCGTGCCTGGCCATTCGCTTCGCGCAGGCCCAGCATCAGGGCACCGGTCTCGACCCGCTGCTCGAGTGCGAGGTGTGCGGCAAGCGCTCGGGCTACTCGGTCTGCAATCCGCTGATCGTTCATGGCGAGGTGATCGGATCGGTACTCCTGAGTGGTCCCGCGCGGACCGACGATGCCGCGCGTCGGCGGCTCCGCGAATCGATCGCCCATGCCTCGCCGGTGATCGGCAACCTGCGCAACCTCGCCCTGGCCGAGCGCCGGGCCGCCACCGACTCGCTGACCGGCCTGCCCAACAACCGCTCGGCCCACGACAACCTCCGGCGCATGGTCGCCCAGGCCTCGCGGAGCGGCGCCCCGCTGGCCGCCGGCCTGCTCGACATCGACCACTTCAAGCAGCTGAACGATCTCCACGGACACCAGAAGGGCGACGAGGTGCTGGCGCTGATCGGGGCGACGCTCGCCTCGACGGTCCGGGAGAGCGACTTCGTTGCCCGCTACGGCGGCGAGGAGTTCCTGCTCCTGATGCCGGGCACCGAGGCCGAGGGGGCCCTGGTCCTCGCCCACAAGGTCTGCGAGGCGATCAGCAGCCTGATCTTCCGAGGGCTCGAGGGTCCAGTGACCGCGAGCATCGGCATCGCCGTCTTCCCCGAGGACGCGAGCGAGCCGGCCACGCTCGTGCGCCACGCCGACCGGGCACTTTACGCGGCTAAGCGCGGCGGACGCGACCGCGTCGAGCGCTTTGCCGCCAGCGCCGTCACGGCCGCTGACTGACCGTTCCCCGCGCCGGGCCGCCGCACCGCGCGAAAGCAGGCCGGGGCCCTAGCCGCTGGGCTTGTGCCGCTCTGGTGCGTTTCACTTTCTCGACGCTCATCGTGAGCCTCCTCGGCTTGCCCCTCCGCAGAGAACCGAGCGCAGTGATGGCCCCGCGGACTTCGGAGCCCGGACGCGGCACGACTGACGGGTCCTGGGACCTCGCTCGTTTTCCGCTGACCACCTTCGGCCCGCGTCCGCTGAGATGATCCACCGCGACCCGCGCTTCACCATGACGTCGCGCGGATCCTCGGGCTTAGCTACCGAAATACCGTGAGCCAATACCTCCACCGCTACCCCGACATGCCGCGCCCAGTCCTTGACCTCGGCCGCGGTCGACCGAGTCTCTGGCTGCGACCCGAGATCGAGCGATGGCACCGCGACAGGTCGAGCGAGGTCGAACGCGACCGAGGCGGCGTGCTAGTCGCTGACGATCTGCCATACGGTGCGCGAGAGTGCCACTGCCACTCTTGTTCTAATGATTGTGCGATCCCTCTGAACCCGTAGATCATCCACTCCCGATTTGGTGACACCTCGGATGAGCGTCGCCAAATCGGGAGTACCGCCGGAGGCGACCTTGGAAGCACGGGCGCGTCTCGCGGGCCACCGCAGCCGCCGGCCTGGTAAGCCGGCCGGACGAGGCTCGCAGGTGCGCTTGAGGGACCCGGACCGCTCCCTTTCAATTAGAGGTCGTCTCAAAACGACCTGAGTAGGCTTGGGCCTGGTGGCCCGGACGTGGCTGGCGATCGAAGTGGAGCTGCTGGGTGGAGGGGGGATTGATTGCGATCCGCCGCCGGGCCGGGTGATGATCGTGGGGCCGTCGCACACGTTCGCTCAGCTTGCGGAGGCGATCGACGCGGCGTTCGCGCGATGGGATCTTTCTCACTTGCACGAGTTCGAGCTGTCTGACGGACGGCTGGTCGGCTATCCGGATGACTCGTTTGAGCCCGACGTGGTCTGGCAGGACCACGCGAAGCTCAAGCCGGCCCGCGAGCTCAAGCCCGGGATGGAGTTCAGCTACGTGTTCGATCTGGGAGACAACTGGCGGCACCGGTGCCGCATTGAGCCTGAGAAGGTCGATCCGGTTGTCGTCTACGGGATCGCGCCGGCTCGTCCGGTGGCGGTGTGGGGCTGGGGCTGGATCCCCGATCAGTACGGCCGCCGCTCCCGCGACGGTCGGGATGAGTACGACGGGTGGTGATCAGGGCCAGAGGAGCATCCGCTGGCAGATCACCGCGCAGCCGAGATAGAGGAACGCGAGGTGGATCTCCGGGTCGCGCTCCCAGCGGATCCGCAGTCGGCGGAAGTCGTGCAACCACGCCAAGGTGCGCCCAACCACCCAGCGTTCGCGACCCAGGCCGGAGCCGTGATCGGCGCGGCGGCGGGCGATCCGGTGCTTGAGCCCGCGGGCGCGGAGTTCTCGACGATACTTGTCGTGGTCATAGCCGCGGTCGGCGATCACGCGCTCGGGCCGCTGCCGCGGCCGGCCTGGTTTGCCGGTGACCGGGCGATGCCGTCGACCAGCGGCAACAGCTGCGTGACATCGTTGCGGTTACCGCCGGTCAGCGTGACCGCCAGCGGCACGCCGGCAGCGTCGACCTGGAGGTGATGCTTAGAGCCCGTGCGGGCACGGTCAACCGGAGAAGGCCCGGTCAGGGCCCCCTCTCAAGGCACGTATGTGGCTGCCGTCGACCACACCGGTGGACCAGTCGATCCGCCCGGCCGCGTTGAGCCGGCGAAGGAGCTCCCGGTGCAGCCCTCGCCACACCCCCTGCCACTGCCACTCCTGCAGCCGGCGATGCGCGGTGGCCGGCGAGCATCCCATCTCCCGTGGCAGGTGCTGCCACGCGATCCCGGTGATCAGCACGTACATCACCGCGTCAAACGCGACTCGGTCATCGACCCGAGGGCGGCCGGTCCGCTGCGGCAGCCGGATCGGCAACAGGACGCGGAACACCTCCCACAACTCCTCGCGAACCGACCAGCTCGACACGCTCACCGCGACCTCCTCAAGCAAAGTTATGTCCTCTGCCCAAGGATTCGCCGGTCGGACCCAACCCCTTTTGAGATGACCTCTTAGGGAGCAGAAGTCGGGCGAGACGCGCGCCGTCCTTCTCCTCGTCGTCCGCCTCGACCCTGACGCCGAGCATGCGGCGGGCTTCCGCAACCCGTGCGCGAGCAGCATCGCGTTGGCGAACCTCGTGACCGCGGGCGTTTGTCGTGTTGCCACAACACCCCCGCTCGGTGCGTGCTGCCGGCAGCCCCGGTTTTCGTTACCGAGCAGGTGCGCGCTCTCGATCACCCGGCGCCCCCGCTGATGGCGATGAGCAGGGCGCCCGAGCGGCTCGCCTTGAAGACCTGCTTCAGCGTTCACACAGAGAAAACCGGCGGGCTCGACAAGGCGTCCCGCATCGCGCCCCGTCGCCGAGACAGATCACCGGGCGGATCTTGCGGGACGCCCCGAAAGGTCGGGCGAACGCTCCGGCCCGTTCAGGCACGCTGGATGAGACCGAGGATGGTGCCGTCTGAGTCGCTGACCGTTGCGATGCGGGTTCCGCCGCCGACATCTCTCGGCTTGTCGACCAGGGTGGCGCCGGCCTTCTGGGCGTCGTCGAGGGCGGCGGCGAGATTTTCCACGCGGATGTACGCGACGGGCCCGATTCGGCTGTCCTGGGCTTGGGGGGCCAGGCCGATCTCGATGCCGTTGATGTTGAAGCCGACGTAGTAGGGCTCGTCGGTGTGCGGCTCAGCGCCGAGTAGCGCGCAGTGGATGGACTTGGCGGCGTTGAGGTCACCGACCGTGTAGACGACGTTGTCGAAGGTGTTCATGCTCGGGTTGACGTGCCTCGCCGCGGGAATGTGACAGCCGTTCGGGCCGTCACGTTCTCGGGCCGAGGCACGTCTACGCTCCATGGGCGTCATGCATCCCGCCGAGTTCGAGGCTGAACGGCCCCGCCTGATGTCGATCGCCGCTCGCATCGTTGGTTCATCCGTCGACGCCGAGGACGTGCTGCAGGAGGCGTGGCTGCGGCTCTCGGTCACCGAGGAGGTGGAGGACCTGCCGGCGTGGTTGACGACTGTCACCACGCGGCTTTGCCTGGATCATCTTCGTCGACGACGGACCCGCGCAACCGTCGAGACCGACGTGGCGGCCGAGGTTGCTTCAATCGAACCGGCCCGCGACCCAGAGACAGATGCGCTCGTGGCCGAGCGGGTCGGCGATGCCCTGCAAGTCGTGCTCGATGCTCTCGCACCAGGCGAGCGCGTAGCGTTCGTGCTGCACGACGTCTTCGGGTTTCGGTTCGAGGAGATCTCCTCGGTGCTGGGACGCTCAAGCGTCGCGGTGCGCCAGATGGCCAGTCGCGCGCGACGCAAGGTCCAAGGGCTACCTGAGACCACGGTCGAACGCGAAGCAAGAGCGCAGAGCGACCACATCGTCCAAGCGTTTCTCAAAGCGGCCCATGGGGGCGACCTCCCGGCTCTGCTCACTCTGCTGGCCCCCAACGCGATCATGCGCTCAGACCCCACGGGTCAGAGTCTTGGCGCGATCCCGGTATATGAAGGTGCGGCCGCGGTCGCGACTCGCTTCGACGGTGCCCAAGGAGCGTCCGCGGTCACCATCGATGGCCGATCCGCCGGGGCGTGGATTGTTCGCGGCCTGATCAAGGTGGCCTTCGTCTTCCGGGTCGAGGCCGGACTTATTCAAGAGATCGAGCTCATCGCTGACCCCGAGGTCATCGCGATACTGGATGTCGCGTCATTGCCCAAGCGATAGGAACCGAATAGCTGCCGCTTCTCCTGGCACCGATAGGGGTCGCAAGAAGCCCGTCACTGCTCCGGCAGGCAATCGGCGCACGGGACACCTGGTTCGGCGGCGCCGCAGGCACCAAGTATCCGCCGTCGGGTTCCCTGTTCGCGCGGAACGGAGGGCGCTGCCTTCGCCTGGTCGCGCGGAGCCGGAGCCCTCCTCGCGCGTGAAAGCGTGACTCCGGTGCCGGAGCGCTTCGGCCCTGCAGACCGCGCAAAGCGGTCTCCTACGCGAAACCGCTCTTAGTACCGCGGTCGAGGCAAAGGGGGTCTCGACCCGTGGCTCGTCGCTAGTCGAGGCGTCGAGTTAGGCGAAGGGCTCACAGCGGGCAGGCTCCCAGCGGGCGGCTAGATTGGGCAAATGGCGGTCCGACGGATGGACAACGTAGGCATCGTCGTCGACGACCTCCCGGCGACGATCGCCTTCTTTCGCGCGCTAGGCCTCGAGCTCGAAGGCCAAGCCACGATCGAAGGAGAGTGGGCTGGCCGCGTCACTGGACTGCGAGGCCAGCGGGTTGAGATCGCGATGATGCGCACGCCGGACGGCCACAGTCGGCTCGAGCTCTCGCGATTTCTCACGCCGGTTGCGGTTGCCGATCACCGCAACGCCCCAGTGAACGCTCTCGGCTATCTGCGCGTCATGTTCGCCGTGGACGACCTCGACGAGATACTCAGCCGGCTCGGCAAGCACGGCGCGCAACTCGTTGGCGAGGCGGTCCAATACGGAGACGCGTATCGGCTCTGCTACATCCGCGGGCCCGGAGGACTTCTCATAGGGCTCGCGCAAGAACTCGGCTGAGCGTCAGGGTCTGATCTAACAGCAGCGCTTCCACCGGCGCCAGCGCGCCATCAGAGAAGTCAGTGGTTGTCAGCGCGGATGCGCCTGTAGCGCTCGTAGATCACCTGCGATCCGAACGTCGTGGTCTCGATCAGCTCCAACGGGATGTCCTCGGTGACCGGCGGGAGGAACGGCGTGCCGCCCCCGACGACGATCGGATGGCGGAAGATGCGCAGCTCATCGACCAGGCCGAGCTTGATCGCGGCCGAGGCGAGGCCGGCGCCGCCGATCTCGACGTCCTTATCAGTCGCGGCGAGCGCGGCGGCGACCTCCTCCGCCACCGACCCCTCGGCGAGCCGAGCATTGCCGCGGACGCTGTCGAGCGTGCGGCTGAACACGACCTTCGAAAGCGCACACCAGACGTCGGCGAACGCGGAATGGAGCTCGGTGTCGCGCAGCGACGGATCCGTCTCCCACAC
Source organism: Solirubrobacterales bacterium (assembly GCA_019240115.1). GTDB lineage: Bacteria > Actinomycetota > Thermoleophilia > Solirubrobacterales > Solirubrobacteraceae > Palsa-465. The sequence continues at coordinate 72,702 of JAFAYV010000088.1, read as the reverse complement.
GCACATCGTCTCGTACAGCCTGCGGCCGCACAGATGACATCCAAGCTCCCGCACCCGCGCGAGATGGAAGCCAAACAGCTCCTCATCAGGGACAGTCCATCCGAACCCACCCTCGCGGTCGGCGATGAAGCCGTCCACCGAAACGCCCATCGAGTAGATCAGCAAGGCTCCAAACCGTACCCGCCCGGCGACCGTCTCGGGAACGGAGTGGCAGACGGACGGCCGCGACGCGATCCCAGCATGCCCGGGCCGACACAAGAGGAGGAGTCATTCAAGCCTCGCCTTCGCCAGGGCAGGAGCCGACGCGATCCGCCGGCATCGCGTCGGACATGTCGCCGGCGTCTCGAGCGCCGGGCACGGCTGGCCGGCGCCGGCCGGGCTGCTGTCGGCGGCGTTCGCCATGGATGCCGAGCTCGCGCGCTCGGGCGCGGCCTACCACGCGCTCAGCATGCCGTTTTACATGGAGAACCTGCTCGGCCAAGTCGACGCGATCCGGGACCACGGAGCGTTCCAACTGACCTACGCCGCCGACCGGCCGCTGCTCTTGATCGCCACCCGCGACATCGCCCAGACCGCCGCCACGCTCCTCTCCGATCGTTCCTGGACCGGGCAGGCGAACCTGCCGGTCTTCGGAGCCGACCGGATCACTCCGCAGGAGATGGCCGCGGAGATCTCCAGCGTGCTCGGCGGGCCGGTGACCTACCGGCAAAGCAGCCTGGATGACCTCGCCTCGATGCTCGCCGCCCGTGGCGGCAGCGAACAGGCGATCCGGGACCTGACCGGGATGCTCCTCGCCCAGGACGAGGGGATCTACGACGCCGACTGGGCCGCTGCGACTCCGACCGCCACCGACTTCCGCACGTGGTGCGAGACGGTGCTCCGGCCCGCTACGAGCGCACGACGCATCACCCGACAGAACGGCAGCGTACCTCAGTGGCTTCTGGATCTGGCAGCGAGCAGCAGTGACGGGGTGATGATCTCGTCGGCGACCCAGCGAGCGACGGCGTCCGGGTAGGGGGCCCCCAGGCCGAGGACGATGTGGGTGAAGTTGGCTTCGACGACCGCACCAACGGCGTCCCGGGTGGCGGAGGGGTCGTCGTAGGAGACCCGCACGTAGAACGAGCGGACGATCGAGGCGGGGTCGCGGCCGATCTCGGTGCAGTAGCGATCCAGCAGGGCGCTGCGAGCGACGACGTCGTCGATCTGCACGCCCGCGATGTTCCAGGCGTCGGCGTGCTCGGCGACCACGCGCAGCACCCGGGCCGTGCGCCCGGCGATGAGGATCGGCGGGCGGGGCCGCTGCACGGGCTTGGGATTGCCAAACGCACCGGCGAGCCGGACGTGGCGGCCGTCGAAGTCAAACGGCTCGCTCTCAGTCCACAGCCGCTTGATCACGACGCAGGCCTCGGCGAGGGCGTCGACCGAGTCTGCGAAGTCGACGTAGGGCAGGCCGTGGGCATCGTACTCACGCCGAGCCTCGGGCACGCTCGTCCGAGAGCCGGCGCCGATGCCGAAGTCCAGCCGTCCGTCTGAGACGACGTCAACGGTCGTGGCGATCTTGGCCAGCACCGCCGGCGGACGGAAGCGATTGCTGGTGACCAGCAGGCCGAGGCGCACGCGGCTGGTCTGCGCCGCAAGCGCCGACAGCAGCGTCCAGCCCTCGAAGATCGGGCCAAGACGGTCTCCGGCGATCGGCATGAGATGATCGAACAACCAGGCGTGCTCGATCTCGGAAACGGCGTCGGCCTCGCGCCACACGCCCAGCAGATCGGCGTAGTCGACCTGCTGGGGCGCGGTGGCGATCCCGAAGCTGAGGTGCGCCATCAGCTGCTCAGCGGTTCCGGTTCTCGCGTGTTGTCACAAGCACTTGGTAACGGTCGTTCTGGTGTCTGACTGATCATCAGTATAGCTGACGATCAGGCCGCGGTACGCTGCATCGGTGTCGGTCGATCTCGGTCCAGGCCCCAGAGCCAGCCGTCGTCTCGGCTACCTGCTCAAGCACGCGATGATGCGGCTGGAGGCGCTCAACGCATCCGCGCTCGCGCCGCTCGGCATCGACCCGCGCGAGCTGGGCGTCATGTTCCTCATCGCCGACCACGAGCCGGCCTCTCAGCAACAGTCAGCACAGCGCCTGGGCGTTGATCGCACAACGATGGTCGCCCTCATCGACACGCTCGAGCACAAGGGGCTCGTGACGCGACATCCGGACGCCGAAGACCGCCGCCGCAATGTCATCGAGCTCACCGCCGCCGGCCGTGACGCGCTCCGTCACGGGACGACGGCAAGCGACGAGGCCGAGCGCGCGTTCCTCTCCCCGCTGACTGCCGCCGCGGCGGACGACCTCCGGGGCGCCCTGCAGCAGGCCCTGCTGGGCGCTCGAGACGGCGCCGCGCCCACAGAGACTCACTGAGGTCGTGGCAAGTCGGTCCCACGACACAGCTCGGTCCCTCGGCAGGGGGACTCCTCGCATCAGCACCCTCCCGTGGTCAGGCGGCGACCGTGTCGGGCGCCGCGGTGCGTGGCGACGACGGGCCGACAGCGCTCGGACGCCCGCCGCGCAGCAAAGACGCCAGCGCGGCGAGCAGCGCCAGGCCGGCGGCGACCGCGAAGACGACGATCAGCCCATGATGAAACGGCTCGGAGATGAGGTCGGGGAAGTAGCGCCGGCCGGTGATCGTCTGCCGCGCGGACTCCGACAGCGACGACAGGGCACCGTTGGTCGACAGCAGGTGCGCCAGCGGGTTGATGCCGAGCACCGCGGCGAACAGCGAGGAGACCGGCGGCAGGCTGCCGATGTGCGCTGCCAGAGTGTGTGAGACGCCCTGGTGCTGCAGGCCCCGGGTGAGGCGATGCGACAGCGTGGAGGACAGGCCCGCGATCATCAACGAGAAGAACAAGCCGATCGAGATCGCGGTGCCGGAGTTCTGAAAGGTCGAGCGCATCCCGGACGCCACGCCGCGTTGGGCCGTGGGGACGCTGCCCATGATCGAGGAGGAGTTCGGCGAGGCGAACATCCCGCTGGCGATGCCGTTGAGCGCGATCAGCAGCGCAAACGCCCAGTAGGGGAAGTCGACGGGCATCAGCATCAGCCCGACGAGGCTCGCGCCGAACAGCAGTGCGCCCGCGGAGGCCAGGCCACGGGACCCCACGCGGTCAGACAGCGTGCCGGAGATCGGTCCGGCGACGAGGAACCCGGCGGTCAGCGGCAGCAGGAAGATCCCGGCCCACAGCGGCGTCGCGGAGAAGGCGTAGCCGTGCAACGGCAGCCAGATGCCCTGCAGCCAGATGATGAGCATGAACTGCAGGCCGCCGCGCCCCAGCGAGATGCAGAACCCCGCGAGATTGCCGGCGGTGAAGGCGCGGAGACGAAACAGGCTCAGCTGGACCATCGGCGCCGCGATCCGCTGCTCGATCATCACAAACGCGATCAGCAGCACGATCCCGCCAGCGAGCAGGGCGATCACGAACGGGTTGGTCCAGCCCATTGCGCGGCCGCCGTAGGCCTGGATGCCGTACGTGATCGCGACGAGGACCGCGCTCAGTCCCACCGCGAAGGTGAGGTTGCCCCACCAGTCGATCCGGGCGCGGTGGCGTTCGCCGACCTCGCGCAGCCGCAGGTAGGCCCAGACGGTGCCGTAGACCCCGACGGGGACGTTGACCCAGAACACCGCCCGCCAGTCCAGGGTGGCGAGCAGCCCGCCGGCCACCAGCCCGATGAACATGCCCGCGAGCCCCGCGACCTGGTTGGTCCCGAGCGCGAAGCCGCGCTGCTCGGTGGGCCACGCGTCGGTCAGGATCGCCGCCGAGTTGGCCGTCAGCATCGACCCCCCGACCGCCTGCACCACCCGCCAGCCGAGCAGCCAGTCCGCCGCCGCGGCGCCGCGCAGCGGATCGAAGGAGAGGAGCACCGACGCGACGGTGAACACGACGAAGCCGGCGTTGTAGATCCGCACCCGGCCGAACATGTCCCCGAGGCGCCCGACGGTGACGACCAGGACCGACTGCACGAGCCGGTAGCCCATGATCATCCACAGCAGATAGACGATGTTGCCCTTCGCCAGCGGGTCGAGATGGATGCCGCGGAAGATCGCCGGCAGCGCGATGAGCACGATCGACCCGTCGAGCTGGGCCATGAACACCGCGGCGGTCGTGTTGGCCAGCGCCGTCCACTTGTAGCGATCCTCCGCCGGGCCGCTGGGCCCCACTCCCTGCCTCCGGCGGCCGAGCCGCATCACAGGCGCTCCGCAAGGCGCTGCAGCAACGGCACCGCCCGTCTCAGCCGTTCGAGCTCATCGGGGGTCAGCTCACTGGCGAGCAGGTCCGCCAGCCGCTCGGCGGTCTCCGCCTGACGTCGCGCTCGCACCTCTCGGCCCGCGTCGCTCACCGACAGAAGCATTCGCCGGCCGTCTCGCGGGTGGGCCGCCCGGCTCAGCAGGCCACGATCCAACAGGCCGCGCAGCGTCGTGCCCATCGACTGCGGGCTGATGTGCTCGGCCCGGGCGAGCTCGGCCGCGGTCATCGGACCATCCCGGGCGACGCGAGCGAGCGCCGAGCTCTCCGACAACGACAGCTCCCCGGCGACGTGCGCCTGACGCAGCCGCCGCACAAGCAGGCCGATGCTCGCTCGAAGCGCAGATGCGGTCTCGCGAGTGCTCGGAGTTTCGGTCTCGATAATCGTAAGGCTAGCTTGATCAGGTCAGCCTGATTACGTATCAGGCGAGCTCATCCCGACTCACGTCGGGAGGCCGTCTCGCGTGCGCGACCGGTCATCGGAACACGTCGAGTAACCCGGGCGTTGCCCCGTGAGCCCTGCGCGCCGATGTTTGCCGGATGACCTTCACGCGGCGATCGCGAGGCGCAAGGCGTATCCCTTCGTCTATGTCCTCAGAGTCTCGCTGCGTGAACCCACCAAAGCCAGAACGCGGACCAGATCCCGTGCCCCGGTCGCGAGGGCGTCGCATGCGCGGTAGGCCCACGCCGTCGCGATGCCCTGGAAGACCCGCCCGCAGGCCCCGCGCCGTTCGTCACCTGACACCGCGCGCTCAGCATCTTTCAAGGCCGAAGCTCTTCTCCTGAACACCCACCGGCACCGATCAGATGCCGCTCCGCACGTCGCCCGCCGGGTTCTCCTGCCCGGCCCTCGGTCGCTCCGGCGAAGCGCGGCGCCTGCGGGACCGGTCCGGCGAGCGAGGCTTCGTGCTCGCCGCGGCCCATCAGGTCTCCAGCGACGCCGCCAGCGCGCGATCGAACGTGGCGGCCAGCAACTCGGCCGTCTGCTCCTCCTCCTCCAGTATCCGCGCGACGACGGCGGCCGTCGCGCGGTCATCGCAGCGCTCCGCGAGGTGTCCCAGGAGGTGGTACACGGCGATCTCCAGGTTCTCGAACGCGTAGGCGCTGATCGCCAGCTGGGTCGGCGTGTGGGCGGCATCGGCGGCGAACGCGATCTCCAGCGCGCCGGCCACGCCATGGCCGTTGCCGGCGGCCGGCGCGGCGACGCGGGAGTTCAACAGCTCCTCGATCGACGCCAGCTGTTGCGCGGTCTGGCGTTCGTGTGAGCGGTAGATGTCTCTGACGGCGTCGTCCTTGGCGCTGGTGACGCCCTGATCGAGCAGGCGCAGGTCAAGCCGCTCGAGGTCACGCGCCTGGGCGAGGTAGGTGATGAGCTGATCGGTCAGATGACGAGGCACGGAGAAGCGCTCGATACGCGCGAGAACGGACATCCTCACCCATCCCAGCCCGTGCGGCAGCCTGTCTGTCAGGCTACGAACAGCGCCGTGCCGTCGCCCGGTCTCGTGAGGTCTAGAGAGTGTCGGAGCCGTCGACGAGCTCGAGGCTCTCGGGCTGCTCGAGGCATCTGATCGCCTCGTTGGTCAGCAGCCAGTGGTCGCTGCGCTCCCGGATGAGAAACCCCGCCCGGGTGAGCCGCTGCAGCGCGATCGTCACCGTCGGGCGTTGGGCGCCGACGAGCATCGCCAGGACCTCGTGCGTGACCGGCAAGGTCACATAGACGCCGCTCGGGCTGACGCGTCCCCACCGTTCGGCCAGCAGCCAGAAGAGAATCAGCAGCCGCGCGTAGGCCCGCGGCAGATGCGTGACCGCCTGGGTGAGCGCCAGGGAGCGCGCGCGCTGAGCGACCCGGCCGACGATCCGGCTGGCGATCACCGGCCAGCGGGCGACCCGCAGCACGAAAGCGGTGTCGAGCACCGCCATCCGCGTCGGTCGGAGCACCAGCCAGTCGACGGTGATGGGCAGCGGCGCGTACTCCCCGTCGGCGTCCCATGGCCGGATCAGGTCCCCGGGGCCGAACAGCTCACAGGCCGGCCGGCGGCCGACCTGAACGCGTCGCAGCAGAAGCCCGTCGACCAGGAAGAGCCCCAGCCAACCATCCTCGGCGGCCGACTCGATGTCCGACGTGTCCCACCCGGGCGGATCGGTCTCGATGACCGCGGCGATCGCCCGCCGGCGCGCCGCCTCGAACTGCTCGGGCTCCAGTCCCGGGGCGAGGTCCGGATCCTCGTCGAGCAGGGCGACGACGTCGCGGCCGAGCGAGCGAGCGGGAACCATCCGGGGGCAAAGGTACTCACCTCCGGGCCGCGTCGTTCGTCGGCGAACAACCTCGGTTCGCCAGCGAACCGGCCCCTCCGGCGGGTCTGCGCGGGAAGGTGGCAGGGCCTGGATGGACTTCTGTCACACCCGCCCTCGGCGATCAGTCATCGCCGGCGGCCACGCCCTGGCGATCAGCCGTCACCGCAGGCGGCGTCATGCACGACGAGCGCGGGCCCGCACCGGCACGCCGGGCCGCGAGTCGCCGCGGATAATCGCGTCATGCGCGAGCCGGCGACGAGGAGCCCCTTGACTTCTCATGTGTCGACAATTAGAAAGTCGCTATGTCGGCACTCGCCGAGATCGGCGCCGAAGCGCGGACTCTCCGCGCGCAGGTGCTCAACGCCGTTCGGGCGGCGGTCGTCTCGGGCGAGCTCGCTCCCGGGGCGCGGATCAGCGAGACCGAGCTCGCGCGCGGTCTCGGCGTCAGCCGGGGCACGCTTCGCGAGGCCGTGCGGCGGCTCGAGCAGGAGGGCCTGCTCGTCACGCTCTCGCACCGCGGCACGTTCGTCCGCGAGCTGAGCGCCGAGGAGATCGTCGACGTGTACGGCGTCCGCTTCGCGTTGGAGGGCTACGCGGCGCGATGTGCGTCGCCGCGGCTGACCCCCGAGGTGCGGGCGCTCCTGCACGATCGCATCGACGAACTCGCGGCCACGGTGCGTGGCGCCGACTTCCGCGAGGCGATCGCGGCGGACCTGCGCTTCCACGAGGCGGTGTGCGCGGTGTCGGGCAATCGCTTCCTGCTCGACCAGTGGCGCTCGATGGTCGGGCTGATCGCCGCGGTCATGCACACCGCCGGCCCTGACCTGGTGCGGCCCCTGCAGTCGCCCGACGAGCATCGCGAGCTCCTGGCCAGCGTCGAGTCGGGCGATGCCGCGCGCATCGACGCGACATGGCGAGCGCACTTCGACAGCGGCGCCGAGACGCTCGGGAACGCCGTGCGGCGACGCGACGCCCTCGCCGGCCCGGCCCGCAGGAAACCCTGATGGCGGGGGTCGCGGTCGTGACCGGGTGCGGATCTGAGCGCGGCATCGGGTACGGGACCGCGCTGCGGCTGGGAGCGGACGGCTTCGATCTCGCCCTGCTCGACGTCGACGGCGACGCCGCGGCGCGGGCGGCCGGTGCCATCGCCGCCGAGTCGGGCGCCGAGACGCTCGCGGTCGGCTGCGACGTCGGCGCCGCCGGCGACGTGAGCGCGGCGATCGACACGGTGAACCAGCGCTTCGGGCGCGTTGACGCGCTCGTCAACAACGCCGGGATCACGGCGCCGACGTCGTTTGACGAGATCGCCGAGGAGGAGTGGGACCGGATCTTCGCCGTCAACGTCAAGGGGATGTTCCTCGTCACGCGCGCGGTGGTCCCGATCATGCGAGCGCGGCGCTACGGGCGGATCGCGAACGTGTCCTCGGTGTCGGGCAAGCGTGGCGGCGGGATCTTCGGCGGCGTGCACTACTCGGCGGCGAAGGCGGCGGTGCTCGGCTTCACCAAGGCGCTGGCGCGCGAGACCGCCGGCGACGGCATCACCTGCAACGCGGTCGCTCCCGGGCTGATCGACACCGACATCATCGCCGGCAAGGTCGACGACGCGCGGCGCGAGGAGCTCGTCGCCGGCGTCCCGGTCGGCCGGCTCGGGCGACCGAGCGACGTGGCCGCGGCGATCGCCTACCTGTGCTCGGCCGACGCCGAGTACGTGACCGGCGAGGAGATCGACGTCAACGGCGGCAGCCACATTGACTGACGCCGGCATGAAGGCTCTGCACCTCGACGCGGTGCAGGACGTGGGCATCAGTGAGGTGGCACGGCCCACCGTCGGCGCGCACGACGTCCGGGTGCGGGTACGCGCGTGCGGCCTGTGCGGCTCTGACCTGAGCGTCTACCTCGGGCAGCATCCGTTCCGCAAGGCCCCCGTCGTGCTCGGTCACGAGGTGGCCGGCGAGGTCACCGAGGTCGGCTCGGGCGTCGACGCGGTCGCCCTCGGAGACCGGGTCGCGATCGAGCCGCAGATCGCGTGCGGGCGGTGCGCGGCGTGCACCGCCGGCCACGGGAACGTGTGCGCGAACAAGGGCGTCGTCGGCGTCGACTTCCCCGGGCTGCTCAGCGAGGAGGTGGCCGTCCCCGACAGCATCGTCTATCCGCTGGCGGGCGACATCGACTGGGCGATCGGCGCGATGGCCGAGCCGCTCGCCGTCGCCTGCCGCGCGGTGCGGGCGTTCGGCGACTGCCTGGGCAGGCGCGTGGCCGTGCTCGGCGTCGGCGCGATCGGGGCGCTCGTCGCGCTGCTCGCGCGCCACGGCGGGGCGACGAGGCTGCTCGTGACCGACGTCCGCCAGCCCAACCTCGACGCGGTCGCCGCGGCGACCGGCGCCACGACGATCAACGTGGGCGGCGGATCGGCGCGGGATGCCGGCAGCGCGCTCACCGACGGTCAGGGATTCGACGCGGTGTTCGTCGCGGCGGGGGCCCCGGTGGTCCTGCGCGACGCGCAGGCGCTGTGCCGGAAGGGCGGCATGATCGTGGCGATCGCGCTGTTCGCCGAGCCCGTGCCGGTCGACATGGACGCGCTCGTCACCGGGGAGCTCACCCTGCGCGGCTCGTCGATGTACACCCCGGACGACTTCGGCGCGGCGGTGGCGTTCATCAACTCGGGCGCGCTCGACGTGGAGGCGCTCATCAGCCACCGGATCGGGCTCGACGAGGCCCCCGCGATGGTGCGAGACATGGTCGACGGCACCGACCACCTGAAAGTGACGGTGCTTCTATGAGGACGACCGGCGATCGGGCGCTGGCCCGCGACCTGGCCGACGCGGTATGGATCGACCTCTCGGCCCCGGTGTCCAACGAGTATCCGTCGTACCCGTACAGCATGCAGTTCCGGCACACGGTGTGGACGAGGTTCTCCGGCGTGTGGCCGTACTACACGCGCTGGTGGGCGATCGACGAGCACACCGGGACCCACTTCGACGCGCCCGCGCACTTCGTGCCCCCGCCCGACAGCGGCTACGAGTTCGCCGACAGCGCGGGCACGGTCACCAGTGAGCAGGTGGCGCTCGAGCAACTGCGCGGCCCGGCGGTCGGCGCCTACTTCGTCTTCCTCCCGATGCGGGTGGAGGGCGGCAGCGGCGGGCCCGGTCGCGCGGTGGCGATCATGGGCGGCGGCGGTGGCTGACGTGACGACGCACGTCGACGAAGTGCGCACCCGCCGCGTCACCAACGCCGCGCTCGGCATCCGGCGCAGCATCCTGCAGATGGCCGAGGTGCAGGGGCAGGGCTACGTCGGCCAGGGGCTCGCCGTGGCCGACGTGCTCGCCGTCCTGTACTTCGATCGTCTGCGCTACCGCGCCGAGGACCCCGAGTGGGAGGATCGCGACCGGCTGCTGCTGTCGATCGGGCACTATGCGCTCGCGCTGTACGCGGCGCTCGGCGAGGCCGGCGTGCTCGACAAGTCAGAGCTTCCCACCTACGGAGCCGACGACAGCCGCCTGCCGATGTCGGGCATGTCGACCTACACCCCCGGGATGGAGATCTCCGGCGGGTCGCTCGGCCACGGCCTCGGGATCGGCGTCGGGATGGCGCTCGGGCTGCGCCATCAGGGCCGGAACGCCCACGTCTATGACTACCTGTCCGACGGCGAGCTCGACGAGGGAGCCACGTGGGAGGCGGCGATGGCCGCGGCGCACCACCGGCTGGGCGGGCTGACGGCGATCGTCGACGTCAACGCGCTGCAGGCCGACGGGCCGACGGCGAACGTCCTGAAGACCGAGTCGGTGACCGAGAAATGGCGCGCGTTCGGGTGGGCCGCGCACCGGGTCGACGGCAACGACGTGCCCGCGCTGCTCGCGGCCTTCGACGCGGCGCAGCGCGAGGACGAGCACACGCCGCGGGCGATCGTCTGCGACACGCTCGTCGGCCGCGGCATCGAGCTGCTCGAGAACCGGGAGAAGGCGCACTTCATGCGGATCGACGACGACGAGTGGGCGACCTGTCGCACACAGCTGGAGGAGAGGTACGCGAGATGAGCGATGCGAAGGCCAAGCGAGCGACCACCTCGGCGATGATCGCCTCGATCGCCGATGCCGATCAGCGGAGGAGCGCGGCGCCCTTCGGGCACGCTCTCGTCGCGCTCGCGGAGGAGCGCTCCGAGGTCGTCGGCCTCAGCGCCGATCTCTCGAAGTACACCGACATGCACGTGTTCGCCGAGGCCCACCCGGAGCGCTTCTTCCAGATGGGAATGGCCGAGCAGGCGCTGTTCGGGGCCGCCGCCGGGATGGCAGAGGTCGGCCTGGTGCCGTTCGCCTCGACCTACTCGGTGTTTGCCACGCGCCGCGCGTATGACTTCCTGTGCCTGGACAGCGCCGAGCCCGGGCTCAACGTCAACGTCGTCGCCGCGCTGCCGGGGCTGACCACCGGCTACGGGCCGAGCCACCAGGCCACCGAGGACGTGGCGATCCTGCGCGGGATGCCGAACCTGACGATCGTCGACCCCTGCGACGCGATCGACATCGCCCAGGCCGTGCCCGCGCTGGCCGACGTCCCCGGGCCGACGTACATGCGCCTCCTGCGCGGCAACGTGCCCGTCGTGCTCGACGAGTACGACTACCGCTTCGCGCTCGGCGCCGCCGCCGAGCTGCGCTCCGGGCGCGACGTGATCCTCATCTCCTCCGGTCTGATGACGATGCGGGCGCTCGAGGCGGCGCAGCGGCTCGCCGAGGACAGGGTTGACGCCGGCGTGCTGCACGTCGCGACGCTCAAGCCGCTCGACCTCGACACGATCGGCCGCCTCGCGCGCGGCGACCGCCTCGTGGTGACGCTCGAGAACCACACCGTCATCGGCGGGCTCGGCGAGTCGATCGCGGCCGGCCTGGCGTTCGCCGGCGAGCCGCGGAACATCGTCCCGATCGCGCTCCCCGACGAGTTCCTGGCCGCGGGCGCGCTGCCCACGCTCCACGATCGCTACGGCCTGTCGACCGATCGCGTCGTGGAGCGGGTCAAGCAGGCGCTCGCGGCCTGACGTCTCACCCGCCGCTCGAAGTTCGCGACTCACCCGACGTTCGGAGACCGTCGGGTCACCGGAAGTCGCGGCGCACCCTGTCGATCACGATGTCGGGCTTCTCCACCATGAGATAGTGGCCGGCGTCGGGGACGTACTCGATGGTGTAGTTGTTGTAGTACTTCGCGACGGCGGTCGCCGTGACGGGGGGCACGACGGGGTCACCCATCCCCGAGAGGAACGTCATCGGGGCATCGCTGATGGTGTTGTCCAACTCGTTGAACGGGGCGCTTGTGACCGACAGGTTGGCCCGGTACCAGTTGAAGCCTCCCCGGAGGTTGCCCTCCTTCATGAACGTGTCGACGTAGACCTCCATCTCCTCGGGCGACAGCAGCGGTGGCGCGTAGGCCCAGTGGTCCAGGAAGTGGCGGAAGTAGGTCGTGCACGCCTCCCGGCTGGAACCGATCAGCTCGATCGCCATGTCCAGCTGATGAAACTGGGAGTACCACGACTCCGACAGGTGGGGGAAACCGAGGTAGAAGGGCCCGAAGTCCGGGGTGATCGGATCGAACATCATCGCCCGGATCACGCGGCTTCGATACTTGCGCACGAACTTGTGCACCATCAGGGCCGCCCAGTCGTGGCCGACGACGTACGCCGTGTCGATCCCCAGCGCGTCGAGCAGGGCGTCGACGTCGTCGATCGCGTGCTCAATCGAGTACAGCGACGGGTCGCTCGGGTCCGGCTTCTCGGAGTCGCCGTAGCCACGGTGGTCGGGGACGATGACGTCGTAGCCCTCCGCCAGCGGCCCGATGACCTTGTGCCACTCGTACCAGAATCCGGGCCACCCGTGGAGGAGCACCAACGGCGGGCCCGAGCCCTCGCGCACGTAGTGCAACTTCACGCCTGGAACCTGCTGCTCGTAGTGCTGGAACTCGTCCGGCCGTCGACTGCTCATCTCTCCTCCAATCGCCGCGTACCCCGTCGGCGACGCTATCGCTTGACATTCGGATTGTCAACAATTGGAGATCCGGAACGTCGTCATCCAACCTCGTCGCGATCGGCTTCCCGCCGACACGGTGGCCGGATCACCGGCGCTCGCGGCCTGACCCCGCGGCGCGGCTTGGCGCCCCGCCGCGGAGGCGAATGCTCAGGCCGCGGCGGGCTGGCGCAGGTTGGCGTAGGCGGCGGTCTCGAGATCGAGGTAGCCGACCACCGAGGTCGGGTCGGCGAAGGGGAGGATCTGCGTCGCCCAGAAGCCGCCGATCCCGTTCCGGCGGTCGATCCAGTAGAAGAGGTTCGCGAGCCCGGCCCACGCGAGCGCGCCCGCGGGGCGGCCGGTCGGCGCGTCCTCGTCGTTGACCATGAACGTCAGCGCCCACGACTTCGGCATGCCGGGGAAGAACTCGGCGTCGTTGGAGAGCGTCGGGATGACGCCGGGCAGCATCTTGATCTTCATCGTGCCGAGGTGGTTGGACGCCGCGTCGGCGACCGTCTCCGGCGAGAGGATCGGGCCGTCGGGGCCGCGGCCGTCGTTCAGCCACATGCGGATGAACTTGGCGTAGTCGAGCACCGTCGAGTACAGGCCGTGGCCCCCCATGTGGACCTCCGGATCGCTCGGGAGCTCCAGGTCGAGCGGCTCCAGGCTGCCGTCGTCGCCGCGCTGGTGGATCTTGGCCAGGCGAGAGCGCTGGTCGTCGCGGATCCCGAACGCGGTGTCGTGCATGCCGAGCGGACCGCAGATGCGCTCGGCGAACACCTCGCCGAGCCGCTTGCCGGTGATCCCCTCGACGACCTGCCCGGCCCAGTCGATGTTCGACCCGTACTCCCACTGGGTGCCCGGCTCGAACAGCAGCGGCGTCTGGAGCGACTCGTGCGTCGCGGTGATGACGCTCGGCTGTCCGTGCTCCTGCGCGAGCCGGTTGTAGTTCTCGTTGAAGAAGTCGTAGCCGAAGCCGGCGGTGTGCAGCAGCAGCATCCGGGTGGTGATCTCGGTCCGCGGCGAGCGCAGCTGGGGCGTGCCGTCCGCCTCGAACCCCTCGAGCACCTGGGCCTCGCCGAGCTTCGGCGCGTAGCGGCTCGCCGGCGCGTCGAGGTCGAGGTCGCCGGACTCGACGAGCTGCAGGCAGGCGGTCCCGGTCAGCGCCTTCGTCGTCGAGAAGATCGCGCAGACGGTGTCCGGCGTCATCGGATCTGCGCCGCCGAGCACGCGCTCGCCGGCCGCGCCCTCGTACAGGTTGCCGTCCCGGTCGGTGATCACCGCGGAGACCCCCGGCACCCTCGGCGTCGACTCGGTGACCCCTCGCAGGACTTGATCGGCCGCCGCGGACAAATCGGACATCGCACTCTCCCTCGCTCGTTTCGCCCATTGAACCAGCGAGCGGCGCGTCGGCGGGAAAATCATGCCGGGATGCAGACCGTCCGGCGCGGTGCGGACTCAGGAATGTTTGAGTGAGGCGTGTTCGACGCCGCTGAGCGCGCCTGTGGCCTGTGCCCGGATGATCGCATCGAGTTGCGCGCCGAACAGAAACGCCGTCGTCGAGACGTAGAGATAGGCCATCGCGACGATGATCGCGGCCAGGCTTCCGAACACCGATTCATAGGACGCGAACTCGGTCAGATACAGATAGAAGACGAGCGACATGATCAGCCACGACACGATCATGATCGTCGCGCCGAGGCTGACCCACGGCACGGTTTGCACCGTCGCCGGAGCGTGTCGAACGAGCAGGCCGACGGCGAGAAACAGAAGCCCCACGGCGAGCGTCCAGCGCACCACGAACGCCAGCCCGGTCCAGACGGCCCCAGCGTGGACGACCGAGACAAACGGCGCGAACAGCAGGCACAGGGCGGCCAGGATGAAGCACCCGCCCACCTCGATCGAGAGCACGAACGAGACCGTGTAGCGCCTGAGGAACGGGCGTTCGCTGGCGGTGCCATAGATCCGCGCGAGCGCGCCCATGACCGCGCGGACGGCCCCGGATACCTGCCACACCGCCAGCGCGCCCCCCAGAGTCGCCCACAGCAGGCGTCCACGGGCGAGGACGTTGTCGACGGCTTCCAAGACGACCGCGAACACGGCGGGCGAGACACTCGCCTGGATCTGAGGTTCGACGTGCTCTCGCCAGACGCTGTTCAAATCCACCAGTCCGGCGACCGCGAGCACGAACAGAAAAAACGGGATGACCGCGGTCAGGATCTGGAAGGAGATCGCGCTCGAGTAGGTCAGAAGATCATTCTGCTTGAACCCGTCCAGCAGCGCGCGGGCCAATTCGCTCGCTCGCGCCCTGAGCTGGAGGCCACCGCCGAAAGAGCGAACCGCCGCCGGGCTCGGCCGGGCCGACGCGATCCTGCGCGACTTCATGATCGGGCGACGCTACCATCGCGACCGTTCGCCGCGGGCTCAGGCCCCCTCGATGTGCTGCGCGCGCCTCGACGGACCGCTGATCGGCGTGCTCGGCGAACCCGAGGCCGCCGCTCTCAGCTCGCGCCGGCCGTCGCCGGCCGGGCCAGCTGCGGCCCCAGCGACGCCAGCCGCCGGGCGGCGGCCACGATCGCGTCGGCGTCGATCCCGCAGTCGTGCAGGAGCTCGGCCCCCTTGCCCGAGCCCGGGAGGTGGTCGACGCCGAGCTTGACGACGCGCGGGCGCTCGTCGCTGTCGGCGAACGTGCTCAGGACCGCGTCGCCCAGCCCGCCCTCGGGCCAGTGGTCCTCGGCGACGACGAGCCGTCCGCCGGTCGCGGCCGACGCGGCGGCGAGCGTCTCGTGATCGATCGGCTTGACCGAGTAGACGTCGATGACGCGGGCGTTGATGCCGTCGCCGGCAAGAGCCTCGGCGGCCTTGAGCGCCTCGTGCAGGGTCACCCCGGCGCCGATGAGCGTCACCTGGTCGTCGTCGGACTCGCGCACGACCTTGGAGCCGCCGATCCGGAACGCCTCGTCGGGGCCGTAGATCGTCGGCATCCCCGAGCGGCTCGAGCGCAGATACGAGATGCCCGGCTGGTCGGCCATCTCCTGGACGAGCTTGACCGTCTGATTGGGATCGCACGGGTACAGAACGACCGAATCGCCCAGCGCACGGAACTCGGCGAGATCCTCGAGCGCCATCTGCGACGGCCCGTCCTCGCCGATCGACACGCCGGCGTGCGAGCCGTTGAGGCAGAGCTTGGCCTCCGAGATGACCGCCATGCGCACGAAGTCGTACGCGCGCGAGAGGAACGCGGCGAACGTGGCGGCGAACGGGGTCCAGCCCCGGACCTGGAAGCCCACCGCCTCCGCCATCATCATCTGCTCGGCGATGTAGACCTCGAAGTAGCGCTCGGGCGTCTTGGCCAGCACGTCCTCGAGGTGGGTCGAGTTGCCGACCTCGCCGTCGAGCGCCACGACGTCGCCGCGGCGCTGCATGAGGCCGGCCAGTCCCGAACCGAACGCCTTGCGCGTCGGCACCGGATCGCCGCCCACCTCGTAGCTGGGCAGCGCGACCGAGGCATCCTCGTCGAAGCGATGCGGTGCCCCGGCGCTCTCGGGCTTGGCCACCTCGACGTGGACCGGGCCGACGTCGCCGAGCTCCTGGATGGCCTTCTGCGGATCCTTGAGGGGCTGGCCGTGCTTGCCGGGCTGGTCGGCGGTCTCCGAGGCGCCGTAGCCCTTGATCGTGCGCGCGACGATCATCGTCGGCCGGTCGGCGGTCGCTTCGGCCTCGGAGAACGCGCGGTCGATGGCGGCGATGTCGTGGCCGTCGATCTCGATCGCGCTCCAGCCCGACGCGCGCGCCCGGTCGGCGTAGGAGTGCAGGTTCCAGCCGTGCATCGTCTCGCCGCGCTGGCCGAGACGGTTGACGTCGACGATCACCACGAGGTTGTCGAGGCCCTCCTTGCCGGCGTGCTCGACGGCCTCCCAGACCGAGCCCTCGGCCATCTCGGAGTCGCCGCACAGCGTCCAGACGCGGTAGGGCAGGCGGTCGAGGTCACGCGCGCAGAGCGCGATCCCGGCGGCGATCGGCATGCCCTGGCCGAGCGAACCGGTGGCGACGTCGATCCACGGCAGCACCGGGGTGGGATGGCCCTCGAGGCGCGAGCCGAACTTGCGGAAGGTCAGAAGCTCCTCGTCGGTGATGGCACCGGCCGCGGCGAACATCGCATAGACGAGCGGCGAGGCGTGGCCCTTGGAGAAGATGAGATGGTCGTTGTTCGCGTTCTCGGGGTCGTCGTAGTCGTAGCGCAGGTGGCGCGCCATCAGCACCGCCATCAGGTCGGCGGCCGACATCGAGGAGGTGGGGTGCCCCGACTGGGCGGCGTCGGCCGCGCGGATCGAGTCGATGCGCAGGCGCTGGGCAAGCTGATGGATCTCTTCGTTGGTCATGGCGCCGTCCTCCGCGTCGGGGCATTCGGTCAGGGCTCTGTTACTAGCATGCCCGGCCACTTCGCCGGTAACCGGGTGACGACGAGGCGTACCATTGTGGTCATGCTGGTCCTCGGGTTGGTGTTGCTGGTCGTCGGGGCGCTGCTGGCGACCGTCGAAGCGCACTATCCGGCGCATGGCGTCGTCGGCGGGCTCGGGGTGGCGGCGATGGCGGTCGGCGCGACGCTGGCGATCAGCGGCCTCGGCGCCGCGCTCGTCTTCGGGCTGGTCGCCGGGCTCGGCCTTGCGACGATCGGCGGCGGCGTCCTCGCCCTGTCGCTGCGCAGCGGCTTCGCCGTGCGCAAGCGGCGCGTGCGCACCGGCGCCGAGGGCCTCGTCGGCCAGATCGGCGAGGTGCGCCGCTGGGACCAGGCCTCGGGCAGCGTCGCGCTGCACGGTGCGCTGTGGAGGGCGCGGCGCTCGCCCACGATCGACGAGGACGCCGGCGCGACGCTGCGCGCGGGCGACCCGGTCGTCGTCGAGCGCCTCTCGGGCCTGACCCTGTCGGTCCGTCCCGCCGAGGACTGGGAGCTGCTGTGATCGCGGTGCTCGCCATCGTCGTCGTCGTCCTGCTCGTCGTGGCGGCGACCGCGCTGGGCAGCTCGGTCCGGGTGCTGCGCGAGTACGAACGCGGCGTCGTGTTCCGGCTCGGCCGGCTCATGGAGCAGCGCGGGCCGGGGCTCCAGCTGCTGATCCCGACGATCGACCGCATGGTCCGGGTCAGCCTGCGCACGATCACGCTCACCGTGCCCGCACAGGAGATCATCACCCGCGACAACGTCCCCGCGCGCGTGACCGCGGTCACCTACTACCGCGTGATCGACCCGAGCCGCGCGGTGACCGAGGTGGAGAGCTTCCAGGCGGCGACGCTCCAGATCGCGCAGACGAGCCTGCGCTCGATCCTCGGCAACGCCGACCTCGACACGCTCCTGTCCGATCGCGAGCAGCTCAACGAGTCGCTCCAGCACGTCATCGACGCCCAGACCGAGCCCTGGGGCATCAAGGTGACGAGCGTCGAGATCAAGGACGTCGAGATCCCCGAGCGCATGCAGCACGCGATCGCCCGCCAGGCCGAGGCCGAGCGCGAGCGCCGCGCCAAGATCATCAACGCCGAGGGCGAGTATCAGTCGGCGGCCAAGCTCGCCGACGCCGCCGACGTCATCAGCCGCAACCCGACGACGCTGCAGCTGCGCTATCTGCAGACCCTGCGCGAGATCGGCGGCCAGCAGAACTCGACGATCGTGTTCCCGATGCCGGTCGACCTCGTGCGGCCGATGCTCGAGGCGTTCGGCGGCCAGCCGTCGGCCGCGGCGGCACGACCCGACGCCGAGACCGCGCCGGCGAGCGCGGAGAACGGTACCGGCGAGCTCGCGCCCGGACGGCCCAACGAGCTCCCGCCCGCGACGGAGATCCCCGCGTCGCGCGACCGCGAGCAGCAGCAGTCGTCGCAGTCGTCGCAGTCGTCGCAGCCGTCGCAGCCGTAGCGGCCGTAGCGGCCGTAGCGCCCGTTCTAACCTGACCCGCGGCCCATGGCGGTCCGCTCCGACATCCGCAACCTGGCGATCATCGCCCACGTCGACCATGGCAAGACGACGCTCGTCGACGCCCTGCTGTGGCAGTCGGGCGTCTTCCGCGACAACCAGGCGGTGGCCGAGCGGGTGATGGACTCCACCGACCTCGAGCGCGAGAAGGGGATCACGATCCTCGCCAAGAACACCGCCGTGCGCTACGGCGACGTCAAGCTGAACATCGTCGACACGCCCGGCCACGCCGACTTCGGCGGCGAGGTGGAGCGGGGGCTGACGATGGTCGACGGCGTGCTGCTGCTCGTCGACGCCTCTGAGGGCCCGCTGCCCCAGACCCGGTTCGTACTGCGCAAGGCGCTCGAGGCGCGACTGCCGGTGATCCTCGTCGTCAACAAGGTCGATCGGTCCGACGCCCGCATCGACGAGGTCGTCGACGAGGTCTACGAGCTGTTCCTCGACCTCGATGCCGACGAGTCGCAGATCGAGTTCCCGATCGTCTACACCAATGCCCGAGCGGGCCAGGCGTCGCTGGAGCCCGACGGGTGGGCGGAGGGGCGGGCGGGACCCGATTTCGACCTGCGACCTCTGCTCGACCTGCTCGTCGAGCACGTGCCGGCGCCCGAGTACGAGCCCGGACATCCGCTGCAGGCGCACGTCACCAACCTCGACGCCTCCCCCTACGTCGGCCGCGTGGCGATCTGCCGGATCCGCGAGGGGACGATCCGTCGGGGCGAGACCGTCGCCTGGTCGCGCCACGACGGGACGCTCGAACGCGTGCGCATCACCGAGCTCTACGTGACCGAGGCGCTGGCGCGCGTCGAGGCCGCCGAGGCGTCGGCAGGCGAGATCATCTCGGTCGCCGGCATCCCCGAGATCACGATCGGCGACACGCTCACCGACCCCGTCGACCCGCGGCCGCTCCCGGTCATCTCGGTCGACGAGCCGTCGCTGTCGGTCACCATCGGGATCAACACGGGGCCGCTCGCCGGACGGGACGGCACCCTGCTGACCGCCAGCCAGGTCAAGGCGCGGCTGCATCGCGAGCAGGTCGGCAACGTGTCGCTGCGCGTCCGCGACACCGAGCGCCCCGACGTCTGGGAGGTCCAGGGCCGCGGCGAGCTGGCGCTCGCGGTGCTCGTCGAGCTGATGCGCCGCGAGGGCTTCGAGCTGACCGTCGGCCAACCGCAGGTGGTCACCCGCGTCGTCGACGGCGAGCGCCACGAGCCGGTCGAGCGCCTCTCGATCGATGCGCCCGAGGAGTACATCGGCGTCATCACGCAACAGCTGGCGGCACGCAAGGGCCGCCTGGAGCAGATGGTCAACCACGCTCCGGCGCACGCCCGCTCGGCATCCGGCCTCGCCACGACCGCGCGGCGCCCGCGTCATCCGGCTGGCTGGGTCCGCATGGAGTACCTCGTGCCCGCGCGGGGGCTGATCGGGTTTCGCACCGAGTTCCTCACCGAGACCCGGGGCACCGGGATCGCGCACCACGTGTTCGACCGCTGGGAGCCGTGGGTCGGCGAGCTGCGCGCCCGCCCGAGCGGATCGCTCGTCGCCGATCGCCGCGGCCGGGTCGCCGCGTTCGCCCTGTTCAACCTCCAAGAGCGCGGGACGCTGTTCGTCGAGCCCGGCGACGAGGTCTACGAGGGGATGATCGTCGGGGAGAACTCGCGCGCCGAGGACCTCGACGTCAACGCGGTCAAGGAGAAGCACCTGACCAACATGCGCTCCTCGACCGCCGACGAGCTCGTCCGCCTCGTGCCCAAGCGCGAGCTCTCGCTCGATCAGGCACTCGACTTCCTGCGCGTCGACGAGTGCGTCGAGGTCACCCCGCGCTCCATCCGCCTGCGCAAGGTCGCTCTCGACAAGCACGATCGCGTGCGGCGGGCACGCGCGGCGCGCGCCGGGGCGGTGTGAGCCCAGCGGGGTCAGCTGAGTGAGGGCGGCGGTCACGCGGGCTCGCGCTCCGTGAGCATCGCGCTCTCCGACAACCCCGCGAGCCTGGTGTCGCGCCTGACCGAGGAGCCTGCGCGAACCCTTTCGCGCCCGCGCGGCTTCGGCGACGAGCGCGGTCTGGATCGACGTCAGCTGTCGGCGGCAATCCAGACCACCCACGCCGGCCCGGGAGCGTGGGCGAGACCAGTCCCGGGAGGTGGCGGCCCTGAGCGGGGTGGACGAATACACCGCCCAGAGAATCGGCACTTCGGCGGCCACCCGAGACGGAGGGGGTAACGCGACATCCGGTGGCGCCGTCGTCGCCGTGAGTCGTAGCACCCCCGCGTCCCGGGGGTCAGACGACGTCGGCCCCGCGCGCGGGTCCCCAGAGTCGTGCCGCCCCCGTCGACGTGGCGATGCGGCCCCGCGACGCGGTGCGACGACTTGACCCGCGTGCGATCGTCCGCTGCATGGACGTCGAGGAGGTCGCACACCTGCGCCGAGCCCGCGATCTGCTGGACCGCGCCTACGCGGAGCCGCTCGACGTGCCGACGATGGCCCGGGGCGCGTTGATGTCCCCGAGCCACTTCGCGCGGCGCTTTCGCGAGGCCTACGGCGAGACGCCGTACGGGTATCTGCAGACGCGGCGGGTGGAGCGGGCGATGGCGCTGCTGCGCCGCGGCGAGCTGTCGGTGACCGAGGTCTGCCTCGAGGTCGGGTTCACCTCGCTGGGTTCGTTCAGCTCGACGTTCGCTCGCCTGGTGGGCATGCCCCCGAGCACGTACCGTGCCGGAGACCATTCCGAGCTGGCGCGCGTCCCGCCGTGCGCGGCGAGGACCTGGACGCGACCGAGCAGGAATGGAGAAGCGCGCCAGGCTTCGCGCGCCTAGGTTGCCACCATGCCACCCGTCATCACCCACACCCCCGTGTACTGCCTCGACCTCGACGCCAGCCGCGCCTTCTACACCGAGCGCCTCGGCTTCGAGGTCCGCAACGACGTCCAGTTCCCCGAGATGCGCTGGCTCACCGTTGCCGCGCCGGGCGATACCCACGAGCTGCTGCTCGCCGCCGTCGACGAGCACATCCCCTCCGGCGACCGCGACGCCATGCGCGGAATCGTCGCCAAGGGCGTCCTGCCGGTGTTCGTCCAGGTCGACGACCTTGATGCGACGTTCGAGGCGCTGCGTGCCGCCGGCGCGGAGGTCCTGCAGGAGCCGATCGACCAGCCCTACGGCGTTCGTGACTGTGCGGTCCGCGATCCAAGCGGCAACCACCTGCGCCTCAGCCAGCCGCGAGCCGCCGGCTAGCGCTCGAGGAGACCCCGGGGCGGATCGCGTACCGGCTGCACCACGGGGATCGGGCGGGCTGGGGGCGCCTCCCCGCCCGCCGTCCCGGCCGATGCCAGGGCGGCTGCCAAACCCCTTGTTTGCAGGATTTCTTGCAGACGAGGATGCCAAGTCGGCGAAGCGACGGCGCGTGTTAGGGTGGCGCAGCCCCACGCCGACACCCCCTCGAATCGGCGCGGGAGACATGACTGTGCCGCCGGGCCGGATCATTGCGATCGGGTCAGGGGCACGCTTGCCCCTGCCGCGATGTCACCCGCCCGCCTTCGGTCCCGATTCCTGCATCTCGCAGCCGCCCTGACGGCC
Source organism: Solirubrobacterales bacterium (assembly GCA_019240115.1). GTDB lineage: Bacteria > Actinomycetota > Thermoleophilia > Solirubrobacterales > Solirubrobacteraceae > Palsa-465. The sequence goes on along the minus strand of JAFAYV010000088.1, from coordinate 50,602 downwards.
GCCGGCGCGCTGTGCATGAGCGCGCTGACCGCGCACAGCGCCGCCGACCTCAGCGGGCAGATCGCCGCCAAGCGCTCGGCCGCGGTCGCCCTGCGCGCGCAGATCAACGCCGACGACCACCAGATCGCCTCCACCCAGAACGGCCTCGCGCAGGCGCGCGTCCGCTTGGCCGCGGTGCAGACCACGCTCGATCGCCGCGTCGACGAGCTGCGCGGGGTCCAGGACGACCTGCTGAGCTCGCGTCAGCGCCTGCTCTCGCTCGAGAACCGGCTGCACGCCGCCACCGCGGCGCTGTCGGCCAACCTCGTCGCCAGCTACGAGGGCCAGCAGCCGAACCTGATGACGGTCATCCTCAGCTCCCACGGCTTCCACCAGCTGCTCGAGCAGGTCGGCTTCATGCAGCGCCTGGCCCACAGCGACGGTCAGATCGTCGGCGTCACCCGCGCGGCGCGGATTCAGGTCTCGCACGAGGCCGATCGGCTCGCGGGCCTCGAGCAGCGCGATCGGCGCCTGGCCGACCAAGTGCTCGGCCAGCGCAACCAGATGGCCGCCCTGCAGGCCGCGCTGCTGCAACAGCAGGTCGCACAGGTCTCCCGCCGCAGCGCGACCTCCGGTCGCTATCAGGCGGTCACCGCGCAGCTCGCAAGCCTGCAGCGTCGCGAGGAGGCCGAGGAGCGCGCCGCCGCGCGGGCCGCGATGCGCGCTGCGGCCACCGGCAACGCCGACGTCGGCGGCATCGCGATCAACACCGGCGGCATGGTCCAGCCCCCGGCGGACGCCCCGCAGGCGGTCCGCCAGATCATCGCCGCCGGTAACGCGATCGCGACCCTCCCGTACATCTGGGGCGGTGGCCACGCGTCGTTCCAGGCCGACGGCTACGACTGCTCGGGGTCGGTCAGCTACGCGCTCGCCGCCGCCGGGCTGATCAGCTCCCCGATGACCTCGGGCTCGTTCGAGGACTGGGGCTCGCCGGGGACCGGCAACTGGGTGACGATCTACGCCAACGCCGGCCACGTCTGGATGCAGGTCGCCGGCTGGCGCTTTGACACCGTCGCGCTCTCCGAGGACGGGACGCGGTGGGCGCAGGGCGGCGGCGAGTTCGACGGCTTCGTCGTCCGCCACCCGACCGGCCTCTAGGAGCGCTCCTCTGGCATCGTCTCCCGCCGATGGCGGTGCGGGCGGTCGCGCTCGACATCGGCGGGGTGCTCGAGCGGGTCGGCCCGCCCGCGTGGCGCGAGCGTCTGGCGCGAGCGCCTCGGCGTCAAGCGCGACGCCTTCGAGGCCGCGCTCGCCGAGGCCGACCCCGACGGGCGCGCCCCGACCGGCGGCCACCGCGAGGCCGACATGCGCGCCGACCTCGCGCGGGCGCTGCGGCTGACACCGGCCGGCGCCGACGCGCTGATGCGAGACATCTGGGGGGCGACCACCGGGATCGGATGATCCCGCGGGGATCCTCAGCCGGTCACGCGCAAGTCGATTTCTCACAACCCCACCGGCGGGCCTGCTGCTCGGCCCCACCGGCGGGGCTGCTGCTCGGCTCCTGGTCAGCCCCCGCGGGCGGCGGCGAGGATCGCCGCCGACTTGCCCTGGAGGTCGTACATCGTGACCGTCGTAGTGCCGGAGGTCAACGTCACCTTGCGACCGACCTTCTCGGCGATCGAGAACGCCGACGTGCTGCCCTGACGGGTGTCGCCGCCCGGCCCCGCGCCGCCGAAGCGCCCCCCGGCGCCGAACCGCCCGCGGGCGCCCGGAAAGCCGCCGGCGCCCGGAAAGCCGCCCGTGGCGCCCGGCCCCGGGCCCGCGCCCGTGCCGGCACCCGGCAGGCTCGCCCCGCCGCCGAGTCCGGTGTCGTCGGCCACGATGAAGCGCAGCCGGCCCGACCGGACCTCCATCGCCAGCCACGACGCGCTGATCGTGCTCTCGCGGCCCGAGAAGCCGCCGAGCCCGGCGACGTTGCCATCGGTGGCGAGGATCGCCGCCGCGGCGCTGCTCTGGCTCGCGACGCCGATCGTGCCGCCGCCGTGCGTCCGGGCGTAGCGCACCGCGGCCTGCAGCGTGCTGCTGTTGCCGCCGAACATCCCACCGCCCGCAGCGCCACCCGGAGCACCGCCCGCACCGGCACCGCCGACCGCACCGGCGCCGGCGGTGCCGCCTCGCAGGGCGCGGACCCGAAGGCCGTGCCGGGCGCCGAACCCGCCGAACCCGCCGAGGCCGCCCTGGGAGGCGCTCCGCGGACCGCCCGCGGGGAAGGTCGAGCTCGTCGCGTGGCCGAGGGTCTCGGTCGCCCACGCCGCGGGCGCCGCGAGCAACGCGGCCAGCGCGACCGCGAGCACGACCGCGCGCAGCCGGGGCGCCCCGACGATCGCGAGCGCGACCACCGCGAGGCCGACGACGACGATGACGAGCGGCACCGCCCACGACTCGTCGCCGAGGTTGCCGAGAACCGCGAGCTCGCTGATCGCGCCGCCGGCGAGGGTCGCGACGGCAACGATCCGGCCGGGGCGCCCCCCCGAGAGGGCCAGGCCGACCCCGGCCCCGACGAGCATCGCCGACCACGGGGCCAGGAACGAGACGTAGTAGGGGTGGAAGATGCCCGAGGCGTAGCTGAACACGATCGCCGTGACGGCGAACGCGCCGCCGACGGCCATCAGCCAGCCGGTGCGCGTGTCGGCGCGCCGCAGTCGCGTGACCGCGAGCAGGGCGAAGCCGGCGACGATCGCGAACCCGAGCAGCCAGCCGGCCTGGTCGCCGAGGCCCGAGGCGAGGAGGCGAAAGACGCCGGTGGCGCCGCCGAAGGCGCCGGCGCCGCCGTGGCCGCCCAAGGCTCCGCCGCCGCCGTGGCCGCCGAAGGCCGCCGGGGCGCCCGACTGACCGGTCACGCGACCGACGCCGTTGTAGTTGAAGATGAGCGACCAGATGCTGTTGTCCGAGGTCCCGGAGATCCACGGCCGGTCGGCGGCCGGGGTCAGCGTCACCGCGAGCGGCCAGGCGAGGGCCACGAGCGCCATCACGATCCCGGAGACGCCGAGCTGGCGGATCGCGGCCCCGACGCCGCGGGGGGCGACCCACAGGTAGGCGAGCGCGATGCCGGGGACGACGAACAGCGCAACCGCCATCTTCGTCTCGAAGCCGAGGCCGACGCAGACGCCGCTGAGCACCAGCCACCGGGTGCGCCCGTCCTGCAGCGCCCGCACGGCGAACCACAGCGCCGCGACGCAGCAGAGGATGAGCAGCGCGTCGGGGTTGTTGTGGCGGTTGATCGCGACCGTGATCGGCGTCAGCGCGAGCACGATCCCGGCCGCGAAGCCGGCGGGGCGACCGAAGCAGCGGCGGACGAGGTCGTAGGTCAGCCCCGCCGCGAGCACGCCCATCACAGCTTCGGGGATGAGGATGCTCAGCGAGTGAAAGCCGAAGATGCGGACCGAGAGCGCCTGCACCCAGAGGGCGAGTGGAGGCTTGTCGACGGTCATCAGGCCCGTCTTGTCGAGCGAGGCCCAGAGGAAGTCGTGCCAGCTCGTCGACATCGAGCGCACGGCCGCCGAGTAGAACGTGTTGGCGTAGCCGTTGATCGACAGGTTCCACAGCTCCAGCAGCGCGGCGACGATAAGCACGCCGAGCAGCTCGGGCCGGGCGCGGGCGCCGGCGGCGACGCGCGGCACGGCGCGCTGGCGCAGGCGTCCGGGCAGACGAAGCGAGGTGGTGCTCATCGGTGGGGCCCTCCGGGGCAGCGAACGGTCACGGTCAGCTCTGATCCGGGGCGTGGTGGTACTCGGTGTACAGGCCGGCGGCGGTCAGAAGGCCGGCGCTCACGACGGCCAGGCGCAGCAGCGAACGGGTGAGGGTGGGCATGCGTTTGTCTCCGGGACTGGGTCGATGGTCCCGTCAAGGCTCGGGCCCTCCCGCAAGACAGGGCGAAGACGTCTCTAAGACGGATGTAGGAGGCTGAGGGCCCAGGTGCCCGCCGGCGAGGGTCCAGCGCTCCATCGGCGTCGGGGCGACGCCCGGCAGCCGGAAGCCGTGGCTCGGCGCTCCGACGTCGAGCGCAAGCGCCACGACCCACAGCGCCAGCCGCGCGACCATCAACAGCGCGCCGGGAGCGCGCTCGGGATCGATTCGGTTCGTCGCCCACGCCGTGTAGTTCCACGCCCACCAGACTGCGCCGAAGAGGACGAGGGCCTCGAGCACGCCCCGCCACGACAGGTGCTCGAAGAGGAAGTCCGACAGCTGGGTGATCGCGAAGACGTACACCAGGTCGAAGAACAGCTCCAGGTTCGTGACCCGGGCGCGGCGTCGCGCACGCGATCGCGCAGGACGGTTCTGGAAGGCATGCGGCCCTAGAGTAGGTGTCACCCCTTTGCAGAACAGGAGCGTCGATCCCATGCCCACGAGCAACAGCTTCGATGCCCGCGCCACCCTCGAGGTCGGCGGGCGCGCGTACGAGATCTACCGGTTGGATGCGTTGCAGTCACGCTTCGATGTCGCGCGGTTGCCGTTGGCGCTGAAGATCCTGTTGGAGAACCTGTTGCGCAACGAGGACGGCGTGTCGATCCAGGCGGGGGACATCGAGGCGCTCGCCTCCTGGGACGCGACGGCCGAGCCGTCGGCGGAGATCGCGTTCACGCCCGCGCGCGTGGTCATGCAGGACTTCACCGGAGTGCCGGCGGTCGTCGATCTGGCGGCGATGCGCGACGCGATGCGCGACCTCGGCGGCGACCCGGCGCGGATCAACCCACTCGTGCCCGCCGAGCTCGTCATCGACCACTCGGTGCAGGTTGACGCGTTCGGGTCCCCGCGCGCGTTCGCGCGCAACGCCGAGCTCGAGTTCGAGCGCAATGAGGAGCGCTATGCGTTCCTGCGGTGGGGTCAGCAGGCGTTTGACAACTTCGCCGTCGTCCCGCCGGATACCGGGATCGTGCATCAGGTCAACCTCGAGTACCTCGCCCGGGTCGTGTTCGTCGACGAGGGCCAGGATCCGCCGCGCGCCTACCCGGACACGCTGGTCGGGACCGACTCGCACACGACGATGATCAACGGCCTCGGCGTGCTCGGGTGGGGCGTCGGCGGGATCGAGGCCGAGGCCGCGATGCTCGGCCAACCGATGTCGATGCTCATCCCTCAGGTCCTCGGGTTCGAGCTCACCGGCGAGCTGCCCGAGGGCGCCACCGCCACCGACCTCGTGCTGACCGTGACAGAGCTGCTGCGCGAGCGCGGCGTGGTCGGCAAGTTCGTCGAGTTCCACGGTCCGGGCCTGGCCGGGCTGCCGCTGGCCGACCGGGCGACGATCGGCAACATGTCCCCGGAGTTCGGCTCGACCTGCGCGATCTTCCCGATCGACGCCGAGACGCTGCGCTATCTCGAGTTCTCCGGCCGCCCGCCGGGGCTGATCGAGCTCGTGGAGGCGTATGCCCGGGCGCAGGGGCTGTGGCACGACGAGGACTCCGAGACGCCGACGTTCTCCGACCAGATCCGGCTGGACCTGAGCGATGTGGTTCCGAGCGTCGCGGGCCCGCGACGCCCGCAGGACCGGGTGGCTCTCACCGAGGCCAAGGCCGAGTTCCGCATGGCGCTGGAGGGGCTGCTTCCCGACGACATGGGCAGTCAGGAGGACCAGGCGATCGCGGAGTCATTCCCGGCGTCGGATCCGGTCGCCAGCCACGTTCCCAACGGTCCCGACCAGCGGCCGCACGGCGCGACCGGGGGTGCGCAGGTCGCCGATCGCGTCTCTACCCGCACGCCGGTGACGCTCGCCGACGGCACCGAGACCGAGCTCGACCACGGGCACGTGGTGATCGCGGCGATCACGAGCTGCACGAACACCTCCAACCCGTCGGTGATGCTCGGCGCCGGGATCCTCGCCCGCAACGCCGTCCAGCGCGGCCTGCGGGTCAAGCCCTGGGTCAAGACCTCCCTCGCCCCGGGCTCAAAGGTCGTCACCGAGTATCTAGAGCGTGCGGGCCTGGACGAGTACCTCGACGAGCTGGGGTTCAACCTCGTCGGCTACGGCTGCACGACGTGCATCGGTAACAGCGGTCCGCTCCCGCAGGAGATCTCCGACGTCGTCGGTGCCGAGGACCTCGCCGTCGTCTCGGTCCTGTCGGGCAACCGCAACTTCGAGGGCCGGATCAACCCCGACGTCAAGATGAACTACCTCGCGTCGCCCCCCCTGTGCGTCGCCTACGCGCTCGCCGGCACGATGGACATCGACCTCTACGACGAGCCGCTCGGCGAGGACTCCCACGGCCGGCCGGTGCTCCTCTCCGACATCTGGCCCGACGGCGCCGAGGTCGCCCGGACCGTCGAGGAAGCCGTCCAATCGGACATGTTCCGCGCCAGCTACGGCGAGGTGTTCGACGGTGACGAGCGGTGGAACACGCTCGAGGTTCCCACCGGCGACAGCTTCGCCTGGGATGAGCGATCGACCTACGTCCGCCGACCTCCCTATTTCGAGGAGATGCCCGTCGACCCCGAGCCCCTGACCGACATCGTCGACGCCCGGGTGCTGGCCGTCCTCGGCGACAGCGTCACCACCGACCACATCTCCCCCGCCGGGTCGATCAAGCGCGACGGTCCCGCCGGCCGGTATCTGGCCGAGCACAACGTGCAACCCCCGGACTTCAACTCCTTCGGCTCGCGGCGCGGCAACCACGAGGTCATGATGCGCGGCACCTTCGCCAACATCCGCCTGCGCAACCAGCTCGAGGGCGGACGGGGGCCACTACCGGAAGGCGGGGTCACCATCTATCAGGGCGCCGACGGCGAGGACGAGCAGATGTCGATCTACGACGCCGCGATGCGCTACATCGAGGCCGACATCCCGCTCGTCGTGCTCGCCGGCAAGGAGTACGGCTCGGGCTCGTCGCGCGACTGGGCCGCCAAGGGGACCCGCCTGCTCGGCGTCCGCGCCGTCATCGCCGAGAGCTTTGAGCGCATCCACCGCTCCAACCTCATCGGGATGGGCGTCCTGCCGCTCCAGTTCTCCTCCGGCGAATCCGTCTCATCCCTCGGCCTTACCGGCCACGAGCGCTACACCGTCACCGGCGTCGCCGACGCCGACGCGGTGCCCCGCACGCTGACCGTCGCCGCCGACGACCGGCGGTTCGAGGTCACCGTCCGCATCGACACCCCCAAGGAACAGGACTACTACCGCCACGGCGGCATCCTGCAGTTCGTCCTGCGCGGCCTGCTCTAGATAGATTGCCGACGATGCCGACTCCGGATCTGCTGCATCGACTGCTGCGCGCGCCCGGACCCTCGGGCCACGAGACCGCCCCCGCCGAGGTCTGGCGCGAGGCGTGCGCGGCGTTCACAGACGATGTCCGCGCCGATCGGGTCGGCTCGTCGGTCGCGCGGGTGCCCGGCACCGCCGGCGCCCCGACCCTGGCGGTCATCGGGCACATCGACGAGATCGGCCTCCACGTCAGCCACATCGACGACGAGGGCTTCCTGCGCTTCGGCGAGGTCGGCGGCTGGGACCCGATCCAGCTCGTCGGCCAGCGCGTGCGCCTGTCCACTCGCGGCGGCGACCTGCTCGGCGTCATCGGCCGCAAGCCGATCCACCTCATCCAGGGCGACGATCGAGACCGCGCCCCGAAGCTGAAGGACCTGCACATCGACATCGGCGCGGGGACCGGCGACGAGGCGCGCGAGATGGTGCGCATCGGCGACGTGGCGGTGATCGACGTCGAGCCGCTCAGCCTGCCCAACGAGCGTCTCGTGTCGCGCTCGCTCGATAACCGCATCGGCTGCTATGTCGCGGCCGAGGCGGCGCGCCTGGTCGCCGCGCAAGGCGGCGCCCCGGGGGAGATGCTCGCCCTTGCCGTCGCCCAGGAGGAGACGACCTTCGCCGGCGCGCGCACGAGCGCCTACGGGCTCAACCCCGATCTCGCGATCGTCGTCGACGTCACCCACGCCACCGACCAGCCGGGCGTCGAGCTCGGGCCGGTCACCGTCCACAAGCTCGGCTCGGGGCCCGTGATCGCCCGCGGGACGATGCTGCACCCGGCGGTCACCGGCCTGCTGCACGACGTCGCCGAGGAGCTGGATATGGCGTTCAGCGTCGAGTCGCTCGGGCGCGGCACGGGCACCGATGCCGACGCCGTCCACGTGGCGCGCGCGGGCATCCCGACCGGGCTGGTCTCGGTGCCGCTGCGCTACATGCACTCGGCGGTCGAGCTCGTCGCGTTGTCGGACATCGAGGCGACGGCCCGGCTGATCGCCGCCTTCGCGCAGCACCTCGCGGCGGGCATGTCGTTTGAGCGCTGATGCCCGCGGCCCCATCCTGCTGCTGTTCGACATCGACGGCACCCTGCTGCGCCGGGCCGCGACCGAGCACGCCGAGGCGCTGCGCCAGGCGCTGCGCGAGGTCCATGGCGTCGACATCGCCGGCACCCGTCCCGGAATCTCACCCGCCGGGCGCACCGACGGCGAGATCGCCAGGCTGCTCCTGACGCTGCTCGGCATCCCGGCCAAGCAGATCGACGAGCGCGCGACCGACGTTCGCATCGCCTGCTGCGAGGCGTTCGCGCAGCTCGGCCCCGCCGATCTCTCCGACAAGGTGCTCCCCGGCATGGCGGCGCTGCTCGACCAGCTCGAGGAACGCGACGACGTCGTCACGTCGCTGGTCACCGGCAACTACGAGGCGGTCGCCCGACTCAAGCTCCGCGCCGCCGGCATCGGAGACCACTTCCGGCCGGGCCAGGGCGGCTTCGGCTCCGATGCGGAAGACCGCACGCTGCTGCCGCCGATCGCCCGCCGGCGGGCCGGCGAGGACGGGGTGCCGTTCCCCCGCGAGCGGACGATCGTCATCGGCGACACGCCGCGCGACATCGCCTGCGCGCGCGCCGACGAGGTGCGCGTGGTCGCCGTTGCCACCGGACCGTGCGATGCCTCCGAGCTTCAGGACGCCGACGCGGTGGCGCGCGACGGTCGCGAGCTCGCCACGGTGCTCGGGGCCTGGCTGCCCGCGTGAGGTCCGTCGGGGCTGGGCCCGGCCAGGCCCTCAGCCCCGGACGACGACGATCCCGCCGAGGCGGTCGGGCAGGCTCTGCGCGCGCGCCGACGTCAGCGCGGACAGCGCGAGCGCCACCGGTCCCAGCGTGGTGCGCACGAGCGCGCCGAGCAGCGTCGGCGCCGCGCCGCGCTGACCGGGCACGGGCACCCGGGCGGCGCCCGCCTCCCAGGCCATCGTCACCAGTCGGCTGGTGAGCGCCGAGCGCACCGTGACGGGACCCTGGGTCCGGGCGTCGATCCGGCGGATGCCGAGCAGCCGTTGACCCGGGCCGCGCCAGTTGCGCGCGGCGACGGCGGCGACGAGTCCGAGCGCCTGCAGCCCGAACCGGAAGCCGCGCGCCGGGGTGAGCCGGCGGCCTCCGGCGGCCTCGGGCTCCGGAGCGGCGCCGGCGGCCGCGATGCCGTCCCCCACGGCGTCGCCGCGAGACGGCGCAGCGGCACCGGGCGATGGCGTCGTGGGCACGTCCGCGGTGAGCGAGGCGGCCGCGGGTACAGCCGTCGCGGCGACGACCGGCTCGGGGCCGGGGTCGGCGTGCGGGCGCCCGGCGGCCATCGCCGCGCGCTGCTGCTCGCGCGACCGCCAGGCGACGAATGCCGTCGCGGCGACCCCGGCCATGCCGAGAGCGAGCGCCGAATTGACGGCATCGGCGGCGGCGCGGCGGCCGAGCGATGCGACCTGCGGCGAGCGGGTTGGCAACCGGGACATGCCGACAGTGTTGCGCGTTTGCGCTCTCGACGCGACCTTTTCCTCGTCAACGCTCACGGATGACGGCGACGCCCGGCCGTGGCTCGGGCATCTGCCGGCGCTCGAAGAGCAGCCGCGGGACGCGTCGCCGCCCTCCGGCGCGCCGGATTGACCGAACCGCCCGGCTGCGCTAGATTGCCGCCCGGCATCGTCGCCCGCGGCGAACACTCGCGTGGCGACGATGAGGGCCGAGAGGAGACACCGCCCGACGTGACCATCAGGGCCATGCGCGCAAACCGGAAAGCGATGGTCGCTCGTTTGCCTCGATTCGGCGTGATCCTCGCACATCATACGACAGGAGTCACATGAGGGTTAAGATTGCTGCGCTCGTCGTCGCGCTGGCGAGCTTGCTGGCGTGCACTGCAACCGCTTGGGGGGCGACTCCGCCCGCGCCATCGTCGTTCACCCTCTCCGCGAAGGGGAAGGTGAGCCAGGGCGTCACCGTCAAGCCCGTGATGAAGAAGCAGCGCACGATCGGCTTGGTCGTGTTCAAGGTGCGCGGTCACACGCGGGTGGGTACGGTGCTGTTGGGCACGTTCTCCGGTCATCCATCGATTCACTGGAACCTGAAGGTCAACGGCACGACTCTTGCCTCCGGCGCGTACGAGATCGACTTGCGCGTGTTCGTCGGCGGGAAGCCGAGCTCGATCCCGGGACCCAAGCCGAGCGACATCGTGATCTCCGGGCAAAGTATCCGGGTCACCTAGTCCACTCGCTTGGTGGCGCGCGCAGCGCCGCGGCCGTTGCCGCGGCGCTCGACGACGTGCTCAGTTGCGAACGAGGCGCTTGTAGGTGATGCGGTGCGGCCGGTCGGCGGCGGCGCCGAGCTGCTCATGGCGGAAGGTCTCGTAGGCCTCGAAGTTGCCCTCGAACCAGCGCACCTGTGACTCGCCCTCGAACGCGAGCACGTGGGTCGCGATCCGATCCAGGAACCAGCGATCGTGCGAGACGACGACGGCGCAGCCGGCGAACGCCAGCAGAGCCTCCTCGAGCGCGCGCAGCGTGTCGGTATCGAGATCGTTGGTCGGCTCGTCGAGCAGGAGCAGGTTGCCGCCGGAGCGCAGGAGCTTGGCGAGGTGCAGCCGATTGCGCTCGCCGCCGGAGAGCCTTCCGACCTTCTTCTGCTGATCGGTGCCCTTGAAGTTGAAGCCCGCGACATAGGCTCGGCTGGCCACGCTGCGCTCCCCGAGGGGGATCTCGTCGAGTCCGCCGGAGATCTCCTCCCACACCGTCTTGTCGGGGTCAAGCGCCTCGCGCGACTGGTCGACGTAGGCGAGCGTGACCGTCTCGCCGAGCGTCAGCGTCCCCGCATCGGGCTGCTCCTCACCGGTGATCATCCGCAACAGCGTCGTCTTGCCGGCACCGTTGGGGCCGATGACGCCGACGATCCCGCCGCGCGGCAGGTTGAAGCTGAGGTCGTCGATCAGGAGGCGGTCGCCGTAGGCCTTGCGCAGTTTCTCGGACCGGACGACGACGTCGCCGAGACGAGGGCCGGCGGGGATGTGGATCTGGACCTGGTCGAGCTTGACGTTGCGGTCCTGGGCGAGCAGCGCCTCATAGGCGTTCAGCCGCGCCTTGGGCTTGCCCCGGCGCGCCGAGGCGTTCATCCGCACCCACTCGAGCTCCTGGGCGATCGTCCGCTGGCGGTTGGACTCCTGGCGCTCCTCCTGGGCGAGCCGAATCTGCTTCTGCTCCAGCCAGCCCGAGTAGTTGCCCTGGTAGGGGATCCCGCGCCCGCGGTCGAGCTCGAGGATCCAGCCCGCGACGTTGTCGAGGAAGTAGCGATCGTGGGTGATCGCCACGACGGTGCCGCGGTACTCCTGCAGATGCTGCTCGAGCCAGGCGACCGACTCGGCGTCGAGGTGGTTGGTGGGCTCGTCGAGCAGCAGCAGATCGGGCTGGCGCAGCAGCAGCCGGCACATCGCCACCCGGCGGCGCTCGCCACCCGACAGCGTCGTCACCTCGGCATCGGCGGGCGGGCAGCGCAGCGCGTCCATCGCGTACTCGAGCGTCGTGTCGAGGTTCCAGCCGTCGACCGCGTCGATCTGCTCCTGGACGCGCGCGAACTCGTCGGCGGTCTCGTCGGAGTAGTTCATCGACAGCTCGGTGAAGCGGTCGAGCAGCGCGCGGATCTCCGACACCCCATCCTCGACGTTGCCGCGCACGTCCTTGGCCGGGTCGAGCTCGGGCTCCTGCTCGAGCAGGCCGACGGTGGCGCCGGCGCCGAGCTGCGCGTTGCCGTCGAACTCCGCGTCGCTGCCGGCCATGATCCGCAGCAGCGTCGACTTGCCCGCGCCGTTGTAGCCGAGCACGCCGATCTTGGCGCCCGGATAGAACGACAGCGAGATGTCGGACAGGACCTGCTTGTCGGGCGGATATCGCCGCGAGAGCCTGTGCGTGGTGAAGATGTACTGGGCGGACATCGCGATCTCAGGATAGGAGGCTCCGGTCGCCGCCCGCCCGGCCGCCGCCCGCCCGGCCGCCGCCCGCCCGGCCGCTGCGCGCCGGGTCCGCCGGGTCGGCGGCGAGATATGGCGCGAGCACGTGCGCGGTCTGGCGGCGCAGCGCGTCGGCGAGCCGGCCCCGCCCGAAGACCGCCCACGTCGCCAGGGTTCCGTTGTGCGTCACCTGCAGCGCCTCGGCGAGCCGCCCGGTGTCGCACGGGCGTAGATCGCCGGTCGCGACGGCCTCCTCGAGGAGCCGCCGCAGCTCGCGCCGGGTCGCCTCGGCCTGCGCGAGGGCGTGCTCGAAGAACTCGGGATCGGCGAGCTCGAGCTGAGGGAACGCGAGGTGGTTGGCCAGCTCCTCGGGCGAGCGGATCCCGCGCGCGATCCCGAGCGGGTCGTCGAGCAGGGCGTCGAGCGCCGACGCGTGGGCGGCTCGGGACTGCCGGACCGCCGGTTGCACGCCCGCGGCCGCGCGCGCGGCAAACGCGAGCAGCAGGCCGCGCTTGGTGCCGAAGCGCTGCATCAGCGTCGCGGGGGCCACGCCCGCCTCGCCGGCGACGTCGGCGAGCGTCAGGCGCGCCGGCCCGACCCGCGAGATCGACCGCGCCGCGGCGTCGAGCAGCTCGGCGTCGCTGACGATGCGCGGGCGGCCGGGCACGCCGCCCACAATACTTAATGAACAGTCATTCAGGAATGCCAGAGGCCCGCGACGGCCAACTCAGACGCCCGCGGCCGCCTTCAGCTCGTCGGCCTTGTCGATCTGCTCCCAGGTGAAGTCGGCGTCGCTGCGGCCGAAATGGCCGTAGGCGGCGGTCCGCTGATAGATCGGGCGGTGCAGCCGCAGGTACTCGCGAAACGCCCCCGGCCGCAGGTCGAAGTGGTCGTGGATCAGCTGCAGGATCTTGGCGCGGCCGATCTTCTCGGTGCCGAAGGTCTCGACCATGACCGACACCGGATGCGCGACGCCGATCGCGTAGGCGACCTGGACCTCGACACGGTCGGCGAGGCCGGCGGCGACGACGTTCTTGGCGACGTAGCGAGCGGCGTAGGCGGCCGAGCGGTCGACCTTGGATGGGTCCTTGCCGCTGAACGCGCCACCGCCGTGGCGGGCCATGCCGCCGTAGGTGTCGACGATGATCTTGCGCCCGGTCAGGCCGCAGTCGCCCATCGGGCCGCCGATGACGAAGCGCCCGGTCGGGTTGACGAGGAAGCTGCGCTGCAACGCGGCGGCGTCGTAGAGGTCGGCGGGCAGAACCGGCGTGACGACGTGCTCCCAGAGGTCGTCCTTGATCCGGTCCTCGGCGCCTTCGGCATGCTGGGACGAGATGAGCAGCTTCTCGATCGCCGCCGGCCTGCCATCGACGTAGCGGACCGACACCTGGGTCTTGCCGTCGGGGCGCAGGTAGTCGAGCGTCCCGTCCTTGCGCGCGTCGGACAGTCGCTTGGCCAGGCGGTGGGCGAGCGCGATCGGCACCGGCATCAGCTCGGGCGTCTCGTTTGACGCGTAGCCGAACATCATGCCCTGATCGCCGGCGCCGGCGACGTCGAGCTCGTCGTCGTCGGCGCCGTCGCTGCGCCGCTCGTAAGCGGTGTCGACGCCCTGGGCGATGTCGGGCGACTGCTTGTCGATCGCGTTGATGACCGCGCACGTCCTGCAGTCGAAGCCGAACGCCGCGTCGGTGTAGCCGATGCGCTCGATCGTCGAGCGCGCGATGTCCTGGATGTCGACGTAGGTCTCGGTCGTGATCTCGCCCGAGACGACGACGAGGCCGGTGTTGACGAGGGTCTCGCAGGCCACCCGTCCCTGCGGGTCATCCTTCATCACGGCGTCGAGCACGCCGTCGGAGATCTGGTCGGCCACCTTGTCGGGGTGGCCCTCGGTGACCGACTCCGAGGTGAACAGGAACTCGTTCTCAGAAAAACTCATGAATGGGGGCTTTCCTTGCGCTCGCGGGTGATTTCCAGAAGGTAGGCGACCATCACGTCGGTCGTCCCGAAGGTCAGGTGATATGCGTCGGAGCTGGCTTCGACCCGGGCGATCTGGTCCTTCTTGCTCGTGAACAGCTCGCTGAACGCAAAGAACGAGAAGTCGACCACCCGCGTCCGGTAGCCGAGCCGCGCGAGCAGCTCGGTCGTCCGGCGCTGTCCGATTATGGACAATTGCATCACGTACGCGGCCCCGTCGTCGGCAAGCAGCCTCGGGAGCAGGCCGATCAGGTGGTCGACGAGGTTGCGGCCCCAGTAGTCGAGCGGGCGATGCGTGCTGATCTGCTCGGTCGGATCCACGGGGGTCTGATAGAGGCTGGCGACCACGAGGTCGTAGCGCTCCTCGGGGATCCACGGGTACAGGTCCTCGGCGGCGGCGGTGACGCGGTCGGCCACCCCGTTGCGATACGCGTTGGTCAGCGTGTTGCGCACCGCGGCCTCGTCGATGTCGATCGCGTGGACGTGCTCGGCGCCGTTGAGCGCGAGGGCGGCGGTCAGAAGGCCGGTCCCGCAGCCGATGTCCAGGCAGCGGCGACCGGCGCCGAGCCCCTCCCGGAACAGGTACTTCCAGATCAGGAAGCTGCCCTGCGTGGGCACGAACACGCCAGGGTCGACGACGAGCTCGGGCATCGGCAGCGGGAACATCTGCCGGCCCGCGGCGTCCTGCCACTCGGGCGGCGCGAGCGAGGCGGCCGCGTCGCCGGACTCCTCGGCGACTGCGAGCGGTCGCTCGTGCCCGGGATGGGTGTGCGCGAGGGCGACCCGCGCGGCGCGCAGGTGCTCGGGCCGCACCCCGCAGCAACCCCCGATGATCTGCGCGCCCTCGGCTCGCCAGCGCAGCGCCAGCTCGGCGTACTCGTCGCCGGCCACTCCCGGCTCCTGGAGCCAGCCGCCGGCGGAGAGGTAGCCGAGGTTCGGGTAGACGCCGAGCGGCAGGTCGGTGAAGTCGCGCAGCCACGAGAGCATGCCCGGTACGTGGTCGGGGGGGATGCAGTTGAGCGCGAGCGCACCGACGCCCATCTCCTCGAAGCGGTGCGCCGCGCGGCCGAACGCGTCGCCCTCGGGGCCGCCCCAATGCTCGCCGTAGACTCCGCAGACGCCGCGCCGGCAGCGGCGGAAGCTCAGCCACACCGGCAGCCCGGTCGCCAGCAGCGCCCGCACGGTCTCATACGTCGACTCGCGCACGAGCGAGAGCGTCTCGACCAGGATGAGGTCGGGCGGCGCTGACTGAAACGCTCGCGCCAGCAGGCGGATCGTCTCTGGCGCCTCGGGGGCGTCCATGTCGCCGTTGAGGCTGAACGCGATCGCCACCTCGGACCCGCGCCCGGCGTCGGCGGCGGCGTGGCGCGCGAGACGGACCGCCTGGCGGGCGACGTCCATCCAGTGCACGGGTCCGCCCGCGCGATCCGACAGCCGGGCGGCGCCGTCACGCAGCGCGGTCGGCAGGCCCCACGTGTTCGTGCACACGACGTCGCAGCCGACGTCGATGTAGCCGCGGTGCACCCGCTCGACCTCGGCGGGGGAGTCCACGAGCGCGGTCAGCCCCCACAGATGCTCGTGGTCGGCGGGCTGGCGCCCGGTGACCTTGATCAGCTCGGTGCCGATCGCCCCGTCGAGGATGACGCATCGCCGCGCCGCGATCATCTCGAGCAATCGCTGGTAACGGGTTGTGGTCACGGGTGGCGTGGGAGCGACTGCGTGCGGGTTCATCGCCTCATCCTCGGTCTGCCGGTGGGAGCCTGCAACCCGACTGTACGATCGCGCGGGTGCGGGCGGTAGTGTCCGGCTGATGCTGCGGGTCGCCGCGGTGATCCTGGCGACGATCGCGGTGGCGTGCATGGTCATGGCGGTCGTCGGGATGGTCACCGGACGCCCCGGCGATCGCGCCGGCTGGGCGCTGCGCGCGGCCGCGGTGGCGTGCTTCGCCGGCGCCGTGGCGCTCAACTCGATCGCCCACTGAGCGTTCGGCCGACCGCGCCCGGACCGAGCCGGGCGGCTTGCTACGGTCGGACTCGCTCGCAGGGGACGTGGTCGCGAGCGCGCAGGCGCAGAGCGAAAGGAGCGATCCGCACCGTGCGACGGCTGGTCTGGCTGCTGGTCCTGGGCACCTTGGCGGCGCTGCCGGCGTCGGCGACCGCGGTCGTCTACGGGATCGGCGACTCCCCCGGAGCGTTCGCCCGTTGCCCGAACGTGGCGGGGCCGGGCGGCTGCTCGCAGAGCGCGATGCGCGGCTTCTTCGGCCAGCCGACGTTCCGTGAGCTCGCCAGCCCCGCGAGCCGCCACCAGCTCACCGAGGTGCGGATCTTCGTCGACTACGACGCGATCGAGGACTACGACGGCTCGACCACCGCGCCTGGCTGCGCGCTCTCGCGCGTGGCCCAACAGGCCTGGCGCGACGGCGCCGGCCGGACGCATGCGGCGGCACAGAGCTGGAACGACCTCCGCGCCGAGCTGATCGCCGCCCGCATCGACGGCCTGACCCCGGTGGTGGCGATCGCTGGGTACGCGAGCCCGAACGCGATTCCTCCGTGGGACCGGCCGTTCCCCGATCCGACGACGACCACGGGCTACTGGGAGTACTACTGCGGCGTCCAGGGGGTGCTCAACGCCGTCTCCAAGCTGCCCGCGGCGGTCCGCCCCCACATCTGGGAGGCCGTCAACGAGCCCGACGCGTTCGCGACGTTCGACGGCGACGAGAGCTCGACGGTGGAGTCCTGCGCTTCGGGCTCGACGAACGTCGTCGCCGGCGCCGGCAAGGCCGCGTGCGCCTACGTCCTCGCCGCCGGCTTGATCCACCAGTTCGCCGGTCACGCCGGCGACACGGTCATCGCCGGCGTGTTCACCCACCCCTCGACCGACTATCTGGCTCCCTACGCACGCATGCTCGCGACCCAGCTGCCCGGCGCGCAGTTCCCGGCCACCTGGTCGGTCCACGACTACGCCGACGTGACCCGCGCCTTGCACGACACGGCGTTGCCTGAGCTTGCGTCCTTCGATCAGGCGCTCGCCGCCATCACCGGCGGCGCCGCCCACGACCTGTGGATCACCGAGTCCGGCACGCTGTTGACCGATCGCGCCGTCGCGGACGACTGCCCGGCCGCAGGCGTCGACGACGCCGGGACGCTCGGAGCGTGTGTCAACGGCCATCCGGCGCGCCAACTCTCGAGCGCCGCTGCCTTCCTCGCCCTGCCGAGCGCCGGCGACGCGGTGCCGATCTCGCACCTGTTCTGGTACCAGTGGGAGGGAGAGGCCAACTGGGACTCGGGACTGACCGATACCAACGGCGACCGGCGCGTCGGGTGGTGCGCGCTGTACGGGTCGGGCACGTGCACGGGGAGCCCCGAGGTCGCCACCGGGCTCGGCGCCGCGGCCTCGGGGACGGCCGGCTGATCGACCCTCGGCTTCGGCGGTCAGTTCTCGGGCTGCCAGGCGCTCAGCACCCACAGGCCATGGACGCGGGCGACGGTCGCCACGGCCACGTGCCAGGCGGGCGCCAGGCCGCGATAGGCGCCGGTGGCGCTGGCGGTCGTTCGCTCGCGGGTGACGACCGCATATTGGTTCGCGGTCGCGCGCACGGGTGCGACGGCTTCGACGACGCCCGCATTGGCGACCCCGCCGTTGCGAAGGTCGGCGTCGTCGGCCGTCTCGGAGGCCTGGAGCAGGAGCGAGGCGCGCGCCTGACCGACGCTGATCGCCGCGAGCGCCCGCAGGCGCGGACCGACGGTCGCGGCATCCCAGTTGATGTAGACGGTGGCGAACTCCTCGGCGGCCTGGACCGGAGTCCGCCAGCCGGCGCCGACGGTCGGGGGCGGCGCCGGCGTCGGGAGCTCGTGCGTGCGCTGCGCGCGGCGCAGAGCGGCGGGCGGCAGCGCGGACGTGGTCGCGGTCGAGGTCGAGGTCGCCGTCGAGGTCGAGGTCGCGGTCGCGGTCGAGCTGCTGCGCGTCGCGCGCGGCGTTGCGCGGTGGGAGGACCCGGCCGAGAGGCTCCCGCAGCCGGAGACCGTCAGCACGCAGAGCGCCGCGACGCAGACGGCCGCGGTCGCCGCGCGGCGCTTCACCAGCACCGCAACCGCCGCGCGGCGTTTCACCAGCGCCACGATCGCCTCGCGGCGCTTCACCAGCACCGCGATCGCCCGCGGCGTCTCACCAGCCCACCGGATGGCGGATGACGAAGCCCGCGGCCTCCCGGATGAGCGGATGCCACCCGATACCCGCGATGCCGTCGTCGGGACCGGCGGCGTCGTGGGTGTCCCACCGCAGCCCGGCCACGTACATGAACACGTGGTCCGAGCTCGTGTAGATCGTCACCCAACGGCCGCGGCCCGGGCGGCCGAACGATCGGAAGCTGCTCGAATCGCCGTCCCAGTCGACCGGCAACAGACCTCCGCCGTAGAGCAGGTGCGCGACGCTCGACGAGCAGTCGTAGGCGGCCCCGACCTGGTCGAGCGGGAGGCCGTGGCTGCCGCCGAAGACGTACGGCTTGCCGGCGATCTGGTCTCCGGCGGCGATGATCCCCTTGACGACGGCGGGCGCGTCGGCGGGGGCGGCCGCGCGGCCGCCGCCGAGCAGCGTGGCCCGGGGCCCGGCGGTGACCGGCAGTACGCCGACCGGCGGCTCGCATCCGGCTGCGGCGGATAGCGCCGGGGTCGCCGCAACCGCCGGCGGCGTCCCGGAGAGCAGGTTCCCCGAGCCCGTCGCGGGCGGGCGCGCGATCGTCACCGGCCCCGACCAGAGGCCGTGCTCGTAGGGGATCCCAAGCGCGCCGGCGAGCTCCCACCACAGGTCGATGACCCGGGGCAGGCCGCCGATCGGACCGCCGCCGAGCCCGAAGTCGCGCTTGTAGGCGATCGCCGCCCGCGCGCCCCAGGTGATCCGCAGCGGGGCCATGTAGGGCAGGCCGCCGAGCCGGGTCGCCGTCTGGAAGGTCGTGCCGCCGAGTTCGGCGTAGCTGTCGGGATGCGTGAGCAGGTCGATGCCCGAGGCCCCGACGGTGCCACTCGAGGGATCGCCGGGTCCGCCGTACTCGGTCGCCCCCACGCGCGCCCCGGAGCCGGGCGGCCCGAGCGCGATCGAACGCTGCGTCGCTCGGGCGTCGTCGCACGTGGCCGGCGCCGACAGCGCGCCGAGCATGCCGCCGACGAGCGCGACGCAGAGCGCCGCCCCCACCGCTATGAGGACCCCGCCCGCCACGAGACCCATCGGCGTTCGGGTGGCGGCGGCGCTCACCCCCGGCAGGCTACGCGGTCAATTACCAAATGAGACTAATTGAAACCAACTATTGACAGATCCCGAACCGTCGGGAACGTCCGCTGCGAGGCGCGCAGCGCCGAGTTGCCGCTAACGTCCCGCGGCGATGCCGCGCATCCTCGACGTCGAATCCTCGCTCCTGCTGCTCGAGCTGGAGCCGCCCTTCGACCAGCGCGCGGTGCAGCTGGCCCGCCGGCGCATGGCCAAACGCTGGCATCCCGACATCGCCCCGCCGGGGCGCCGTCACGAGCATCAGCGCCATCTGCAGGCGATCAACGAGGCCGCCGACGAGCTCGAGCGCCTCGCCGAGTCCTCGAGGGGCGGCAGCGTCAGCGCGAGCGCGGTCCGCGCGTCGGCCGCCGCCACCCGGCGCGCCCGCGAGGACGCCGGCCGCCGCGCCTACGAGAACGAGCAGCGCGCGCGTGCCGCCGCCGAGGACCGCGCCAAGCACGATCCGTTCGGCGCCCGCGTCCCCGACCACTCGGTCGTCCACCGCTACGCCCGCTGCGTCTCCTATCCCGAATGGGGCGTCGGCACCGTGACCGGCATCTACTTCTCCGGCGACGAGGAGGACTCGCAGCAGTGGGCGCGGGTCCGCTTCCAGGTCGGCGTGCGCACGATCCCCGCCGGGTCGCTGCAGTTCGTCGACTTCTCGCAGCCCGATCCGGCCGCCGACCGCGTCCAGCGCTTCATGACCGCGGCGCAGCACGCGCTCGCCGAGGGCGACGCCGAGCTCGCGGCCCAGCGGCTCGTCTACGCGCGCGACACCGAGCCCGACAATCCGGCGGTGCTGCGGCTGCTGACCGCCGCCTTCTGGCAGGCGGGCAACCTGCCGGCCGCCGGGCGCAGCGTGCGCGACTGGGCGCGGGTCGAGACCGACCGCCCGACGCCCGAGCGCTACGCCTCTCGGATCTACGAGGACATGGGGGCGATCGACCTGGCGGCCGACGCCGCGCAGCGAGCCGCCGACCGCGCGCCCGCCGACGCCTCGGCGTGGGAGCGGTTGGGACGGTTGCGGCTGCGGCTGATGGACCGCGAGGGCGCCATCTCGGCGCTCGAGCGGGCGCGACTCGCCGGCCCGTCGCTTGATGGCCTGCTCGACCTCGCGCTCGCCTACCACCTCGCCGGCGACGTCGGCGCCGAGGTCTCGAGCGCCGAGGCCGCGACGCGGATCGACTCCGAGTCGCGCCGCGCCTGGTCGACCTACGCGCACGCCCTCGCGCGCACCGACCGGCTTGCCGAGTGCGAGCGGGCCTGCCATCGGGCGCTCGCGCTCGGAGGCGACGAGGAGGTCTGCGACCTGCTCGCGCGCGTCGCGGCGGCGACCCCGCGGGGGCTTGCCGAGCGCTCGGCGGCCTGAGGACGTCGCTCAGGGGTTCGCGACCGAGCCCTCGTTCCCGCACACCGGGCACGACTCGCCGGCGGCGAGCTCGCGACCCTGGCAGGCGGGACAGTGCTCGATCTGCTCGAGCACGCCGAGCAGCTCGCCGACGCGGCAGACGAGCAGCCGCTCCTCGTCGATCTCGACCCAGGCGCCGGCCGAGGCGGGAAAGACGACGTGGTCGCCGGGGTTGACGGGCATCCGCACTCCGACGTGGTCCCACCAGTCGAGCCCCGGTCCGACGGCGAGCACGATCCCCTGCTGCGGCGGTGGCTCGTCGGAGCCGGCGGGCACGAGCAGGCCCGAACGGCGAACCCGGTCGGGATCGAGCTCCTTGATGACGATCCGATCGAAGAGGGGCCGCAGCTGGTTGCGCATCTCGGGCGATCATACGAACCCCGCATCGAGCGGAACTCGGACCCGCCCGCTGGCAGCCGTCCGGGGAGCCGCCTAGGCTTGCCGGTTCATGCGCCTGATGGTCGCCCGCTGCTCGATCGACTACTCCGGTCGCCTGACCACCCATCTCGCCGAGGCGACGCGGCTGCTGATGCTCAAGGCCGACGGCACGTTCATGGTCTGGTCCGACCACGGCAGCCAGAGTGTCAAGCCGCTGAACTGGATGACCCCGCCGACGGTGATCGAGGAGGAGCCCGGCCGGCTCCTCGTGCGCAAGCGCTCGGGCGATGATCGGCTCGACATCGCGCTGCACGAGGTCCTCTCCGACGTGACGCATGAGATGGCGCCCGTCGACCTCCCCGACGCCGGCCACGCGCTCAGCAAGGACGGGGTCGAGACCCATCTCCAGGAGCTGCTCGCCGAGCAGCCGCACTGGTGCGGCGAGGGCTTTCGCCTCGTGCGCCGCGAGTGGGCGACCGACATCGGTCCCGTTGACCTCATGTGCCGCGACGCGGCCGGGTGCTGGATCGCGGTCGAGATCAAGCGGGTCGCCGGAATCGAGGCGGTCGAGCAGCTGACCCGCTACCTGCAGCGCATCCAGCTCGACCCCGAGCTCGGCGACTGCCGCGGCGTGCTCGCCGCGCAGGTGATCAAGCCCCAGGCCCGCGTGCTCGCCGGGGCGCGTGGGATCGCCTGCGTCGACATCGACCTGGCGGTCCTGCGGGGTGAGCGCGAGCCGGATCTGAGATTGTTCGCGGCATGAGCGATTCACTTCTGACCGAGCGCCGCGACCGCACGCTCGTCATCACCATCAACCGTCCCGAGCAGCGCAACGCCGTCGACGTCACCGTCGCCGAGGGCATCGCGGCCGCGCTCGACGAGCTCGACGGCGACGGCGAACTCGCCGTCGGCGTGCTGAACGGCGCCGGCAAGGGGTTCTCCGCCGGCATGGACCTCAAGGCGTTCGCCGCCGGCACCCGCCCGTGGGTGCCGGGCCGCGGCTTCGCCGGGATCACCGAGCGCTCGGCGGACAAGCCGCTGATCGCCGCCGTCGAGGGGTTCGCGTTGGCCGGCGGCCTCGAGATCGTGCTCGCCTGCGATCTCATCGTCGCCTCGGAGGGCACCCGGCTGGCGATCCCCGAGGTCAAGCGCTCGCTCGTCGCCGCCGCCGGAGGGCTGCTGCGCCTGCCGCGGGTGCTGCCGCGATCGATCGCGATGGAGATGGCGCTGACCGGCGAGCCGCTCCTCGCCGAGCGCGCCTACGAGCTCGGCATGGTCAACCGGCTCACCGAGCCCGGCGGGGCGCTCGACGCGGCCCTCGCGCTCGCGGCGACGATCGCCGAGAACGCGCCGCTGGGCCTCGCCGCGTCCAAGCGCATCCTCAACGAGTCGCTCGACTGGCCCGACGCCGAGTTCTTCGAGCGCCAGCAACCGATCATGGACCCGGTGTTCGACTCCGAGGACGCGCGCGAGGGCGCCACCGCGTTCGCCGAGAAGCGCACGCCGGTGTGGAAGGGCCGCTGAGCGGGACGGGCCGCCGGACGGGAGCGCCCGCCGGGCGGGAAGGGCCGCCGGACGGGAAGGGCCGCCGGACGGGAAGGGCCGCCGGGCGGGAACGGCCGCCGGGCGGGAACGGCCGCCGGGCGGGAGCGGCCGCCGGGCGGGAACGGCGGCTGGGCGGTTAGCTCCCCGACTCGCCCCAGGCGGTCGCCACGAGCGCGCGCGACCCGCCGCGCTGGCGGTGCTCGCACAGGTAGATGCCCTGCCAGGTGCCGAGCGCCGGGCGTCCGCGCGCGATCGGGATCGTCAACGACGGGCCGAGCAGCGCCGCCTTGACGTGCGCGGGCATGTCGTCCTCGCCCTCGAGCGTGTGCGTCCAGTAGTCGGCCCCGTCGGGGACGGCGCGCGAGAACCAGGTCTCGAAGTCGCGCCGGACGTCGGGCGAGGCGTTCTCGCTCAGCGTCAACGAGGCCGAGGTGTGCTGGATGAGCAGGTGCAGCAGGCCGACGTCGAGTTCGCCGAGCTCGGGCAGCGCCTCGAGCACCTCGCGCGTGACGAGGTGAAAGCCTCGCTGGCGGGGCGCCAGCTCGATCCGGCGCTGGACCCACATCAGTCGGGCAGCCGCGCCACGCGCATGTCGACCCGATCGCCGCGGAACGGCACCCCTTCGCGCCACAGGCGTCGCCGCTGCCGCGCCCCCTTGGCCAGCGACCCGTCGGCGCGCACGATCCGATGCCAGGGGAGCTCGGGATCGTCGCATCCGTGCAGCACCGCCCCGGCCACCCGCGGCGCGCCCGGGGAGACGTCGCCGTAGGTGCGCACGAAGCCGGGCGGCGTCGCCCGCACGCGGGCGAGGATTGCGTCGACACGCTCGGCATCCGGCACGCTCGTGAGGATGACAGCTGGCGTGGCGGCGACGGCAACCGGAGGGTGGCCGCCCCCTAGGCGGTGGCGGGGCGGCGACGGCAACCGGAGGGTGGCCGCCCCCGTAGGCGGTGGCGTGGCGGCGACGGCAACCCGGAGCGCGGGGTGGCCGCCAATAAGCCGGTCCCGCGCGGCAGTTCGGATGCCACCCCGTGTCAAAGCCGCACATGTGTCCCCACGCGTGCGGGGGTGGCCGCCAATAAGCCGGTCCCGCAGGACATTTCGGCTGCCACCAAGACGGTCGCGGACCCCTACGGCACGAGCACGATCTTCCCGCGCGTGTGCCCCTCGGCGAGCTCGGCGAACGCGTCGCGGACCCGGTCGAGCGGATAGGTGGCGGCGACCGGGATCTCGAGCGCGCCGGCGTCGAGGAGCGCGGCGAGCTCGGTCAGGGTGTCGGCCGAGGCGGCGGTCGCCGAGCCGTCGGCCTTGACGCCATGTTCCTCGACGGCGCCGAAGTCGACGATGGTGTCGATCCGCTCGGGCGCGACTCCGAGCTCGAGGGCGAGCTCGACGTAGCCGCCGCCCACGAGATCGATGAACGCGTCGACGCCGTCGGGGGCGCCGGCGCGGATGCGGTCGGCGACGCCGTCGCCGTAGGTGACCGGGATGACGTCATGGTCGCGCAGCCATGCGTGGTGGCGCTCGGAGGCGAGGCCGACGACGGTCGCTCCGGCGCGCGCGGCGAGCTGGACGGCGAGGGTGCCGACGCCGCCCCCCGCGCCGGAGACGACGACGGTGTCGCCCGCCCCCAGGCCGACCGCGCGCACGACGGCGACCGCGGTCGTGCCGGCCACGAACAGCGAGCCCGCCTGCTCCCAGGGCACGCCCGCCGGACGCGGTGTGGCGTTGGCGGCCGCGATGGCGACGAGCTCGGCGTGGCTGGCGCGCTCGTCGGTGTAGCCGATCACCTCGTCGCCGACGGCGAAGGCGTCGACGCCGTCGCCGACCTGCTCGACGACCCCGGCGAGGTCCGAGCCCTCGCCGGAGGGGAAGGTCGACGGCCACACCTCGGCGAGCGAGCCGTCGCGGATCTTGGCCTCGCCGGGATTGATCGAGGCCGCCCTGACCCGGACGAGCAGCTCGCCGGGACCGGGGACCGGGGCGTCGACGTCGACGACCTGCAGGACGTCGAGGTCGCCGTACTCGTTGAACCTGACAGCGCGTGGCATCGGGATATCTCCTTGTCGCAAACGATCGTCGACCATGAAACCGCATCTCGCCCCGGCCCCGTCTGCGGCCGGTCGCAGCTGCGGGCATGACGCAGGCGCGCTGGGACCCGTGCGCGGCGGCGTTTCACCGCCACCCCGGCACCGCCCCCGGCCGATGGCCGCCGCGCCGGCCCGCAGACATCCTGCTAGCGTCGCAAATCCCCCGCTGATCCACCGGTTCGCGGCCCGATCTCAGAGCATGAGCCTCCTCCAGCGCTTCGCCCTGCTGCTCGTCGCGGTCGTGATCGCGGCCGGAGTGCTCGGCGCGAGCACCGGCGCCACCACGGGCGCCGCGAACGTGGCGCAGCTGCGTTCGGCGCTCGCGGCCCAGAAGGCGCGCCAGCGCACGCTGACCGACAGCCTGTCCTCGCTGAACCGCCTCATCGACGCGCTCGACGCCCAGATCTCGCTCGTGCGCGCACGCGAGGCGGCGGTGAACGGCGAGCTGATCGCCGACCGGGAGCGGCTGGCCCACACCCAGTCGGCGCTCGGCTCCCAGCGCGCCCAGCTGGCGCGGCTCCGGCGCCGGCTCGCGCTCCTGCGCCGGCTGCTCGCCGCCCAGCTCGTCGCCGACTATGAGTCGACCCGACCGGATCTCGTCTCGGTCGTGCTGCAGGCCAACGGCTTCGACCAGCTGCTCGAGCAGCTGAGCTTCCTGCGCCGGGCCCAGCACCAGCGCACGACGACGATCACCGAGACCCGGAGCGCGCAGGCGCAGGCACAGCGCGCCGCCACGAGCCTCGCGCGCTTGGAGCGTGCCGACCGCCGGATCACGCAGGCGCAGGCGCTGCGCCAGCGCGCGCTCGTGGGGATGAGCGCCCTGCTGGGCGCCAAGCAGGGGGCGCTCGCCGGGGCGCAGGATGCCCAGCGCGCGGCGCTCGCCGCCAGCCGCGCCCGCGGCGGCGACCTCGCGAGCGAGATCGGCCGGTTGCAGGCGCAGCAGGCCGCCGCCACGCGCGCCGCAGAACAGGCCCCGCCCGCCCCGCCGCCGTCGACGGGGGCGCTGGGCCCGAGCGGCAACTGGGCGATCCCGTACCCGATCGTCCTGTGCGAGTCCGGCGGGCAGAACCTGCCGCCCAACGGCGCGGGCGCCTCAGGCTACTACCAGATCATCCCCAGCACCTGGAAGCTGTTCGGCGGCGCCGGCGGCGCCGCCTACCTCGCCTCGAAGGCCGACCAGGACGCGGTGGCCTCCCGGATCTGGCAAGGCGGCGCGGGCGCGTCGAATTGGGTCTGCGCGGGCATCGTCGGCATCCACTGACGGCCGTCGCCGTCGGCGTGATCCTGATCGCGGCGCTGGGGCTGCGGATCGCCTACGTGCAGCACACCCCCTACCGGCCGGTCAACGACGCCGGGACGTACAACCGGCTCGCCTCCGAGATCGCGCGCACCGGCGACTACGACACCGGCTCGGGGCCGGGCGCGGCTGCCGGCGGCGCGCGCGGGCCGACCGCCTACTTCCCGCCGGCGTTTCCGTATGCGCTGGCGATCGCCGACCTGCTGGACGGGCACGCGTCGGGGCACCGCCCCGCCGTGCCCGGAGAGCGGATCGAGCAGGCGGTCGTCGGGACGCTGGCGGTGGGGCTGGTGGGGCTGGTCGCGCTGGAGCTGTTCGGCATGCCGACCGCCCTGGTCGCGATGGGCCTGGCGGCGATCTACCCGGTGCTGATCGAGACCTCGGGCACGCTGGTGGCCGAGAACCTGCTCCTCGTGCTCGAGCTCAGCGCCGTCTGGATGGCCCTCCGCGGGGCGCGCTCGGGCCATCCGCTGCGCTGGGCGGCCGCGACCGGGCTCGTGCTCGGGCTCGCCACCCTGACCCATGAGAACGCGATCCTGCTGTGGCTGCCGCTGGCCTTCGCGATAGCCCCCGTCGCCCGCGTCCGCGGCGTCGTCACGCTGACGCTCGCCTGCGCGCTGATGATCGCGCCGTGGACGATCCGCAACGCGGTCGTGATGCACCGCTTCATCCCGGTCTCCGACGAGACGGGGATCACGGTGCGCGGCACCTACAACCCATCGTCGGCGGCCGCGACGGCGATCCCGTTCAAGTGGCGCTACTTCTGGAAGATCCCCGCCGATTCCGACCTCAGGTCCACCGCCGGCCGCTACACCGAGCCCGAGCTCAGCAGTCGCCTGGGCGTGCGGGCCGTCCGCTACGTCGAGCACCATCCGACCGCGCCGCTGAGCGCCGGCTGGCATAACCTGCTGCGCATGGCCGAGCTCGAGGGCCCGGCGGCCTGGCACGCCTCGGCGTGGGCGATGGGACTGGACGTCGACGTCGCGCGCACCGGCGTGGCCGCGTTCTGGCTGCTCGCGGCGCTCGCGCTCGCCGGCGTCGGCACCCGCCAGGCCCGGGCCGCGCCCCGCTGGGTGTGGGCGATGCCGCTGCTGCTCCTGCTCTCGACGGTATTCGTCAACGCCGAGACGCCGCGGTTCCGGGAGCCGATCGACCCGTTCCTCGTGCTGCTCGCCGCGTGCGCGGTCAGCGCCGCGCTCGCGCGCATGACCGGGCGCGAGCGTCGCTCAGGACTGGGCGGTGCGCCAGTCGGGGGTCGCCGGCGAACGGCCCAGCTGGCGCGTGGTCAGGCTCAGCGTATCGAGATGGTCGAGCGCCTGGCCGGAGCCGACGGCCACGCAGGTCAGCGGTGACTCGGCGCGGGAGACGGGCATCCCGGTCTCGCGCGCGACGAGCTCGTCGAAGTCGCGGATGAGCGTGCCGCCCCCGGCGAGCAGGATGCCGTCGCGGGCGATGTCGGAGGCGAGCTCGGGCGGAGTCTGCTCGAGCGTGTCGCGGATCGCCCGCAGGATCTCGGCCAGCGGGGTGGCGATCGCGGCGCGCACCTCCTCGGAGCGCAGCTGCACCGCGGTCGGCAGGCCGCTGACGAGATGGCGCCCGCGGACCTCGAAGATCCGCTCGCCGTCGCCGAGCGGCAGCGCCGAGCCGAGCTCGATCTTGATCGTCTCGGCGGTCCGTGAGCCGATCGCCAGCTGATAGGCGTTGCGGATGTAGCTGGCGATCGCCTCGTCCATCTCGTAGCCGCCAACACGGACCGAGCGGGCGATGACGATCCCGCCGAGCGAGATGACCGCCATCTCGCTCGTGCCGCCGCCGACGTCGACCACCATCCGCCCGACCGGCTCCTCGATCTCCAGGCCGGCCCCGATGGCGGCCGCGATCGGCTCCTCGATGAGGTGCACCTGGCGCGCGCCGGCGGCGAGCGAGGCCTCCTCGACGGCGCGCTTCTCGACCTCGGTGACCCCCGAGGGCGCGCACACGATCAGGCGCGGATGCGCGGTGCGCCGGTCGATGACCTTACGGATGAAGTAGCGCAGCATCTCCTCGGTGACCTCGAAGTCGGCGATGACGCCGTGGCGCAGCGGCCGGGTGGCCGAGATCGTCGCCGGCGTGCGGCCGATCATCAGCTCGGCCTCGGCCCCGACGGCGTGCACCGCGCCGCTACCGAGATCGGACGCGACCACCGAGGGCTCGGACACGACGATGCCCCGGCCACCGACGTAGACGAGCGTGTTCGCGGTCCCGAGGTCGATCGCCATGTCGTGCACGCCGAGGCTTGGCATGAACGTCCGGCGGGAGTTGTCGCGACGGGAGCCGTCTCGGCGAAAGCGGATGGCGCTAGGGTGCCACAGCTGAGCCGGCGGCGGTCGGCGGGAGCGTCAGAAGCGCCGCGCTCGCCGGCGGCAGGCGGACGACGAGCTGGCCGGCGACCGGGCGCAGGGTCGAGAGCGTCGAGGTGCCCTGCAGCATCCCGGTGGTGGTCGCCGCGCCGAAGCTCTGACCGCCGAGGGTGACCCCCGAGGTCGCGCCCCAGCCAGGGGCGCGCAGCCGCTCGACGCTCGCCGGTCCGGCGGCGGGGGCGCGCACCCGCAGGGTCTGCGCGCTGACCGTGCGGTCGTTGATGAGCACGATCCGCACGCGCCCGTCGGTCGCGCGCGTCGCCCAGGCGTCGACACCCGCCGGCGGCTTCCAGGTCAGCCGCAGCACCCGCGCGCCGGCCGGCGCGGCCTGGGCGAACATCATCAACCCGTAGTACTCGGGGTGGACCGTGACCGACCAGCGTCCGTGGAGCTCGGTCGCCCCGAGCACCTCCTGCAGCGTCCCGGGCACGGTGTGGACGTTGACGCCGTCGACGCCGGCGCGGAGCAGCTCGAAGAGCGTGTTGAGCACCCACAGCGTCGAGGTGTAGGTGTCGCTGACCCCCTTGACCCCCCCGCACGAGATCCCGTTCATCTCGTCGATCCGCACGGGGCGGCCGTGGGCGTGCGCCGCCGCGATGAACGGCGAGACGAGCTGCGCGAACCCGGCCGAGGACGAAGGCGCGAGCAGGTCGACGGGAGTGATCACCTTCGAGTGGGTGCAGTGCTTGAGCGGATAGGCGTGGATCGCGGCCAGGCCGACCCGCGGCTCCTGGGCGAGGAAGGTCCCCAGCGTCGGCAGCCAATGCGGGCCGCCGCTGTCGGGACCGGCGACCCGGACGCTGCCGGGCATCACCCTCGCGATCCGGGCGAAGTCGGCGTAGAAGTCGGACTCGTCGTAGCTCGGCGGGCGCCCGTAGACGTGATGGCCGCTTGCGTCCTTGTACCAGGGGAAGGACCCGTAGAGCTCGGGCTCGTTGCCGATCTCGAGCGCCGAGATGAGCGGCGCGCCGATCCGCGAGACCATCGCGTCGGCCTCGGCGGAGGCGAGCCGCGTGCTGTCGGCCTCGAGGTTGATGCCGAGGATGAGCTTGCCGTGCAGCGTCTGGGCGAGCGCGTGGGCGACGCTCATCCACCGGGGGGTCAGCGTGTAGCGGATCCCGGGCGGAGGCGGCTGATGGCCGATCTGCCACCAGCTCCAGTCGGTGCTGTCGCCCCCGACCCGCAGCAGCGGGGGCGCACCGCCCGAGATCGCCTGCACGAGGTGGACGAACGGGGTGTCGAGCTTCCCCGGGTCATCGCCGGCGTAGCGCTCGAGCGACGTCAGGTCGAGCGAGAGGCCGAGGAAGCCGCCGGGCACCGGACCGCCGACGCTCGCCGGGCCGACGGTCAGGGTCGTCGGGGCGGACGGGGCGGCACGGGTCAGCGCGCTCGCGGGGACGGTGCCGGCCGCGCGGCGGGTCGGGTCCGCGTGCGATCGCGCCCCGCACGCGGTGGCACCCAGCAGCGCCACGGCCGCCCCAAGCCCCAGCAACACCTTGCGCAAGGTGCCTCAGCGCTCTCCGGGCAGCATGAGCGGGAACTGCGAGACCGAGCAGTCGGCGTCGAGCGCGGCGGACACGATCCGCTTCTGCTCGGTGGCGTGGGCGATCGGATAACCCTCGCCCGAGGCGGCGCGCTCCGGCCGGCCGATGTAGCCGAACTGGAGGTGCTCGGGGAGCACCTGGAGCAGGCGCGGCGACATGAACGCCCGCGCGCCCATGTTGCGTGGCTCCTCTTGGACCCAGACGACCTCGCGGAGGTTGGGATACGTGTCGACGAGCTCCATCAGCTCGGTCTGCGGGAACGGGTAGAGCAGCTCGACGCGGCCCAGCGCGACCTGCGGGCTCTCCACCCGCGCCGGCGCGCCGAGCAGGTCGTAGAAGATCTTGCCGGTGCACAGGACGAGCCGGGTGACCGCCTGCGGATCGGTGCTCGGGTCGGGCAGCACCGGGCGGAAGCGACCCGAGACGAGCTGGTCGGTCGAGCTCGAAGCGTGCGCAAGCCGCAGCAGGCTCTTCGGCGTCATCACGACGAGCGGGCGCTGCTTGGCGATCCGCGCCTGGCGACGCAGCAGGTGGAAGTACTGGGCGGGCGTCGTCGGGTTGGCGACCCGGATGTTGCCCTCGGCGGCGAGCTGCAGGAAGCGCTCGAGCCGCGCCGAGGAGTGCTCGGGGCCCGAGCCCTCGTAGGCGTGGGGCAGCAGCAGGGTCAGGCGCGAGGTCTGGCCCCACTTGGCCAGGCCCGAGCTGATGAACTGGTCGATGATCACCTGGGCGCCGTTGACGAAGTCGCCGAACTGCGCCTCCCAGAGGACGAGCGTCTCGGGCCCCTCCTGGGAGTAGCCGTACTCGAACCCGACGCAGGCCATCTCCGAGAGCGGGCTGTTGTGCAGCTCCATCGGCGCCAGCGCCCCGGGCAGGTGCTGCATCGCGCAGTGCTCCTGGCCGGTCTTGGGGTCGTGCAGGACGAGGTGGCGCTGGCTGAAGGTGCCGCGCTCGGTGTCCTGCCCGGTGAGGCGGATCGGGATCCCCTCGGACAGCAGCGAGGCGAAGGCGAGCGCCTCGGCATGGGCCCAGACGATCTTGCGCTCGTCGGTGGCCAGCGCCTCGCGGCGCTGCTCGAGCTGCTTGAGGAGCTTCGGGTGCACGGTGAAGCCGTCGGGCACCGCAAGCAGCTCCTCGTTGAGCACCTGGAGGCGGTCGAGCGCGACCGCGGTCTTGACCTCGGGCGACGGGGTCCGATCGAGCTGGTACTCGCCGGTGGCGTGATCGACGTGCTTGGCGGCGGCGATCCGCTCCTTGAGCTCGGCGTGGCACTCGGTCAGCTCGGTCCACACCCCGTCGGTCATCTCGGTCGACTCCTGCTCGGAGACGACGTCGGCGTCGATCAGCTCGCGCGCGTAGAGCTCGCGCACCGACGGGTGCCTCTTGATCATCGAGTACATCTCGGGCTGGGTGTAGGCGGGCTCGTCGGCCTCGTTGTGCCCGAAGCGCCGGTAGCCGATGAGGTCGATCAGCACGTCGTGGCCGAACTCCTGGCGGAAGGCGAAGGCGAGGCGGACCGCGCTGACGCAGGCGGCTACGTCGTCGGCGTTGACGTGGATGATCGGGACGTCGAAGCCCTTGGCCAGGTCGGAGGCCATCGCGGTCGAGCGCGCGTCGTCGGCGTCGGTGGTGAAACCGACCTGATTGTTCTGGATGATGTGAACGGTGCCGCCGACGGTGTAGCCGTCGAGCGCCTGGAGGTTGAGCGTCTCGGCGACGATGCCCTGTCCGGGGAAGGCGGCGTCGCCATGGAGGATGATCGGGATCGCGGCGTTGGTGTCCTGATGGGCGTGCGGACCCTGGCGCGTCGTCTGGGCGGCGCGGGTCGCCCCCTCGGCGACCGGGCAGACGAACTCGAGGTGCGACGGGTTGGACTCGAGGCGGACGATGACCGACTCGCCGTCGGAGATCTGGTAGGAGCCCTGCGCGCCGTGGTGGTACTTGACGTCGCCGGTCCCGCCCTGGGGGAGGGTCGTGATCGGCTCGAGCGTCGAGGATCCCTCGAACTCCGCGAAGATCGTGTCGTAGGGCCGGCCGAGGTTGTGCGCGAGCACGTTGAGCCGGCCGCGGTGGGCCATCCCGATGACGATCTCGCGCGCGCCCCGGCTCGCCGCGAGCTGGATCAGCTCGTCGAGCATCGGGACCGTCATGTCCAGCCCCTCTACCGAGAACTGCTTCTGGCCCAGGTAGGCCTTGTGCATGAACCGCTCGAACGCGTCGACCTGGGTGAGGCGCTTGAGCAGCGCCTTCTGCTCGTCGGCGCTCAGCGGCGCGCGGAACGCCCCCGACTCGATCGCCTCGCGCAGCCACAACCGCTGGCGATGGGAGCCGATGTGCTCGATCTCGTAGGCGATCGTGCCGCAATAGGTCTCGCGCAGTACGGGCAGCGCCTCGGCGAGCGTCGCGCCCGGGACGTACATGCGCAGGATGTGCGACGGGATCGTGGCCATCAGCTCGGTGGTCAGCCCCAGCGGTCCGGGATCGAGCGCGGGGTCGCCCTCGGCCTCGCGCCCGAGCGGGTCGAGGCGGGCGGCGAGATGCCCGTGCGTGCGATGGGCCTTAAGCAGTGAGTCGGCGGCTTGGACGGCGCGCATGATCTGCTCGTCGCGCTCGGGGTCGGCGGCGGGCGCCGGCGCGGCCTCCTCGGCGGGCGTCGGCGTCGTCGCGGGAGCGGGGGCAGGAGCGGGCCGCGTCGCCGGAGCGGGCGTCGTCGCCGCCTCCGCGGGCGTCGGCAGCGGCGCGAGCGTCACCCCGAGGTCGGCGAAGACGCGCTCGTAGAACTCCGACTCGCCCTGCAGCAGCGCCTCGACGCGCTGCAGGAAGCGGCCGGACTCCGCGCCCTGGATGATCCGGTGGTCGTAGGTCGAGGTCATCGTCATGACCTTCTCGGCCCCGATCTGGGCGCCGATCCGCCCGAGGCCGGGCGGGTAGGCGATCGCGCCGGTGGCGACGATCGTCCCCTGGCCCTCCATCAGCCGCGGCACCGATGCGACGGTGCCGATCCCGCCCGGGTTGGTCAACGTCAGGTTGGCGCCCGCGAGGTCGTCGGCGGTCAGCGCGTTGCCGCGCGCCTTCTCGACGAGCTCGCCGTAGGCGGCGAGGAAGTCGTCGAAGCCCAGCCGCCCGGCGTCGCGGATGACCGGCACCATCAGCGTGCGGGTGCCGTCCCGGCGCTCGACGTCGACCGCCAGCCCGAGGTTGACCGCGTCGTCGTCGACGCGATGGGGCTTGCCATCGATCTCGGCGAAGTGGTGGGCCATGACCGGCATCTCCTCGGTCGCCACCCGGGCGATCGCGTAGGCGATCAGGTGAGTGAAGGAGACCCTCTGCTCGGCCTCGCGCAGCTGCCGGCGGCGGGCGTCGAGCGTCGTCACGGTCAGTGTGCGCACCGACGTCGCGGTGGGGATCGAGCGGCTGCGCTCCATGTAGCGCGCGAGCGCCGCGCCGCTGCCCTTGATCAGCTGCGCGCCGGCGGGCGTGGCCGGCTCGGCGTCGGGCGCGGGGGTGGGCGGCGCCGTGGCCGCCGCGTGGGCACCGGCACCGTTGCCCGCCGCGAGCACGTCGGCCTTCGTGATCCGACCGCCGCGGGCGGTGCCCCGGACGGTGGAGAGATCGATGCCCTCGGCGGCGGCGATCCGGCGGGCGAGCGGCGAGGCGTGAGCGGGCGCCGGGGCCGGGGCGCCGTTGCCCGCCGGTCCGGAGCGGTCGGGAGTCTGCGGCGCGGTCGTCGTCGCCAGGGCCGGAGACGGCGCGGCGGGGGACGGCGTGTCGGCGGCCGGCGTGTCGGCGGCCGGCGCGGCCGGCGTGGCCGAGGCGACGGCCATGCGCGCGATCACCTGTCCGACCGACACCGTCTCGCCCTCCCGGGCGAGGATCTCGGTGATCGTCCCGGCCGCCGGCGCGGGCAGCTCCATGTCGACCTTGTCGGTCGAGAGCTCGACGACCGTCTGGCCATCGGCGACCGCGTCGCCGACCTTGACCGCCCACTCGAGGATCGTCCCCTCCGAGACCGACTCGCCGCCGGTCGGAGTGACGATCTCGATCGTGTCCCCGGCGACGGCGGCCTGCGCGGAGGCGACGCCCTCGGCCTCGGTCTGGGCGCCGGCGGCGGCCTCGGCCTCGCTGACGGGCGGCGCCTCGCCCGAGACCGGCAGGTCGGGGTCGACGGTCTCAGTCTCGGTCGAGTCGTCACCCGCGGCCGGACGCTCGGTCTCGCCACCCGCGGCCGGACGCTCGGTCTCGTCACCCGCGGCCGGACGCTCGGTCTCGCCACCCGCGGCCGGGCGCTCGGTCTCGCCACCCGCGGCCGGGCTCTCGGTCTCGTCACCCGCGGCCGGGCGCTCGGCCTCGATCGCGCCGTTGCCCGCGGCCGGGGCCGTCGCGTCGGTCGCGGCCGCCGGAGCGGGCTCCGGGGCCGGGGCGCCGTTGCCCCGGCCCGCCGGCCGGGCGTCCGGGTCGTCGGCGGCGATCTCCGCCAGCACGGCGCCGACGGCGAGCGAGTCGCCCTCGGCGGCGTGGATCTTGACCAGGGTGCCCGAGGCGGGAGCGGGAACCTCGGCGTCGACCTTGTCGGTCGAGATCTCGAGCAGCGTCTCCTCGGCGACGACGGCGTCGCCCTCGCGCTTGTGCCATTGGAGCACCGTGCCCTCGGCGACCGAGTCGCCCATGGCCGGCATCACGACTTCGATGGTGCTGGTATCGACCGACATCCGGGTGGCTCGATTTCACTCTACTGCGTCGCGAGCCGCCGACGATCGGCCACCAGGAAGCCGATCGAGCCGGCGAACGGACCGAGCCCGCCGAGCACGACGACGGTCACCGCGAGCCAGAACGGGATGACGTGCGCGCGGGCGGCGACGATGCAGACGAGCGACATGCCGATCCACAGCAGGCCGTGGCCGAGGCCGAGGATGAACGTCTCGGGCTGCGGGTTGTGCGCCACGAACGCGCACGCGAGCAGGCCGAGGTACACCGACGAGTGAAAGAACGAGACGCCCTCGAGCCGCTGGAAGGTGACGACGCCGATAAGGCGGCGGCGCATCACGCGGCGCACACGAGCTCGGCGGTGCGCCGCAGCGGCGTGTCCGCCTGCTCGGGCCAGTCGGCGGGGTCGGCCGGCCACCACGCGAATTCGTCGTGCTCGGCGTCGGGGGTCACCCTCGCCCCCTCGGCGAGCCACGCCTGGCCGAGGACCATGGCGATCCCGCTCGGGAGCTCGAGCAGCGCCTCGACGCTGAGCCGTTCGGGCGTCACCGACCATTCCTCGCGCAGCTCGCGGACGAGCGTCTCGGCGGGGTTCTCGTCGACCTCGACCGAGCCGGCGGCCCCGAGCGCCCAGCGGCAGGCCCAGGTGGCCAGCCAGGGCGCGCGGCGACCCGCCAGCCAGCGGCCGTCGACCGAGCGCACGACGCAGAGCGCCGACAGGCTCCCCTCGGCGCCGCCGGGAAGCAGGCGCAGCGCCCAGCGCGCCGGCTCGCAATCGAGCCGCAGCTTGCCGCCCGAGCTCTCCCAGCCGCGCAGCCGGCCGGCGAGGCCGTCGTGGCTCGGCGAGCCCCGGTCACGCAGCTGCGCGACCGCGCGGTCGGCCTCGTGCACGGCCTGCGGCGACGGCGCGTAGGGCTCCTCGTGCCAGCGCGCCTCGATGTCCTCGGGGCGCCAGGGACCACGGGCGAGGATGCCGGCGGAGGCGGTCATCGCCCATACCGTACTCGCCGCCTCGCTCGGGGGCGGAGGGGGCGCTGGGCGGCGGCTCAGGCGGCGACGGTGCGGTGCAGACGACGCAGCGCGAGCGGCACGCACACCGCCATGAGCAGCACACACCAGCCGATCATGGCCAGCTCGGGATGGGCCAGCTGCCACGACCCGCCGGTGGGCACGCCCTGAGTGAGCGAGCGCACGGTGGCCACGAGCGCCGAGATCGGGTCCCAATCGGCGATCGCGCGCGGGATCGCGTCCATCCCCGCGATCGGGACGAAGGTGCCGGCCATGAAGGTCAGCGGCAGGATGATGATGAAGCCCATCCCCTGGACCGCGTCGGGCGAGCGGACGAGCAGGCCGACGAGGACGCCGCACCACGTGAACGCGACCATCCCGAGCGCGAGCAGCACCGCGAGCTCGATCGCGTGGGCGAGCGTCAGCTGTGGACTCCATCCCAGCGCGAGGCCGAACCCGGCCGTGATCACCAGCCCGAGCACCTGCTCGCAGACCTGGCCCATGACCTCGCCGTTGATGATCGACAGGCGGCTGATCGGCATCGACCGGAAGCGGTCGATCACGCCCTCGGTCATGTCGGCCGAGGTCGCGGTCCCGGTGCTGATCACCCCGAAGGCGAGCGACTGCCCGATGATCCCGGGGAACAGATAGTCCTTGTAGCTGATCCCGTGCACGTGGATGGCCGAGCCGAACACGTACAGGAACAGCAGGATGAAGACGATCGGCTGGATCGTCACGTCGAGCAGGCGCTCGGGCACGCGCGGGATCGCGCGCAGGCTGCGCCCGGTCAGCAGCGCGGTGTGGCGGACGAAGCGCGCCGGGCGGCCGGAGCGCGGCGGGCCGCCGAAGCGCGCCGGCGTCACCGATCCAGAGGTCATGCGGCCTCCCGGGTCTCGAGGATCGGCTCGGGCTCGTCGTCCGGGGAAGGCGGGTCGGACAGGGGGGCGTGGCCGGTGAGGGCGAGGAAGGCGTCATCGAGCGTCGGGCGCCGCAGCGCGATCTCGTCGACGGCGATCCCGCCGGCGCGGACCGCGCGCGCGACCCGCTCGAGGTCGGCGGCCTCCTCGGGGGCGGCGACGGACACGGTCCGCACCTCCTCGAGGGGGGTGATCGCGAAGTGCTGGCCGAGCAGCCCCCGGAGGCGCTCGAACTCGACGGCGTCGGCGGCGATGACATCGACCCGCTGCTCTCCGACCTGAGCCTTGAGCTGGGCGGGGGAGCCCGCCGCCACCTCGCGACCGCGGTCGATGAGCACCACCCGGTCGGCGAGCGCGTCGGCCTCCTCGAGGTACTGGGTGGTCAAGAGCAGCGTGACGCCCTCGCCGACGAGCTCGCGGATCGTCCCCCACACGACCTGGCGACTGCGAGGATCGAGGCCGGTCGTCGGCTCGTCGAGCACGAGCACCTGGGGACGATCGATGAGGCTCGCGGCGAGGTCGACGCGGCGGCGCTCGCCGCCGGACATCTGCTTGACCAGGCGGTCACGGAACCGCCCGACGTCGAAGCGGTCGATCAGCCGGTCGGCGACTTCGCGCGCCGCACGCGAGGTGCGTCCGCGCAGCCGGGCCATGAGGACGAGGTTCTCGCGCGCGGTCAGGTTCTTGTCCAGGGCGGCGAACTGGCCGGTCAGCGAGATCCGCTCGCGGACCCGAGCGGCATCCCGGACGACGTCGTGGCCGGCCACCCACGCGCGCCCCCCATCGGGAGCGATGAGGGTGGCCAGCATCCGCACGGTCGTCGTCTTGCCCGCCCCGTTGGGCCCGAGCAGCGACACGACCGAGCCCTCGGGCACGCGGAGGTCGAAGTCATCGACGGCCCGCAGCGCGCCGAAGCGCTTGGTCAGGCCCTGGGTAAGGATGGCGGCTTCTGTCATGGGCAGTAAAGATACAGAGACTGCACTTATGCTGCAAGTGAACTTTGTCGGGTATCCTTGACCCGAGCGATGTCGACGCCGCCGCCCGTCCGCCACAGCGAGGAGGAGCACCTCGGCGACGCCGCGCTGCACGAGCTGATCGCCGACGAGCTCGGGGATCGGATGGCCGCCGCGATGCGGTCCCATCGCGAGCTCGAGGAGGCGCGCTACCGCGCCGTCCACCCCGAGGAGGGGCTGCGCGAGCGTAAGCGCCGGCTGACCCGCCAGCTCATCTCCGACGCCGCGACCGCGCTGTTCGCCATCCGCGGCTTCGACAACGTCAAGGTGGCCGAGGTCGCCGACCGCGTGGGGGTCTCGGAGAAGACCGTCTACAACTACTTCCCGACCAAGGAGTCGATGGTCCTCGACACCGCCGACGAAACGATCGAACGGCTCGCCCGGGCGCTGCGCGAGCGCCGCGACGACGAGTCGCTGACCGACGCCATGGTGCGCTCGATCCGCGAGGACATGGCGCGCTTCGACGAGATCCCCGAGGAGCTCGTCGAGTTCGTGCCGATGTTCGTCGAGATGGTCGAGAACACCCCGGCTCTGCGCGCCGCCTGGCTCGAGCTCCACGATCGCCTCTCCCGCGCGGTGCGCGACGAGCTCGCCGTGATCGCCGGCGTCGATCCGCAGGACCCCGAGCCGACCGCCGCCGGCCGCGCGCTCGCCGGCCTCGCCGACGTCGTCGGGCAATCACGCGTCCGTCACATCCGCGAGGGGAAGCGAGGCGTGGCGCTGCGCGACGCCGTGGCCTACGACCTCGAACGCGGCGGGCGGCTGCTCGAGGCCGGCCTGTGGTCGTTCGGCCTGCTCGCCCGCGGCGCGCGCGCCAAGCAGCAGGCTCAGGCGGCCGCGGCCGCCGCCGAGGAGACGCGCGCCCAGGTGCTCGCGGCGATGCGCCAGGCGCGCAACGCGTGGGCACAGGTGCGCGGCCGCAAGTCCCGACTATCCTGAGCGATCTGTGATCGCCCTGCGCAGCATGCGGTCGTTCTCGCTCGTCCTGATCGTCGCCGCCTGTCTCGCGGCCGGTGGGCTCGCCGGGTGCGGCTCGAGCTCGTCGAGCTCCAGCGCGTCGAGCTCCGGCGCGTCGAGCTCCAGCGGGGCGGCGACGAGCACGAGCAGCGGGATCCACCTGGCCAAGACGAAGTTCCTGCTCCATGCGGGGCTCGGCTTCGGCGCCTTCCACCGCTACATCTACAAGCCGTTCAAGGCGGGCGACTTCAGCCATCCCCTCTCGCACAAGCTGACCCTCGTCAAGGCAGGGCTGGCGGCCCTGTACGTCAAGCGCGAGATCCGACTGGCGGCGCAGGACGTGCACGCCTCACCGACGCTGTCGAAGCTGTTCTCTCCGCTGACGGCGGTCGCGGACCAGATCGGGGCGCTGACCGGCAAGATCAAGAGGGGAAACGTCAGCTCCTCGGACATCGACGGCACGCAGTCCCGGTTGCAGTCGATCCGCTCGACGGCGGCGTCCAAGGGGCAGATGATCCAGGACAAGGCCCCCGCCCCCGCCCAGCTGGCCGGCGCCGCCGGCTGATCGACGCCTCCGTTGTGCCGCCGATCGCGGTGCTGGGACCGGGCGGCGTCGGCGGCTTCCTGGCGGCGGCGATGACGCGCGCCGGTGGGGAGATCGTCGTGGTCGCCCACGAGGACACCGCCGCGGCGCTGGCGCGCGACGGGCTCCGGGTGCGCAGCGCCCTGCTCGGCGACTTCGCCGCGCGCCCCGCGGCCGTGGCTCAGCTGCGCCAGGACGTCGACGCGCTCCTCGTCTGCACCAAGGCGACCGGCCTGCGGACCGCGCTGCAGCGGATCGGGGCCGAGCCGCCGCTCGTCGTGCCGCTGCTCAACGGGGTCGAGCACCTGGCGGTGCTTCGCGAGCGCTTCGGCTCGGAGCGCGTCGCCGCCGGGACCATCCGGCTCGAGTCCGACCGCCCGCGGGATGGTGAGATCGTGCAGACGAGCCCCGGCTGCCGGGTCGACCTCGCCGGCGCGCAGCCCGGCCTGTTCGCGCTGGCGGGCGCGCTGCGGCGGGCGGGCCTCGCGGTCGGAACCGGGGGGCGCGAGGTCGACGTCATGTGGTCAAAGCTCGTCCGGCTGTGCCCGCTGGCGCTGACCACGAGCGCCGCCGATCGGCCGCTCGGCGCAATCCGCGAGGACCCCCGGTGGCGCTCGGCGCTGCACGGCGCGGTCGCCGAGGCGGCGACGGTCGCCCGGGCGCAGGGCGCCGACGTCGCGGCGGAGCGGACGCTGGCCGAACTCGAGGCCGCGCATCCGCAGCTCGGCTCCTCGATGCGTCGCGACCTCGCCGCGGGCCGCGATCCCGAGCTCGACGCGGTCGCGGGAGCGGTCCGGCGCGCCGGCGCGCGTCACGGGATCCGCTGTCCGACGATCGAGTGGCTCGCCGGCCGCGTGGCCGAGCGGGTCGCTACAGCGGTGGCCTGACCGGAGGCGGCGCCCCGCCGCCCTCGACGTAGACCGGCTCGCCGATCTCCTGGGAGCCGACCGCGTCAACGACCTCCTCCTCTTCGAGCTCGCCGGCGCCGTCGTGCTGGCCGTCGCAGAGCACGCGGAAGTTGCCGGTGCCGCCGCCGTCGGCCTGGAGCACGATGCCGGGGAGGATGTCCTCCCCCTCCTCGAGGCCGAGGCGCTCGATGTCGAAGTGCGCCATCCCGATCCCCCAGCTGGTGTGATCGGGGTTCTCGCGATCGTGGGCCGCCACTCCCTGCGCGAAGCGCTCGAGCAGCTTGCCCATGCCGACGGTGTCGACCATCGTCAGGAGCGCTCGATGAGCTCGATGCGGTACCCGTCGGGGTCGCGCACGAAGCAGAGGCGGTTGCCCCCCTCGCGGATCGTGTACGGGGGCTTCTCGGGCTCGATCCCCTGCTCGGAGAGCTCGGCGAGACGGCCGTCGAGGTCATCGGTCGTGATCGCGATGTGCCCGTAGCCCGTGCCGAGCTCGTAGGGCTCGGTCTGGTCGAAGTTGTGGGTGAGCTCGAGCCGCGGGTTCTCGCCGTCCTCGGGCAAGCCCATGAAGACGTTGATCGCCTCCTCGCGGATCGGCACCCGGCGCTTCTCCTGAAAGCCGAGCGCCTCGTAGAAGGCGACCGAGCGGTCGACGTCGAGGATCCGGTAGCAGGTGTGGATCAGGCTCACGGCTGCAAGCCTACAACCACCCGGAGGCCGATACGCTCTGAAAGATGGTGATCGAGCGATCGATGAGCGACCAGTGGCTGTCCAACACGTACGTGGTCGCCGACCACGAGGGCGGCTCGGCGGTCATGGTCGACGCGGGCGGACCGGTGGCGCCGCTGCTTCAGTACCTCAACGCCAACCGGCTCGACCTCACCCACGTGCTGCTCACCCACCACCATCACGACCACGTCGCCGATCTCGAGGCGGTGCTGCAGGCCCACCCCGGCACCCCGGTGCTCATCCACGCCAACGAGCGCGGCCTCGTCGAGGGGGTCACCGACACGATGGCCCCCGGGGAGACGATCCGCTCGGGCGAGCTGACGATCGAGCCGTTGCACACGCCGGGACACACGTCGGGGATGCTGTCGCTGCTCGTCGACGGCACCGACGTGTTCACCGGCGACACGCTGTTCCGGGGGTCGGTCGGCGGCGTTCGCGCCCCCGATCACACGACCTGCGCCGACCTGCGCAGCTCGATCATGGACACGCTGCTGGCGTTGCCGGGGCAGACGCGCATCCATCCCGGTCACACCGATCCCACGACGGTCGCCGACGAGCTTGCATCAAACCGCTTCGTGCGGATCTGGCGCGGCCTCGATCCCGAGGGCGACGCGCCGTGTGAGGCGATGGGCGAGCCGGCGACGCTCATCCTGCTCGGCGACGACTACGACGGCGGGCACAAGGCCTGGGTGCGCTGGAGCGACGGCGCCGACGACATCGTGCCGGGCTCGCAGGTCAAGCAGTAGGTGCCGACGCCGCGCAAGAAGCCGCAGGACGGGATCCCGACGTCCCGGGTGGGCCGGACGGCGCGCATCGGCGGGCTTGCCGCCGGCCAGGCGATCCGCCAGGCGGGCACGCGCGCGGCCAACGTCGCCCGCACCCGGGAGGGGCGCGACGCCGCGCTCGAGCGCCGGCACATCGAGGCCGCCGAGCAGATCGTCGAGGCGCTGGGGACGATGAAGGGCGCGGCGATGAAGATCGGGCAGGTGATGTCGTTCCTGGACACCGGGCTCGTCCCGCCCGAGTACCGCGACGAGTTCCAGCGCAAGCTCGCGGCGCTCCGCGACGCCGCGCCCTCGGTCACCTTCAAGGACATGCGCAAGGTCATGGAGGCCGAGCTCGGCGAGACGCTCTCCGACGTCTTCAGCGACTTCGACACCGAGCCGATCGCCGCCGCCTCGATCGGCCAGGTCTACCGGGCGAGCCTGCTCGACGGCCGCGAGGTCGCGGTCAAGGTGCAGTACCCCAATGTCGCCGCGGCGGTGCGTGCCGACCTGCAGAACCTCGGGCTGATCCTGCGCCTGGCCAAGCGGATCGCCCCCGGGATCGATCCCAAGACGCTCGGCGCCGAGATCCGCACGCGGATCGAGGAGGAGCTCGACTACGAGCTCGAGGCCCAGAACCAGCGCACGCTGCACCGAATCTTCCGCGATCACCCGTTCATCGTCATCCCCGGCGTGGTGACCTCGCTCTCGCGCGAGCGGATGATGGTCTCCGACTACGTGCGGGGCACCGGCTTCGAGGGGCTCAAGCAGCTGTCGCACCCCGAGCGCGACCGGATCGGCGAGATGATCTACCGCTTCTACTTCAGCTGCCTGTACCGCCACGGGCAGTTCTCGGGCGATCCCCATCCCGGCAACTCGATGCTGCTCCGCGACGGGCGGATGGCGTTCTTTGACTTCGGGCTGTTCAAGCACATGCCCGCCGGCGCGGTGGCGCTCGAGATCGAGGTCGCCCGGGCGGTCATCGAGGGCGACAGCACGACGATCATGCGCCTCGGGACCGAGGTCGGCTTCTTCCCCGACCCCGAGCGGTTCGACCCCGAGCGCGTGCTCGAGCACTTCCGCGCCGCGGCCTCCTGGTACATGGTCGACGGCGCGATCGAGCTCACCCCCGAGTACGCCGCGCAGGTCCTGATCGACATGGGCGACCCCCGCTCGGAGTACTTCGGCTACCTGCGCCAGGAGACCGCGCCGCCCGATCACATCTTCGGACGGCGGATGGAGGTGCTGACGCTGGCGGTGATGGCGCAGCTGCACGCCCGGGGCAACTTCCATCGCATCGCGCGCGAGTGGTTCT
Source organism: Solirubrobacterales bacterium (assembly GCA_019240115.1). Lineage (GTDB taxonomy): Bacteria > Actinomycetota > Thermoleophilia > Solirubrobacterales > Solirubrobacteraceae > Palsa-465. The sequence continues at coordinate 7,618 of JAFAYV010000088.1, read as the reverse complement.
ACGACGACCCGCCGACCACCGAGCTCGGCCGCCAGGAGGCCGAGTTCTACGCCCGGGCGGCAGTCTGACCTCCCGCCGTCGAGCGTCCGTCCGCAACTTCTCGGGGCGCTGACGCCAGCGGCGATCGGGTCCTACACCTAGACCTGCTGCACCTGAAACAGGCTCGTCGTCCCCGGGCTGCCGCTCGGCAGCCCGGCGGTGATCCCGACGCGCTCGCCGCGGCGCACCCAGCCGAGCTCGACCACGCGGCGGGCGGCGGCCGCGATCAGGTCCTCGGTCACCTCGTAGCGCGGCAGGTGGGAGGCCTGCACGCCCCACATCAGCCCGCAGCGGCGCACCGTCTCGCGGCCCGGCGAGAGCGCGTAGATGGGAACGTTGGGGCGATGGGCGGAGATGAGGCGCGCCGAGCGCCCCGACAGAGTCGGGACGACGAGGGCGGCAAGGCCGAGGTCACGCGCGGCGGCGCAGGCGCCGTAGGCGATCGTGTACGCCGGATCGCGGGCGTCGCGGCGGACCCGGTCCTCGTTCCAGACGCCGTAGGGCAGCGAGCGCTCGGTGCGCTCGGCGATCGAGGCCATCATCGCCACCGCCTCCACCGGGAAAGAGCCGATCGCCGTCTCCTGGGAGAGCATCACCGCGTCGGTCCCGTCGAGGATCGCGTTGGCGACGTCGGTGGCCTCGGCCCGGGTCGGGCGTGACGAGGAGACCATCGAGTCGAGCATCTGGGTGGCGGTGACCGACGGGCGGGCGAGCCGCCCGGCCGTCCGCAGCAGCCGCTTCTGGACGATCGGCACGTCCTCGATCGGCAGCTCGATCCCCAGGTCGCCGCGGGCGACCATGACGACGTCGGCGGCCCGGATGATCTCGGTCGCCTCCTCGACCGCCTGGGGCTTCTCGATCTTGGCCACGAGCGGCAGCCGGGTGTGCCGGCGGACGGTCAGCACGTCGTCGGGGCTGCGCACGAACGACAGCGCGACCATGTCGACTCCGATCGACTCGCCGAAGTGCAGCATGTCGAGATCCTCCTCGGGCACCGCGGCCAGGCCGCGCGTCGAGCCGGGGATGTTCAGGCCCTGACGCGTGGCGACCGTACCGCCGATCTCGACGACGGTCTCGATCTCGCGGTCGCCCGACCGGACCGCCTCGACGCGCAGGCGGATGGCGCCGTCGGCGAGATAGATGATGTCCTCGCGCTCGACCGCATCGGCGAGCCCGTCCCACGAAACCGACATGCGCACACCGTCGCCGACCGTGCGCGAGCCGCACTGCAGCAGCAGGCTCTCGCCGCGGGACAGCTCGGCGATGCCGTCGCGCAGCTCGCCGATGCGCAGCTTGGGGCCCGGCAGGTCCTGGAGGATGGCGACCGGGCGCCCGACCGCCGCCGAGGCCTCGCGCACGCGCTCGGCGTTCTCGGCGTGCAGCTGGCGATCGCCGTGCGAGAAGTTCAGCCGGGCGACGTCGAGGCCGGCCTGCACCATCCGCGCGAGCGTGTCGGGATCGCGCGAGGCGGGTCCGATCGTGGCGACGATCTTCGTGCGGCGCATCGCGCGCACGCTACCGATCCCGGGTGACGGTCCCGGTCAGGCGCCCGTTGCCGGCGCGCCGTCGCTGACCACGACCTCGCCGTCGGCGGTGATCCGGCCTCCCTGGCGCAGGTCGCAGATCAGGTCCCAGTGGACCGCCGAGGCGTTCGTGCCTCCGGTCTCGGGATACGAGCGCCCGAGCGCGAGGTGGACGGTGCCGGCCATCTTCTCGTCGAACAGGATGTGGCCGGTGGCGCGATCGATGCCGGCGTTGGTGCCGATCCCCAGCTCCCCGATCAAGCGGGCGCCCTCGTCGGTGGCCAGCGAGGCCGCGAGGTAGTCCTCGCCGTGGTCGGCCCGGTGGGCCACCACCTCGCCGTCGCGTAGGGTCAGCTCGACGCCCGAGACGACGACGCCGCGCGGACCGGTCGGCACGGTGAAGCGGATCGTCCCGTTGGCCGAACGCTCGTGAGGACCGGTGAAGATCTCGCCCGAGGGCATGTTGCGCCGGCCGTCGGAGTTGATCCAGGTGCGCCCGGCGACGTCGAGGGTGATGTCGGTGCCCTCGGCCTCGATCCGGATCCGCCCGGCGCCGGTCAGGCGCTCGGCGAGTCCCGCCTGGCGCCGCGACAGCTCGCGCCAGGCGGCGACCGGGTCGGGGCGGTGCAGGAACATCGCGGCGCGGACGAACTCGGCGTACCCCCGGTCGTCCATCCCGGCGAGCTGGGCGAGGGCCGGCGTCGGCCAGATCGTGGCGCACCAGCGGCGCGCCATCCGCACCTCGCGCAGCGGCGCGCGGGCGGTGGCCGCCCGGGCGATGAGCGCCGGGTCGATCCCGGCCAGCGCGGCCGCGTTCGCCGGGGCGTCGATCCCGAGGACCGCGTCGGTGGCCTGCAGCTCGGCGAGCTCGGCTTCGGGATAGCCGTCGAGGTGGCGCGCGCTCGCGTGGCGGTAGAAGTCGGCGGCCTGCCCGGGCAGCGCGATCCGCAGGCTCGGCCAGGCGTCGCGCTCAAGGATCGCCCGATGCAGCGCCGCCAGCAGCGGCTCGGCGAGCGTCGTCGAGTTGAGCATCACCTGCTGGCCGGGCGCCACCTCCAGGCACCAGTCGCAGAGCAGGGCCGCGAACGCGTCGGGGTCGATCACGGGACCTCGAGCTCGGGGAAATGCTCGGCGACGTGAGCGCGCAGGCTCTGCAGGACGAATGCGCGCTCGGGCGCAGTGGCCATGCGGTAGCGCGCGAGCAGCTCGTTCTGGCGCGTGATCGGCAGCTCAGCGATCGTCCAGGAGACGGCGAGGCGCTCGAACAGCAGCTCGAGCGCGCGCTGGCGGGCGTCCTCGCGCGTAAGGCCGCCGGCGAGCACCTCGCCGTACTCGCGCCGCGCCGCGGGGGTGAGCGAGCCCCGGAGGGCGAGGGTGTTGCCGTCGGCGTCGGGGTAGTCGATGGCCGGCGCGGCGAGCTTGGTGCGCTGGCGGTGGCGGCGGCCCATCGGGTCCAGGGTAGTGGCGCGTCGGGGCCCCGCCCCACCAGCCATTAGTGTCCGCGCCCCTGATGGCGACCAAGCGGGAGCGAGGACGGGGCGAGCGGGTGCTGCCCGGCCTGTGGCGGCTGCGGCTGCCGCTGCCCTGGGCGCCGCGGGTGCCGCACGGCAACGCCTGGGCGATCGCGGCCGGCTCGGGCTTCGTGCTCGTCGACTGCGGGGTGCACGCGCGGGGGTCGCTCGCCGACCTCGAGCAGGCGCTCGAGATGGTCGGCCTTCAGCTCGAGCAGGCGAGCCTGCTCGTCGTCACCCACGCCCACCACGACCACTGGGGCGAGGCGGCCACGGTGGTGGAGCGCGCCGGGTGTGAGCTGTGGATGCACCCCGACGTCGCCCACGCCCGGGCCGAGGTCGCCGAACGCGAGCCGGGCCTGCAGCGACGACTCGAGCACATGCGCCGCGCCGGGATCCCCGACCAGCTCATCGCCGACTACGCCGAGGACTACCGGGGCTCGCCGATGTACGTCGCCGGCGACGTGCGGGCCGACCGTCCGCTCGTCGACGGGGTCCGGGTCCAGACCGACCTCGGGACCTGGACGACCTACGAGACGCCGGGACACGCCCCGTCCGAGGTCTGCCTGCACCTGCCGGGGCGCCGGCTGCTCATCTCCGGCGACCACCTGCTCGGACGGGTCGCGCTCTACTTCGACTACGGCTACGCCGAGGATCCGGTCGGGGCGTTCCTGACCTCGCTGGACCGCGTCGCCGGACTGGACTCGCGGCTCGGGTTGTCGGGACACGGCAAGCCGTTCGTCGACGTTCCCGGCCACATCGCGGCGAGCCGGCGCGCGACCGCGCAGCGCCAGACCGCCGTCCGCGCGGCGCTGGACCGCGAGCCGCGCTCGGTCGCCGAGCTGCTGGCGCCGATCTGGAACAGCCGGCCCGACGTCGACTCGGCGTGGTGGCTGACCTCGCAGACGCTCGCCCACCTGACCCACCTCGAGGCGACGGGCCAGGCGGCCCGGCAGCCGGACGGGGCGCAGGTGCGCTGGCGAGCGGCCTGACCCGGGCTCCCCGGGGACCGACGCGTGAAGGTGGGGCCGCATCCGCGCTAACCTTGACATAGCTCTGTCAAGGTTGCTAGGCTGCAGCCGTGCGCATCGATCGCCTGCTCGAGAAGGCCGACGAGCCGCTCTTCTCGTTCGAGTTCTTCCCGCCCCGCAGCGATGCCGGCGAGCGCGTCCTCGGGCTCGCGCTCGAGTCGCTGCGCCAGCTCTCCCCCGACTTCGTGTCGGTCACCTACGGCGCCGGCGGCAGCTCGCGCGGCCGCACCCTCGAGCTCGTCAAGTGGATCAAGCAGGAGCTCGGGATCGAGGCGATGGCGCACCTCAGCTGCGTCGGATCGACCCGCGAGGAGCTGCAGGCGATCGTCGGCGACATGCGCGCGGCGGGGATCGACAACGTGCTCGCGCTGCGCGGCGATCCGCCCCGGGGCGAGCCCGACTGGAGGCCGTCGCCCGACGGGCTGAGCTACTCGACCGAGCTCGTCTCGCTCATCCGCGACGCCTACGGCGACGTGTGCGTCGGGGCGGCCTGCTTCCCCGAAGTTCACCCCGAGGCGCCCGACCTCGCGCACGACCTGCGCTTCCTGCGCGAGAAGATCGAGCAGGGGGTCAACTTCCTGATCACGCAGCTGTTCTTCGACAACGAGCTGTACTTCCGCTTCGTCGAGGAGGCGCGCGACGCGGGCATCGACGTCCCGATCATCCCCGGGGTGATGCCGATCACCGACCTGCGCCAGATCAAGCGGTTCACCGGCATGTGCGGGGCGACGATCCCCGACGACCTGCGCGAGGCGCTCGAGTGGCGCTCGCACGATCCCGAGGCGGTGCTGCAGCTCGGCGTCTCCCAGGCGACCCTGCAGTGCGCCGAGCTGCTCGCCGGCGGCGCCCCGGGGATCCACTTCTACACGTTGAACCGCTCCCCCGCGACGCGAGCGATTCTCTCCGCGCTGCGGCTCCACCGTCCGTGGGCCGTGCGCGAGGTCGTGGGCGGGGCTACTCGGGCGGCCTGATCTCGAGCGCGTGGGCGACCGTCGGGCGCCCGTCGACCTCGTAGCGGACGTCGATCTCGTCGTTGCGGTTGTAGGTGCCGATGCCCCAGAAGCCCAGGAACCACGCCCAGCGGCTGAGCTTCTCGCGGACGAGCTCGCGATCGAACAGCAGCTCGCCGCCGGCGACGCGATAGTCGGAGCCGAGCTCTTGGCGCACGCCGTTGACGTAGACCTCGAAGGGTGCGCGCACCCCGGCGGGCAGCGGCACGCGCCACGCCCTCACCGGACCACCGCCAGGTCGGCGGCGACGAGCGACAGGACGGTGACGTCGACGCGGTCGCCGCGCCGGCGCAGGTAGCCGCGCAGGACGCCCTCGGTCACGTAGCCGGCGCGCTGCGCGGCGCGCCGCAGCGCCGCGTGGCCGGGATCGGCGAGCAGCTGGACGCGCATGATCCGGCAGGACTCGATCAGCCACCGGCCGACGAGCGCCAGGGCGTCGGCGGCGATCCCGCGATCGCGGTGACGCGGAGCGACCCAGATGCAGACCTCGGCGTGGAGTTGCTCCCAGTCGAGCTCGTACACGTCGACCTGGCCGACGCACAGGTCCGCGCCGGGCTCGGTGATGGTCAGCCACGCGCTCGTCCCGCTCGCACGGTCGCCGGCGACCGCCTCGGCCCGTCGGCCGAGCTGTGCTCCGCTCGGTGGCCGCTCGAGCCCGAGCGCGACGAACAGGCGCGGGTCGTCCTGGTGAGCGATGAGGATCTCGGGGATGTCGCGCTCGGCGGCGTAGCGCAGCGACGCGCGGTCGCCGGCGAGCGGCGCGGGGAGATCGGGGAGCGCGGGCATGTCGGTCTCAGACCGTACCCTGATGGGCTGCCGATGGCCGAGATCGCCTACGAGATCCGCCGCTCGGATCGTGCTCGGCGCGTCCGGGTCACCGTCGACGCCGCCCGCGGGGTGCAGGTGGTGCTCCCCCGTGCGGCGCCCGAGCGCCGGGCCGCCGCCGCGGTCCGCGAGCTGACCCCGTGGATCGAGCGTCGCCTCGCCGAGCTCGCCCGCGCCGCCGAGGTCGTCGCCGCCCGCGGCGACACGGTGCCCTTCGCCGGGGAGACGCTGTGGCTGCGCACCCAGCCCGACCGCCGGCGCGTGACCCGCCGCGGCGCCGAGCTGCTCGTGCCTGCCGGCGAGGAGCGCGGGCCGGCGCTCGAGCGCTGGTATCGCCGCGCCGCGCGCGCGGAGGTCGCCGCGCGCCTCGATCGGGCGTGCGCGACGGCCGGCGCCCGCTACACGCGGCTGACGGTCCGCGGCCAGCGCACGCGCTGGGCGTCCTGCTCCCCGGAGGGGGCGATGAGCTTCAACTGGCGCCTCATGCTCGCCCCGGTCGCCGTCCTGGACTACGTCGTCTGGCACGAGGTCTGCCATCTGAGCGTTCCGGACCACTCGCCGCGGTTCTGGGCGCTGCTGGCAAGCCGCTGCCCGGACTACCGCCGGCACGCCGACTGGCTGCGCCGGCACGGCCAGACGCTCGTGCTCTGAGCGCTCAGCGCTGCGAGAGCGCGCGCCGGAGCGCCACGTAGGCGTCGCCGCCGGCGGCGTCGATCGCCGCGCGTCGGACCCGGCCGCGGTAGGCCTGGATCGACCCGTCGCCGTGCACGTCGACGCCGGCGCGAACGCTCGGCACCAGCCGCTGGGGCCCGGCGAGCTCGAGCCGGGCGACGATCCGATCGCGGGCCTCGACGCGCTTGTAGCGCAGGTCGACGGCCTCGCCGGGCGCGTCGCGCGCCAGCTCGCGGCCGCGCGCCTCGAGCGCATCGAGCGCGTCGTCGAGATCGCGATGGCGGCTGCGCCGGACCTTCGGGCCGGCGCGCACGGTGAGCTTGTAGGCCACGCCGCGATGTCAGGCGGCGCGGCGGTGCCGCGCCGCCGCCAGATCGACCTCCGCCTCGGCGAGCGACCCGAGCTCGCGGCGGCGCACGGGTCCGTCGGCGATCGCCATCATCAGGCGCTGGATCGGCAGGTTGGTCGAGAGCATCGTCGCGCGCAGCCGCACCACGCCGCGATCCACCGCCGCCTCGGCGAGCCGGCGCATCAGCTCGGCGGCGACCCCCTGGCGCTGGTAGTCGTCGCCGACGACGATCGCGAACTCGGCGGCCTCGGAACCCTCGGCGACGCGAATGAAGCGCGCCACGGCGACGAGCGGCGCGTCGGGCGCGTCGCCGTCGGTCGCCACGAGCGCGAAGTGGTCGCGCCCGTCGATCTCGACGAGGGAGCGCGCGTCGCGGCAGCTCAGCTCGGGCTTGATCGACAGAAAGCGGCGGTACTGCGACTCGGTCGACAGACGCTGGTGAAACGCGCGCAGGCGCTCGCGGTCGTCGGGTGCGATGGGGCGGATCGGATAATCGGTCACCCCTTCCAGGCTAGTTCCTCTCGGCCTGCGGCCGGCTCTGGTCGGGTGAAAACGGGGATGATGTGTGGGTCGTCTGCGGATGCCGATCCACTATGGAGCTTGCAAGCCCGTCGTCTAGTTTGGCGTGGGGGTCTCCTCCGGAACTCCGGACTGTCGC
>JAFAYV010000047.1 GCA_019240115.1 Solirubrobacterales bacterium | reverse complement strand
GCGCGACGGGGCCGACAGGCACGTGGCCCTTCTCACGGCGATCCACGCCCAGGACACGAAGGCCGCGGCCAGGGCCTCGCTGGCCCTGAACGACTACCTCGTCGAGTTCGCGCACCGGACGCTGCGCGATCGCTAGCCCCTGGCTGGCCCGACCACCGCCGGCCAACCGCTCGAGACGATTCGCTTCACTGCCGGCCAGCCCGACACCTACCGGTATGAGTGCCCGGTTCCCCGCCACGCCGCAATGGGGACGCAAGGCGAGCTTCTGGTCACCGCATGACCACGCAAAGGCGCCGCCAGGTGTCGGCTAACCGCGGTTGGGCGGCCCGGCCAGCAGCCATCTCTGAAGTGCGGCGGTGAGCCATCCCCCAGCGGCTCACCGCCGGGACGATGCCTTGCGACGGCGCGTGGCCACCCGAGCAGGTCGACCTGTTCCAGCGCTGGGTCGCCGCCGGAGCCCCTGACTAGCGATCGGCCTCACGGTCGCCACTCGCCATCGCGAGCCGATTCGCTTGCATCATTGCTCGCAGGGTGCGCACGCAGAGACCGATGGTGACCCGATTACGCCATGTCCGTTCCAACCCCGCCCCGAGTTAGCAACAAAGCGGGCTCGTTCCCGCACAGGCGGCTGGCCGTGCCTGACAATGGCCGCTGTGACCGATCCCACGCACGGGCTCATCTCCCAGGTCCCGAGCCGCGTCATGGGTACCACCCGACCAATCGACGACGCTGACGTCGTGTCCTGGTCACCGCCTAGGGTGACCGGCGTGAGCGAGTTTTCCGTGCGCGCGACCACGTTGCTGCGACGGCTTGAGGCGGCCGGCCTGGACCAGCCGGCCCAATCGGAGCTGAGCGAGCTGCGGTCGCTGTGGCGCACGCTCTCGGCTGATGAGCGCGACCAGGCCGCGACCCTGGCCTCGGCGCTGGCGGCTGCCCAGTCCAATGGACCCCGGCAGATCTCGCTGGTGGACGAGGATGCGGCGCGTCGGGCGCTGAGCGGTCTCGACGGGATCGAAGCGCTGGACGACACCGTCAGCGATCGCCTCTACCACGGCCCACCCGACCCAGATGCCCTGCTCGCCCACTTCGGTCTCGACGTGTTCCGGCCGGGACAACGCGACGCGGTCGCAGCCGCGCTCGCCGGCCGCGACAGCCTGGTCGTGATGCCGACCGGCGGAGGCAAGAGCCTCTGCTATCAACTTCCCGGCATCGCATCGGACGATCTGACGGTCGTCGTCTCTCCGCTCATCGCGCTGATGGCCGACCAGTACAGGCGGCTGCGCCAGGGCGGCCACCCCGCGGCAATGATCGCCTCCGGGATGGACGGCGCCGCGGTGAGCCGGGCGCTGGCGGATGTGCGCGGCGGCCGCGCCCGGATCGTGCTGTGCTCGCCGGAGCGGTTTGCCTCGGCGTCGTTCATGGACGCGCTGGCCGCACGCCGCGTGGACCTGTTCGCGGTAGACGAGGCTCACTGCGTGTCCGAGTGGGGGCACGATTTCCGGCCTGATTACCTGAGGCTCCGCGGCGTCGTCGACCGGCTCGGCTCTCCGACCGTGATGGCCTGCACGGCGACGGCGACCGAGGAGGTGGCCGACGAGATCCTCACGCGACTCGGCCTGCGGGACCCGTTCGTGCTGCGGGCGGGGTTCGACCGGCCGAACCTGTCGTTCGACGTGGTTCGGATCGACGGGGCGGGCGCGAAGGCGCGGAAGGGATCGCTCCTGTCGCTGGCGCTGTCGGATTGCTCGATGCGTCCGGCGATCGTCTACTGCGGCACTCGGCGCGACGTGGAGGAGGTGACCGAGCTGCTGCGGTCAGAGGACCTGCTCGCCGTCGGATACCACGCGGGCATGCCGCCCGACGAGCGGGCCTCGGCTCAACACCGATTCATGAGCGGAGACGCCGAGATCGTCGTCGCGACCAACGCATTCGGGATGGGTGTAGATAAGGCCGATGTCCGGGCCGTGATCCACTGGGCGATACCGACGAGCGTCGAGGGCTATTACCAGGAGATCGGCCGCGCGGGCCGTGACGGCATGCCTGCGCGCGCGATCCTGCTGTCGAGCCGTTCCGACCTCGGTCGGCTGATCAACTTCATCACGCGCGACGCGACCCAGCCGGACGAGGTGCTCGCCTTGCTCCGACGGCTCGAGTCGCGTGGCGCCCGCGAAACGCTCGAGCTCGACCCGCTATCCGACGACCGCGAAAGAATCTGTCTCGGAATCGCCGAGCGCGCTGGCTACTGTCGATTGGAGCCCACTCGTGGCGGTCGCCTGGCCGTGACTTTGACGGGCGCGGGCAGGCCTGCCCGGCTCACCACGATCTGCCGCGAGGCCCGCGACCGAGCGTGGCGCGCCTATCACGCGGTCGAGTCGTTTGCGTGCGCATCCGACGCCTGCCGCCGTCGCACCCTGCTCGATCACTTCGGTGACCCCCGTCCAGGCGCACCAACTGGCCGCTGCTGCGACATCTGTGATCCGGACACAATCGGTCTCCCTGACCCAGCGACGCTCGCTGCGCCACGGCGGCCCCGACGTCGGGACCGAGCCGCGGTCGGCGGCACCGGGCCGGAGACGCCGGTACTGCGAGGAGCCGACGAGGTGCTGTTCCTCGGATTGCGTGAGTGGCGGGCACAGGCGGCGGACGGCAAGCCGGCGTTCACCGTCGCCCACGACCGGACCCTGACCGCGATCGCAGCCGCTCGTCCGACCTCGCTCGAGTCGCTCGCGCAGATCCGAGGCGTCGGTCCCGCCTTCATCGAGCGTTACGGCGCCGACGTCCTGGCGCTGCTCGCCGCCAGCACGGCCCACGATGGCGATCGCGACGATCATTAGTCGGCTCTGAGAGCCAGCCCGTCGCGGGGGGCTCGGTCGGTTTTCGCAGATTCGGGCCAACGCGAGTTGTCGATACGCGCTCGGTTCGCCGCCTTTATGTGCGATCCGTGCACTACTGTTTGAGGCGGCCCCGTTGTGGGCGTACGCTGCGGCCCATGGAGAGGGGACAGCTCACTGCGTCCTCGAACGCGCTGACTGTCTCGAACCTGTCGGTCTCCTACGGACGCGTAGCCGCCGTGCACGATGTGAGCTTCAAGGTCGCCGAGGGCGAATGCGTCGCGCTCGTCGGTCCCAACGGCAACGGCAAGAGCTCAATCGTCATGGGGATCGCGGGGCTCGTTCAGCGGCGCGGGCGCGTGGAGATCTTCGGCCGGGTGGCGCGCGCCGGCGACGTTGCGTTCATGCCGCGCCACGGCTTCACGCTCGTGCCCGAGCGCCGCCAGCTCTACCCGCAGCTGTCGGTGGCCGACAACGTCGTGCTCGGCTGCTTCAGCCGCACCCGCAGCCTGCGCCGGGCCGTGACCTCGGCGGCCCACCGCCAGGCGCTCGAGCTGTTTCCCGAGCTGGCCGACCGGATGGGACAGAAGGCCGGCACGCTGTCTGGCGGGGAGCAGCAGATGGTCGCGATCGCGCGGGGCTTGGCGGCCGATCCCCGGATCCTCGCCGTTGACGAGCCATGCCTCGGCCTCGCCGAGGCGGTGAGCCGGCGCGTGTACGAGGCGCTCGCGCGGATCCACGAGGCCGGACGCACACTGCTCATCGTCGAGGAGTCGCCAGTCCGAGCGCTGCAGCTCGCCACGCGTCAGGTCGAGGTCCGCAACGGCGTGGTGGTGCGCGCGTGAAGCTCGGCAACCTGATCATCTCCGGGATCGTCACCGGCTCGATCTACGCTTCGTTCGCCGCGTGCGTCGCCCTGTGGTACCGCGTGAGCAACATCCTCAACCTCGCGGTCGGCGACTTCGCGATGATCGGCGCGCTCGGCGTCGACAACCTCGTCAGTGTCCACCACTGGAGGGTCGCGCCGGCGATCGTCGTGATCCTCGCTGCGGTTGCCCTGAGCGCCTACCTGTACGACCGGATCGTCCTGCGGTTGGCCCAGGACGGGCGCACGCGACAGGAGGGGATCGTCGTCACGTTCTTCTTCACCTTCGCGCTGTCATTCTTCATCGAGGGAATCGCCGAGGTCCTCTACGGCACCAACGTGCACGCCGCGCCGGCCCTGTGGAACGGCCACTCGCTGAGCCTCGGGGGCGGCCTGCACGTGGACCGCGCCGGGGTGTTGATCGTCGCCTTCGCCGCGGTTGTTGGCCTTGCCACATCGGTCGCGATGAGACGCACCATGCAGGGCAAGGCGATCCAGGCCTGCGGCGAGAATTTCTTCGGCGCGCGGATTGTCGGCATCGACAACCGCCGCTACCGGAGGCTGCTGTTCATTGCCTCCGCGTTACTGGCCTGTGTGTTCGGAATCCTCGAGTCGCCGATCACCGGCTACACGTACAACTCCGGCGCGGCGATCAGTCTCACCGGATTCATCGCCGCCGCCTACGCCGGGTTCCAAAGGCCGGGCAAGGCAGTCGTCGCCGGTCTCGGCATCGGGGTGCTCGAAGCGCTGCTCGGCGGCTACGTGTCGGCCAACTATGCCGACACGATCCTGTATGCGATCCTCGCGGCCGCGGTGCTCGCCCGCCCGAGCGCGATGGGCCTCGACGTCGTCCCCGAGTAGCCGATGGCCGCCGTGACGACCACCGCCACGCGCCCGGGCCGCCGGCTGGCCGCCGACCGCGGACCGCTGCTGTCCACCGCGTTCGTACTGATCGCGGGCCTGATCATCGCCGGCGGCGCTGCAGACTCGTACCTCGGCAGCGTCGTGATCCTCGCGCTCACCTACGCGATCGTCACCGCGGGGATGGCGGTCCAGATCGGGTTCAGCCAGCAGGTCGTCTTCAGCCAATCGGTGTTCATGGGCCTCGGCGCATACGGCGTGGCGGTGCTCAACGCCAACGAGGGATGGCCGAGCCTGCTCGCGCTGGTCGCCATCACCGTGGCGAGCGCCGGAGTGGCCTGGGTGATCGGCAAGGCCGTCTCGCGCGCCTCGGGCCTCGCGCTCGCGGTAGCGACACTCATGTTCCCGCTCATCGCCTTCGGCTACGTCAGCTATGCCAACTGGTTGGGCGGCTCGATCGGAATGCCGCTCACCGGCAACCTGTGGCCGGGCGGCTCCTCGTCCACCGCCAACGGCATCCTTACGGTCGTCATCGTGGCGGTCGTTGTGTTCGCCACCACCCGCCTGGTCGCCTCCGACGTCGGCCTCGAGATGTACGTGCTCGGCGTCAACGAGAAGACCGCCCAGGCGATGGGCGTACGAACGGCTCGACGCCGACTTGAGCTGTTCATCCTCGGCTCGGTGCTTGCGACGCTGGGCGGTGCCGTCTACGCGGGCACGCAGCTGTTCGTGCCGCCGACGCTCGTGCAGGCCACCGCCGAGCTGTCGCTGCTGATCATGCTGTTCGTCGGCGGCCGCCGCAGCGTGCTCGGCGCCGTCCTCGGCGCGGTCGGAATCCAGTACTTCACCGGGATCTCCAACACGATCAGCGTCCACATCCTGCTCATCGAGGGCGTGCTCATCACGGTCGTGCTGCTGATCGAGCCCGAGGGCGTCGCAGGCATCGTCTCGCGGTTGTGGCGTCTCGCCGCAGCCCGGACGCCCGCGATCGCCCGCCTCGTCGGAGCCGACCCGGCCATGGTGCCGCCGCCGATCCTCGATGGCGATGCAGGCGTCGGGGTCTCCGGGGAGCTCGCGGCGGCCAGCGAGCCAGAGACGACCGCGTTCCGACGCCACTTCGCCGCCCGCCGCGCGGACACCGAGTCGAGCTCGGAGACGCTGCTGCGGTGTCAGTCCGTCAGCAAGGAGTTCGGCGGGCTGAGAGTGCTGCGCGATGTAGACATCGAGCTGCCCCAGCGCGGGATCTTCGGGCTGTGCGGCCCCAACGGCGCCGGCAAGTCGACGCTGCTCAACGTCGTCGGGGGCAGCCTCGCGCCGACGAGCGGTGCGGTCGCGCTGGCCGGCCAGGACATCACCGCGCTCCCCGCCGCCGAGCGCTTCGGGCTCGGCGTCAGCCGTACGTTCCAGGCGGTCCACCTCATTCGTGGCCGCACCGTGCTCGACAACGTCGCGGTCGCCTGTCTGCGCTCACGCGGCTCGAGCCTCCTGCGCGGGATTGTGGCCAGCCGCCTGTCCGAGGCCCGCGCCGACGCGATCGAGGCGCTGGAGTACCTCGGCCTCGACGACCTCGCTCACCACGAGGTGTCCTCGCTCACGCTCGAGACGCAGCGGATGGTCGAGCTCGCCCGGGCGATGGCCTCGCGGCCGACGCTACTGCTGCTCGACGAGCCCGCCTCAGGGCTGTCAACGCCCCAGCGCGGGCGGTTGAAGGACGTCATGCGCTCGATCGGCGAGGTGACGTGTGTGCTGCTCGTCGAGCACGATCTCGATCTGATCGCCGCGATCGCCGAGCGGATCTACGTATTGGAGAGCGGGGCGCTCGTGTTCACCGGCACCGGGGAAGAGTTTCGCTCCTCGGGGACCGTGAGCTCCCTGCTCATCGAGGCATCACCAACCACCACATCAGGAGGAGAACAGTGACGAGCAAGAGCCGAATCGGGCGAGCGGGCCGCGGCGCCATGCTCGGCGTCGCGCTCGCGGCTGCGGCAACGCTGTTGGCTGCGTGCGGGAGCTCGAACAATTCCGTCGCGAGCGCGAACAGCCCGATCAATGTGTGTGGGGACCTGGCGCTGTCGGGCGCGTACTCGCAGCTCGGGCAGACCAACAACTGGGGCCACGAGGCCTACTTCAAGTGGGTGGACGCCCATGGCGGCCTGAAGGGCCACCAGGTCCACTACACAGTCATCGACAACCAGTCGCAGCCGGCCGAGGCGGCGCTCATCGCGCAGAAGTGCATCAAGCAGGACCACGCGTCATTCATCGTCGGCCCGGAGTCGGGCGCCGATGCGGAGGCGGCGATGCCGATCGCCATCGCCAACAAGACGGTGATGATCACCGAGTCCTCGGGGTGGCAGACCAACGGCTACAAGACCCTCACCTCCTACGGGTTCCCTGGGTTCTATGACGTCTTCTACAACGACCAGCTCGCGTCGGTGCAGAACGTGATCGTCCCCCAGCACATGACGCGCGTTGCGTTGATCGACAACGCCTGCGGGCCGGTCTGCACCGCCAACCAAGGGACCGTGCAGCAGCTGGCCCAGCAGTACCACTTCAAGCTCGTCGCCACCCAGACCGTCCCGCTCAC
>JAFAYV010000058.1 GCA_019240115.1 Solirubrobacterales bacterium | reverse complement strand
GCTCTTTGAGGGCGGCGCCTCCGGCCAAACCCCGGGCAAGCGCGCTCTGAAGATCAGGGTCGTCGATGTCCAAGACGACGTGAGCATCGGCTATATCCGCGCGCTGCTGCGCTTCATCGTCAGCTGGGTGTCCTTGATCGTCCTCTTTATCGGATACCTGTCGATGCTGGGCGAGACCTCCGGCCAGACCTGGCATGACATGGCAGCTCGATGTCTCGTCGTCGACTGGCCAAGAGCAGGCCCGCCGAGCGACTGAAAGCGGCCCAGTCGCGCTCGAGTCACGTTTGGCCTCCTTGCGGCAGTGACGCGATTGTGGGCTAGTCGTCCGTCCGCCGACGCCGGGCGTTCGGGAGCGGGTGGGCAGCGAAGGGCGGCGGCAGCGGGTGGGGGTGCGAGCGGGTGGGTCGCGCGCGAAGAATGGTGCTCGCGTCCGTGCTCGCCGAAGGGTCAGCGCGCGCGGTGAGCTGGGTGGTGGTGGCCGGGAGGTGGCGCGGCTCGCGGTGGCGGGTGAAACGGCAGAGCACACGCGCGCGGAGATGATCGGGCAGCGACCTCGCGTCCGTGCTCGGTGACGGGTCCGCGCGCGCGAATGAGACCGGGCCAGGAACCCGCACCGGTGCTTTGGTATCGGGAGCCGGGGGTCAGGCGGCCGCGGTGGCGGCGTGCTGCTCGATGTAGACGCCCGGGCCGGTGGGCTCGGGGAGCCGATCCCCGTCGGCGGCCAGGCCCTCGAGGTGAAAGGCGATCGCCTCGCGCATCTCGGTGATGGCCTGCTCGATCGTGTCGCCGGTCGCCACGCAGCCCGGCACATCAGGCGACCACGCCGAGTAGTTCGACGGGGGGCCACCCTCGATCAGGATCAGATAGCTGTCGGGGTCGCTCATCGTCGTCTCAATCCGGCTTGGGTCAGGATGCTCGCCTCGGTCTTGGGATGCAACTCATCAGACGGCTTGCCAGGCACGGTGACGCGGCCCGGCTTGGTCGGGTGGCGGTATTGGCGATGGCTTCCGCGCGTGGCGACCTGCTCCCAACCGTCGTCCTCGATGAGCTTGATGATCGCACGGACCTTCACCAGCCCGGGCAGGCTACGCGCCGTCCCAGCGGCGGACGCGCAGCGTGTCGATGACTGCCTGGGGGGCGACGTCTCTGAGGTAGCGGTCGGTGACCGCCAGCGACGTGTGGCCCAGGTCGTCGCGGATGATGTTGATCGGCGTGCCCTCGCGGGCCAGCTCGGCGGCGTGGGTGTGGCGCAGGCCATGGGCGTGCACGCGCTTGTCCACCCCCGCGCGCTGGGCGAGGCGCGGCAGCAGCCGCCGGACATAGGAGCTGTCGATCCGCCCACCCTGAAGGGTGCAAAAGATCGCCGCGCGCGCTCCGGGCCCGCGGCCGCTCTCGCCGGCCAGACCGCGGCGACGATCGACCCAGCGCGCGAGCAGCGCGGTGGTCTGCTCATCCAGGCCCACGGTCCGGGAGCGGTCGCCCTTGCCGTGGCGCACCCGCACCGTCCCCGCCTGCAGGTCGACGTCGCGCAGCTCCAACGCCAGGGCCTCGGAGATCCGCAGCCCGCAGCGCCACAACACCGCGATCAGCGCCCGGTTGCGCACCCCCGACGGCGCCCGCGCGCTACACGCCCGGATCAGCGCCACCACCTCGCCCTCTGAGAGCACCTCGGTCGGCCGCCGTCGCGCCGGGGGCGAGCTCGGCGACCTCGACGAGCCGCGGCGGGCGGCGGTCACCCACCGCCCTTCGCTCGTTGGATCACGTTTCTATGCAATTCCGTGATCGTATGGCCGAAGCCGAACGGAACGCCTGCGCCCAGGCCAAGGCGCCTGCAACGTGCAGAGCGAACTGTCCCGACTGAGCTGCGCCCGACACCGGGCCCTAGCCTTGTTGAGTGCCCACGCTTCCGCCGGACGCGCTCGTCCTTAGCGGCACGCTCGGTGCGGGTAAGACCGCAATCGCCGAGGCCGTCAGCGACGCCCTCGCACTTGATGTCCCCGACGCCCTGCTCGACCTCGACGCGCTTGCGCAGACCAAGCCGCGCCCGGCGGAGGATCCGTACAACGACGACCTTGTGTTCGCCAACCTCGCGGCGATATGGCCGAACTACACGGCCCGTGGCGTACGGCGGGCGGTGATTGCGCGCGTGGTCTCAGACAGCCATCGGGATCGGTACATCGCTGCGCTGAAGACACAGCGCATCGCGATCGTCCGCCTGATCGCGCCCTCGGAGCTACGAAAGCAGCGACTGCGGGCGCGGGAGCTTGACCCCGTGTGGAGCGCGTACTTCTGCCGTCGCACCGACGCGCTCGCCCAAGCGCTCGAGCACGTGCCGGTCGACTTCGTCCTCGACAACGTCCGCGCGCCGGCCGACGTGGCAGCGGACGTTCTCCATCTCGTCCATTGGCCAACATGTGACCCGCCGCGCGCCACGCCGTGACCAGGGGGAGCACGAAATTGTCCATTCTCGTGATCTATTGCGCCCGGTGCACACCGGGGACTGCCGTGAGGGCGCGGCGGGGCAGCGACTTGCTGTAGTGCCCTACTCGTGATGGGGTTCCGGACCGATCGGCTACTCATGCGCGAGTGGCAGGCGTCCGACCGCACGCCGTTCGCTGAGCTGAACGCCGACGCCGAGGTCATGAGGTACTTCCCGGCGCCGCTGACCCGGCTGGAGAGCGACGCGCTCGTCGATCGCATCATCGCCGACTTCAAGCAGTACGGATGGGGCCTGTGGGCACTCGAAGAGCGCTCGACGGGATGCTTTCTCGGCTTCACCGGGCTCGCGCGCGGCCACCTTCGAGGCGCCCTTCACGCCGGCGACCGAAGTCGGGTGGCGGCTGCGCCGGAACGCGTGGAGGCACGGGTTTGCAACGGAAGCCGCCCAGGCCGCGCTCGCGTTCGCCCTCGCCCGCGACGGCCTCGGCCTCTCCGAGGTCGTGTCGTTCACCGCCCAGGACAACGAGCGCTCGCGTGCGGTCATGTGCCGCATCGGGATGACCCACGATCCAGGCGACGACTTCGACCACCCTGCGTTGCCCGACAGCCACTCCCTGCGCCGCCATGTCCTCTATCGAGCTCGACCCAGCCCGCCTCGCTAAGCCGATGCCCGAGCGACCTCGTTCACCCTCGCGTTTTGCTCAGACGCCCGAAAGCAGGCTGAATCACGTTATGGGCTCTAAACGTGACTCTGGTGGCCCCTAAGCTTCGGGCTTGACGCGGGTTGGAGGAGACGCGGGTTAGAGGAGGGAACCGTCACTGGGCTCGCGGCGTTGAGGACCTCAAGAACCGAGGCGGCTAGCCCTTCCAAGCATCGCTCATAGCAAAGGACACGGCCACAGCGACGCCGAAGGCAAGAGCGGCCGCTGTAATGGCGCAAACGATCATCGCCGTGATCGCGCGCCACGACCGCGCTCGCAGCGCGGCGATTGCGGCGGAGATCGCAGCGACACCAACGCCCAACGCAATGAACTGCGCGGGAGCAGGGCCGTGCTGACCAGGCAGCACGCCGCGCCCCTCATCGTAGGCGGCATAGAGCCAGTACCAGCTGAGCACGCCGCTGACGACGGCCAGCGACAGCGGAACGACGATCAACCGGCCCAGCTGCGGCGTACGTCCGCACCCCGCCTGATCATGTCTGCGGTCGACTATTGGGCGAGCGCCAGGCTCACCAGCGCTCACAGCGATACCTCCTCACGGATCGGCAGCCTCAATCATGCCCAGCCCTTAGATCCCGATAGCGCCGCAGCCGAAACGGAGCATGTTTGTGCCAGACTCCCGCGTTCATTACTCGGGTCTTATCGACTCAAGGCGCCTACGTCTAGAACTGTCCCCGGCCACGCTGTCGTGCGCGTGGCTATCCCGACCACCGTCGGATCCAGACGCCTTCGTGGCCGAGCTCGACCGCGAGCATGGCGACCACCGCGGCCGCGGCGGCCGCGGCCGCGGCGGCGAAGCTGAGCCCGAGCCGAGCGAGATCCCACAGGCCAAGCGATGCGGCTTCGAGGTCGAGGACATCCTGCGGCAGGAATTCCACTTGCGCGGGCTACGTCGACGACGTCCTGCACCGCCAGCTCTACTGACTCGTTGGCTCGTCGGCAAACGTTGAATGTCCAAGTAGACCGCGGTTCGGCCAACGCACATGGAGAAGGGCGCCTTGGATGAGAACGACGTTTGGCGAGCACTGAAACGCGGCGCGGCCTACATCGGGGCCATAGTTCGCGCATCGCTGCTCGTCGGGCTCCTGCGACGAGCAGAAAGGAACCTGGACTAGGACCCGGTACGCCCGACCATCGTTCACACCGACGATCGCTCCCGTGCGGTCTGGCACCGCGCCCAGCACTTCGCTAAGGCCGGTCGGCAGGACGCTGCGGCGATCGCTGACATCGTGCGGGAGGCCAAAGGCAAGCAACGCGTCCTTGACCAAGCCCTGCATGCCAGCCGCTTTGACGGCGAGTACCTCGAGCGCCAGGACGCCAACCTCATCTTTCGCCTGCTCAAAGCAGCCGCTCATCACCAAGCGGCCATCGAGCCGACCTCGCCCGACGACGCGCCGCGCATCCAGGCTGTCGAGGCGTTCTTGGCGCTGCCGGAGGACGAGCGGTGGACACGTGACCACCCTGGAACCACGCATGGTTGAGCTGCAGCGGCGTGTGATCGCAGGTGAGTTCGGCTCGCTGGCCTGGAATCCCGACCAGGACCGGCAAGCTCAGATCCAGCAGGCAGGCAACCGAGTCGAGCTCAACCGACGAGTGGCCAGCCTCCTGGGCCCAGACAGCGGACGGTCATGGCGGTAGAAGTGGTGTAACGAGCGCCTGGGTGGTTCCGACCACCGCGGCGTCCAAGCTCGTCGGTCTGTTCCCGCAGATCGATGAGAAGGAGCACCACGATGGCCGAAGGTCAGAGGATGACGGTTGCTGATGTCGTCGCGCAGGTGCGTGACGGTCGGTTGGAGGACTTTGTCTGTGAGGCGGTTGAGCTGGTCGCGCGCGAGCTGATGGAGGCTGAGGTGTCGGGCCAGGTCGGCGCCGAGCTCGGCGAGGTCTCAGCCGATCGGGTGGCGTATCGCAATGGGTATCGCCCGCGGCCATGGGAGACCCGGGTCGGGGAGATCGAGCTGTTGATCCCGCGCACGCGGCGGGGCAGCTATTTCCCATCGTTTTTGGAGCCGCGGCGGCGCTCAGAGCAGGCGATCGTCGCGGTGGTGATGGAGGCCTACGTCAACGGGGTCTCGACGCGCAAGGTCGACCGGCTGGTGGAGCAACTGGGGATCGAGGCGATGACCAAAGACCGCGTGTCTCAGATCTGCCGCGGCCTGGACGAGCAGGTCGAGCTGTTTCGCAACCGCCCGTTGGAGGGCGCATACCCATACCTGTGGGTAGACGCCAAGCACGTCAAGGTCCGCGACCACGGCCGCGTGGTTTCCAAGGCGCTGGTCGTCGCCTACCCGGTGCACCAGACCGGGGTCCGGGAGGTCATCGGCATCGACATCGGCGAGGTCGAATCGGGATCGTTCTGGGTCGAGTTTCTCCGGGGGCTGCGCACGCGCGGCCTGGCCGGCGTGCGTCTGGCGATCTCAGACCAGCACGAAGGTCTCAAGCACGCCATCGCTCGGGTGCTCGGCTGTCCGTGGCAGCGCTGCACGGTGCACTTCGTCAGAGACATGCTCTGCCACTGCCGCCGCGACCAGCGCGGCCTGGTCTCCGCCGCGCTGCGAGAAGTCTTCAACGCCCACGACCACGTTGACGCGCGCGACCGCGCCGGGCACGTCCTCGAGCGCCTCGCGCCCGTCGCGCCGAAGGTCTGCGGCCTGTTCGAAGACGCCGAAGAAGACCTCACCGCCTTCTCTCAGCTGCCCTCAGAGCACTGGTCCAAGCTGCGCAGCACCAACCCCCTGGAGCGCGTCAACAAGGAGATCGGCCGACGCTCAGACGTCGTCGGGATCTTTCCCAACGACGCCGCGGCGATCCGTCTCGCCGGCGCGCTCCTGGCCGAGCAGACCGATGAGTGGCTTGTCCAACGCCGCTACCTGTCTGCCGAATCGATGACCCTGATCCTCGACGAGACCTCCGATCCGGAGAACTCGCTCGCACAACACCACGATCTCGAGGAGGCTGTCGCCCTCAACGCGGCCTGAGACGCCAACGCCCTCCCCGACGAGCTCTCCTCGTTACACCACCTCAGCCGACTTGACTCGCATTTGAGCCGGTCGCGGCATCGATCTCGTGAGGCGACGGTCGTCGCTGACGCCTTCGAGCTCTCGTCAGCGGTCGCGGGCGAGCTCGCGCGGATCGCTCCCGCGTCGAGGTCACAACCGCGCCGTCTCCGATTGATAGCGGGTGCGAGGGCCTCAGCCTTCGCCCAGGTGCAGACCTGTGGCGGTGCGCAACTTCGGACCGTAGGAAGCGCGGCTCGGCCGCCGCGAGCGGAGACGATCTGCCTCAGCGGGCGGAACAGCTCGTCAGCGATGCCATCGGCGTCGGCGCTTGGGCTCGTCTGTGCCGAGGAGTTCGCGGATGAGTCGCTCGCGCTCTGCGGTGGATTCGGCCTCTGCGAGCTCGAATGTTGGCGCCGCTTCGGGCACGCTGGCTGGAGGTAGCTCGGCGGATTGGGCCATGTGAATCTGCGACAGCGTCGGCTCGCGAGTTATCTGCACCATGTCGGCGGGCGGCTCAGGCGCCTGGACGGCCGGCTGGCTGGCTGGGGCGGCGGGGGTGAGGGCGGCGATCTGCTCGGCGGTCGTCTGCGCGTGGGCCCCGAATGAGCGGGTGAGCCCGACTTTGGTGGCGAGGCGGGTGATGCGTTGGGCGACGGACGGGCTGGTGCAGTCGTAGCGCACGGCGCTGTAGGTCCCCGAGCTAATGGCGTCGCGCCAGCCTTCGAGGATCATTTTCTGGCGGTCTTCGCGTCGGTAGCCGCTTTCGGCGATCACCGCTCCCGGTACTTCTGAATGAGGGAGCCAGACAGCGAGGTCAGGCAGTTCGCTGGCGTAGCCGCGTTCGCGGCGCATGCGGACGGCCCAGCGGTCGTGGTCGACCGCGAGCTCGCGCGCGGATTTCCACTCGCGGCGGCGGTGCTCGTTGCGCGCGGCGGACCAGCCGACGAGCACGCCATGAGCGATCGTCGTGGGGGCCGGCGGTGATTTGATCGCGGGCATGCCGCCCAGCCCCGCGGCCTGGACTCCGGCGCGAGTCAGCCAGGCCACGGATCCCTCGCCCCACACCCACGGCGCCCGGGCCAGCCAGCCCGCCGCCTCGAGCTTGGCCACGTGGCGTCGTATGACTCGTTGATCGAGATCCAGGCCGGCTTGCACGGCTGGTAGCGACACCACCCCGAGTCGTCCGATGAACCGACCGACCCGCAGCGTCCCCGGCCCGACACCAACCTGCCTGCTTACCGCCCGACTTGCCATCTGACCGTGCCGCCTGCTGACCGCCATTCGCCCCGCCCGCACGAAGATGAACCCTCGGTCTCGACTGGCAGCTGACTACCCGAACCCCACCCGTTTGTGCTTGCACGTGGGGGGCGGGTAGTCAGCTGCCACAAAGAGCCCTGGCCGTGCGCGTGATGCCAGTGCGGGCGGGCCGGCCGGCGGTTGCCAGTGGTCCGCGAACCGATCCGGGGCGTTCGAGGAATTGCGGACCGGTTCTCGGACCGCGCCTGAGTTCTCACTGAGACCGCCCGCGCGTGTCCGGTGCTTCGCCGAGCAGCAGGTCCGCGATCCGGTGCATCACCGCCGCGAGGTCGCGGTACTGAAAGGCGACGACGTACATCACGCTGCCGGCCATGGCGATCCCCAGCCGCTGCACTGCCCGATCAAACTCGGCCCAGAGTTCGGCGGGCCCGGGCCGGTTGGCGCCGGGCCGCAGCTCGGGGGAAAGAGTCAGCGGTCGCCGTTCCGGCAGCGGGGTCCAGGCAAACCCCTCCGACCGCGCCGCGTCACCGACCGACTGGGCCTGGCGGTCGCACGCCTCGGCGAGGGCGCGGACGCGGTAGGGAAACCCAGGATCGGGTGGGGCGTGCTCGCTGGCCGTCTGAGCGCGCTCCCAGGCCTCATCAGCGAGCTGGAGTTCCTCGAGAATCTGCTGCATCTCCTCGGGTGTCACGCGCTGCCCGTGAAAGTCGGCGGTCGATAACTGGCGGATCGACTGCGGCGCCGGCGACCAGTTCGGGTGCCGTGGGTCACGCACCCGCGGCTCGTAAGCGTTGACGGGCGCCTCGGCCCGGGTCACCTCGAGCATGCGATCGAGGTCTGAGCGGCGGATCAGCAACTTGCGCTGCCCAGCGCGCATCGCCGGCAGCGCCCCCTTGGAGATCCACAACCTGACCGTCGCAGGGTTGACCCGGAGTGCCTCGGCGATCTCGGCGACTGTCAGCCAGGGATCCACCGCCTCGTCGGCGTCCGTCGGCTGGTCAGGATCCGGAGTGGACGCTGCCATATGGAGCTATCGCAATTAGCACAATTGCGTTATGCTATCTGACCCGTCGAGGTCATGTCGTCGCCGAGCATCAACAACGATCGTTCAACAGCCGGACGCCTTTCGCTCGCTTGCGCCGGCGCCGTCAGCGAACGGCTTCATGTAGACGGTCGTTCAGTGTCGCCCCTGTTGCGGCCGAACGATGTCGCCCACCTGCTCTCGGTGTCGCGAGCCTGGGTCTACGACGCGGCGCGGTCCGGACGAATTCCCTCGCTTCGCCTCGGAGGTGAGGATGGTCCGCTTCGCTTCGATGCAGAGGACATCGAGCAGTGGTTGGCGGAGGCTCGCGCGGGATGGCTGCCCGGTGTCACGCGACCGTCCACAGCAGGGGCGCTAGACGGAAATGGGCACGACGGGATTACTGACGCGGACGGGTCAAGCGTGCCGATCCGCGGCCAGCAATCGTTGCTCTAGCTCCTGCTGGCCGAGTGCGAGCCCGCGCGATCGCATCCTCGGTCGCGATTGCCCCGGCGGCGAGCACGCGACGTTCAAGGTGTCCGTAATAGCGTTCGGTCGTTCCGATGTCTGCGTGGCCCAGCTGACGCTGCACGTACATGAGTGAGGTTCCGGCGGCGAGCCATGCTGCAGCGGCGGTATGACGCAACGCGTGGAGCGGCATGTCGCGTAGCGCCGCGTCCTGGAGCGCGTCCTTATGCCAGTCACGCGACACGGTGCTTCGGTCGAGCGGGCGGCTGGCACCCGCGCTCTCCCACCGGCCCATGCTCCGCTTCACGGTCCGGATCGGCATCGTGAACAGAACGGTGGAACCACCGTCTCCTGCCGCGAGCTCGGCGCAGCGTGCAACCTGATCGCGGAGCACCGCGCTGAGCCCAGGCCCAATCTCGACAGCGCGGAATCGGTCGGACTTCGTCGAGCCCACCGCCGAGCCCTTCCGCGAGCGATAGACGATGATCGCTCCCCGCGTGTCCTCCAAATCCAGATCACCGATCCGAAGCGCCAGCGCCTCCGAGATCCGGAGGCCGCTGCCGATGAGTAGCTCGGCCAGTGGGCGATAAACCCCGGAGCAGCTGTCGAGGTAACGCGGGATCTCGTCGAGCCGCAGGTATTCCCGCTCGATGTGCGCCGGCGGCAGGCGCTGCACGCGCAGCGCCGGATTGACGGCGAGCACGCCATCCTCGACCGCCGAGTTGAGGCAGACCACGAGTATTCCCAGCGCATTGTTGACCGTTTTCGCCGCCAGCTCGCCGGCCTCGACGTCGCCTGCAAGCTCCGCGACGAAGTCCCGGATCGCGTCGACCGATAGCTCGCCGAGGGGCAGTCGGCCGAATGTGGGTACAAGGCGCGTTCGGCCGGCGATCTCGTACCCCGACCATGTCCCGGACTCCAGGTATGGACGTCGGCGATCGAGCCATCGCTGCCAGTAGTCGGCGAAGGTCTCTTTCGTGTGCTTCAACTCGCCGCGCTCCACCTGCTCAATGAGCTGGCGTCGAGCGTCGCGCGCGGCGCGTTCACTGGCAAAACCGCGCTTCGTCGTCTGCGTCCCGTCGCTTCGGCGATAGAGAAGTCGCCATCGGACACCGTGTGCAGTCGGGTAGGAGTAGACCCCGCCATTGCGTCCATGTCGGGCGGTGTCCGCGCGGCGGGCGGTCGGTAGGACTTCTGCCAGCGCCTGGTCGAAGCCGCGTGCGGCTGCTTCGGTGGGGAAGCGCTTGGCGCGCCGCCGCCCGTTGGCGTCGCGCCATCGGGTCTCCCAACCGCCGCGATAGAAGCTTACGCTCACGGGCGGCTCGTGAGGGCAGCAACGTACGTCCAGGATGTTGTCGCGTGGACGTATCGGGCGGACGTATTTGTCACGCGACAACAGTACGTCCACCGGCGGACGCCGAAAATTGTTCCCCTCAGAACGGCAAAAAGCCCCGCCGTGCGGGGCTTTCTTAGTGCGCCCGAGAGGACTCGAACCTCCACGGACCATTCAGTCCACAAGGCCCTCAACCTTGCGCGTCTACCAATTCCGCCACAGGCGCGTGGACGGCCCAGTATATCCGCGGAAGCGCGCTGCGTCGGGGCGGTTTGAGGCGACGCGATCGGGTTGTGTCCGTCCGTGGGCCGCGCTAGATTCACGAACACATGTTCGACGGCTGGCCTCTGGCGGCCGACCCGATCAAGGAGCTGACCGAATGGACCTGACCAAGCGACAGCAGGAGATCTTCGACTTCATCAAGCGCTACGCGGACCAGAATGGCTATCCGCCGACGGTCCGGGACATCGGCAAGGCGGTCGGCCTCGCGTCGTCGTCGACGGTGCACGCGCATCTGGCCAATCTGGAGCGGATCGGGCTGCTGCGGCGAGACCCGACCAAGCCGCGGGCGATCGAGCTGCTCGACCGGGTCGCGGCGGGCGTCCGGAGCGTGGTCGCGCCCGGCCTGCCGCTCGTCGGCCAGGTGGCCGCGGGCGCGCCGCTCGTCGCCGAGGAGAACATCGAGGAGTACATCCAGACGCCGCCGTTCGCGGGCGGGGAGGAGGGGGAGTATCTGCTGCGGGTGCGCGGCGAGTCGATGAAGGACGTCGGCATCCTGGAGGACGATCTGGTCGTCGTGCGGCCGCAGGACACGGCGAGCGACGGCGACATCGTGGTCGCGCTCGTGGGCGAGGAGGCGACGGTGAAGCGCTTCTTCCGCGAGGCCGATCATGTGCGCTTGCAGCCCGAGAACGCGGCCATGGAGCCGATCCGCAGCCGTGAGGTTCGCGTGCTCGGCCGGGTCGTCGGCCTGATGAGGAACATCTCATGAGCGCCGTCGCGAGACTGATAAGGAACATCTCATGAGCGCCGTCGCGGTCACGCCGCGGCGCGCGCGCCGGCGCCGGTCGGAGCCGTCCGCGGGCTCGCTGTTCGACGCGCTGCCGGCGCAGGAGGCGTTTTCCGAGACGGCGCCGCCGCCGCCGCCCACGCTCGACGACGTGCTGTCGGGGCTGTGGACGGAGCTCGAGGGTCAGCGCGCGGTCGCCTGCCCGGTGTGCGGCGAGGCGATGACGCCTGAGATCGGGACCGAGGGGGAGC
Organism: Solirubrobacterales bacterium; assembly: GCA_019240115.1. Taxonomy (GTDB): domain Bacteria; phylum Actinomycetota; class Thermoleophilia; order Solirubrobacterales; family Solirubrobacteraceae; genus Palsa-465. The sequence goes on along the minus strand of JAFAYV010000058.1, from coordinate 13,349 downwards.
CGCTCGGAGGAAGGTGCGCGAGTTGCCAGAGCTCGGTGCGCTGAGCGCGGCGATTGCCGGTAACCTGGCTGGCGCAGGCTGAGCAGTCGCGGAGGTCACGACCTTCGAGGAAAGTCCGGACATCACAGGGCAGGGTGGTCGGTAACGCCGACCCGGGGAAACCCGCGGGAAAGTGCCACAGAAAAGACACCGCCTACGCCTGGGGCCCCTGCAGAGCTCCAGGCCGGTAAGGGTGAAATGGTGCGGTAAGAGCGCACCGGCGTCGCGGTGACGCGGCGGCCAGGCAAACCCCACTCGATGCTAGGCCAAGCAGGACCGTTCGCAGGTGACCCGCCGAGGTCCGGGTAGGCCGCTCAGATGGATGATTGCTCTCGACAAGATCCGGCTTACAGGCCTGCTACAGGGAAGCCCCGCCCCGGCGGGGCTTCTCCACGTCCGGCCGCGACCCGATCCAGCGCGTCGCCGGTGAGGCGGTGCAGCTCCCATTCCGAGAGCCGCTGGGCGCCGAGACCCCGGTAGAAGCCGAGCGCGAGGTCGTTCCAGTCCAGGGCGTGCCACTCGAGCCGGCCACAACCCCGCGCGACCGCGATGCGGGCCACGGCGGCGAGCAGCGCTCCGCCGGCGCCGAGCCGGCGATGGCGCTCGGGCACGTAGAGATCCTCGAGCCAGATCCCGGGCAGGCAGGTCCAGGTCGAGAACGTGCCGTGGAACAGGGCGAAGCCGCGCGGGACGCCGTCGGTCTCGGCGAGCAGCGCCTCGGCGCTCGGGGTGGCGCCGAACAGCGCCTCGGCGAGCAGTGGCACCGTGCCCGTGACGTGGTCGCCCGCACGCTCGTACAGCGCCAGCTCGACGATGAACGCGTGGATCTGCTCGACGTCGGCGGGCGTGGCGGGCCGCACCCGCACCGCGGCCCCGCTCACCGACTGCCCCCGTCGCCCGCCGACCACGCGGGCTCAGTTCCCCTCGGGAACCTCGATCTCACGCTTGAGGATCTTGCCGGTCGGGCCCTTGGGCAACTCGTCGACGAGCCAGACGCGGCGCGGGTACTTGTAGCCGGCCAGCTGGGCCTTGACATGATCGCGCAGCTCCTGCGCCGAGGCGGTGGCGCCGTCCTTGAGCGCGACCGCGGCGGCGACCTCCTCGCCGTACTCGTCGTCGGGCACGCCGAGCACGGCGGCCTCGCGGACGGCGGGATGCTCGTAGAGCACCTCCTCGACCTCGCGCGGGTAGACGTTGTAGCCCCCGCGGATGATCATCTCCTTCTTGCGGTCGACGATGTAGAAGTAGCCGTCCTCGTCGACGCGGCCCATGTCGCCGGTATGCAGCCAGCCGTCGAGGATCGTCTCCGCCGTCGCCTCCGAGCGGTTCCAGTAGCCCTTCATGACGTTCGCGCCGCGGATCACGATCTCGCCCACGTCGCCGGGCGCGACAGGCGCGTTGTCCTCGCCGACGACCGCCATCTCGACGCCGGTGATCGGCGTGCCGATCGAGCCCGGCTTGCGCTCGCGGTCCGGGTGGTTGAAGGAGGCGACCGGCGAGCTCTCCGACAGCCCGTAGCCCTCGAGGATCGTGCACTGCATCGCGCTCTCGAAGCCGCGCATGACCTCGACGGGGAGGGCCGCGCCGCCCGAGGCGCAGATCCGCAGCGAGCTCGTGTCGGTCCCCTCGCGGCCGGGGTGGTGCAGGATCGCGCCGTACATCGTCGGAACCCCCTGGAACACGTTGACGCGATCGCGCTCGATGATCTCCAGCGCCTTGCCGGGATCAAAGCGCGGCATGAGGGTCAGCGTGCCGCCCGCGCTGATCGCCGTGTTCATCGCGCACGTCTGGCCGAAGGAGTGAAACAGCGGCAGCGCGCCGAGCATAACTACGTCGGCGCCGAGCTCGAACAGCCCGCGCGACGCCGCCGCGTTGGAGACCATGTTCGCGTTGGTCAGCTCGGCGCCCTTCGGCTGCCCGGTCGTCCCCGAGGTGTAAAGGATGACCGCGGTGTCGTCGTCGGCTCGCTCGGCGACCTCGGTCAGCGGCTCGGCGGCGCCGATCTGGCGCTCGAACTCGCCCTGCGCGACCGCCACGCACTCCGCTCCGGCCTCGTCGGCGCCCGCCTGGGCGTCGTCGAGAAAGCCCTCCCAGGCGAAGATCAGCTTTGCTCCCGAGTCACCGAGGTAGTAGGCGACCTCGCGCCGCTTGAGCAGCACGTTCATCGGGACGACGATGGCTCCGGCGCGCAGCGCGCCGTAGTAGCAGACCGGGAAGTAGGGGACGTTGGGCAGCATGATCCCGACCCGGTCGCCGACCTGCACCCCATGGGCGCGGAGCAAACCCGCGACGTGCGCGGTGGCCGCGTCGAGCGCCGCGTAGCTCAGCTCGACGTCGTCGAGCTTGACCGCGACGTGCTCGGGATCGCGCGCGGCGGAGTCGGTCAGGATGCGGGCGAGGTTCATGTCGGGTCTCGGGTGATCGTCGAAGGGCTCGCGGGCGCGTCGATCAGGCGCCGGTGAAGCTCGCCGGACGCCGCTCGGTGAACGCGGCGACGCCCTCGCCGAAGTCCTCGGACTCGGCGCGTTCCTGCTGGACGACCGCCTCGAGGTCGAGGAGCTCGGCGAAGCCCTGGAAGCTGCGCTCGTTGACCGTGCGCTTGATCGCGGCGTAGGAGCCCGGAGGCCCGGCCGCGAGCTTGCCCGCGAGATCGGTCACCGCCGGGCGCAGCTGCTCGTCGTCGACGACCCGGTTGGCCAGGCCCCAGGCCGCGGCCTGCTCGGCGTCGATCCGCTCGCCGAGCAGCGCCATCTCCATCGCCCGCGCGTGCCCGACCCTGGCCGGCAGGCTCTGCGAGGCGCCCCCGTCCAGCCCGAGCCCGATGTTGACGAAGGCGAGCAGGAAGTAGGCCGAGCGCGCGGCCACGATCAGGTCGGCGGCGAGCGCCAACGAGCAGCCGACGCCGACCGCCGGCCCGTTGACCGCGGCGATCACCGGCTTCTCGAGCGTGCGCACCCGGAGGATCACCGGGTTGAGCACCTCGCGCAGGATCGTCAGGACATCGAACCCGTCGTCCTCGCCGCGCAGGCTGCGGTCCCGCAGGTCGGCGCCGGAGGAGAAGGCGCGTCCGGCGCCCGTCACGACGACGGCGCGCGCCCGCGGTTCGCCGGCGGCGTCCTCGAGCGCGGTGCGCAGATCCTCGCCCACCTGCCAGGTCACGGCGTTGAGCGCGTCGGGGCGGTTGAGCGTCACCCAGGCGACGCCGTCGACCAGCTGGCAATCGACGGTCTCCAGGTGCTGGACGCTCATCGCGCGCTCGACAATACCGCTCGCGCCCGCTCCGGCGGACCCTCCCGGTCCGATCCTCAGAAGGGGCAGGTGTGTCCCCGGCCGTGCAGGAACGCCGCGTAGTCCTGGGCGAGGTCGAACACGTCGGGGGTACCGAGCCCGGTCGCGTAGTTCCAGGTGGCCCCCGACGGGTAGTAGCCGTTGTCGCCGAACGGGACGTGATGGAAGGGCGGCACCGGCTCATGCCTGGCGGCGAGGTCGTAGAGCACCGGCGCGGCGAAGCAGTGCGCGAGTGCGCCGGCGCCGTGGCGGGCGGCGTACTGCTCGACGAGCAGCATCGCGCCGGCCCAGAACGGGGCGGCGGCGCTCGTGCCGCCGTTGCCGCCGTGGCAGCTCGGCGCGCTGGAGTCGGGACCCGTCATGCAGGCGAAAAAGCCGGCCCCGGGATCCGCCGGGCCCGCGACGTCGGGCACCTGGCGGTGAGCTTCCGGGTTGGATGCCGCGGTCTGTACCCCCGGGCCCTGCTGCCACGGCGGCCGGCGCTCGACGGCCGACAACCCACCGCCGCCACCCCGGCGCTCCAGCGGGTCAGACCATGCCGACTCCGCGAGGTAGGTGCCGTCGCGGCGCACCGAGAGCCTCGTGCCGCCGACCGACACTGCGTACGGGCTCGACGCCGGCGTCTGCACCGAGAGCTGGTCAAGCCCGCTCGGGATGTTCGTGCCCGGGGCGATCTGGGCGACCTGCAGACAGCCGTAGGCGCCCGAGTCCCCCGAGGCGACGAATACGGTCACCCCGCTCGCCTCGAGCGCCTCCAGCGAGTTGTCGATCAGCTGCTGATCGCCGGGATCCTGGCTGGCGAGCACCGCCTCGCAGACGCCGTAGCTGGTCGAGACGATCCGCGCCTGGCCGTCCTGATCGATCCGGTTGTAGATGTCGGCGAGCGAGTGTCCGAGCGACGGGAGCCTCGAGCCCTGGTAATCGATGATGCGAGCGTCGGGAGCCACGCTGGAGATGACCTCGAGGTCGAGGTCGACCTCGGGGTTGGCTCCCGTCTGCGGCGTGTACTCGCTGCCGCCGTCGATCTTCTCGACCTCGACCTGAGGTTGAGGGTCGCCCGTCTGCTGGGCGAACGCGGCCAGGTCGGCGGGGTTCGCGGCCCCGAACGCCGAGGCCACCGCGATCGTGGTGCCGCCGCCCCTGAAGCCTCGGTTCCACAGCGGCGCGATGTCGTACGCGCGTGCGACGATCTGGGGAGTCAGCCCGGCCGCCGGGACGTCGTCGCTCGGGACGGGCGCGTTGGAGAGGTCACCGAGGCCGGTGATGTAGGGTGCGAGCTCGGCCGGGATGTGGGGCGCGCGCTCGGCGGCGAAGTACGAGGTTCCGCTCGCGGTCCGGTAGCGGCCGAAGCGCAGCCCGAAGATCGCGCGCAGGCGCTGCACGGGCGCGCGCACGAGCATCGCGGTGCGCTGCGGATAGACACCGCGAATCGCGATGCCCATGTCGCGCAGGAGCACGCGCAGGTGCGCCATCCGGAAGTCGCTGAGGCCGAAGCGAGCCCCGAACCGCGAGGCGCTCAGCCCTGGGTGGGCGCCCGACGCCGGGACGACGTGGCGCAGATAGGCGTCGAGGCTGCGTTCGCGCAGGCGCAGCGTCAGCGCGAAGCCGATGCGTCCGTGGTCGAGCGCGCCGAGCCGCCGCGGGTGGCCTGGAGTCAAGCGGTCGGTGTGACCGGCGCGGCTGCGCTGCGCCGCGCCCGGACCCCGACCACCGGCAGCGAGGAGCACGACGAGCGCGACGGCGACCGCCGCCACGGCCGCGAGCGCGGTGCCGATCGCCGGGACCCGCCTCATGCCTGTCCGTCGCTGGGGAAGCGGATCGTGCCGATGATCTGATCGCCGAAGGCGTCGAGCGGCTGATCGGGTCCGCCGCCGCCGCCCGATCCCTGCTGGACCACGTAGACGACGCCGGTCGCGATCGTCACCCGGCCGGCGGTGGCGGCGAGCGCGACGACCTTCAGCAGGCTGCCCGGCCCCTGCGGCGTGCGCTGGTTGCCCTCGAGCACCTCGCCGACACCCGGCCGCAGGCCGACCACCGGCACCCCGAAGATCTGATCGGCGCTCGGCGCCCGGGCCGCGCCGAGCAGGGGCCCCGACAGCGAGGCGGCCATCGCCGTCATCGCCGCGTTCGCCGACTCCTGGCCGGCCGGATACGCGCGCGTGGAGATCTGGATCACCTCGGCGTCGCCGGCAAGCCCCACGCGTCGGTTCTGCTCGGGCGACAGCCCGATCGTGAGGCGGTTGCCGGCGACGCTCGAGCTGATCACCGTAAAGCTCGACGGGTCGTACTCGAGGTGCCAGCCCAGCGCGCCCTGGAACGTGCGCGCCGCCACGAGCGGCGGTGCGGTCAGCGGCTTCTCACACACGAAGCCGTTGGGGCACGCGCGGCTCCCGCGCGGCGACAGCGCCAGCACCGCGACGATGCCGACCACCGCCGAGAGCGCGAACACGGCCGCGAACACGGCGACCAGCCGCCGCGAGCCCAGTCGGGTCGGGGCCGCTCCCTGGGGGACGAACACGGCGCCTGCGGCCGGCGGGGCGCCGACGACGCCCGGAGCCCCGGATCCCGCGGGTGCCGCCGGGGCCGCCACCGTCGCGGGGGCGCCGCGCACCCGGGTCGCGCGGGCCGCCTCGGCCGCGGCGAGGCTCGGGGTCCCGGCGCCACCCGCTGGAGTGCCGCCGCCGCCCGCCGGGGTCCCGCCGCCGCCCGCCGGAGTCCCGGCGCCGCCCGCCGGGGGCCCGCCGCCGCCCGCCGACGCCGCCGTGAGCTCCTCCTCGACGCGTGACCGATACGGCAGCCCGTGCACGATCATCCGCGTCGAGCCGACCGCGATCTCGTCGCCGTCGGAGAGTACCTGGGGTCCGCGCAGCCGCTGCCCGTTCAGCGTCGTCCCGTTCGTGGACCCGGTGTCGTGCACGTAGTGGATGCCGTCGGCGGCTTGGGCGATACAGGCATGCCGGCGCGACAGCCGGCGGTCGCCGCCCAGCGCGCCGGGCTCGCCGTAGCCACGGCCGATGGCGAGCTGCGCGCCGAGCGGGATCGTCTGGCCGGCGAGCGCTCCGGCGACGATCTCCAGACGCGGCGTCGCCTGGGTGGTCTCACCGCCGTCGCGTCCGCGGCAGACCTCGAGCAGCGTCCGGCCGCAGCGGATCCGGTCGCCGATCGCCAGCTCCCGCGGCGCCGACAGGCGCTGGTCGTTGACGAAGGTGCCGTTCGTCGAGCCGAGATCCTCGACGAGGAGGCGGCCGTCCTGCGCGCGCAGGCGGGCGTGCCGGCGCGAGAGCCGGGAGTCTTCGCCGAGGCTGGCCGCCCCCGGCCGGCCGCGGCCGAGCACGAGCTCGCCGTCGACCTCGATCAGCTCGCCCACGAGCGCGCCCTCGGTGCAGCGCAGCGCCAGGCTCACGGTTCCCGGTCCCGGGATTCGTCGGTGCCCGGGCTCACGAGTCGCGGTCCCGGGGATCGTCGGTACTGACGATCTCGTGCTCGTCGGTCTCCGGGGCGCTCGGTTCGGCCTCGGCCAACGGGTCGCCGAACGGGTCCACCGCCCGCTGGACGCCGCTGCGGCTGCCCGGCAGCGCGGCGAGCGCGATCCCGCAGTTCTCGCAGAAGCGACCCTTGCGCGTGCGGTGATCGCAGTTGGCGCAGATGATCACGGGCGCGTCCTCGATCAGCAGCGCCTCCTCGAGCAGCCCGACGTGGATGACCTGGCGCAGCCACAGCAGCCCAAACCCGGCGAGGACGGCGATGACGAGTAGCGCGATGCCGGAGGCGAGCTGCAGCTGCACGAGCGCGGCCACCACCACCATCGCCGCGGCGAGCGGCATCGCGATCGGCGGCCGGCCGAGCCGGCCGAGGGCGCTGCGATCCCGTATCGGCGCGCGGTACTTCAGCCACACCGCGCCCGCGGCGGCCGCCATCGCGGCGATCGTCACCAGCGGCAGCGCGACGGCGATGAGCGCCAACTGCACGAGCCACGGCACGACCGAGCCAGGGGGCCGCAGGCCGTAGCGGAGCACCGACACCGCTTGGACGATCGCCTCGGCGCCGACGAACGTCGCGGCCGAGGCGGCAGCGAAGGTCGCCCCGTCGAGCACGGTGGAGAAGCGCGGGAAGCGCAGCAGCGCGAGCGGCCCGACGAGGATGAGCACGACGCTCAGCAGTGGGATGACGATCCCGCGCACGAGCACCATGCCGCCGTGCGAGAAGACCTCGGTCCCCGAGGGCGAGAGCGCCTTGGCGACGAGCGCGGCGACGATGCCCGTCGCCAGCCCCCAGGCGACGGTCCCGAGCACCACCGCGAGCGAGGCGTCCTCGAACACGTTGACGTCGAACATGTAGATGATCACCAGCGCGGGCAGCATCAGGGCGCCGGCGATCAGCGCCACCCCGAACAGCTTGGCGAGCCCGAGCACGAGGACCGCGGCGAGCCCGAGCGCGAGGCAGCTGCGGAACGCGCGCATCGAGGAGTGCGGCAGCTGCGGGAAGATCGTGGAGACGATCGTCGGCCGCAGGACGCTCTCCTGCGGCGCCGCGGCGAACGCGCGGCGCACGCCCGACAGCGAGCTCGGATCGATGCTCAGCACCCCCGACAGCCCGCGGCCGACGGCCGAGGCGCCGGGCACCCGGGCGATCGCCGACAGCGCCGGCTCCGCGGCCTGCAGCAGGTGACCGCAGCGGATGCAGTACCGGCTCTCGGGCACCTCGTTCCCGCAGTTGTCGCACCGCCCCAGTGCCATCGCGCCGCCGGGACGATAACCGGCGTGACAAGGCGGCGATGCACCTGGTGCCCGCGTCCGCAAGTCCTGCGGCATTCGAGCCCTCCCCGGCGGCGCCGGCGCGGGCTCGCGGCCCGCTCGGCATCCAGCCTCGCCAGATCGGGCCGCGCCCGCGTCATCCGGCTGTCCTCGAAGTCTCATGCAGCCCAGCTGCACATCGACTTCTGCGTCCTCGCCCGGCATCCACCGGTGAGCGCTCTCGGTGCCGCACAACTTACGAACGCGGGCACCGGCCGGGCGGCGTCCGGCGAGATCCCTACGCTGGCAAGTCAACCAATATCGTCCAGTTAGTCGGCTACGTGTAATATCCGCGAAACGCGATCGATAATTCTGTATTTGTCTCTCGGAAAGGACTAGATGCCCTCGCGACTTCATCTGCGGCGACTTCGCCGGCTGGCGGCGTTCGGCGCGGCCGCCGCGGCCGCCCTCGCCCTCTCCGGGTGCGGTGGATCCTCCGACGCCTCGACGAACGCCGGCGGCAGCGGGAAGTCATCGGGCGGGGGGGCCAAGACGCAGCTGACCCTCGTCGGCTACTCGACGCCCAAGAAGGCCTATGACGCGCTGACCGCCGGATTCGCGCACAGCAGCGCGGGCAAGGGCGTCGGCTTCTCGTCGTCGTTCGGGGCCTCGGGCGCCCAGAGCCGCGCCGTCGACTCGGGCCAGCCGGCCGACGTCGTCGCCTTCTCGACCACCCCGGACATGACCCGGCTGGTCAAGGACAAGATCGTCGCCGCCGGCTGGGACGCGAACGCCGACAAGGGCTTCTCGTCGGATTCGGTCGTCGTCTTCGTCGTGCGCAAGGGCAATCCCAAGCACATCACCAGCTGGGATCAGCTCATCCAGAAGGGCACCGACGTCATCACCCCGAACCCCTCGACATCGGGCAGTGCGCGCTGGAACATCCTCGCCGGCTACGGCGCCGAGCTCAAGGAGGGCAAGTCGCCCGCCCAGGCGCTCGCCTACGTCAAGACGCTGCTGACCAAGAACGTCTCGGTGCAGGACTCGAGCGCCAGCTCGGCGCTGCAGACGTTCACGAGCGGCAAGGGCGACGTCCTGCTCGACTACGAGTCCGACGCGATCGCGGCCGAGAAGGCCGGAGACAAGATCTCCTACGTCATCCCCAAGCAGACGATCCTCATCCAGACGCCGATTGCGGTCACGGCCAAGGCCTCGCACCCCACGCAGGCCAAAGCGTTCCTGCAGTACCAGTGGTCGCCGGCCGGGCAGACGATCTGGGCCCAGCAGGGCTACCGGCCGGTGCTCGCCTCGGTCGCCAAGAGGTTCGCCTCGAAGTTCCCGATCCCCAAGCAGCTGTTCACGATCGACTCGCTCGGCGGCTGGACGAAGGTCAAGTCCGAGTTCTTCGATCCGACGACGGGTTCGATCACGAAGATCGAGGAGGCCGCGGGGGTGCCGGTTGCCTCCAGCTGACTCCCTCGCCGCGCCCGACCCCGGCGGCGCCCTGCCCGCCCCCGGCCGCACGCGTGGCTGGGTGGGCGCGCGCGGCACCGGCGGTCTCGGCATCGGGGTGGCGATGCTCTACATGAGCGTGATCGTCCTGATCCCGCTCGCCGCGGTGTTCGTCAAGGCGCTCAGCCAGAGCCCCGAGAGCTTCTGGCAGTCGGTCACCAACTCAAACGTCCTGAGGGCGCTCGCGATCACGCTTGGCGCCGCGGTCCTCGTCGCGGTCATCGGCGCCGTGATGGGCACGGTCGTCGCCTGGGTGCTCGTCCGCGACTCGTTCCCGGGCAAGCGGATCATCAACGCACTCATCGACCTGCCGTTCGCGCTGCCGACGATCGTCGCGGGCCTGACGCTGCTCGCGCTGTACGGCCCCGACAGCCCCTTCGGAATCCACATCGCCTACACCCGCGGGGTGGTCGTGGTGGCGCTGCTGTTCATCACGCTCCCGTTCGTCGTGCGCTCGGTCCAGCCGGTGCTGCTCGAGGTCGATCGGCAGGTCGAGGAGGCCGCGGCCTCGCTCGGTGCCTCAGGCGGCGTCACGTTCCGGCGCATCATCCTGCCGTCGCTGCGCCCGGCGATCCTCTCGGGCGCCGCGCTGGCGTTCGCCCGCTGCGTGGGGGAGATCGGATCTCTGGTGCTCATCGTCGGCAAGGTCCAGATCGCCTCGATCGTCATCTTCGCCGACATCGAGTCCGACGCCCCGCAGGCGGCGGCCTCGCTGTCGCTGGTGCTGATCGTGCTCTCGCTGATCGTGCTGGTGGCGATCCGCAGGCTGGGAGGCCGAGTTGCTCATTAGCCGCCGCACCCGGCTCTCGTTGCGCGCGATCGCGCTGCTCTACCTGCTGTTGCTGCTGCTGCTGCCGGTGGCGGTGGTGTTCATCAAGACCTTCGAGCACGGCTTCAGCGTCGCCTGGGGGTGGATGACGACCCCGGCGGCGATCAGCGCGCTGTGGCTGTCGCTGGTGATGGCGATCATCGCGGTGCCGCTGAACACGGTGTTCGGGGTCGGCGCCGCGCTCATCCTCGTGAGGCGCCGCGGACGGATGGCGGCGCTGCTGGATGCCCTGGTCGATCTGCCGTTCCTCGTCTCGCCGGTCATCGTCGGTCTGGCGCTGACGCTCGTGTACGGGATCCACGGCTGGGTGGGCACGTTCTTCTCCGACCGCGGGGTGCGGATCATCTACGCCGTCCCGGGCATGGCGCTGGCGACGATCTTCGTGTCGCTGCCGTTCGTCGTGCGCGAGGTGGCGCCGGTGCTCGCCGAGGTCGGCGACGAGCAGGAGCAGGCAGCGGCCACGCTCGGCGCCACGAGCTGGCAGACGTTCTGGCGAATCACGCTGCCGTCGATGCGCTGGGGCCTGGCCTACGGCGTCATCCTCTCCACGGCGCGCGCCCTGGGCGAGATCGGCGCGGTGCTGGTCGTCTCCTCGCTGATCGCCGGATCGACGCTGACCCTGCCCCTGCTCGTCTACCAGCGCGACTCCCAGCTCGGATCGGGCTCGATCACCGCCGCCTATGCCGCCGCGACCGAGCTCGCCGTCATCTCACTGGTCGTGCTGCTCGTCATGACCGCTCTCTCCCCCCGTCGACAAGAGGTCTCATGAGGATCGACATCAACTCCGTCACGAAGGACTTCGGTGGTTTCACCGCGCTGGACGACGTCTCGCTCGAGGTGCCCAGGGGCTCGCTGACCGCGCTGCTCGGGCCCAGCGGATCGGGCAAGTCGACGCTGCTGCGCGTCATCGCCGGTCTGGAGATGCCCGACACCGGCACGGTGGCGATCGACGGAGAGGACGTCAGCCACGTCACGCCGCAACGGCGCGGGATCGGCTTCGTGTTCCAGCACTACGCGGCGTTCACGCACATGAGCGTCCGCGACAACGTCGCCTTCGGCCTGGCGATCCGCAAGCGCCCGAAGGCCGAGATCCGCGAGCGCGTCGACGAGCTGCTCGCGCTCGTGGGGCTGACCAAGTGGGCCGACCAGCGCCCCGCGCAGCTCTCGGGCGGGCAACGCCAGCGGATGGCGCTCGCGCGCGCGCTCGCCGTCCAGCCCAAGGTGCTGCTGCTCGACGAGCCGTTCGGCGCCCTGGACGCGATCGTGCGCGCCGAGCTGCGCGCCTGGCTGCGCCGCCTGCACGACGAGCAGGGAACGACGACGGTGCTCGTCACCCACGATCAGGAGGAGGCGATGGAGGTCGCCGATCGGATCGCGGTCATGAGCTCCGGCCACATCGAGCAGGTCGGGCCGCCGCGCGAGATCTACGACCGCCCGGCGACCGAGTTCGTGATGGGGTTCGTCGGGCCGGTGGCCCGGATCGGCGATCAGCTCGTGCGCCCGCACGACTTCACGATCTCGCTGGCGCGTGCGGACGACACGATCGAGGCGCTCGCCCGCCGGGTGCTGCACCTCGGCTTCGAGGTGCGCGTCGAGCTCGTGCTGCCCGACGGTTCCCAGGCCTGCGCCCAGCTGACGCGCAGCCAGGCCGAGGAGCTCGAGCTCGCCGACGGCGACATCGTCTACGTGCGCCCGCCCAAGGGGGTTGCGGTCGACCCGGCGCTGCGCGGCGAGATCATGCGCGAGCCGACCTCGGTCGGCGCCGGGGCCGCCTTCGACGACACCGCCGCCGCCTAGATGAGTGATTCCTCGGTTGTTAGGCGGTGTAGTCGGCAAGCGCGCGGCTGGGACGCCCGAGCCAGTGGTTGAGATAGACGCAGGCGGTCAGGGCCAGCAGGCGCTGAAGGACGCGGGCGCGGAGGTTGTGCAGCGTGCGGGCGCCGTGGCGTTCCAGGGTGAGCAGGTCTTTGGCAGTCCAGAAGATCGATTCGATGCGTTGACGGATCCGGGCGATGGGAACGCCGGTGTGGGGCTCGTTGGCGCGGGCGGGTCGGATCACGATGGCTCCGAGTTGCGCGACGGCGGTGGCGAAATGCTGGCCGGCGTAGCCCTTATCGGCGATCACGGTCTCGCCGCCGCGCAAAGTGGTGGGCAACAGCTCAAGCGCGACGTCGCGTTCGGGTCGATCGGCGCCGGTCAGCCGCAGCGCGCGGGGGGTGCCGTCGGGGCCAAAGGCGGCATGCAGGCGCATCCCGTAGAAGTAACGGCTGTGGCTGCGGCAATACCCATAGGCGGCCGCGTTGGCGATCGCGTCATCCAAGCAGCTCTCGCCGGCGCGCTTGACGGTCTCGCGCGAGCGGGCGCACTCGACCGGCGTGGAATCGATCAGCACCAGCTCATCAAAGAATCCCGGGCACTCCCGCGCCAGCGCGCTCATGACCAGCTCCAAGGCGCCGGTCAGCCGCGCGCGGCGCTTGTGAAACCCCGACTGTCCCACCAGCGCCGGAAACCACGCCACCAACTGCCTGCGCGCAAGACGGACAAACCGTCGATCCGACGTGATCCCCATGATCGCCTGGGCCACCAGCAACGTGATCACCTCTGCGTCGCTGAGCGCGCGCCTGCCATTGGCCTTGCAAGCAGGCAGAAGATTGTCCGCGGTGTAGAAGACCATCGTCAGCAGCAGGTCGAGGTCGGCGATCATCGTGGCCCCCAGGGTCGACGGCGACTATTGAGCACCGCCGACTTCGACCTGCGCTCCTATCTCTCCTACTCCACGACCCCGATCGTGGAATCACTCATCTAGATGTCTGATTCCGTTTTCACGGGTTCAGTGGTCGTAGTTGGTGAAGTGTCGGCCGGGCTTGTCGATGATCCCGTGTTCCCAGAGCAGCCAGCTGTGCCAGACCCCGGCCGCGAGCGCGAGGATCCGCTGCGCGATCCGGGTG
>JAFAYV010000041.1 GCA_019240115.1 Solirubrobacterales bacterium | reverse complement strand
CACCCGGATCGCGCAGCGGATCCTCGCGCTCGCGGCCGGGGTCTGGCACAGCTGGCTGCTCTGGGAACACGGGATCATCGACAAGCCCGGCCGACACTTCACCAACTACGACCACTGAACCCGTGAAAACGGAATCAGACATCTAGTGTCCGCGTCCGCCGCCGGCGGCGACCACCAGGCCCTGGCGATAGCCGGCGGCAAGCACCGGGACGCGGGCCTCGGAGTCCATGAAGTTCGTGCCCATCGCCTCCGCGCACTCGGCGTTGGGGGCGATGACGCGAGCGCGGGCGCCCCGGCGGCGCAGCGCGAGCGACTCGATCGCGACCGCCGAGCGCGACACCCGGCGCACGACGGCCAGCAGCGCGTGGTCGGTCCCGAGGCTCGCCGAGGGGTTTAGGCAGAGCACCTGCGTGCCGCGGCCGGCGGGTGCGGCGTCAAGGTTGGTCGGGCTCCACACGCCGCCGTCGACGTACTCGCGCTCGCCGATCCGGACCGGCGCGAACAGCCACGGCACCGTGCACGACGCGGTGACCGCGTCGGCGACCGAGGCGCGCGGGGACCGCGGGCTGCCGAACACCACGCGACGTCCGGTGCCGCGGTCGACCGCGGCCACTCGCAGGCGGCCGTCGAAGCGGGCGTCGGAGTCGGCCACGCGGCGGTGGAGCTCGTCGAGCGTGTCAGGGGGCCGGGAGAGCCCCCGCAGCAGCACCGCGCGGACCATGGCGCCGCCCGGGGCGGCGGCGCCGAGCGCCAGCGGCGCGAACTGCGCGCTGGCGGCGACCGCGGCCTGTCCGGCGCGGCGGGCGGCCGCGACCGCCGCGACGCCCAGCCCGCGCGACGGCGCCGCGCCGGCCCGCCCGAGCTCGGTGTTGACGTGCGACGGACGCAACGGGGAGCGCCCGGAGGCGAGGTGCGCGGCGACGATCGCCCCCGCCGAGGTGCCGACGAACGTCTCGCAATCGCGCAGGTCGACCTCGCCGGCGTCCTCGATGCCGGCGAGCACGCCCATCATCCACGCCTCGCCGAGGACGCCTCCGCCCCCGAGGACGAGCACGTCGGGCCGCGACCGCATGGCCGCCACACTACGCGCCGCCCCGCCCTGTACGCACGTATGCGATAGCGTACGCGGGGTGAGCGTCGCCGATGCCCCGAGCCCGGTCGGTCGGCGCGTGCGCTCCCTGCGCGAGGCGATGGACCTGTCGCTGCGTGATCTCGCCGAGCGCTCGGGGGTGAGCGCGCCGATGCTCTCCCAGGTCGAACGGGGCGAGACGAGCCCGACCCTCCAGGTCGCGACGCGGATCGCGCACGGGCTCGAGCTGCGCCTCTCGCAGCTGCTGCGCCTCGACGAGGCCGACGGCGTGACCGTCGTGCGCCCCGCCGAGCGGCGCGTCGGACCGGCGACCGCCACGGGCCACCGCTACGAGATCCTCACTCCGCCGCTGCCCGGCCAGCGCGCCGAGCTCTCGCGTCACGAACTGGCCCCCGGAGCGGCGACCGGCGGCCCCGGCGACGTCCCGATGCACGAGCCCGGGAGCCGTGAGACGGCGCTCGTCGTCTCGGGCCGGGCGGCCCTGCACTGCGACGGTGCCCGTCACGAGCTCGAGGCGGGCGACTGCGTCACCTTCGACGCCGACCTGCCGCATCACTTCGAGAATCCAGGAGACGACGAGGCCGTCCTGCTGGCGGTGGTCAGCGCGGGCCTCAGAAGGAGCTGAACGTGTCACAGAGCCTGTTTGCGAAGATCTGGGAGGCCCACGAGGTCGCGTCGGGGCTGATCTACATCGACCTGCACCTCGTGCACGAGGTGACCAGCCCGCAGGCGTTCGAGAGCCTGCGGCTCGCCGAGCGCGCGGTCCGGCGGCCCGACCGAACGCTGGCGACCGCCGACCACAACGTACCGACCGACGGCACCCCGGCCGCCGAGCGCATCCGCGACGAGCTCTCGCGCATCCAGGTGCAGACGCTCGAGCGCAACTGCGAGGAGTTCGGCATCCCGATCTACTCGATCGGCTCCGACCGCCAGGGGATCGTCCACATCATCGGCCCCGAGCTCGGGCTGACCCAGCCGGGCATGACGATCGTCTGCGGCGACTCGCACACCGCCACCCACGGGGCCTTCGGGGCGCTCGCCTTCGGCATCGGCACCAGCGAGGTCGAGCACGTGCTCGCCACCCAGTGCCTCGTGCAGTCACGGCCCAAGTCGATGCGGATCACCTATGACGGCGAGCTCGGCTATGGGGTCACCGCCAAGGACCTGATCCTCGCCACGATCGGCCAGATGGGCGTGGCCGGCGCCGTCGGACATGCCGTCGAGTACGCCGGGCCGGCAATCCGCGCGCTGTCGATGGAGGGCCGGATGACCGTCTGCAACATGACGATCGAGGGCGGCGGCCGGGCGGGGATGATCGCGCCCGACGAGACGACGTTCGAATACGTGATCGGGCGTCCGGGGGCTCCCCCGGAGATCCCCGACGCGTGGCGCGAGCTGCGCAGCGACGACGCCGCCGCCTTCGACCGCGAGCTGACCGTCGACGCGTCGGCGATCAGCCCGATGGTCACCTGGGGCACAAACCCCGAGATGGTCGTCGGCGTCGCCGACGCCGTCCCCGAGCCCGAGGACGAGAGCGACGAGCGCGCGCTGCACTACATGGCGCTGCAGCCGGGCACCGCGATGCAGGACATCGCGCTCGACCGCGTGTTCATCGGCTCGTGCACGAACTCGCGGATCGGCGATCTGCGCGCCGCGGCCGGGGTCCTCGGCGGCCGGCGGGTCGCCGACGGCGTCTACGCGATGGTCGTCCCCGGCTCCGAGCAGGTCAAGCAGCAGGCCGAGTCCGAGGGTCTGGACGAGATCTTCCGCGAGGCCGGCTTCGACTGGCGCGGCGCCGGCTGCTCGATGTGCCTGGGCATGAACCCCGACTTCGCCGAGCCGGGCGAGCGGGTCGCCTCGACCTCGAACCGCAACTTCGAGGGCCGCCAGGGCGCGGGCGCGCGGTCGCACCTCGTCTCGCCAGAGATGGCGGCCGCGGCGGCGATCGCGGGCCATTTCGTCGACATCCGAGAGTGGGAGGCCTGATGCAACCGATCGAGACGATCACCGGCAAGGTCAGCGTCCTGAACCGCGACGACATCGACACCGACCAGATCATCCCCAAGCAGTTCCTCAAGCGGGTGGAGCGCACCGGCTTCGGCCAGTACCTGTTCCATGACTGGGCCAAGCAGCCCGACTGGGACCTGCCGGCCAACCCGATCCTCGTCGCCGGGCGCAACTTCGGCTGCGGGTCCAGCCGCGAGCACGCGCCGTGGGCGCTTGAGGACTACGGCTTCCGGGCGATCATCGCGCCGAGCTTCGCCGACATCTTCCGCTCCAACTGCACCAAGAACGGCCTGCTGCCGATCGAGCTCGACGCCGACGCGTGCGCGGGCATCGGCGAGGCGGGGGAGGCCCAGGTCGACCTCGCCGCGCAGGAGGTGCGCTGGTCCGGGACCTCGGCTCACTTCGAGATCGATCCCGAGGTCAAGCGTCGCCTGCTCGAGGGGCTCGACGATATCGCGCTCACCTTTGAGCAGGAGGACGAGATCAGCGCCTACGAGCGCGATCGCGAGCGCTCGGGCCCGGTGACGAGCGGGCTGTGAGCGCGCGAGATTGGGACGCCTCGACCTACGACCGGGTCTCGGGCCCCCAGCAGCGGTGGGCGGCTGAGCAGCTCGACCGCCTCGAGCTCGCCGGCGACGAGGCGGTGCTCGACGCCGGCTGCGGATCGGGGCGGATCACGGCCGAGCTGCTCCGGCGCGTGCCGCGCGGGACCGTGTACGCGGTCGACGCCGCGCCGTCGATGGTCGCCCACACCCGCGAGGCGCTCGGCGACAAGGTCGTCGCGCTCTGCCAGGACCTCGCCGAGCTCGCGCTGCCCGAGCCGGTCGACGTCATCTTCTCCAACGCCACCTTCCACTGGATCTCCGATCACGACGCGCTGTTCGCGCATCTGCACCGCAACCTGCGGCCCGGTGGCCGGCTCGTCGCCCAATGCGGCGGCAAGGGCAACATCGACTCGTTTCGCACGCTCGCCGACGAGGTCGCCGCGCAGGCCCCGTTCGCCGAGCACTTCGTCGGCTGGGAGAGCCCCTGGAACTATGCGACCGCCGAGCAGACCGCGCAGCGGCTCGAGCGGGCCGGCTTCGCTGAGGTCACGACGTGGCTGCAGGAGCGTCCGACCGAGATCGAGGACGCGCGCAGCTTCATCGCCACCGTGTGCCTCGTCCGCCACCTCGACCCGCTGCCCGAGGACATGCGCGAGCCGTTCGTCGACGCGGTGCTGGCGCGGCTGCACCTCCCGCTCGTCCTGGACTACGTGCGCCTGAACATGACCGCGCGGCGCCCCGTCCGCTAGGTTCGAGCCTCCATGGCCCCGCGCATCATCCTCCTGCCCGGCGACGGGATCGGCCCCGAGATCGTCGCCGTCGCGGTGCGGGTGCTCGACGCGCTCGGGGTCACGTTCCAGTACGAGGAGCTTCTGATCGGGGGTGCGAGCATCGACGCCCACGGCACCGCGCTCACCGACGAGACGCTCGCCGCCTGCCGCGACGCCGACGCCGTGCTGCTCGGCGCGGTCGGCGGCCCGAAGTGGGACAGCACCGATCCCGACCGCCCGCGACCCGAGCAGGGACTGCTCGGGCTGCGCAAGGGGCTCGGGCTGTTCGCCAACCTGCGCCCCGTCAAGCCCCTGAGCGCGCTCTACGACGCCAGTCCGCTGCGGCGCGAGGTCATCGACGGCACCGACCTGCTCGTCGTGCGCGAGCTGACCGGCGGGATCTACTTCGGCGAGAAGACCCGGACCGAGAGCGCGGCCTCCGACGCGTGCGCCTACACCCGCGCCGAGATCGAGCGGATCGCCCGGGTGGCGTTCCGCGCCGCGCGCCGCGGGGTCACGAGCGTCGACAAGGCCAACGTGCTCGAGACCAGCCGGCTGTGGCGCGAGGTCGTCATCGCCGTGCACCGCGACGAGTTCCCCGACGTCGCGCTCGAGCACCTGCTCGTCGACAGCGCGGCGATGCGGCTCGTCGCCGCGCCGACCGGATTCGACGTGATCGTCACCGAGAACATGTTCGGCGACATCCTGTCCGACGAGGCGGCGATGCTGACCGGCTCGCTGGGGATGCTGCCCTCGGCGTCGCTCGGCGAGGCCGACGACGGCGGGCCGGGCGTGTTCGAGCCGGTGCACGGCTCGGCACCCGATATCGCCGGGCGGGGCATCGCCAATCCGCTTGCGACGGTGCTTTCGGCGGCGATGATGCTGCGCCACGGACTGGGCATGGACGCCGAGGCGGCGGCGTTAGAATCGGCCGTCGATCATGCGCTGGGCGACGGCCTGCGCACGCCGGACCTGGGCGGTGAGGCCACCACCGAGCAGGCCGCCCGGGCAGTCCTGACATACCTCTAAAAGGAGCAGTTGTGGAGCAAGTCGACCTCATCTGGCACAACGGAGAACTCGTTGCCTGGGAGGACGCCAAGGTCCACGTACTCAGCCACGGCCTGCACTACGGGACGAGCGTGTTCGAGGGCGAGCGCGCATACGAGACGCCCCGAGGCCCGGCGATCTTCCGCCATCGCGATCACCTCGCGCGGCTGCTGCAGTCGGCGCAGCTGTACTACATGCCGCTTCCGTACACCCTTGAGGAGCTGCGCACCGCCACCCACGAGCTGATCGCGGCCAACGGGCTGCGCGAGTGCTACGTGCGCCCGCTGGCCTACCGCGGCTACGGCCAGATGGGCATCAACCCGCTGGACTGCGAGGTCTCGGTGTCGATCGCGGTGTGGCCGTGGGGCGCCTACCTCGGGGACGCGGCCAAGAAGCAGGGGGTCCGCGGCAAGATCTCGAGCTGGCGGCGGATCACCGGCGAGTCGCTGATCCCGCACGCCAAGGCGGGCGGCCAGTACCTGAACAGCGTGCTGGCCAAGATCGAGTCGGTGAAGGCCGGCTACGAGGAGGCGATCCTCCTCGACTCGCGCGGCTTCGTGTGCGAGGGCTCGGGCGAGAACATCTTCATCGTGCGTGACGGGGAGATCGTCACTCCGCCCCAGACGGCCAGCATCCTCGACGGCATCAGCCGCAAGTCGGTCATGACGATCGCCCGCGACCTCGGCTACGTCGTGATCGAGCGCGACCTGACCCGCTCCGAGCTGATGCTGGCCGACGAGGTGTTCGTGACCGGAACCGCGGCCGAGCTGGTCGCGCTGTGCGAGATCGACGACCAGAAGATCGGACAGGGCGGCACCGGCCCGATCACCGCCGAGCTGCAGCGGGTGTTCGAGGGCGCGCTGAGGGGCACCGAGCCGCGCTACGCCGACTGGCTCGACGTCGTCGAGGTTCCGTCGCGAGCCTCCGCGGCGACATGACGCGGATCGAGCTGTACGACACGACCCTGCGCGACGGGATGCAGGGAGAGGGGATGTCGCTGTCGGCGAGCGAGAAGGTGCGTGTGGCCCACCGCCTCGACGAGCTGGGGATCGACCTCATCGAGGCGGGTTTTCCGAGTTCCAACCCGAAGGAGCTGGAGCTCTTTCACCGGCTCTCGCGGGAGACGTTCGCACACGCCGAGATCGCCGCCTTCGGGATGACGCGCCGCCGCGACGTGACCGCCGACGCCGACCCGGCGCTCCGCGTCCTGGCCGACGGCTTCGCGCCCGTGTGCACGCTCGTCGGCAAGACGTGGGGGTTGCACCTGGAGAAGGTGGTCCGGGTCGGGCGCGAGGAGAACCTGGCGATGATCGCCGAGTCGGTGGCCTTCCTCGTCGCCCAGGGCAAGCGCGTCGTCTACGACTCCGAGCACTTCTTCGACGGCTTCGCCGACGATCCCGACTACGCGCTGCGCTGCCTGCGCGCGGCCGCCGGCGCCGGCGCCGAGACCGTCGTCTGCTGTGACACCAACGGCGGCACCCTGCCCCACGTGCTCGGGGCCGCGATGGCGCAGGTCGTCGCCGCGCTGCACGGCTCGGACGCCCGAGTGGGGATCCACACCCACGACGACGCCGGCTGCGGGGTGGCCAACGCGCTCGCGGCGGTGCTCGCCGGAGCCACCCACGTGCAGGGGACCGTCAACGGCTACGGCGAGCGCTGCGGCAACGCGAACCTCATCTCGATCATCCCCAACCTGCAGCTCAAGCTCGGGCACGAGTGCCTGACCGACGATCAGCTCACGTCGCTGACCCCGGCGGCCAACTACGTCGCCGAGCTGCTGAACGTCACCCCCGATCCCGACTCCCCGTACGTGGGGCGCAACGCCTTCGCGCACAAGGGCGGCATGCACGTCGCCGGGGTCACCGTCGACCCGGCCACCTTCGAGCACCTCGATCCCGCGCTCGTCGGCAACCGCCGCGAGCTGCTCATCTCCGAGCTGTCGGGCAAGGGAACGGTCCTGGCCCGGGCCCGGGAGGCCGGGATCGACCTCGACGACGCGGCCGCGGCACGGGTCGTGGAGCGCGTCAAGGAGCTCGAGCACCGCGGCTATCACTACGAGGCCGCCGACGGCTCCTTCGAACTGCTGCTGCGCAAGGAGACCGGCGACTACTCGCCGTTGTTCACGCTCGAGCACTGGCGGGTCATCGTCGAGATGGGCCCCCAGGGCCACGTCGAGTCCGAGGCGACGATCAAGATCTGGGCCCGGGGCGAGCGCTATGTACGCACCGCCGAGGGCAATGGACCCGTCAACGCCCTGGACCGGGCGCTGCGCGAGGCGATCGGCGACATCCATCCGGATCTGGCGGCGATCCAGCTGCAGAACTTCAAGGTCCGCCTGCTCGACGGGCAGGGCGGCACCGGCTCGATCACCCGCGTGCTGATCGACTCGACCGACGGCGGCCGGGTGTGGGGCTCGATCGGCGTCTCGGAGAACGTCATCGAGTCCTCCTGGCAGGCGCTCGTCGACTCGCTCGAGCACGGCATGCAGCTGCGCAGCGCCGAGCGGCCCGCGGGCGTCGCCTCGGGCGCGCCGTGATCGAGATCGAGACCGAGACGATCCCGCTCGCCCAGCCCGAGCTCGGCGCCGCCGAGGAGGAGCTGGTCCTCGCCGTGCTGCGCTCCGGCCGCCTGTCGCTCGGGCCCCGCGCGGTGCAGTTCGAGCGCGCCTTCGCGGACCGGGTGGGCGCGGGGTTCGGCTGCGCGGTCTCGAGCGGCACGGCCGGGCTGCACCTGGCGCTGCGCGCGGTCGGCGTCGGGGACGGCGGCGAGGTCGTCACCACCCCGTTCTCGTTCGTCGCCTCGGCCAACGTCGCGCTGTACGAGCGCGCCCGGCCGGTGTTCGCCGACATCGACCCGGTGACGCTCAACCTCGACCCCGCCGCCGCCGCCGCCGCGATGACCGCGCGGACCGCGGCGCTGCTGCCGGTGCACGTGTTCGGCTATCCCGCCGACATGCCGGCGCTCGAGCGCCTCGGACCGCCGATCGTCGAGGACGCCTGCGAAGCCCTCGGAGCGCGGTACGCCGACGGCGGCGCGGTCGGCGGGCGCGGCCACCCCGCGGTGTTCGGCTTCTACGCCAACAAGCAGCTGACCACGGGCGAGGGCGGCATGGTCACCACCGGCGACGCCGCGGTCAAGCAGCGGCTCGATTCCGAGCGCAACCAGGGCCGCGCGCCGAACCTGGACTGGCTCGATCACGACCGCCTGGGCTTCAACTACCGCCTCTCGGATCTCGCCTGCGCGCTCGGTCTCGCCCAGCTCTCCCACCTCGACGAGATGCTCGCCGGCCGCGCCCGGGTCGCGGCGCTCTACCGCGCCGCGCTGGCGGAGGTGCCGGGGCTGACGCTGCCCTGCGAGGATCGCGACGGCGCGCGGCGCGGCTGGTTCGTCTACGTGGTGCAGCTCCCGCGGGAGGTCGACCGCGACGAGGTCGTCCGCGCGCTCGCCGGGCGGGCCATCCCCGCCAAGCCGTATTTTCCGGCGATCCACCTGATGAGCTTCTACCGCGAGCGCTTCGGGCACCGCGAGGGCGAGTTCCCCGTCTGCGAGAACGTCGCCGCTCGCTCGATCGCGCTGCCCTTCTTCCCGCGGATGACCGAGGGCCAGGTCGCCCGGGTGTCGGCCGGCCTGCGCGACGTGCTCGGTCGGTGAGCCGCTTCGGCGAGCCTCAGGACGCCGCGTTTCGGCGGCTGAACGACTCGATCTCGTTCGACTGGCGGCTGAGCCCCTACGACGTCGACCAGTCGCTCGCGCACGCCGCGATGCTCGCGGCGCAGCGGATCATCTCGGCCGCCGACGAGGCCGAGCTGCGTCGCGGGCTCGAGGTCGTCCGCGGCGAGCTCGCCGACGGCACCTTTCCGTTCGCCGCCGGCGACGAGGACATCCACATGGCGATCGAGCGCCGGCTGACCGAGGTCGCCGGGCCGGTGGGCGGGCGCCTGCACACCGCTCGCTCGCGCAACGACCAGGTCGCCACCGACGTCGCGATGTTCACGCGCGCCCACGCCCACGACGCCGGCCAGCGGGTCGCCCGGCTGGCGCGGACCCTGATCGAGGTCGCCGAGCGCCACCTCGACTGGCCGCTGCCGGGCTACACCCATCTCCAGCGCGCCCAGCCCGTCTACCTCAGCCATCACCTGCTCGCCTACGTGTGGATGCTCATCCGCGATCGCGAGCGCTTCGCGGCGGTGGTGGCGGCGTGCGGCCGGCTGCCGCTCGGCGCCGGCGCGCTCGCCGGGGTCAACTTCGACACCGATCGCCACGCGGTCGCCGCGGCCCTCGGCTTCTCGGCGGTGGCCGAGAACTCGATCGACGCCGTCTCCAACCGCGACTTCGTGCTCGACTACCTCGCCGCGGCGGCGACCTGCGCGACTCACCTGTCGCGGCTCGGCGCCGAGATCGTCCTCTGGTCCTCGGAGGAGTTCGGCTTCTGCGAGGTCTCCGACGCCTGGGCCTCGGGATCCTCGATCATGCCCCAGAAGAAGAACCCCGACGCCGCCGAGCTGCTCCGGGCCAAGGCGCCGCGCCTCGTCGCCAACCTCAGCGCCCTCCACGGGGTCATGCACGGGCTGCCGCTGACCTACAACAAGGACCTCCAGGAGGACAAGGAGCCGCTCTTTGATTCCTGCGACACGCTCGAGCTCTGCCTCGAGGCGGCCGAGGGCATGATCTCGACGATCACCTTCCGGGCCGACCGGCTCGCCGCCGCGGCCTCCGACCAGTTCCTCGCCGCCACCGACGTCGCCGACCTGCTCGTCCGCCGCGGCATGCCCTTCCGTCAGGCCCACGGGATCGTCGCGAGCCTCGTCCGCACGGCGGTCACCCAGGGCAAGCCGCTGTCGGCGCTGACCCGCGACGAGCTCGTCGCCGCCTCGCCGCTGCTCGACGACGAGTTCTATCGCCTGCTCGCCGACGGGGCATGGCTGGAGACGAAGGTCTCCGAAGGGGGAACGAGCCTGCGCCGGGTGCGCGAGCAGCTGCACCACGCCCGGCAGTCGCTGCGGTGAGGCGCGCCTTCTACGACCGCCCGGTGCTCGAGGTCGCCCGCGACCTGATCGGTGGAGTCGTGCGCCACGGCGAGACCTCGGGCGTGATCGTCGAGACCGAGGCCTATCACGAGTCCGAGGCCGCCTGTCACGCCTACGTGGGCCTCACCCGACGCACGAGCACCCTCTTCGGCGAGCCGGGGACCGCCTACGTCTACCGCTCCTACGGCATCCACGCCCTGCTCAACGCCGTCTGCGAGCCGCCCGGGATCGGGGCGGCGGTGCTCATCCGCGCGCTGGAGCCGGCGACCGGCGTTGAGACGATGCGCCGCCGGCGCGGGGTCGACGACCTCCGGGCACTGTGTTCGGGGCCGGGCAAGCTGACCCAGGCGCTCGGCATCGAGCTCGACCTCAACCAGACCGACCTGATCGACGGGCCCATCGCGATCGAGCCCGCGACGACGAACTGGCACGGTGCCCGCGTCGTCGCCGACCGGCGGATCGGGATCACGAAGGCCGCCGAGCTGCCGTGGCGCTTCTGCGCCGCCGACAGCCGCTATCTGTCGCGATCGACGACGGGCGCCGCCGTGGCCTGAGCCCGGCGGCGATCACAGCGAGCGCGAGCGACGGGCTAGCCCCCGCCGCCGCCGCCGCCGCCGCCGAAGCCGGCGCCGCCGGTGCCTCCGCCGCCACCGGTCCCGCCGGTACCCCCGCCGCCGCCGGTGCCCCCGCCGCCGCCGCCGGTGCCCCCG
>JAFAYV010000074.1 GCA_019240115.1 Solirubrobacterales bacterium | reverse complement strand
GTCGGCGACGTCGTGCTCACCTTCCAGAAGGAGTACCCGAAGTTCATGAACTACGCCGGCGAGCGCTTCGGGCCATGAGCGACGGCTGCGCCTTTGATCTCTGCGACGGCTCGGGCTTTCGCTACGACCTCGCGTCCAACACCGCCTTCGACTGCCGCTGCCGCGCCCAGCGCGTCGCGCACGCCAAGGCTCGCAACCTCTCGGCGGTCATCCCCCGCCGCTACCGCGACGTCTCCTTCGACCGGCCCCCGGTCACCGACATCGAGCCGCGCATCGTGACCGCGACCCGCCGCTTCGCCTCCGCGATCGACGACCAGCTCGACCACGGCCGCGGCCTGTGGTTCATGGGCCCCGTCGGCACCGGCAAGACGACGCTGGCGATGCTCGTCTCCAAGGCCGCCTCCGACGCCGGCCGCTCGGTCGCCATCTACTCCCTCCCCCGCCTGCTCAACGAGATCCGCGACACCCACCGCGCCGAGCGCTCCCACGTCGACCTGCTCGACCGCCTCACCGCCGTCGATCTCCTCCACATCGACGACGTCGGCGCGCAACGCACCACCGACTGGGTCCTCGAGGAGCTCTACTCGATCGTCAACGGCCGCTACGAGGACCAGCGCTCGGTCGTCATCACCACGAACATCCTCGACCGCGACGAGCTCTGCGCGCAGATCACCGCCCGGACCGTGTCGCGGCTGACCGAGATGTGCGACGAGCTGCCGCTCGTCGGGCACGATCACCGGATGGACCTGCGCACCGCCTGACGTTCGCGGACGGGGCATCGGACTCGGACGTTCGTCCGTTTTGCCGCCGACCGACGAAGCCGGGAGCCGGTCCCGCCGATCCCGGACGCATGATCACGCCGCGGCCCGGAGACGACCGACGATGACGATGGTGATCCTGCTCGTCGGCTGGGTGGTCCTCGTCCCCCTGCTGACACTCTTCGTCTGCGTGATGATCTCGCGCGAGGCTCGGCGCGAACGCGAGGCGGCGGTGCCCGCCGACGTCGATGGCGCCATCGCCTCCGGCCCGCCCGCACCCGTTCCGCTGGCCGGGCTCGGCGTGCGCCCCGATCCGCTCGCCGAGCCCGCGCGCGACGTCGCCGTCGTCTGAGCGCCGGGCTCGACCCGCCGGCGCTCGCCCGGGCTGGGATACTGCACCGGTGTCCGGGCGCTACGCCTCCGCCCTCGCAGCAGAGATCGCACCGGACCTCCTGTCGAGGTTCGATCGGTACGTCCGGGTTGACACCCAGTCGGTGCGCGACCGCACTCGGTCACCGAGCACCCCCGGCCAGCTCGAGCTCGGCCGGCTGCTGACCGACGAGCTCCGCGAGGCCGGGCTGACCGACGCCGCTCTCGATCCCAACGGCTACGTCACCGCGACGCTGGCGGCCAACCGCGACCATGCGCCCGTCATCGGCCTCATCGCCCACGTCGACGTCAGCCCCGACGCCCCGGCCGGCGGCGTCGAGCCCGTCGTGCACCGCGACTACGACGGGGACGTCATCTCCCTCCCGCGCAACGGCACGCGGCTGGACCCGGCGTCGATGCCAGAGCTCGGCGCGCGCGAAGGGCACGATATCGTGACCTCGAGCGGGGACACGCTGCTCGGCGCCGACGACAAGGCGGGGGTGGCCGAGATCGTGACCGCCGTCGCCTATCTGGCGGCCCATCCGGAGCTGCCGCGGCCGACGCTCCGGGTGTGCTTCACGCCCGACGAGGAGATCGGGGAGGGCGCGACGCTGTTCGACATCGAGGGATTCGGCGCGCGGTGCGCGTACACGCTCGACGGATCGGGCGTGGGCGGGGTCAACGACGAGACCTTCTCGGCCGACGAGGTCGTCGCGACGATCCGGGGCGTGGACATCCATCCCGGATACGCGACGGGCAAGCTCGTCAGCGCCCTGCGCGTGGCGGCCGAGATCGTTGCCGCGCTGCCCACCGACCGGCTGACCCCCGACACGACGTCGGGGCGGGAGGGCTTCATCCACCCGTACGAGCTGATCGGCTCGGCGGCGACGGCCGAGATCCGTGCGATCCTGCGCGACTTCGACGAGAACACGCTCCGCGAGCACCGCGAGCTGTTCGAGCAGACCGCGCGGTCGGTTGTCCGGGCCCACCCCGGAGCGACGCTCGAGCTCGAGGTCCGCCGCCAGTACCGCAACATGCACGAGCACCTGGCGCCGGTCCCCGAGGTCGTCGCGGCCGCCGAGGAGGCGATCCGGGCCGAGGGCCTCGAGCCGGCGCGGCGGCCCATCCGGGGTGGCACCGACGGGTCGCGGCTGAGCGAGATGGGCCTGCCGACGCCGAACATCTTCACCGGCGGGCACGAGTATCACTCGGTCCGGGAGTGGGCCTCGTTGCAGGACATGGCGGCCGCGGCGGCGACGATCGTGCGCCTCGCCGCGGTCTGGGCGACCCGGACCGACGGGGCCTGAGCGCCCACGCCGCGGTCTGGGCGACGCGACCAGCGGGACCTGAGCGCCCACGCCGCGCCGGGCGGCTAGGCTCCGTCCCCGATGAGCCTCTCCGGCGCCACCTCGCTCGCCTCGCTCGACGGCGAGATCATGCCGGCGTCGGCGGCGACGATCTCGGTCACCGACGACGGCCTGGTCCGCGGCGACGGCGCCTTCGAGGTCATCCGCGTCTACGACGGGCTTGCCTTCGCGATGGACGAGCACCTGGCGCGGCTGCAACGCAGCGGGCGCAACCTGCGCTTGGCGATCGATCTGGAGGCCGTGCGCGCTGACGCCAACCGGCTGCTCGCGCGGGCCGGCCCCGGTCAGGATCACGAGTGCCTGCGGATCATGATCACCCGCGGCGGCCGGCGGATCCTGCTCACCGAGCCGCTGCCGCCGGTCTGCGATCAAGCGCGGTGCAAGACGATCACCTACGCCCCCACCCGCATCCTGGACGGGATCAAGTCGCTCTCCTACGCGTCGAACATGCTCGCCCGGCGGCTCGCGCAGGAGCAGGGGTTCGACGAGGCCCTGCTCGTCACGCCGCACGGCCGGGTCCTGGAGGGCCAGACGAACTCGGTGTTCTGGGTCCGCGACGGCGAGCTGTTCACGCCGTCGCTGGAGGATCACATCCTGGCCTCGATCACCCGCGCGATGATCATCGAGCTCACCGGCGCGATGGAGCGCCCGTGCACGCTGCAGGACCTGACCGCCGCCGAGGAGGTGTTCCTCGCCTCGACGGTGCGCGAGGTGCAGCCGGTGAGCGCCGTCGACGAGCACCCGTACGCCGCGCCCGGGCCGGTGACCGAGCGGGCGGCGGCCGCCGCCGCGCAGCGAATCCGCTCGGAGCTGGATTCCTGAACGTCCTCACCGTCATCGGGAACCGCCCGCAGTTCATCAAGGCGGCGGCGGTGTCGCGGCCGCTGCGCGGCGAGCACTCCGAGACGCTCGTCCACACCGGCCAGCACTACGACGACCGGCTGTCGGCGATCTTCTTCTCCGAGCTCGAGCTCCCCGATCCCGATCGCGAGCTCGGGATCGGGGGAGGCAGCGCGAGCTCGCAGACCGGCAGGATGCTCGAGGCGCTCGCGCCGCTCATCGCCGACCTCACCCCCGACATCGTGCTCGTCTACGGCGACACGAACTCGACGCTCGCCGGCGCCCTCGCCGGCGCCCAGGCGCACGTGCCGGTGGCGCACGTCGAGGCGGGCATGCGCTCGTTTGACCGCGCGATGCCCGAGGAGCTCAACCGCGTCCTCGTCGACCACGCGAGCTCGCTCCTTCTGTGCTCGAGCGAAACCGCGATGACGAACCTGCGCGACGAGTCGGTCCCGGGTCACGCGGAGCTCGTCGGCGACGTCATGGTCGACGTCGCGCTGAGCACCCAGCCGCATGCGCGCAAGCGCGACGATCTCGTGCGCGCCCGGGGACTCGAGCCGGGCGAGTACGTGCTGGCGACCGCGCACCGGGCCGGCAACGTCGACGACCGTGCCCGCCTGCATCGCCTCGTCCACCTCCTCGCGCAGGTGCCGATGCCGGTCGTGCTTCCGCTGCATCCCCGGACCCGAGCCCGGCTGCACGAGTTCGAGCTGACCGAAGAACTGCGTCGCGCCCCGCGCGTCACCCTGACCGAGCCGCTCGGCTACTTCGAGCTGACCGCGCTGCTCTGCCAGGCCCGCGCGGCGCTGACCGACTCGGGCGGCCTGCAGAAGGAGGCCTACCTCGCCGGCGTCCCGTGCGTCACGTTGCGCGACCGCACGGAATGGACCGAGACGGTGGCGCAGGGCTGGAACACGCTCGTCGACCTCGACGTCGAGGCCACGTTGGCGGCGCTCCGAGCGACGCCGCCGGCGAGCCGGCCGCCGCTCTACGGCGACGGCCACGCCGCGGGACGCGTCGTCGACGCGCTGGGACTGCTGCCCCGATGATCGCGAATGGCTGAGCCGGCCGTCCCGCGCGCCGACGGCGCGTTCGTCTCTGCGGAGGCCTCGCTCGGCGCCGGGGTGACGCTCGGTCCCGGCGCGGTCGTCCACGCCGACGTGAGAATCGGAGACGGCACCGCGATCGGCGCCGGCGCGATCGTGCATCCGGGGGTCACGCTCGGCGCCGACTGCCTCGTCGAGGACCACGCCGTGCTCGGCAAACGCCCCCGGCTGCGACCGGGATCGAGCGCCGTGGGCGCCGTCGGGGCGCTCGAGATCGCCGACGGCGCGACGATCTGCTGCGGCGCCGTCGTCTACGCCGGCGCTCGCCTCGCTGCCCGGGTCATCGTCGGCGACCAGGCGCACGTGCGAGAGCGGGCCAGTGTCGGCGAGCGGACCGTCGTGGGCCGCGGCTCGACGGTCGACTTCGACGCTCGAGTCGGAGCGCGCGTCTCGATCCAGACGCTCGTCTACGTCACCGGCGGAGCCGTCGTCGAGGACGACGTGTTCCTCGGCCCCGGCGTGATGACGACCAACGACGACGCCATGGGACGGCGTCCCGCCGGCGAGCCGCTGCGCGGGCCCGTGCTCCGCCGCGCCTGCCGGGTCGGCGGCGGGGTGACGCTGACCCCGGGCGTCGAGATCGGCGAGGAGGCGTTCGTTGCCGCCGGCGCGGTCGTCACCCGCGACGTGGCGCCCCGCGACGTCGTGATGGGGGTCCCCGCGCGCGTCGTGCGCCGGGTCGGCGACCCGGACCTGCTCGAGCCGGGGAGCTAGCTATAGCCAGGCCCCCGTCCGTAGGTCACTAAGCGGCCAGGCGGATCGCGGTGTCGCCGCCGTCGCCGGTCCAGATCACCTGGTCGCGACTCGGGCCGACCCCGACGAGCGCGATCGGCACCCCGACGAAGTCGGCGACGAACTCGAGATAGTCGCGCGCGGGCGCGGGAAGATCGCTCTCGGAGCGACACGCGCTGATGTCCTCGCTGAAGCCCGCGAGCTCGACGTACTCGCCGGCCGCGTGGTGCAGGACGGTCTGGTGATAGGGGAAGTAGTCGAACTCGGCGCCCTCGGCGCCCCGGTAGCGGACGCAGGCCCGGATCGGGTCAAAGCCCGCGAGGACGTCGAGCTTGGTGATCGCGAGCGATGTCAGCGAGTTCAGCCGTGCGGCGTAGCGCAGGGCGACGAGGTCCATCCAGCCGACCCGGCGCGGGCGCCCGGTGGTGGTCCCGTACTCGCCGCCGCGCTCGCGCATCTCCTCGGCGAGCGGCCCGTCGAGCTCGGTCGGGAACGGACCCGCCCCGACGCGGGTGACGTAGGCCTTGGCCACACCCCACACCTCGTCGATGTCCTTGGGGCCGACCCCGGCGCCGATGCAGGCCGCCCCGGCGACGGGGTTCGACGAGGTCACGAACGGATAGGTGCCGTGGTCGATGTCGAGCATCGCGCCCTGTGCGCCCTCGAACACGACCATGTCGCCGCGGTCCAGGCGCTGGAGCACGAGCCGCGAGGTGTCGGCGATGTAGGGCTCGAGCACGTGGCCGTAGGTCAGGTACTCCTCGCTCATCGCCTGCAGGTCGAGGCGCGGGTCGCGGGCGTACGGCCGCAGCGACGAGCGCTTGGGGTCCAGGGCGGCGACGATCTTCTTCTTGAGGATCTTCTCGTCGAGCAGGTCCTGGACGCGGATGCCGAGGCGGGCGGCCTTGTCGGCGTAGCAGGGGCCGATGCCGCGTCGCGTGGTCCCGATCTCGAGCTTGCCGAGCTTGGCCTCGCCGGCGTGGTCGAGCATCATGTGGTAGGGCATGATCAGGTGCGCGTTGGCCGAGATGCGCAGCGACTTGGTCTCGACGCCGCGATGGCGCAGCTCGTCGAGCTCGTCGGTCAGGACCTTGGGGTCGACCACCACCCCGTTGCCGATCACGCACAGCTTCCCGGGATGCAGGATCCCCGACGGCATGAGGTGCAGCTTCCACGTCTCGCCGTCGCGGACGATCGTGTGGCCGGCGTTGTTGCCGCCCTGGAAGCGCACGATCGCGTCGGCCCGCTCGGCGAGCATGTCGGTGACCTTCCCCTTGCCCTCATCGCCCCACTGGGCGCCGACGACGACGATGCCTGACATGACCGGCCCAGTGTACGGGCGGGGGGGTGGATGCGGCGGCTTGCCGTGCGGCGCAGACGGGTAGTGCGCTCTGAGCATGGCGCAGACCGCCCCCGCCACCCGTCGCGCCCGACTGCGCCGCTCGGACCCCTCGGGCAAGGGCCTGCACCGCGTGCGGCGTGGGAAGGGCTTCAGCTACACCGACTCCGACGGCAACCCTCACCGGGATCCCGAGGACATCCTGCGGATCAAGGAGCTGGCGATCCCGCCCGCCTGGCAGGACGTGTGGATCTCGATGGACCCCATGGGACACCTGCAGGCGACGGGGGTGGATGCCGCCGGGCGCACGCAGTACCTGTATCACCCGCGCTGGCGCGAGCAGCGCGACCGCGCGAAGTTCGACCACATGGTCGACTTCGCCCGGACCCTGCCGCGGTTGCGCCGCCAGATCCTGCGGGTGCTGCGTCAGGGGGACGAGCTCGACGAGGCGCGGGTGCTCGCGTGCGCGATCCGGCTGCTCGACGTCGGGCTGTTTCGGATCGGGTCCGAGCAGTACGCCGACGACGACAGCGGGGTCGGCCTGGCCACGGTCAGAAAGGAGCACGTGACGATCGCCGATGACGAGGTCGTCTTCGAGTATCCGGGCAAGGGTGGCGTGCCCCGCGTGTGGCCGGTTCCGGACCCGCTCGCCGGCGAGGTCGTCCGCGCGCTCAAGCGACGGCGCAGCGGCGGCGAGCAGCTGCTCGCCTACCGCGAGGGCCGCCGCTGGCATCCCGTGCGCTCGGACCAGATCTCCGAGCACCTGAAGTCGCTGATCGGGGAGGACTACAGCGCCAAGGACTTCCGGACGTGGAACGCGACAATGCTCGCCGCGGTCTCGCTCGGCATCGACGGGCGCGCCGCGCTCTCCAAGACCGCCCGCAAGCGCGCGATCAACGGCGCGGTGCGCGGCGTCGCCGAGGTGCTCGGCAACACGCCCGCGGTCGCCCGGCGCTCCTACATCGACCCCCGCTTGTTCGACCGCTATCTCTCGGGGTGGGCGATTGGCGGCGAGCTCGACCGGAACGGCGAGCCGCGCGGACCCGACGATCGCCGCCGCGCCCGCCTCGAGGATGCGGTCCTGGATCTGCTCGACGACGATCGGGGATCGCCGGCGATCCAGAAGTTCGCCGCCCGCGCCGTCTGACGGACCTAAAACGGACCGTATTGCGCCAGGCTCCGTGTTCCCGCGACGGGCTGTGCTAGAACCCTCCGGGTCTGCGACTCACGGAGGTGCGCGTTGCCGGCAAGCCTGCTTGCGACCGTCGATTCCGATGCACTGTTTCTCAGGTGGGACGAGTACCGCGACGTCGGCGCTCGAGACACGCTGATCGAGAGGTTCCTGCCCCTGGCGCGCAAGCTCGCTCGCCGGTACGCGGGCGCCAACGAGCCCTACGACGACCTCGTCCAGGTCGCGAGCCTCGGCCTGGTCAAGGCGGTCGAGCGCTACGACCCGAAACGGGGCTTCGCGTTCAGCTCGTTCGCGGTGCCGACCATCGTCGGTGAGCTCAAGCGCTACTTCCGCGACGCCAGCTGGGCCCTGCACGTCGATCGCTCCGCTCAGGAGCGGGCCCGGCGCATCGCCGAGGCGCGCCGCGAGATCAGCTCGCGCCAGGGCCGCTCGCCGACCGTGGCCGAGCTCGCCGAGTACCTCGAGTGCAGCGAGGAGGAGGTGCTCGACGGCCTGCAGACCGGCGAGGCCTACGACACGGTCTCGCTCGACGCGCCCCGCTCCAGCGACGGCGACGCCGCCGCGCACCTCGACACCCTCGGCGGCGAGGACGACCGCCTCGAGCGGGTCGACGAGCAGACGACGGTCTTCGCCGCCGCGCAGGCGCTCCCCGAGCGCGAGCGGAAGATCCTCTGGTTGCGCTTCGGCGAGGATCTCACCCAGGCCGAGATCGCCGATCACGTCGGCGTCTCACAGATGCAGGTCTCCCGCCTGCTGCGCAAGTCGGTGCGGCGGCTGCAGGAGCTCGTCCACGAGCGCCCGCACCGCTCCTCGCCCTCCGAGCGCTGACCGCCGGCGCCGCCGGCTCACTCGTCTTCGGGGCTCGCCTCGTCGGGCTCGCCGTCGATCGCGACCCGCGGGTCCTCCTCGAGGTCGGGGGCGTCCTCGAGGATGCGTCCGGCGGCGTGCTCGTCGCCGTGGCTGGCGTGCTCGATCAGCTCCTGCTCGGCGAGCTCGAAGCCCTCGGCCTCGCCCTCGCCGGCCTCGATCAGGGGACGCTGGGCGGGATCTGCCTCGGGATCGTCGAGGAAATCGGGCTCGTCGCTGACGTGGCCGCCGATCGCGGCGGCTTCGGCGGCGGCTTCCTGCTCCTGCTCGAGCTCGAAGTCGGACGGGTCGGACTCAGGCATCGCTCACCTCGGGGTCGTGGGATCGCGGGAGAGACGTTAGCCAGCCCCGTCGGGGGCGCTTGCCCAGTAGGTCGCGGCCATGTCCTCGTCGCCGTGCCCGGCGTCCTGCGCGGCGCGCAGACGCGTCAGAGCGCCTTCCATGATCGGGAGCTCGAGGCCGGCCTGACCCGCGGCGGTGAGCAGGAGCTCGGTGTCCTTGCGGGCGAGGGCGAGGCGGAAGGAGACGTCGTCGAAGGCGTGCTTGATCATCGCGCCGCCCTTGAGCTGGGCGTAGGGGAGGTCGAGAGGGCCGCCGCGGACGGCGTCGAAGAAGACCTGAGGATCGACGCCCAGACCCTCGGCGAGGGTGATGACCTCGGCGAGGACGCCGACGACGCCGACGACCCAGCCGTTGATGACGACCTTGGCCGCGGTGGCGGCGCCGGCTTCGCCGAGCCACTCGGTGCGGGCGCCGACCGCTTCGAAGACGGGGTCGACGGCGGGGCGGGCGGACTCGGGGCCCGAGGCGAGGATGACGAGCTTGCCCTCCTGCGCGGGGTCGCGCGTGCCGAGCACGGGGGCGTCGACGAGGGTCACCTCGCGGTCGTCGGCGAGCTCGGCGCACCGCTCGGTGTCCTGCACCCCGATCGTGCTCATCTGGATCCACACGTCGGGCGGGGTGGACGCGGCGAGCGCCGCGGTGGCGACCTCGAGCACGCTGTCGCCGTCGCTGAGCATCGTCACCATCAGCGGGCAGCCGTCGGCGGCCGCGGCGGCGTCGGCGTACAGCTGGGCGCCGTCGTCCTGCAGCGGACGGGCGCGATCGGGAGTCCGGTTGTAGGCATGGACGTTGAAGCCGGCCTCCAGCAGGTTGCGAGCCATGGGCAGGCCCATCGTGCCGGTGCCGAGGAAGACGAGATCGGTCATGGAGCCAGGACTACCCCGCGACGCGCACGTGCATCCGCAATGTCACGCCCGCGCCGGCGGCGCGCATCTCGACGAGGTCGCAGAGCTCGTTGATCAGCCACAGCCCGCGGCCCGAGGTCGCCTCGGGATCGGGCCGGCGGCCGCCCGCGAGCGGGTCGGCGAGCGGCGCCGGAGAGCTGATCTCGGAGACGACCCGGTCGCCGTCCTGCCACAGCCGAGCCCGCGCGAGCCCGTCGCCGTGGCGCACCGCATTGGTCGCGGCCTCGTTGAAGGCGAGCACCAGCTCGTCGCGGCGAATACGGCTCAACGCGCGCACCGACGGGTGGTCGACGACCGCGCGGCGCAGCGTGCCGAGATCGCCGTCGAAGTGCAGCACCGACACCGAATCCGGATCGGCGGGCTCGCGCATCGGCCAGTGCCTGCCGCCCGACGCGACGAGCGGATCCTCGAACCGCGGGCTCGGGTGCGAGCCCGACACGTCGCGCACGTGGGGATGGGTGACCTCGGCGCCGGCGAGCGCGTCGTCGTCCAGGCCCGCGGCGTCGTAGGCGCACAGCATCGCGGCGCCGGCACCGAGCACGACGTTGAGCATCGCCTCGTGGCGCAGCGCCTCGGCCGTCTCGGCGCGACCCTGTCCGGCCCAGACGGGCTCGGCGACGATTCGCCCGTGCCCGTCGTGCTCGGACAGCCAGTCCTGGAGGAACGGGAGCAGGCGGGCGGGGTTCGGAGCGATGCGCTCGAGCTCGTGCACGGCGGCCTGCTCCTCGAGCGCGCCCCCGAGCCGGCGGCGGGTGTTCCGCGACACGACGGCGAGCGTCGGCTCGCCCGCTCGCGAGCGGGCGCCGACGAACGCGCGCACGGCGTCGCGCAACTCGTCCAGATCTCGGTACAACAGCGCCTCGTGGCGACCGGTGACATCGGTGGCTTCGCTGCACATGCCCGGTGTGACGTTTTCCGCGTTTGGCGCCACGTCAAACACGCCTGCTTGAGACCTGCGATCAGGACCGTTTGAAGTAGGCTCGAGCCCAGCGTGCAGAGTCCCTTTCACGTGCGGGTGCGACGGCAGGGTCAGGCGGCGGTGATCGCGGTCGCCGGCGAGCTCGATCTCGCCACCGGACCCGAGCTGGAAGCGCAGCTCGGCGGGATCTCTCCCACGAGCACCGAGCTCGTCGTCGTCGACCTGCGCGAGCTCGAGTTCATGGACTCGACCGGCCTGAGCATCATCGTCCGCGCCCACCAGCGCTTCGCCGGCGAGGGCTGTCGGCTCGTGCTCGTCCGCGGCTCGCCGCAGGTGCAGCGACTGCTCGACCTGACCGGGGTCGCCGAGCGGATTCCCCTCGCCGCCCGCCCGGAAGAGCTGCTCGACGGGCAGTAGGGGTCGACCCTCCACCCCCGAGCGCCCGCCGGTGCCCTGGCGCTGGCGCCCGCGGAGCTCAGCGACGGTGGTCGACCATGACGACGCGTACGAGCTCGCCGACGCCGTCGGGCTCCACCGACACCTCGTCGGTGAGCCGCGCCAGCGGAGCGGGCGGTGCGTTGCGCAAGGCGCGCAGGGGCTCGCTGGAGCCGGTCACGAACGGGCCGACGTGGAGCACCAGGCGCCGGTCGGCGGCGGTGAGCCGCACCGCGATGCGCGGTCCCGCGGCGGCGGCCACGGCGTGCGCGGCGATCGTGTCGGTGATCAGGTAGACGTCGGAGAAGCGGTCGAGCGAGAAGTGCGCGGTCGCGGCCAGCGTGCGGGCGAGGCGGCCGAGCACCGGCATCAGCAGCGACACCGGCGAGAGGGTGACGAGGACCTCCTCGGGCTCGAGCGGTCCGGTCAGCTCGTCGGGCGCCGGGGCCTCGGGGACGACGTACAGCCGCCGCCCGTCGCGCTCGCAGCTGAAGTCCATCTGCACCTCGGTGCCGCCGTCGGGCCCGGCCCCGAAGCGCACCTCGTCGGCGAGCGCCCGCATGATCGGGACGCCGATCCCGGTCGTCTCGTCGGGCTCCGGAGGCGGGTGGGGCAGGCCCACGCCGTCGTCGCTGACGGCGACCGACAGCCGCTGCGCGCCGGCGACGATCCGGATCCGCATCGGTCCCGGAGCGCCCTCGTAGGCGTGGAGCACGACGTTGTTGCAGGCCTCGCTGATCGAGGTCTTGAGATCGTCGAGCAGCTCGGGATCGATCGACAGGACCTCGGCGAGGCCGCCGAGCATGCCGCGCACGATCGTCAGGGTCTGCGGCCTGCTCTCCAGATGCAGCCCGACCGTGGCGGCTTGCTCTATGACCGGAGCGTTCAGTGCGCCTCCTCTCGTCCGCGCGGGCCGGCCCGACCGACGGCCGCTGCGATCAGCCCTCCGTCGCGCCGTCGACGGTCAGCTCGCTCAGCCGGACGATCGCGCGGCGCAGGATCCGGGAGACCTGCATCTGCGAGACGCCGATCTGCTTGGCGATCTGGGTCTGGGTGCGGTCGTCGACGAAGCGCAGCTTCAGCACGCTGCGCTCCCGTCTCGACAGATGGCGCGCCGCCGCCGACACGGTGACCCGGTCGTCGGCGAGGCGGAGGTCGGGGTCCTCGTGGCCGAAGCTGTCGACGACGCTGCCGCTGTCACCCTCGCCGTCATCGTTCGGCGCGTCCAGCGACGAGGCGTGATGGGCGCGCGCGGTCTCGAGCGCGTCGAGCACATCGGCGACGTCGAGCTCGAGATATTGGGCGAGCTGCTGGATGCTCGGCGGCCGTCCGCCGCGGGCGCTGAGCCGATGCTGGGCCTCCTCGACGCGGACCGCGAGCTCCTGAGCCCCCCGGGGGACGTGGACGGCCCAGCCGAGGTCGCGAAAATAGCGTTTGAGCTCGCCGAGGATGGTCGGCACGGCGAAGGAGGAGAACGCGGTACCGCGCCCGGTGTCGTAGCGATCCACGGCCTTGATCAGTCCGAGGCTCGCGACCTGCATCAGATCGTCGAACGGCTCCCGGGCACCGGTGTAGCGCCGGGCGAGCTTGCGCGCCAGCGGCAGGAAGCGTTGGACGAGCTCGTCGCGCGCCGCCTGATCGCGATGGCGCTGCCACCGATGGAAGAGCTCGTCGGTGTCGATGCGCGCCGGCGCGGCGTCGGCGCGCCGGCCCGGTCGCGAGGGGCGGGAGGCGGTAGCAGTCATGGGTTCGCCATACCCCATCTGGTCACGCCGGAATCAGCCCCCCGATGGACGTCTGACGCCGTGGTGGCGGGCGATCGCCCGAGATCGAGGACGGTCGCCCGCGCGAGCGTCACCGAGCCGGTCGTGATGGAGGTTCTGGCCGGCGCCCGCAGCAAAGTCGTGCTCATCGACCTCGTCGGTCATCTCCTCGGTGGTGCTGTCGTCGAGATATCCATGGGCGTCGGATGGCGGCTTGCGCCATCGCCGCAGGGAGGGAGGGTGCGTTCGTCGTGGCATACTTGTGGCATGGCTCGCACACGCCTGAGCACGACCGTCGATGCGGACCTTCTCGCGAGCGCCCGGCGAGCCCGCTCCACCGTCACGGACGCCGCGCTCATCGATGAGGCGCTGAGCGCGCTGCTCGCGCGCGAGCGCGCCGCCGAGGTGGACGCGAGCTACGCCGCCTATGACGAGCATCCCCTCTCAGAGCCGGATGCGTGGGGCGATCTGGCGTCGTTTCGAGAAGCGGCTGGCGCCTCTTGACCTGGTCGCCGGCCCGAGGCGAGGTGTGGTGGTCCGAGCTGGCCGAGATCGGCCGACGTCCGGTCGTCGTGCTGTCTCGCGACGCGGCGATCCCGCGGCTTCGTCGAGCACTCGTCGCGCCGTGCACCACGCGGATCCGATCGCTGCCCAGCGAGGTCGTGCTCGAACCCGGCGACGATCCGATTCCCCGGCGATGCGCGGTCAACCTGGACTCGGTCGAGAGCGTCTCGCTCGCGGTCCTCGTCGAGCGGCTCGGCCGGCTCGCCGACGCGCGGCTGCGCGAGATCTGCGACGCCTTGGCTATCGCCGTCGACTGCCGAGGCTGACCTCGGGGCATCGGCGGCCGCCCTCACCTCGGCTTGACTGCCGAGGCTGACGTCGGGGCATCGGCGGCCCGGCGCTCATCGGCCGCCGTCGCAGCCGCCGGTCACGGGAGCGCCACTAACCTCGGGACGTGATCCGCCCGCGCCTGCTCCCCGACCTGTCGCCGTTTCGCGACAGCCGGGACCTGCGCCTCGTGGTCGGCGGCGACTTCGTCTCGGGCCTCGGCACCCAGGCGACGCTCGTCGCGCTGCCCTACCAGCTCTACGTCACGACGCACTCGGCGTTCCTCGTCGGGCTGCTCGGTGCGGTCGAGCTCGGGCCGCTGATCGCGATGGCGCTCGTCGGCGGCGCCATCGCCGACCGCGTGGACCGCCGGCGCCTGCTCGTCCTCGACCAGATCGGCGTCTTCGCGATGGCCGGCGGACTGGCCGTCGCGGCGCTCGCGGGGCACCCGCCGGTGGTCCTGCTGTACGCGCTCGGAGGGTTGCTGGCGGGCTTCAACGCGCTGCAGAGCGTCGCCCAGTCGGCGATGATCCCGAACCTCGTTCCCCGCGCCTCGCTCGCCCCGGCGCTCGCGGTCGGCTACGGGCTGTCGACGCTGGCGATGGTCGTCGGACCGGGACTCGGGGGCGTGCTCATCGGCCTTCTCGGGGTCCAGGCCGCGTACGCGATCAACGCGATCGGCTGCCTGGCCGTCGTCGGCACCTCGCTGCTGATCGCGCCGCAGCCGCCGGCGGCGGCCGGCGGCGAGGTCCAGGGCGTCGTGCGCTCGATCGGCGAAGGGCTGCGCTACGTGCGGGGCAACCGGGCGCTCGTCGGCTCGTTCGCGATCGACCTGGCGGCGATGATCTTCGGCATGCCCCGCGCGTTGTTCGCGGTGCTCGCGGTCAGCGTCTTTCATGCCGGGGCCGGTGGAACGGGCGCGCTGTACGCGTCGGTCGCGGCCGGCGCCACCGTCTCGGCGCTGCTGACGGGGTGGATCCGCCACGCGCGCCGGCTCGGGCTGATCGTCATCTGGGCGGTGATCGTGTGGGGCGCCGCGGTGGCCGCGGCGGGCCTCACCGGCTCGATCGTGGCGGCGGCGCTGCTGCTCGCGGTCGCCGGAGCCGCCGATTCGGTCAGCGCGGTGTGCCGCACCACGATCAACCAGTCGGTGACCCCCGACCGCATGCGCGGCCGGATGTCGGCGGTGTACTCGCTCGTGGTCTCGGGCGGCCCGCGAATCGGCGACATCGAATCCGGGTCGGTCGCCGGGGCCAGCGGGGCTCGCCTGTCGGTCGTCTCGGGCGGGCTGCTGTGCCTCGCCGGCGTGGCGGCGATCGTCGCCGCGTTCCCCGAGCTCGGGCGCTACGACACCGAGGACTGGCTGACCGAGGCCGAACAGGCCGTGTCGGTAAGCTGAACAAGGCGTCATGACCGCGCTCGTCACCTCGTCGCCACACGGCTACTTCACCGACCGCTCGATGATCCGCCGGGTCATGCGCGAGCGCGCCGTCGCCCTGTCGGGGCCGCGCGCGCTGCTCATGCAGGCCGCTCATCCGCTCGCGGTCTCGGGGCTGCTCGCCCATTCCGATGCGCTTGACGATCCGTACGTGCGCCTGGCGCGGACCGCCGAGGTGATGAGCGCGATCAGCTTCGGCCCGCGCAGCGAGGCCGACCGGCTCACCCGCCGCGTGCGCGCGATGCACACGCGGGTCAGGGGACGCCTGCCGCGGGACGTCGGCGTCTTCCCGGCGGGGACGCCGTATCGCGCCGACGATCCCGAGCTGCTGATGTGGATCCTCTACACGCTCGTCGACTCGGCGATCGTCGTCTACACGACCTACGTCGGCGCCCTGCGCTCACCCGAGCGAGCGGCGCTGTGGGAGGACTACAAGCTCGTCGGCACGCTGTTCGGGCTGCGGGCCGGCGAGATGCCCGACTCGGCCGCCGGACTGCGCGAGTACGGCGAGACGATGCTCGACAGCGGCCGGCTGCACGTCGGCGACTGGGCGCGGCGGCGAGCCAAGGAGATCGTGCTCGCGCCCCCGGTCCCCGGCCGGCGCCGCCCCCTGCTCGAGACGGTCAACTTCATCACGATCGCGCTGCTGCCCGACCAGATCCGCGCGCAGTACGGCTTCCTGCCGGTGCCGCCGGCGGTGCTGCGCAAGGCGATGGTCCGCGCCGGCGCAATTCCGGTGCGGCGTGGGCTCATGCCGCTGCTGCCCGCCCAGCTGCGCGAGGTCCCCGCCGCCCGCGCGGCCGCCTGAGCGCGGGGCGCGCGACGGGCGAGCGCGGCGGCGAGGAGCGCGGCGAGTGAAGCGAAAGCCCTCGACGATCAGCCCTCGTCGAGACGCCGCCGGCGACGACCACGTGGACCCTTCTGCCGCGCTGGACGCGGCGGTGGATGGCGCTGAGGCTCAGCTCGGCGGCGCGCAGCTGCGCGCGCGTGACATGACCGGATTGGCGGGAGGCGATGCACCCGCCACGTCTCACCGCTGCGGTGCACCCCCGCTAGGTTCC
Source organism: Solirubrobacterales bacterium (assembly GCA_019240115.1). GTDB lineage: Bacteria > Actinomycetota > Thermoleophilia > Solirubrobacterales > Solirubrobacteraceae > Palsa-465. Next base: position 28,162 of record JAFAYV010000074.1, on the reverse strand, counting down.
CCGCCATGATCCGCGTCGCCGTCGTCGGCCATGTCGAGTGGGTGGAGTTCGTGCGCGTGCAGAGCCTGCCCCCGCCCGGCGGCCTCGTCGAGGGCGCGCCGGTGTTCGAGCACGCCGGCGGCGGCGCGGTCGTCGCCGCCGCGGTGCTCGCCGAGCTCGGCGCCGAGGTCGACTTCCTGTGCGCGCTCGGCGACGACGAGCGCGGCCGGCGCGCGCTCGGGGAGCTGGGCGAGCGCGGCATCACCGTCCACCCCGCCGTCAGGCCACACGCCCCCACCCGTCACGTCTTCACGCTGCTCGACGACTCCAACGAGCGCACGATCGTCACCGTCGGCGAGCGGCTCGCTCCCGCCGGCGTGGACCCACTGCCGTGGGAGGTCCTCGCCGACGCCGACGGCGTCTACCTGACCGCCGGCGACCCCGAGGCCCAGCGGCGGGCGCGACGGACGCGCACGCTGACCGTCACCCCCCGCGCGGGCGCCCCCGCGGCCGATCTCGTCGTCGACGCGCTCATTCTCTCCGCCGGCGACGCCGACGAGCGCGGGCTCGCCGCGGCGTGGCACGACCACGCGGCGCTGACGGTCGTGACCGAGGGCGGCGAGGGCGGGCACTGGTCCGGCGCGGCGGGGTCGGGGCGATGGCGCGCGGCGCCGCTCCCAGGCCCGGCACGCGACAGCTACGGCGCCGGAGACGCGTTCGCGGCGGGATTCACCTTCGGGCTCGCGCGCGGATCGCACCCCGCCGCAGCCGCCGAGCTCGGAGCGCGGTGCGGCGCGCGGACGATGACACGGGTCGGCGCCCCCTGAGCGACGGCCGCGCCTCTGGCGGTTACGCCGCGACCGAGACGAGCGCCCGTCCCTGGAGCTCCTGCACCGCGGCGCCGTCCATGCCCGCGGCGTAGTGCCACCCCTGGGCCATGCGGCAGCCGAGGTCCTGTAGCAACTCGGCCTGGGCGGCGTTCTCGACGCCCTCGGCGATGACGTCGAGGCGCAGGCCGCGGGCCATGTTGAGGATCGCCTGGATGATCGTCACGCCCTCGCCGTCGGACTCGAGGTCGGCGACGAAGCTGCGGTCGATCTTGATCACGTCGATCGGGAAGCGACGGACGTAGGCCAGCGACGAGTAGCCGGTGCCGAAGTCGTCGAGCACGAGGGTGATGCCGAGGTCCTTGAGCGCGTGCAGGCAGTGCATCGAGGTTTCGGTCTCCTCCATGAGCACCGACTCGGTGATCTCGAGGTGCAGCCGCTCGGGCTCGAGTCCGGTGCTCGCGAGCACGTCGGCGACGAGCTCGGGCAGGCCTGGATGGCGCACCTGGCGCAGAGACACGTTGACCGAGACCGGCAGCCCCGGGAGCTCGGGATGCGCGGCGCTCCAGGCGACCGAGGACTCGCAGGCGTGGCGCAGGACGAACTCGCCGATGGCGACGATCGTTCCGGTGTCCTCGGCGATCGGGATGAACTCGGCCGGGCCGATCTCGCCGCGGGTCGGATGGCGCCAGCGCACGAGCGCCTCGGTGCCGAGCATGACCGCGGTGTCGAGCGCGACGATCGGCTGATACTCGACGCGCAGCTCGTCGCGGGCGAGCGCCTGGACGAGGTCGGAGGCGATCTGCAGGCGGCTGCTCGCCTTCGCGCGCATCGTCGCGTCGTAGGTCTCGTGGCGGTTGCGCCCGCGCGCCTTGGCCTGGTACATCGCCGCGTCGGCCTCGCGGATGAGATCCTCGGCGATGCGCTCGGGTCCGGTCGCCGTCGCGATCCCGATGCTCGCCGCCACGCGGTGCTCGGCGTCGCCGACCCGGAAGGGCTCACTGAGCGCGTCGGCGAGCCGGCCGGCGATCGTGTCGGCGGCCGCCGGCGAGTCCAGATCGGTGCAGAGGACCACGAACTCGTCGCCGCCGAAGCGCGCCACTGTGTCCCCGGGGCGCAGGCAGCCGTCGATCCGCCGCGCGATCTGGCGCAGCACGTCGTCGCCGATGCTGTGCCCGAGGCTGTCGTTGATCAGCTTGAAGTTGTCGACGTCGAGAAAGAGCACCGCGAGCGAGCGCGGGTGGCGCGCCGTGTCGCCGATTGCGAGCGTGAGATGATCGACGAACAGCGACCGGTTGGGCAGGCCGGTCAGCGGATCATGGAGCGCCTGATAGCGGATCTCCTCGACGCTGCCGATCCGCTGGATCGACTCCGACAGGATGTTGGCGACGTTGTGCAGGAAGTCGCGCTCGTCCTGGGCGAACTCGCGCGAGGACCTCGCGCGCATCGAGATCACCCCCCAGGGGCGGTCGCCGGCCCGGATCGGCATGATCAGCCGGCTGCGGGGGTGGCGATCGAGCCGCCGCGGCAGCAGTGGGCGGTTGACGATGCTGGCCAGCGGCGCGCGCGCGTCGAGCGCGCGCTCGAGCGCGTCGCTGTCGGCCGCAATCGCGCCGTCGAACTCGGGTCCCATCCCCTGTTGGACCCGGAGGCGGAACACCGGCCGCTCGGGCTCGCGCTGGAAGATGCCGGCGACCTCGACCTCGATCACGCGGTGCACCGCGCTGACCGCCTGCTTGAGCACGGTGTCGATCGACAAGCTCTCGAGCGCCCGAGCGCCGAGCTCGGCGAGCGCCGACTGCTGGCGCAGGTTGCGCTCGAGCCGCGCCTCGGAGCGGCGCAGGCCCTCGCGGGCGCCGTCGAGCGCCGCCACCGCGCGCGCGATCTCCTTCTGCATCAGCTGCACGGTCTCGGCGATCCGGCCGACCTCGTCGCGGCTGCGCACCGGCAGCGGATGATCGTCGATGCGGGCGTGAGCGGCGTCGAGGTTGCCGCAGCTCAGCGCCTCCATCGCCCGGGTGAGGTCGGCGACGGTGCCGCGGGCGAGCGAGGTCACGGTGGAGGAGACCTCGCGGCTGGCGTGGGCGATCATCCCCGGCAGGACGAGCCCGACGACGATGGTCAGGACCGCGACGGCGACGAAGATGTCGGCGAGCAGCGTCGTCAGCGCCGGATCGGTCCTCGACACGTGGCTGACCGCGAGCAGGTAGCCGACGCCGTCGAGCACCATGACCGCGAGCATCGCTCCGGTCAGCTTGAAGTGCAGCGAGCGCTCGATCCGGGGCGCCCCGGATGCGCGGCGGTCGCGCCATGCGCGCCAGGCGTACAGGGTCGAGCCGGCGTAGGCGAGCGCGAGCCCAGCGAGGACCGTCGGCAGCCCGAACTGCTCGAACCCGAGCGCGGTGGCCACGCCCCACGCGCCCGCCGCGCCCAGGCCGAGCACGATCGTGCCGCGGGGGGCGCGATAGAGGCGAGGCCGGTCGGGCGCGTTGCGGCGCAGCAGGTAGACGGCGACGCTCGGCAGCCCGATCGCGATCAGGTAGGTGAGGTTGGCGGCGGCGATGACCCACGGCGGGTCGCCCGACTGCAGGAAGACGATCGACACCGCGGCGGTCAGGACGGTCGCCACCCACGGCACGTCGTTGCGGTTGCGGCGGCTGAGCACCCGCGGCAGCAGCCCGTCCTCGGACAGCTGGGAGAGAGCGCGCGCGGGGCCGGCGAGCGGCTGCATCGTGCCGTGGAACATGTTCATGACCATGAACCACACGGCGGCGGCCTTGGCGGCCCCGCCGAGGAGCGGTGCGTAGGTCGGCCCGAGGGTCGTCGTCAGCTTGCCGCCGAGGCCGGCGCCGCCGATCACCCCGAGCCACACGACCGGGATGACGATGAAATAGATCGAGGACATGCCCGCCGAGGCGAACATCGCGCGCTTGACGTTGCGGCCGGGGTCGCGGGTCTCGCCGACGTGGCAGGCGGCCGCCTCGAACGCGGGCGCGGCGAATCCGACGAGGTACAGGCCGGCCATCGCGCTCGTCACCCATCCGAAGGTTCCGTGGAACGGCAGCTTCAGTGACCACGAGGCGGCGCGATGCCAGTCGACGTGCCCGGCGATGAGCGGGACGAGCACCGACAGCAGCGCGAGCGTCGCCGAGCAGCACGCGACCGGGATCGCGAGCCGCACGACCCATTTGATCCCGCACAGGTTCAGCGCGCAGAACAGCGACACGAGCACGGTGGCCAGCAGCGCAACCGGCACGCCCGGCAGGTACCAGTCGTGCAGCGCGGTCGACGAGAGGATCGCGGTCAGCCCACAGGTCGGGACCCAGCCCCACCAGTAGCAGACGCCGGTGAGGTTGGCGAGCACCGGGCTGTAGGGGCGAAACGCCTCGGCGCAGCTCGCGGCGATGCCCCCGACCCGGTTGGGCCACATGAGGATCAGCTCGGTCCACCCGGGCGCCGCCGCCCACGCGAGCAGCAGCCCGACGATGAGCAGCGGCACCGCGCCGGTGCCCTGGGTGGCGATCAGCGCGCCGACGACGAACAGGCTCTGGTTGGAGCCGCCCATGGCCAGCGCCGTCGTCCCCAGCCATCCGAGCGCGCGCGGGTGCCTCGAGGAGGCCGCGTCCGCAGCTGATGAGCGAGCGGCGACGGTGACGCCGTCCGCGGGGGTGGTGTTAAGAGTGGGCACGTTTTCCCCGGTCGAAAATGACGCGAGTTGCATCGGTCCGGTGGCTGCTTTCCTTGAACCGGAGGACCTCGACCCTGGACGGTCGCGCCGAGCTGCCGGCACGGCGCCCGGCCGCGAGATCCTCGACGGCGCGCGACGCGGGGGCGACGGTCGTCGCCGACGGTCAATCGGGCAGGAGCGGGACCCAGTCCTCGGGCTCGCGGCCGACGTGCGCCCCGCGGGTGATCGCGCCCGTGCCGAAGCGGTCGCGCAGCTCGTCGAGCGCGGAGTCCAGGCCCGAGGCCCGGTCGAAGGGCAGCGCGAGCTGGATCGCGTCGCGATCGCACAGGTTGGTCAGCGAGATGCCGATCAGCGTCAGGCCGCGGCGCGCGATCAGCTCGCCCGCGTCCCGCAGCAGGCCGCGAGCGACCGCCAGCAGGGTCGCGGTCCGCGCGGTCGCCTCGGCGATCGTGTGCGAGCGGGTCGCGCGCGCGTAGTCGGCGAAGCGCAGGCGCAGCACGACGGTCCGGCAGGCGCGATGAGCGGCGCGCATCCGCCGCGCGACGCGGTCGACGAGCGTCATCAGGGCCGACTGCAGCGCGCGCGGCGTGTGGGGCCCACGGCCGAGGGCGCGCTGAGCGCCGATCGAGCGGCGCCGCGGGCGGCGGCGGACGCGGCGAGGGTCGCGGTTGCGCGCGAGCGCGTGCAGCTTGCGCCCCGACGCGCGGCCGATGAGATCGGTCAGCACGCGCTCGTCGAGGCGGGCCACCTGTCCCACGGTGCTCAGGCCCGCGGCGCGCAGCCGCTCGGCGGTCACCGCCCCGACGCCCCACAGCCGCGTCACCGGCAGCGGATGCAGGAAGGTCAGCTCCGCCCCCGGGGGAATGACGAGCAGCCCGTCGGGCTTGGCCACCCCACTGGCCACCTTGGCCAGGAACTTCGTCGACGCGAGCCCGACGGTGATCGCGAGCCCGACCTCCTCGCGGACCTCGGCGCGCAGCCGCCGGGCGATCTGCACCGGGGTGCCGGTGATGTGGGCCAGGCCGCGGACGTCGAGGAACGCCTCGTCGATCGAGAGCGCCTCGACGACCGGCGCCAGGCGCTCGAAGATCGCAAACACGGCGCGGCTCGCCTGCGCGTAGGCCGCGAACCGCGGGGCGACGATGGCCGCCTGCGGACACAGCGCGCGGGCCCGCCGGCCTCCCATCGCGGTGCGGACCCCCGCCGCCTTGGCCTCGTAGCTGGCGGCGAGCACGACACCGCCGCCGACGATGACCGGGCGCCCGCGCAGCGACGGATCGTCGCGCTGCTCGACCGACGCATAGAAGGCGTCGAGGTCGGCGTGGATGATCGTCGGGCCGGACATGACGAACACATGTTCGCATCGGGTGCCGACGGGCTCACCCGGGTTGGGTCGGCGCGTCGGCCTCGTCCTCCGGCGCGAGGCCGGCGTGGATTGCCGCGCCGAGCCTCCGATCATCTCCTGCCCACGGGTCAAGCGCCACCCGTCACCTGGTCGTCCGAGGCGATCTCGGCGACCGGATGGTCCTCGGGCGGAGCCGGCGGCTGCCACGCGGCTCCGGCGGTGGCCACGTCGGTCGGGTATACCGCCCGCGCGCGCACGAGGAAGTAACCGGCGGCGAACACCGAGGTCGCCATCACGAGGAAGCTGACCTGGAGCCCGGTGCCGGTGGCGGAGGAGACGATCCGCCCCGTGTTGGTGCCGACCGGCGCCTGCTGAGGCTGGAAGCCGGCGACGAGATCGGCGACGGCGCCGAAGAGCAGCGGCGCGATCGCCTGGGCGATCGAGCGCAGGAACGTCCGCGTGCTCTCCGCGCGGCCCCACAGCCCCGACGGCATGATGTCCAGGCGGGCCGCGTCGAGCGGCGGATTGGCGGCCGAGAGCAGCGCGGCCCCGATGAAGTCAAACCAGACCGCGGTCCCCAGCCCCCTGCTCAGCAGTCCCGGCACGAGCGCCACGCCGGCGCCGAGGTAGCAGACCGCGGGCACCCAGACGCGCGCCTGGAGCCGTCCGCGGCGGACGAGCACGTCGGTCAGCGGCCCGCTGATCAGAGTACCGACGAGCGAGCCGATGACGAGCAGCCCGAGGACGAGCGTCGCGGTCGCCTGGCTGCCATGGTAATGACCGCGCACGAACACGATCGCGAACGTCTGCAGCCCGGCGAGGAAGTAGTAGCCGAGCGCCGAGCTGATGATCAGCAGCGTGTTGGTCGGGATCCGCAGCAGGAAGCGGACCGCTTCGCCAAGCGTCAGACCCTCGGGGTCGCGATCGAGGACGTGGCCGGGGTCGGGCGTGTAGCCCTGCGCCTGCGCGATCGAGAACGCGAGATCCTGCTCGTGGGGCTTCTCGTCGACGAGCGGCGCCGCGGTCGGGCCGTCTGCCGGGCCGGGCGGCTTCCCGTCGTGCGGGTGCACGCCGCTGAGATCGAGGGTCCCCGGCTCAAGCCGGCTGTAGCCCCCGCGCAGCGGCTCGGGGACGGTGCGCCACAGCGAGCGCGCGAGTAAGAAGCCCGGCAGTGCCAGGGACGCGAACGCCGCGCGCCAGGAGATCGCCGAGGCGAGTGCTCCGCTGAACACGAAGCCGACCGCGGTGCCGGCGATCTCGCCGCTGAGGATGTAGCCGTAGACGCGCCCGCGCTCGCGCGAGGGGAAGTAGTCACCGGTCAGCGACGCGATCGCCGGCCCGGCGGTCGCGGCGACCGCGCCGAGCCCGAGCCGGGTCAACAGCAGCGTCGAATAGGACCCGGCGAACGCTCCCAGCAGCGTCGTCATGCTCCACAGCAGGATGCTGATCGCGAGCATCGGGATCCGGCGCGCCCGGTCGACGAACAGGCCGACCGGGATGACCGTCACCGCGCCAACGATCAACGCGACCGAATTGAGCAGCCCGATCTGGGTGTTGTCGATGTGCAGGCCGTGCTCGAGCTGGGGGGCGACCGCCCCCACGGTCGAGATCTGGGCGCTTGAGAGCGCGAGCACGCAGCCGAAGAGGAAGACGACGCGAGCACGGGCGGGACCGCCGACGAAGTCGACGACGCGGCCGCGCGCGCGCCGCCCGAGCCAGCGGCTGCCGCCCGCCGCCGCGCCGGCGGCTCGCCGAGTCGGGCCGAGAACGTCCACGACAGACACTCTCGCAGCCCGCGGGAGCCGCGGCCCGCGGCCGGGCCGCGCCCTGCCGCGCCGGGGCGCTACTCGGTGGTGGAGTGCTGGAGCTTGCCGATGTCGATCGCGCTGCGCGGCGGCGCGAGATGCACCGCAGCGTCGAAGTGATCGAAGTCGACGTGCTGGGTGGTGCCCTTGGAGATCTGCACCGGGTACGGCTTCCCGGTCGTCGCCACGTACAGCCGGCTGTGCTTGGCCGGGTCGACGATCGCGATCACCGGGTGTCCGTTGACGGTGCTCGTCGAGCCCTTGGTGAGGGGACCCTGATGCGCAAGCAGCGACCGGGACAGCTTGTGCAGGTCGGTGAGATCGCTCAGGGAGCCGAAGTCCCCGCTCGTCGCGGGCGCCTGCAGCCATTTGCCCTCGAACCGCCGGGCGGCGGCCTGGCCCCCGAAGTGCTGCCAGAACCCGCTCGACCCGTTGATGTAGACGTACTGGCCGACTGCGATGAGCTTGAAGCTCAGCCCGTTCTCGGACAGCGTGCCGGTGGCGCCCTGGCCCGAGAGGATGTGGAGGTTCAGCGTGATCTGGTTGCCGGCGTCGTCGAGGGCTCCGCTGACGTGCACGCTCGTGGCGCCGTTGATCGCCTGGCTGGTGGCGTCGAGGATCTCGTCGGCGGACCTGGACGCCAGGCCGTTGTCGCCGACGGCCGCGCTCGAGGCCGACGACGACGAGGCCGAGGCGCGCGTGCTGGCGCTCGACGAGGACTTCGAGCTCGACCCGCAGCCGGCGATCGCGGCCGCGGCCAGCAGGACGGCCACGGCGCGTGAGAGATGACGGGGCCCCACGCCGGCAAGGCTAACCAATGCACGGGGGCGCCGCACCGGAGCCCGCTACGCTGCGCAACTTCCGGCCGCTCGCGGCTGTTCTGACCCCGTGGCCGTCCCGCGCTTGCCCTCCCCGATCGTTGCGCTCCTCCTCGCCTCGCTGCTGGCGGCGCCGACGCTCGCGATCCTGCCCGCGGGAGCGCGTGCTCGGACCGATCAGGCGCAGATCATCGAGGAGGATCCGGCGCTGCTCGCCCATCCGGGCACGACGCTGGCGCAGATGCGGGCGCTCGGCGCCAGCACGATCCGGGTCGTCCTGCACTGGGATCTCGTCGCGCCGCAGGACGGAGCCAAGCACGCGCCCGCCCGCTTTGACGACGCCGACCCCGCCGACTATCCCGCGGCCCACTGGGCGCCCTACGACGCGGTCGTTCGCGACGCCCAGGCCGACGGGCTGACGATTGACTTGACGATTGCCGGGGGCGCGCCAGTGTGGGCCCAGGGGGCCGGCATCCCGCCCCAGGGACGCGCCGATCGCAGCTTCGCCTGGAAGCCGAACCCGCGTCTGTACGGAGACTTCGTCCACGCGGTGGCCGAGCGCTACAGCGGGCGTTACGTCCCGAGCCGGGGCGCGCCGCCGCTGCCCCGGGTGCACTGGTGGACGCTGTGGAACGAGCCCAACTTCGGCCAGGACCTCGGGCCGCAGGCGATCGACGGCTCGACCGTGTCGGTGGCGCCGATGATGTACCGCGGGCTCGTCGACGCGGGCTGGCGCGCGCTGCACCAGACCGGGCACGGCGGCGACACGATCGTCATCGGCGGCTTCGCGGCGATGGGGCTGACCGGCAGGGTGGACCGCGCGCATCCCCTCGGCCTCCCCGGCGACTACGCCCAGACCAAGCCGCGGCAGTTCGTCCGCACGCTGTACTGCCTCGACGTCAACAGCCACCCGCTGCGCGCGGCGGCCGCCGCCGCCGTCGGCTGTCCGACGACCGCCGCCGGCACGCGGGCGTTCCGGACGGCGCATCCGGGGCTGTTCGGAGCCAGCGGCGTCGCCGATCATCCCTATTCGGGCGAGCGCTCCCCGATCGACGCGTCCGACCTCGACGGCGACTTCGCGCTGTTCTCCCAGCTCGGCGGGTTCGAGCACACGCTCGATCTCGCCCAGCGGGTGTACGGCTCTCGCCGCCGCTACCCGATCTACGACGACGAGTACGGCTACATCACCCGCCCGCCGCATCCGGGGCCGTACCTCAGCCCGACGACCGCCGCCCTGTACCTGAACTGGAGCGAGTACCTCAGCTGGCGCAGCGCGCGGGTCGCCAGCTACGCCCAGTACCTGCTGACCGACCCGCCGCCGGGCCGCCACGTCGGCTTCGCCAGCGGCCTCGAGACCCTGCAGGGCCGTCCGAAGGCGACCTTGTACGCCTACCGCCTGCCGCTGTTTCTGCCCCAGACGACGGTCGCCGCCGGGCGCAGCGCCGAGGTGTGGGGCAACGCCCGCCCGGCGCCCTTCATGGCCCGCGACGCCGACGGGCCCCAACGTGTCCGGATCGGCTTCCAGGCCGGCGGCCGCGGGCCGTTCCGGACATTGCAGACGGTGACGGTCGGGGCGCGCGACGGGTACTTCGACCTGCGGCTGCGCTTCCCCGCCAGCGGCAACGTCCGCCTCACCTACCAGTACCCCAGGCGCGACCCGTTCCTCGCCACCAGCCTCGAGGGCGAGACGATCCACAGCCGGGTCGTCAAGCTGACCGTGCTCTGACCCGAGCTCGCCGGCGGTCCCGCGCGCCGGTGGCGCGCGAGCGGCAGGCCGACCGGCATGGCCTACGATCGCCCGGTGGCCGCGGAGAGCAACATCGCCCGCCGGCGAGCGGCTGCGCGCATCGATCCGCGCGCGAGCTACGTCGAGCGCCGCCGCGAGATCGTGTGCGCCGCGGCGACCGTGTTCAAGGAGCGCGGCTTCCGGGGCACGACGCTCGCCCACATCGCGGATGCCATGGGCGCCGATCGCGCCTCGCTGTACTACTACGTGGCCTCCAAGCAGGAGCTGTTCAGGGAGATCGTCTCCGACGCCGTGCGCGTCAACCTCGCGACCGCGACCGCGATCCGCGACGGCGGCGGGGACGACGCCGACAAGCTCCGCCGCCTCATGGAGTCGCTCATGCGCTCCTATGCCGAGTTCTATCCGGTGCTCTACGTGCTCATCCAGGAGAACTTCAGCCACGTCGATCCCGAGCGGGGCGAGTGGGCGCGCGAGATGCGCGAGCTCAACCTCGAGTACGAGACGGTGCTGACCGACGTCATCGCCTCCGGGCAGGCCGCGGGCATCCTGCGCGACCGTGCTCCGGCGTGGCTGATCGCCCACGGGGTGATGGGGATGTTCGGCTGGACGAACCGCTGGTTCAATCCCAACCGGTCGCCGCTGACCGCCGACGAGGTTGGCCGCGCCTTCGCCGACCTCCTGCTCGACGGCGTGCGCGCCTGACGGCGGACCCCGACGACGCGCGCGCACTCGCTATCACTCACGTGCGCTCGCGACGGCCGGCTTCAACAACGGCGTTGATAGAGTCCGCGCGCGGTCCCGACCCCGACAAGCGAGGCTCATCCGTGGAGCTGCAGATTCTCATGTACGACCAGGCCGACCGGAGCGCGACGGCGTACGAGTCCTCGCGCGGAGGCGGCCGATGAGCGCCGACACCCCGGGGCCGCGGGTCGCGGTCGTCACCGGCGCCGCGCGCGGGATCGGCGCCGCCACCGCGTGGCGGCTCGCGGCCGACGGCTACGACGTCGCCGCGCTCGACCTCGACGAGACCGCGTGCGACGACACCGTCGCCGGGATCGAGGCGGCAGGCCGCCGCGGCCTCGCGGTCGGCGCCGACGTCGCCGACGAGGCCGCCGTCGCGGCCGCCGTCGACCGGGTCGCCACCGAGCTGGGGCCCCCGATCGCGCTGGTCAACAACGCCGGCATCGTCCGCGACCGGACGATCATGCGGATGAGCCTCGAGGAATGGGACGCGGTGCTCGGCGTGCACCTCCGCGGCGCCTTTCTCATGAGCCGCGCGGTCACGCCGCACATGCGCGAGGCGAGCTGGGGGCGGATCGTCAGCCTGTCGAGCACGTCGGCGCTCGGCCTTTTCGGGCAGGCCAACTACGCCTCGGCCAAGGCGGGGCTGCAGGGGTTCACGAAGACGCTCGCGATCGAGCTCGGCCGCTTCAACATCACCGTCAACGCGGTGGCGCCCGGGTTCACGGTCACCGAGATGACCCGGCAGACCGCCGCGCGCGCCGGAGTCCCGTTCGAGGAGATGGCGACCCGCTGGATCGAGGACATCCCGATCGGGCGGATGGGCCAGCCCGAGGACATCGCCAACGCGATCTCGTTCTTCTGCGACGAGCGCTCGGGGTTCGTCTCCGGGCAGGTCCTCTACGTGGCGGGTGGTCCCCAGGACTGAGCCGCGCGCCCTGACGGCGGCTTGCGCAGGCTCTGAGCGACCGCCGTCCCTAGGCTTCAGGGATGCCGATCGAGATCTCGCTGCTGGGGTGCTCGCACCCGCACATCGTCGACGCTCTCGGCGTCATCGCCTCCGAGCCCGACCTGCGTCTCGCCGCGGCCTGGGACCCGTCCGCGGTCCCCGGACAGATCGCCAGCCACGCGGTCGCCGACCTCGACGTCGCGATCGGGCGGGCTGACGCGGTCGTCGTGTCGGTCCCGACCGACGAGCGGCCCGGCGTGTGCGTCCGCGCGGCGCGCGCCGGGCGCCCGATCCTCGTCGAGAAGCCGCTCGCCCTGACGGCGGTGCAGGCGCGCGAAGCCGCGCGCGAGATCGCCCGCAGCCGCACTCCGGCGGTGGCGGCGCTGCACCTCCGCGAGCTCCCGGCGCTGCACCGCCTGCGCAGCGTCCTGCGCGCCGGGATGCTCGGTCGAATCTCGTCGGCGAACGCGAGCTTCGTGCACGCGGGCGCGCTCAACGGCGCGCTGTCGGGACCCCGGTCCTGGATGCAGGACGCGCGGCGCGCGGGGGTCGGCGGCCTCGCCGACCTCGGCATCCATCTCCTCGACGCCTTCGCCGTCCTCGGCGGGCTGCCCCGGCTCGACGCGATCAGCCTCGACCGGGGCCCGTCGGGGAGCCCCGATCTCGGCGGGACCGCGGTCGGGCGCTGGGCCGACGTGCCGTTCGGCATGCGCGCCAGCTGGGTGACGCGCCCCGCGGGCCTCGAGCTGACGATCACGGGCGCCCGCGCGACCGCGACGCTCCGCGGGGGCGCGCTCGAGCTCGTCGGCGACGGCGACACCCGCGAGCGCTGGGTCGGGGCGCCGCCCGACGCCGGCGAGGCGCTGCGCGCCTTCGCCGAGCGCTTTCGCAACCGCCGGCTCGGCGGCGAGCAGCTGGCGGATGCGATCCGCGCGCAGGAGACGATCGAGCGCGCGGTCACGTTCTGACCCGATCGGCCCCGGCGCCTGCGCATTCGCCGCGCGCGCCGATGCCAACGGTCACGACGGTGCTCCAGGCCCTCGTCGGCCGTCAGCCGACGGCCGAGGCGGGCGAGCTCGCTCAGGTCTGAGCGGGCGCGCCGCGGACGGCCGAGGCCGTCTGGCGGCGCCGCGCCGAGAACTCCACCGCACACAGCGCGAGCATCACGGCGGTCGCGCTCGCCGTGATCAGCCACGCCGGCAGGTCGCCGCCGAGGATCGCGCTCGCGGCCAGCACCGCCGCGGTGGTCAGCCGCGCGGGGCTGTGCTCGCCGAGGAGGCGCAGGCGGAAGACGGCGACGCCGATGAGGTAGGTCGCGATGCCGCCGTCGAAGGCGAGCCGACCGGCCGCGGGCATCGGCTGACCGAGCCGGTTGTGGACGACGACCTTGATTGCGCCGGCGAAGATGATGATCCCGGCGACGATGATCAGGTGCAGGTAGCTGTAGGCGTCCGAGGCGGCCAGCACCGGATCGACGTGCCCGCGCAGACGCTCTTGGGCCCGTGCCGCGATCGCGTCGAAGTAGGTCCACCACATCGCCAGCGCGATCAGGACGCCGAGGGTGGCGATGACGACGAGCGCGGCGCTCAGCGCGTGCCCGCGCTCGGAGACGCCCACCCCGATGGCGACGATCGACTCTCCGAGGCAGATGATGATGAAGTCGCCGTAGCGGTCGGCGAAGTGCGCAACGGCGACCCGCTGCAGCCCCCGCAACCGCGCCCGGGTCAGCCACCCCGGGCCCCCGTAGTCGATCGCCAGCGCGGCGAGCCAGAGCACGACCTGGCCGACCCCCCCGAGCGCCGCGCCGACGAGCAGCAGCAGCATGCCGGCGCCGACCGAGATCGCGAAGCCGAGGATCGCCGGTCGCGCGGCGGTCCCGCCGCGGCTCGCGTCGGCGTACATCCACAGATGGATGAAGCGCACGAGCACATAGGCGATCGCGAACGGCCACACCTCGTCCCCGAAGGCGTGCGGCAGCGACAGTCCGGCGACGAAGATGAGCACGGTGGCGATCAGCAGCTGGCGGCGCAGCGACAGCGACTCGGGCTCGAGCGCGTCGGTCGCCCAGACGAACGCCGACCATGCCCACCAGATGAGCGCGAGCACGATCATCGACTGCCCGAACCGCTTCCACGACGGGTCCGCGGCGAAGAGCGTCGTGACCTGGGTGACCGCGAAGACGAACACGAGATCCCAGAGCAGCTCGACCGAGCCCGTCTCGCGCTCGTTGGGCGTCTCGTCGTCCTCGGGCGCGGCCGCCGCGGGCTCGGTCACCGCTCAAGTATCGCCGGGCCAAAGCGGAGAACGACATCTCGAGCGCCACGGCTGATCGCGCCACGCACTGGCGCCCAGGGAGGTCGAGCTCGCCGCCCATAGTCAAACACCCCTATGCTCCGCCGCAATGGAGCTGGGTTCGCCGATCTCCTACGAGGCCCTGGAGCGCGGCACGCCGGTGCTCAGCTCTGAGCAGGAACGGATCGGCACCGTGGTGCACGTGCTCGCCGACGAGGCCGAGGACGTCTTCGACGGGATCGTCGTCGTCGAGCACCGCGGCGACGGGCATCGCTTCGCCGACGCCGACGACGTCGCCGAGATCCACGAGCGCGGCGTCGTCCTGCGGCGCACGACCGAGGAGTGTGAGCGCCTGCCGCGGCCGACGGCCAATCCGGCGGTGATCCGCGCCGACCCGGCCAACCCTCCCGACCACGGCCTGACCGCCAAGCTCCGGCGGGCCTGGGATCTCGTCTCGGGCGAGCACTGACCCGCGCCGCTCACCGCTGACAGGCCGTGCGCGGATCGCCGCCGGCGCAGCGTCGCACCCGCCGTCCGGCCTCGGTTGTGAGCGCTCACAATTTATGGTTGAGGTCGTCGTCCGGGGGAAGCCAAGGAAAGAGGAGAGATCGGTTGACCGCGACGCCGCCGCGATGGCGCGGCTTCGCAGAGAGGAGCGGTGATGACCAACGACGGCACCGAGAACCGGAAGACCGGAGGGCTTCGCGACCAGCTGCGCTGGGACGTAATCCGCTCGACGCCGAGATACGCCTACCTGGTGGCCGCAGTGGCCGCCCTCGGCGGCATGCTGTTCGGTTACGACATCGGCGTCATCTCCGGCGCCGAGAACCTGCTCAAGGCCCATTGGCACCTCAGCGCGGGCAGCGAGGAGCTGGCGGTCTCGGCGGTCCTCATCGGGGCGATCCTCGGCGGCATCGTCGGCGGCCGGCTTGCCGACCGTGTCAGTCGACGGTTCGCGCTGCTCGGCCTTGCGGTCGTCTATTCCATCGGCGCGATCCTCACCGCGCTCGCGCCGAGCCTGCTGCTCTTCGACATCTTCCGCATCATCGTCGGCTTTGCGGTCGGAGCGTCGTCGATGATCGTCCCGACCTACATCGCCGAGCTCGCGCCGGTCGAGATCCGCGGCGGCCTGGTCATTCTCCAGCAGCTCGCGATCTCGCTCGGGATCTTCATCTCCTACGTGCTCGACTACATCTTCTTCACCGCCGGTTGGGGCTGGCGCCCGATGTTCGCCGCCGCGGTCGTGCCGGGAATCGGGCTCGCGGTCGGCATGCTCTACATGTCCCACACCCCGCGTTGGCTGGCCATGCAGGATCGCTGGGATGAGGCCGACGAGGTCATGGCGCGCGTCAATCCCCGCTCCAAGGACGCGGAGATGGAGCTGCTGCGCGAGGACCTCGAGCAGACCAAGCGAGCGTCGTTCCGCGAGCTGCTGCGCCCGGGTCTGCGCGGGGCGCTCATCGCCGGCGTCGGGCTCGCCATCCTCCAGCAGTTCGTCGGGCCCAACACGGTGCTCTTCTACGGTCCGACGATCTTCGGCTACGCCGGGATCTCGGCCGGCTCGGGCGGGCTCATCGCGGAGATGGTCATCGGCGTGGTGCTGTTCGTCTTCGTCCTGCCCACGATCGTGCTCGTCGACGTCGTCGGCCGCCGGGCGCTGTTCTACTTCGGCCTGACCGGCATGGGGAGCATGCTCGTCCTGCTCGGGCTCGCCTTCCACTTCGGGGCGGCGAGCTGGGGGCTGGGCGTGCTGGCGATCCTCGTCGTCTACATCGGCTGCTACTCGCTCAGCATCTCGCCGCTGTTCTGGCTGATGACCGCCGAGCTGTTCCCTAATCGCCTGCGCGCCTCGGGCGCAAGCGCCGCCACCGTCGCCAACTGGTCGGCCAACCTGCTCGTGACGCTGACCTTCCTGTCGTTGGTCAACGCCCTGGGCAAGGACGTGGTGTTCTGGATCTATGCGGGGTTCGCCGTGCTGGGCATCGGATTCGTCCGCCTGCTCGTCCCCGAGACCAAGGGCCACGCGCTCGAGGACATCGACGAGTACTGGACGTCGGGGCGACGCTGGCCCGATCGAGGCGACGGCGCGACGTCGGCCTCCGCCGAGCAGGTGGCGTCGCCGGGCTGAGTAGTCGGCACGTCATCCCGGTCTGAAGACCATGAGGACGAGGACTGCCAGGATCGCGACGAGGGAGGCGTAGTTCGCCGTGCGGGAGAGGCGATCGTTCAGCAGGGCCCGCAGCTCCTCGCTGGCGGGGGCGCGGGCGGCGGTCAGCTGCGACGCGAGGCGTCGGGCCTGCTTGGGGCGTTGTCCGCCGAGCGCGCCCAGGGCGAGCGCGACCACGTACAGGGCGATCGACGCGTCGACCCAGCCGCTGGCGTAGCCGAAGCCGCCGAGGTGGACGAGCCACAGCCCGAAGAGGCCCAGAAGGAGGCTCCCGACGGCGACGAGCGCCACCCCCGCGCGCGTCATGGTGAGAAGCAGGTGGATCTCGGCGGGCGTCTGCCGTCTCCGGGCGAACTCAAACGCCGCCCCGGCCAGGATGATCCCTCCGACGAACAGGAGCACGCCGAGGAGATGGAGGAACAGCGCTGCGGTGTCATCGTTCACCGAGGGTGTGGCCCCGGATTTCAGTCCGCACCGGTCACGCCACGGGCTGACAGTAGTAGTCGGCGCCTGGAAAAATACCGGAGTTCGACCAACTTTTCACAGCCTGAGTGTGTAAAAATTGGCTGACCCGGATGGACGTTCCCGCCCGACCCGAGGATCCGCTCGCCCAGCCCACCCGCGCGCGCGTGTTCGAGTTGTTGCGCGAGCTGCGCCGTCCCGCCTCGACCGACGAGCTGGCCGAGCGCTTGGGACTGCACCCCAACGGCGTGCGCCTGCATCTCGACCGGCTCCGAGACGAGGAGCTGGTCACTCGCGAGCGGGAACGCGCCTCGCGGGGCCGACCGCGCGACCTGTGGCTGATCTCCCCCGGCGCGCGACCGGGGGGCGAGCCACCGACCGCGTATGCGCAGCTCGGGCGATGGCTCGCCCGAGCGATCACGCCGGGACCGACGAGCATGCGCAACGTCGAGTCGATCGGGCGCCAGATCGGCCGCGAGCTCGCTCCCAGAGCCGCCACGCGCCCCGAGCGCAGGCTGCACGCGACGCTCGCCGCCCTGGGCTTCGCGCCGCGACGCGAATCGCGCGTGCCGGGCCGGCTGACCTATCGGCTGGGCAACTGCCCGTATCGCGACGCGGTGCGCGAGAACCCCCAGGTCGTCTGCGGCCTGCATCGCGGCATGACCCGGGGTCTGCTCGATGAGCTCGATCCGACCGGCACCCTCACGGGGTTCGCGCCGGACGATCCAGCGACCGCCGGCTGCCTGATCGAGCTCGAGGGGCGGCTCGCGACGGAGGGACTCGAGCGGCTTCAGGACGTCGGCACGTCGTGAAGCGCGACCCGGCCCTCATCTCGCTGTCGCACGATCACCACCACGCGCTCGTCGTCGCGCGCACGCTGACCCGCGCGTCGGAGGACACGATCGCCGAGGCGCTGGCGGCCCTGACCTCGTACTGGGTCCACGAGGGGCGGGCGCACTTCCGGGCCGAGGAGGAGATCCTCTTTCCCGCGTACGCCGCGCACGGCGACCCACACCATCCGCTTCTGGCGCAGGCACTCTGCGATCACGTCGCGATTCGCCAGCGTGTGCACGCGCTCGACCATGCCGCACCCTCCACGTCGCTGCTGGCCGAGCTCGGCGAGCTGATCGAGATGCACGTGCGTCTGGAGGAGCGCCAGCTGTTTGCGCTGATCGAGGCCGCTCTCGGTGCAGACGAGCTGGCCGCCGTGGCCGAGGCGCTGCAACGCCGGGCGGCGCAGGAGTCGTGACGCCGCACCCCGATTCGTCAGACGACTTGTCCGGCCGAGCTCAGAGGGGCAAGCTGTCGGCATGAACACGACATCTCTCCTGGGCGACAAGCCCGTCAACCGCATCGGCTTCGGCGCGATGCAGCTCGCCGGCCCCGGCGTCTTCGGCCCGCCGCGGGATTCGGATGCCGCGCGCGCCGTACTGCGCCGGGCGATCGAGCTCGGCGTCGACCACATCGATACCGCTCAGTACTACGGCCCGGATGTCGTCAACGACCTGATCCACGAGACGCTGTATCCGTATCCGGAGCACCTGAGGCTCGTCACCAAGGTCGGTGGTCGCCGCGACGAGCAGGGCGGGTGGCTACCCGCCCAGAGTCCCGCCGAGCTGCGGACCGGCGTCGAGGACAACCTCCGCTCCCTCCAGGTGGAGCGAATGGACCTCGTCAACCTCCGTCTGATGGACTCCGCAGCCTCCGGCGACCTGCTGGCCGAGCAGCTCGGCATGCTCGAGGACCTGCGCCGGGAGGGCAAGCTCGACCTGATCGGCATCAGCGAGGCCGGTGCCGACGCCGTCCGCCGTGCGCTCGAGCTGGTCGACATCGCCGAGGTGCAGAACTCCTACAGCGTCGTCAACCGCTCCGGCGAGGACGTGCTCGAGCTGTGCATGCAGCGGGAGATCGCGTTCGTGCCCTACTTCCCGCTCGGCTCGGCGTTCACGGGCGGCCCTGCGCAGCTGGCCCGGGATCCGGTCATCGCCGGGGTCGCGCAGCGCAACCGGATCACCGTGACGCAGGTTGCGCTCGCCTGGCTGCTGTCCCGCTACGAGCGGATGCTCCTGATTCCCGGCACCACGTCGGTGGCGCACCTCGAAGAGAACATGGCCGCGGCGGACATCGAACTCGACGAGCGCGACCTCGCCGACCTCCAGAACGCGACTCAGCTCGGCGACCCGATGGCATCCGCCCACGACTGACGAGCGCCGGCAGCCGCCTCAGAGGGGCGCGAGCGGGTGACCTCGAGCAGTCCACAATGTCGGTCGTTGAGATGCGCCCGCGGCCGCATCCCGCCGTCAGCAGGCGCAGCGCGTCGGCGTCGATCCCGGTCACGGCGTCTCGGCGTCTCGGTCATGCATGGTGGCCACGGCGACCGCGATCAGCACGAGCACGCACCCGCCGAGCTGGATCGCGGCGGGCGTCTGGGAGAGCAGCAGGATGCCCAGCAGCACGGCCCCGACGGGCTGCAGGAGCAGCAGCGACGAGCCGACGCGGGCCGAGAGACGCGGTAGCGCGGTCGCGAGCGCCAGCCAGCCGAGCACCTGACCGCTGATCGCGAGCGCCAGCAGCCACCCGAACGCCGCCCATGACGGCGCCAGGTCGATGCCCTGCCACAGGGCACCGGCAACCAGGCTGACCGCGCCGGCGGTGAGCGTGATGTCACGCAGCGCCGCGAGCGGGCGCCCCACCGTCGCGCCGCGCCGCAGGAGGGACAGGTAGCCCGCGTAGCAGCCCGCCGCGAGCACGGCGTGGGCGGTCCCGAGCGGCGGATCGGACCCCAGCGCCTGCACGCCCACGCCGGCGGCCATGGCCACCCCCACGAGCATCGGCACCACGGCCACGCCGAAGCGGCGTGTCAGCGGCTCCCGGTCGATAGCCAGCGCGAGCAACGGGACGAGCAGCACCTGGACGTTGACCACCACCGTCGAGACGCCCGCGCCCACCTCGCCGATCGCCTGGCTCCACAACAGCAGGTCACCCCCCAGCAACGCCCCCGCCGCGAACGCCAGCAGCCGCGTGCGTCGGCAGCGGGGCCGGCCGCCACGCGCCTCGCGGGCCGCGAGTCCGCTGAGCAGCGGCACCGCGAGCAGGCAGCGAAAGACCGACGCCGTCGCCGCATTCGCGTGCGACAACGCGACCAACGGGGCGGAGAACGCGATGCACGAGGCGCCGAACACCGCTAACGGCACCGGCCTGGACAGCAGCTGCACCGATCCGCGAGTCCGGTCGGGGAGATGCTGAACACCGCCTAACATCGTTTCGATGGTAGCGCCGTCGACCCCAGCAAAACGCGTTTGACTGGTGGGCGCGCTGACGTCGCCACGATCTCGCTGCTCGGCGGCCATCTCGCGCTGGACTTCGCCAACACCATCGAGGACCGCACCGGCGACCATCCCGAGGACACTCTGCGCAGCACCGACGACCTCCGACGTTGGGGCGTCCGCGTCGCGGCTCTCGACGACACCGCCACCGCCGCGCCGCAGGAGCTCGCCAGGGCGCTCGCGCTCCGGGCTCACCTGCTCGAGCTCCTCGCTGCCCTGACCGAGGACCGGCCCCTCGCCCTCCGTGACACCGACGCGCTCGCCGACGCCGCCGCGAACGCCTACGCCAACGGCCGCCTCGTCCCGGCGGCGGATGGAGTCCTCGGCTGGTCATGGGATCCCTCGCACCTGGCGACGGTGCGCCACACCGTCGCCGTCACGGCGCTGGACCTGCTCAGCGGCCCGATGAGCTCACGGATCCACCGCTGCGCCAACCCGGACTGCGGCTGGTATGTCCTGGACACGAGCAAGAACGCGAGCCGCCGCTGGTGCTCGATGGCCGGATGCGGCAATCTGGCCAAGACCCGCAGACGCCGCCTGGACCGGCCTGCCCGGTGAACCGACCTTCCGGACACAGGCTCTGCTCCGGCCGAGCGATTGATCAGTCGTCCGGTCATACTTCTCCGATGGAGAATCTCGTCGAGCGCGCTGACTTCGTCTCGGTCCCCGTTCAGAACATGGAGCGAGCCAGGGCCTTCTACCGGGACACCCTCGGCATGCAGAGCCCCAACTGGGAGGCCGGCTTCCCCGAGATCGAGACGGGCAACATATCGCTGTATCTCGTCGACCCGACCGCCATGGGGATGGAGTTCGCTCCGCACACCGCCCATATCGCGCTGCGCGTGCGCGACGTCGCCGCGGCGCGGCGCGAGCTCGAGGAGCGCGGCGTGACGTTCACCGGCGAGCACGACACCGGCGTGTGCAATATGGCGTTCTTTCGCGACAGCGAGGGTAACTCGCTGATGCTCCACCGGCGCTACGCGTCCTGAGCCGCTCCATCGACCGTGTCTCTGGCGCGGTCACGTCCTGACCGGCGTGGCGCGGCATCGGTGGGCGGCGAGGCGCTGTCGGCGGTGCGCGCCGGGTGGGCAGAACACGAGCGCGGCGAGGATGACGGCGGCCGCCGCGAGAAGCGTCATCGGGAACCCGAAGCGGGAGATGGCTGTGCCGGCGATGCTCGGTCCGAGAAGCGTGCCGATCGTCAGCGCGGTGCTGACGGCCGCGAGGCCGGCCGATGGGTGATCGGCGAAGACGCGCGAGCTCCAGATGCCCTGCGCGGCGACGACGCTGTTATAGAAGACGCCGAACAGAACCGCCGCCAGCAGGGCGGTCAGCACATGGCCCCCGGTGATGCTCAGCAGCACCAGTGATGCGGCGAGCAGGATGCACGCGGCGAGGTAGCCGGGGCGCAGGCCGAGCCGGGTGAAGGCGACTCCGCTGACCGACGCGAGGATGCCTGCGGCACCACACACCGCGTAGACGACGCTGGCGGTCGTCGCGCCAAGGCCCGCGTGGCGCAGGGCGTCGACGCTGAAAGCCCACCACACCGCGCTGCCGGTCCCGATCAGCAGCGCGGAGATGAGCAAGGGCCGCGACTTGGGACACAAGAACCAGGACGGGCTCAGCTGCGGGCGTCGCAGGCGCTGGCTGGCGCGACGCCCGGGGGCGAGCCGCACCGCGACGATGCCGGCACTCGCGGCAAGGGCGACGAACACCATCCAGGCGACACGCCAGTCACCACCGGCGATGATCGCGATCGGTCCCGCGATGGCCACACCCCAGCCGGTGCCCGAGCTGATCGTCGACCACGCCAGGTCTCGTCGCCGGGAGTCGATGTCGGAGGCGACCAGGTCGGCATAGGGTGGAAAGACCAGCCCCGCCGCGGCGCCCGCGGTCACCACGCCGGCGGCCATCCCGGCCGCGCTCCCCGCGACCGCGATCACCATCATGCCGCCGGCCGCCAACAGCGTGGCCAGAGCGATCGCGGCTCGTGGTCCCCCCCGACGGGTCAGCCAGACCACGCCCACGTTGGCGACCAGGTAGGACACGTAGGTGCCCGAGGCGATCAAGCCCGCCGCGCCGGGGCTGATCGACAGATCGGCCTGCATGTCGGGCAACAGCAGCCCGTAGCCGTAGCGGGCGAGCCCGAAGCTGACCGCGATCATCGCCGTCCCGGGCAGCACCGTGCGGCCCACCGGCCGCACCGAGGACGGTGCCCAGCGCGCGGTCTCAGCCATTCGTGTCGTCGCTGGCCACGGTGTGCTGGAGCGGACATTCGCTCCCGCCTGATCCGCACGCCGCCCGATCACATAGCCGACACACCTGCAGCGCCGGCAGCCGCGTCTCGGCGAGGCGGCCGACGATCACCTCCAGCAATCGCTCGAGCTCGGCGCGGTCGCGCGCCGACAGCCCGCCCAGCGCATCGGTCATCGCCGCGCGACGCGCGTCCAACATCGCCTGCCCCCGGTCACGGCCCGCCGCGGTCAAGCTCAGCTGCCGTCGACGCGCATCGCTCCCCGCGGTGCGCGTCACCCACCCCGCGGCGACGAGCCGCTCGACCAACCGCGTGACCCCCGAACTGGTCAGCCCCAGCACCCCGCCGAGCCACGACACCGAACGATCAGGATGCGCCAGCAACGTCACAAGCGCCGCCCGCTCCGACGCGGACCCCACGATCGGCCCGCCGCCCCGAGCCGCCCAGAGCCGGTCGCTCAGCGCCAGCGCCTGTGCCCCAAGCAGATTCTCCAGCCGAGCCATCCTGGTCGCAATAATACCTGACTGACGCAGACAAGCAATTGGCCAGGGCGCTCGGCGCGACGTGGCGGAAGCTCAGCTGGCTGACACCGGCATTGCGCGCCGCGAGTCAGGCACGGTCAGCTCGGGGTGCGGCGAGGTGCGGGCCTGGCGGCCACAGCGGGATCCATCGCCTGGTTGAGTCGGGCGACCGTCCACCGGCCAGGGCCGCCGTGCAGCTCGGTCACGCTGGCCGGGTCGATCTTCAGGCGCCGGACCGCCACGGGCGGCGCCTCGAGTGCGTGGACCACGGCAGCCTTGACGATGACGGCCGGGACAACGGCGACCACCGGCGCGTTGCCTCGGGCGTCATCGTCCAGCCACGTGGCCACACGCGCGAGCAGCGCGCGCAGGGGCTCGCCTCCGTGAGGCGCGGCGTCCGCATCGGTCAGCCAGGCCGCGAGCCCGTCTGGATCGTCCCGCTCGATCGCGGTGAGCGGACGACCGCTCCACGCCCCGTAGTCGGCGTCCGCCAGCGCGGGGTCGGTGCGCACCGGCGCGAAGCCGGCCAGGGACGCGGTCTGAAATGCGCTCAGGCAAGGGCTGGCCAGGGCCTCGCGGGCCTCCGGCAGCCGGCCCTTCAGCGCCGCGGCAGCCTCGCGACCGCGGGCGTCGAGGGCGTCCTGCGCTCCGAAGCACGCCTGGCGCGTAGCCGGGGTGCTCGCCTGGCGCACGAGGACGACGCCTCCGATCCTCGACGCGCGGACGGACATCCGCGGCGCCGCGACCTACTGGTGGTCGCCGGAGTGACGCGCGTGGACGTGCTCGAAGGAGGGGGGCTCGCCCATGGGCCCTCCGGCGCCGGCGTCGCGCGAGAGCAATCCCCCGCCGTGGGTATGGGGGGGCGTGCGCCGGCCGCTGCGAAACTCGTAGGCGCGCTCGTCGAACTCGTCGGTGGACAGCATGTGCTTGCGCGTCAGCAGCCGCTCGGCGGCCTGCTGCCAGCAGGCGTAGTAGGACCACGGCCGTCGCTCGGGCTCGGGCATCGCCTCCCACTCGGCGATGGTCTCGATCAGCGTCGACTGGAACTCGGGCCAGTCGAAGTGTCCGTCCTGGTGAAGCTGCACGACAAGGCCCAGCGTGCGGACCTCCCAGGGCTCGCGGAAGGACAGCTCGCCGTCCCGGCGCGGGATCGCCTCGGACTGGGGCAGCTGCCGCATGAGGCGCTCGACCTCCCGCCGGCCCTCGGTGCCCGGCGGGTGGTCGGGACCGCTGCGCCCGCCGCGCGACACCGTCAGGCGGGCGCGGCGACGAGACCGACGCCGATCATCGAGTCGCGACTGACGAGCTCGCGCAGCTGCTCCTCGGTCATGTCCTCGGTGCCCGGCGGACGCTGCGGCAGCACCCAGTAGCGCACCTCAGCGCTGGTGTCCCAGATCCGGATCTCGGTCTGCTCGGGCAGGTCGACTCCGAACTCCTCGCGGAGCACGGTCCGCGGCTCCTTGACCATCCGCGCCCGGTAGGCGGGGGCCTTGTACCAGTTGGGCGGGAGGCCGAGGGTCGGCCATGGGTAGCACGAGCACAGCGTGCACACGATCGCGTTGTGGACGTCACCGGTGTTCTCGATGACCACCATGTCCTCGCCCTGCATGCCGCCGATGCCCATCTCGCGGCAGGCCTCGGTCGCGTCGTCAAGGAGGCGCTGCTTGAACTCGGGGTCGGTCCAGGCACGCGCCACGACCGCAGCGCCGAGGTGGGGCCCGACCTCGCGCTCGTACATCTCGGCGATCTTGTCGACGGCCAGCTCGCTGGTGACCCCCTTGTCGATCAGCAGCGACTCGAGCGCCTTGACGCGCGCGGCGATCTCCTCATCCGTGACGGGGAAGGTTCCAGATACGGGGGCGGGGGAACCCGACTCGGTCGTCGTCATGTCTCATGCCTCCTGACGGGGTCTATGCAGCCTCGAGGTACGGTTCCCACAGGTCAAAGAGCACCTTGTGGCGTTCGGCGTTGCCCGAGCCCCACAGCTCGGTCGAGTCAAACTCGACGTTGTAGACGCGCGCCGGGTCCTCGCCCTGCTCCTTGGAGTTCGTGTCCGGGAACACGAAGGCGTCGTAGACCTCGGTCACCACGCCCTCCTTGCCGCGCACGTAGCGCGCGCAGCGCGTGTGACCGGACGGGTGGATGTTCTTGACGCGGACGCGGTCGCCCACTCCGAACGCCGGCGTCTCGTTCGACGTTTCGCGCCGGGTCGACGCGCCCGCCTCGTAGATCTTCAGATAGTGCTCGGCCTGGTCGGCATCTCCGCCGTCGGGCATGGCCTCGTCGGGGTGCTCGAGATAGTGCTGGGTGCGCTGCTCGAGCTCCTCCTCGGAGATGACGCCCTTCGCGACCAGGTTGGACTCGAAGGTGTGCAGCCAGTGCTCGTAGTAACGACCGGTCAGGTACTGCACCGGGTGCAGTCTCTCGATCCCGTGCCGGAACATGTCGAGGTTGGCGCCCGACAGCACGAAGGGGATGAACATGGCGAACGTTCGCCGCTCCCAGTCGTTGTAGAACACCGGCTCCTGGGCGGGCGGATCGACCGCTCCGAGGCCCTCCATCCCACCGAGATCATGAACGCCGTTCACCGAAGCTCCTTTGCCGAGGACGCTACGGTCGTAGCGTTTCAGGTGGCTATGAAGATGTCAACGGGTGGACAGGGATTGACATGTGCCCAGCGCCTCTCGCGGCCGGGGATGGGACCATTCGCGGAGGTGTCGGTCCCCGGGGAAAGGTCGTAGCCATGTCCGCGCTCGACAGCGGCCCGGCCTTCGAGGCGCTCGCCGACTCGACGCGCCGGACGATCCTCAGCGTGCTCGCCACGCGCGGGGAACTACCGGCGGGCGCCATCGCCGCCGAGGTCGCCCATGTCGGACGGACCTCGATCTCGAGCCACCTGAGGATCCTGCGGTCCGCCGGACTCATCAACGAGCGGCGCGACGGCCGGTTCCGGATGTATTCCGTCGACGGGGACTCGGTCCACGGCGTCGTGCGGTTCCTCGACGGCCTGTACCGCGCCCCCTGAAGCGAATCGAGCGCCAGAAGCAAGCCGGGGGCAACGGCGGCGAGCCCGGCTGGCGCACCAGTCGGAATGTCGGCACCCGTTGACTCGTCCGACGGCGGGTGAAAGGATGACGGCCCCGACCGAGGAGTGAGACCATGCCGGTGCAACCCCCTTCGGCCACCGAGCTCGTCCGGCTCGGCGCCCAGTTCGGGCTCGACCTCGAGGGCGCAGAGCTTGAACAGCTGACCGCGCTCGCCGCGGGCATGATGGCCAGCTACGAGCGGCTCGACGAGCTCGACGCGCCGCCGCGACCGGTTCGCTATCCCCGCGTCGATCCCGGACACCGGCCCCTCGGCGAGGAGAACCCCGGCAACGGCTGGGTATGGAAGTGCTCGATCCCAGGCGCCCCCGACGGCCCGCTCTCGGGCGTCCGCGTCGCGATCAAGGACAACATCTGCCTGGCCGGCATCCCGATGCTCAACGGCACCGAGATGCTCGAGGGCTACGTGCCGCGCGAGGACGCGACGGTCGTCACGCGGCTCCTCGACGCCGGCGCGGAGATCGTGGGCAAGTCGGCGGTCCCGGCCTACTGCTTCGACGGCGGTTCGGTGACCGGCTATCCCAAGCCCGAGCCGGAGAATCCGTATGACCCCGCGCATCTGCCGGGAGCGTCCTCGAGCGGCAGCGCCGTCGTCGTCGCGCTCGGCGAAGCCGACATGGCCCTGGGCGGCGACCAGGGCGGATCGGTCCGGCTCCCGGCGTCGTGGAGCGGCATCGTCGGGATCAAGCCCACCTGGGGACTGGTGCCGTACACGGGGGCGTTCCCGATCGAGCTGACGCTCGACCACCTGGGCCCGATGTGCCGCACCGCGCGCGACTGCGCCCGCATGCTCGAGGTCATCGCCGGACCCGACGGCCTCGACCCTCGCCAGGGCGGCGCCGAGGCCCAGCCATACGTCCGAGAGCTCGAACGCGGCGCCGAGGGCCTGCGCATCGGGATCCTGACCGAGGGATTCGGATGGCCCGATGCGTCCGAGGCCGACGTCGACGATGCCGTGCGCTCCGCGGCGGGCACGTTCGAGGGCTTGGGAGCGACGGTGAGCGAGGTGTCGGTGCCGATCCACCGCGACGGCCTCGCGATCTGGACGGCGATCGCCGCCGAGGGCGCCACCGAGCTGATGATCAAGGGCAATGGCATGGGGACCAACTGGCGCGGGCACTACACGACCGACCTGTCTGACTTCTACGGCAAGGCACGCACGGCGCGCTCGCGCGACTACGCGGCCACGGTCAAGGTCACGATGCTCGTCGGCGAGTACATGGCCCAGCGGTACGACCGTCACTACTACGCCAAGGCCCAGAACCTCAGCCGCGGGGCTCGCGCGGAGTACGACGCGGCGTTGGCCGGCTGCGACCTGCTCGTGATGCCCACGACGGAGATGAAGGCGATGCGGCGCCCGGGGCCGGACGCGTCGGCGATCGAGATCGTCGCCGCGGCACTGGGCAACCTGCACAACACCGCGGTGTTCGACGCCACCGGTCATCCGGCCCTCAGCGTTCCGTGCGGGCTCTCGGGCGGTCTGCCGGTCGGCATGATGCTCGTCGGACGGCACCTCGACGAGGCGACGATCCTGCGCGCGGCCCACGCCTATGAGCAGGCGCGCGGCGAGCTCGAGCCGCCGCCGGCGCGGGCGCTCGTCAGTGCCTGACCGCTCTCCGCTCGTCAGTCCCTGACCGCTCTCAGCCGCCGCGGGTCAGCAGTTCGAGATGCGCGCGACCGATCGGCAGGGGCTGCTCGAGTGCGTCTGGTCGATCATGAGTTCGGGCTCGTCTGCTCGACTTGGGCGGTGTCGAGGCCCCGACGGGCGGCGGCCTCCAGCGCGCTTCGACGTCGCCGAAGCGCCAGACGGCCAGCGCGACGCCCCAGATCACGACAAACAGTCCGACGACCATGAATCCGGCGGTGTTGAGATCGAAGCCGGCCACGCCGGCCAGCTGCTCACGACCGTCGGGCAGAATCTCGACCGGCTCACCGGTGAGGCTGCCTTCGCCGCCCTCTGCGGGGCCAGCTCGATTCCGGTGTCCTCGGGCAAGACCAGCCGACACCGTCTGAACCCCGGCGGAGACCGCGACGCCAACCGCGCGCTGCATCTCATCCCCGTCGTGCGGCTGCGCTACTGCCAGCGCACCCGCAGCTACGCCGAACGCCGCACCCGCGAGGGCAAGTCCAAACGCGA
>JAFAYV010000016.1 GCA_019240115.1 Solirubrobacterales bacterium | reverse complement strand
TCCGCCCCGCCGACTGTCCGGCCCGCCTCGCCGATCGAGCCGTCCGGCCCGTGCCGATCGCTGCCCTCGGTCAGAACGCGCAGTCTGCACGCGCGAGCCGTCGTCATGACGCTCGTCTCGAACATCAGCTCGTCGGCGCCATCGGGGTCGATGAGGATGATGTCGACGCCAGGTGAGCGGTCCTCTCATCGCGGGCCGGGATTCCAGGCTGGCATCGCGGGGCCGGGATTCCAGGCTGGCCGCCGACCGACCGGCGACGCTCGCTCCCGTCGACCGGTTCATGGTTTAAACATCTCGGAGATGCGCCTCGTCGTCCCTCTGCTCGGCCTGCTCGTGACGCTGGCGCTGGCGCTGACCGCCGCGCCAGGGGCCGGGCGGGCCCGATCCCCGAGCGGCGGCGGTGCGGCGATGCCCGGTGACCCCGCCCCCCACTCGCGCGCCGAGAGCTCACTCGTGGGCTCGCTGAACCAGGGGATGCGCCAGGCCGGGGTCTACAGCGGCGCCGAGGTCGTCGACCTGGACACCGGACAGACGCTGTTCAGCCACAACGCCGACACCCCTCGCCTCCCCGCCTCGATCGAGAAGCTGTTCACGACGACGACCGCTCTGACCCGCTTCGGCGCCGGCGCGCATCTCTCGACCACGGTGCTCGGAGCCGGGCAGGTGCGCGGGTCGACGTACCACGGATCGCTCTACCTGCGCGGGGGCGGCGACCCGACGTTCGGCTCGCCCGGGTTCGATGACGCCGCCTATGGAACCGGCGCAACGATGCCCCACCTCGTCGCCAACCTCATCTCGAGCACCGGCATCCGGGCCCTGAGCGGCTCGATCGTCGCCGACGAGACCCTGTTCGACGCGGACCGCGGCACGCCGGCGACCGGCGATCAACCCTCGATCGACGTCGAGGGCGAGCTGAGCGCGCTGGCCTACGACCGCGGCTGGTCGGATGCTGACGGGACCGCCTACTTCGCCCATCCGGCGCTCCAGGCCGGCGAGCAGTTCGCCGCCGCGCTCCGGGCCGCCGGGGTCCGGCTGCCGCGCCACCTGCGGATCACCGCCGGCGCCACCCCGAGCTCGGCGCATCAGCTCGCCTTCGCGGGGTCGCCTCGGATCGCCACCCTCGTCGCGCTCACGAACACGCCGTCGGACAACTTCTTCGCCGAGATGCTGCTCAAGGGCCTCGGCGCCCGCTACGGCACCGGCGGCACCACCGCCGACGGGGCCGCGGTCGTCCGCGCCCAGGTCGCGCGCAGCTTCGACATCCACCCCCGGCTCAACGACGGCTCGGGCCTCTCGCGCTACGACCGCACCACGCCCGACCAGGTCGTCGCCCTGCTCGGCGACGAGTGGGCGGACCCGGCGTTCACCGCCTCGCTCGCGGTCGCCGGCGAGACGGGCACGCTCGTCGACGAGATGCAGGGCACGATCGCCCAGGGGCGCTGCCGCGCCAAGACCGGCACGCTGCACGACGTCTCCAACGTGGCCGGCTACTGCCGCGCGCGCGACGGGCACACGCTCGCCTACGCCTTCCTGCTCAACGGGATCGATCCCGATTACGCGCACCCGATCACGGACGCGATGCAGGAGACGGTCGCGGGCTACACCGGATAGCGGCGGCGCAGGCCGAGGATCCGCTCGATGCGCTAAATCCGGATCGTGCCGCCGGATTTGGCGCATCCGGACTCCATAGCGTCGCTGTTGCGCCAAATTCGAAACCGAAGTCCAGATTTGTCGCGCTGGGCCCGCGGGGAGGGGCTTCCGCCGAGGGCAGCCTGCTCGCCGGGAGGCGGAGGCCCGCTGCTGACGGCGGCGGCGCAACGGTCGTGGGCACGACCGGGCGCGGCGCCCGATACGTCGCGGGGCGCCGCCGTTGAGTCGCCCGCGCCCCTGACCCGCCCGCGCCCCTGACCCGCCCGCGCCCCCGACCCGCCCGCGCCCCCCGACCCGCCCGCGCCCCCCGACCCGCCCGCGAGCCCCGACTCGCGGGCGGCGACCGCGACGCATCGGGCGCCCCGCTCCGAAAGACCGCCCCGCCCCGCCAGGTCAGCCGTCGAGCAGCGCGAGCAGGCCCGCCTCGTCGAGCACGGGCACGCCGAGGCGCTCGGCCTGGGCGAGCTTGGTGCCGGCGCTGTCGCCGGCGACGAGGTAACTCGTCTTGCGCGAGACCGAGCCGGTGACGCGGCCGCCGGCGGAGAGGATGCGCTCGGTGGCCTGCTCGCGGGTGAGGCCGGGGAGGGTGCCGGTGAGAACGAGGGTCTTGCCCGCGAGGGCGCCCGCGTCGGGGGGCGCTCCCGCCTGCTCGAGCTGGAGACCACGCTCGCGCAGGTCGGAGATGAGCCTGACCATGATGGGGTCGTGGAGCTGCTCGTGGATGGTGGCGGCCATCTTCGGACCGACGCCGGGAGTAGCGTCGATCGCCTCGACGCCGGCGGCCATGAGCGCGTCGATGGTGCGGAACTGCTGCGCGAGGTTGCGGCCGGTGACGCCGCCGACCTCCTCGATGCCCAGCGCGAACAGCACCCGGCCAAAGGGCTGCTCGCGCGAGGCCCCCACCGCCGCGACGAGCTTCTCGGCGGACACGGTGCCGAAACCGTCGAGCTCGGAGACCTGGTCGGCCGTCAGGTCGTAGAAGTCCGCCGCGGTGCGGACCCAGCCGAGATCCATGAAGAGGCCGACCTGCTTCTCCCCCAGCCCGTCGATGTCCATAGCGCCGACGTAATGCTTGAGCAGCTGCCAGCGACGCCCGGGGCAGTCGCGGTTCGGGCAGCGGGTGAACACGCCCTCCTGCGGCTTGACCGTCGGCGTCTCGCACACCGGGCAGCGCGCGGGCACCGCCGGAGGCGGCGGGCGACCGTCGCGCTCGGCGACGTGGGGCGCCGGTGAGAGGACCTGCGGGATGACGTCGCCGGCGCGGAGCACGATGACCTCCTCGCCGATCCGGATGTCCTTGCGGGCGAGGTCCTCCTCGTTGTGCAGGGTGGCGAGCTTGATCGTCACCCCGGAGACGTGGACGGGCTCGAGCATCGCGTAGGGGTGCAGGTCGCCGAACTTGCCGGGGTTCCAGCCGATGTCGCGCAGCGTCGTCACCGCGGTCGTCGGCGCGAACTTCCACGCGATCGCCCACCGCGGGTCGCGGCCGACGACGCCGAGGCGGCGCTGCAGGTCGGCCTGGTCGACCTTGACCACGACGCCGTCGATCTCGAACTCAAGCGAGCCGCGGCGGCGCTCCCAGGCCTCGCACTGGGCGACGACGTCCTCCTCGGTGCCCAGCCGCACGACGTCGGGATGGACCGGGAAGCGGCGGGCGCGCAGCCATTGCAGCGACTCCCAGTGCGACTCGAAGCCGATCCCGTCGGTGACGCCGATCTGGTAGCACCACAGCGACAGCGGGCGGTCGGCCGCGAGCTTGGGATCGAGCTGGCGGATGGTGCCCGCGGCCGAGTTGCGCGGGTTCATGAACGTCGACAGCCCCGCCTCAGCGCGGCGCTCGTTCAGCGCGGCGAAGTCCGGCAGCGACATGTAGACCTCGCCGCGGACCTCGAGCAGCGCCGGCGGATCGTCCACGTCGAGGCGCAGCGGGATCGAGGCGATCGTGCGCAGGTTGTGCGTGACGTCCTCGCCGATCTCGCCGTTGCCGCGGGTGGCGCCGCGCTCGAAGCGGCCGTCGCGGTACAGCAGCGAGATCGCGAGCCCGTCGATCTTCGGCTCGGCGACGAACCGGAAGGCGGGATCCTCGATCCCCTCGCGGGCGAGGTGGTTGCGCATGCGCAGGACCCAGGCCTTGAGCTCCTCGGCCGAGCGCGCGTTGGCGAGCGAGAGCATCGGCTCGGGATGGCGGACCTTGACCAGGTCGGAGACCGGCTCGGCGCCGACGCGCTGGGTCGGGGAGATGACCCCGTCCACCCTGACCAGCTCCGGGTGCTCGGCCTCGATCGCGCGCAGCTCCGTGAGCAGCGCGTCGTACTGGTCGTCGCCGATCTCGGGATCGTCGAGCACGTAGTAGCGGTGGCCGTGGTACTCGAGCGCGGACCGCAGCTCGGCCGCCCGCTCCTGCGCGCCCGTCTCGCCGCGCTCGTCCGCCCCATTCACGGCTCGGTCACCTCCTCGGCCGCCGGCGCGAGCAGCCGCGCGAGATCGTGGCGCTCCAGCGCGTCGAGCCCGCCCCGGTAGGTGAGATCGAAGTGCACGGGCGTGACGGCGATCCGCCCGGCGGCCATCGCGGCGAGATCGGTCCCGGTCTGCTCGGAGCCCGAGGCGACGTCGCCGTAGATCCAGTACGTCCGCTGCCCGTCGAGCTCCTCGATCAGCGCGAGCTCGTCGTGGTAGACGCGCTTGCCCAGCGCGGCGACGGTCACGCCCTGCGGCGGCGAGCCGGGCACGTTGATGTTCAGCAGCGTCTGCGGCGGCAGCGGCACGGCGTCGATCTCGTCGACGAGCCGAGCGGCGAACGCCGCCGCCGCCTGGAAGTCGAAGCGCGCGCCGGTGCGGAAGTCCAGCTCGCGGGCCAGCGACTGCTGGGAGATCGCGATCCCCGGGAGGCCGAGCACGATCGCCTCGAGCGCGGCGGCGACGGTGCCCGAGTAGGTGATGTCGTCGCCGAGGTTGGAGCCGTGGTTGATGCCCGCGACAACGAGGTCGGCGGCGAAGCCCTCGACGAGCCCGAGGTTGGCCAGGCGCACGCAGTCGACCGGGGTGCCGTCGGTGGCATAGCCGACGCTCCCGTCCTCGAAGTCGACCTCGCGCACCATCAGCGGCCGCCGGGTGGTGATCCCCCTCCCCATCGCGGAGCGGTTGCCGTCGGGGGCGATCACGGCGAGCTGCACCGAGTCAAGCGCCGCGAGCTCGCGGCGCAGCGTCTGCAGGCCCGTGGCCGCGATGCCGTCGTCGTTGGTCAGCAGCACCCGCATCGCAGTCAATGCTATGAGCCGCCGCCGTCGGCACGAGGCCAGGCGCGCCGGTCGTCGTACCCGACTCCGCACAGCGCGAGCCCGTGCGGCGGGGCCGTCATCCCCGCCTCGCAGCGCGGCCGGCCCTCGAGCAACGCGGTGAAGTCGTCGATCGACCGCCGCCCGCCGGCGACCTCAAGCATCGTGCCGACGAGCACGCGGTTCATCGCGCGCATGAAAGCGTCGGCCTCGATGCCGAACTCGAGCACGCCGGCGCCGGCCTCGCGCCAGCCGGCCGCGAGCACGTCGCGCTCGAAGCGGACGTGGTCGGTCGCCGTCGGGGTGAACGCGGTGAAGTCGT
Organism: Solirubrobacterales bacterium; assembly: GCA_019240115.1. GTDB lineage: Bacteria > Actinomycetota > Thermoleophilia > Solirubrobacterales > Solirubrobacteraceae > Palsa-465. The sequence continues at coordinate 12,114 of JAFAYV010000016.1, read as the reverse complement.
GGGTGCCGGGCAGCTGCGCCGCGCACTCGCGCAGCGCCTGCACGTCGAGCCGGTGGGGCCAGTGCAGCGCGTACCGGCGCTGGAAGGGACTGCGCGCGCGGCGGGTCAGCACCCGGTAGCGATACGCCCGGCTCGTCGCGTCGCGCCGGGCGTCGAAGCCGGGGGTGGCCGCGACGCACTCGACGACCGCGACGTCGAAGGGCAGCAGCGCGTTCAACCCGTCGGCGGACGCCGGCTCACCCGCATAGCTGGCGACCTGGCCGGTGGCGTGCACGCCGGCGTCGGTGCGCCCGGCGACGGTCAACGGCACCGCCTCGCGGCGCAGCACGATCCTCAGGGCGCGCTCGAGCTCGCCCTCGACGGTCCGCCGCCCGGGCTGGGCGGCCCAGCCGGAGAACTCGGTCCCGTCGTACTCGATCAGCAGCCGCGCAACCAAGGCCCGTGTAACCGCATCCGGCTCTGGGCCGCTCGAGCTACCCGTCCGTTCGGCATCCGGCCTCACCATTCGGACGGGGCTCGAGTCATCCGGCTCGCTCCGCTCCAAAAGTCCGAGAGAACGCTCCGCTCGGCCGGCGGTCACCACGGCCCAGCATCCGGCTGGGCCCTTATACGAGCTCCAGCAGGACCATCTCGGTCGCGTCGGAGCGACGCGGCCCGAGCTTGAGGATCCGCGCGTAGCCGCCCGGACGTTCGGCGTAGCGCGGCGCGATCTCCTCGAAGAGCTTGTAGACCATGAACTTGTCCTGGCCGAGCGCCGACAGGGCCTGTCGGCGCGCGTGCAGGTCGCCGCGTTTGGCGAGCGTGATCAGCTTCTCGAGCTCGGGCTTGACCGCCTTGGCCTTGGCCTCGGTGGTCTGGATGCGCTCGTGCTCGATGACCTCCTTGGAGAGGTTCATCATCAGCGCCTTGCGGTGCGAGGCCGAACGGCTGAGCTGATATCGCTGGCGTTGGTGGCGCATGTGGTGTCGGGGATGGGAGGTGGAAGCCGACTAATCGTTGCGCAGCGCGAGACCGCGTGCGTGCAGGGTCTCGATCACCTCGTCGATCGACTTCTTGCCGAAGTTCGGGATCGCGTTGAGCTCGCCCTCGGTCTTGGACAGCAGGTCGCCGACGGTCTGGATGCCCGCACGCTTGAGGCAGTTGTATGAGCGGACGCCGAGCTCGAGCTCCTCGATGAGGATGTCGTCCATCGCGTTGGGCGGCCGCGAGTTGGCGCCGCCGACGTGGTTGGCGCCGACGAGCCCCGCGTCGAGGCTCCCCGGCGCGCCGACGTCGCGCAGCTCGACGACGCGGTCGGCGTCGGTGAAGATCGCCAGCTGCGAGATGAGGATCTCCGCGGCCTCGCGCAGCGCGGCGTGCGGATCGATCGAGCCGTCGGTCTCGATGTCGAGCGTCAGCTTGTCGAAGTCGGTCTTCTGGCCGACGCGCGCCTGCTCGACGTTGTAGGCGACCCGGCGGACCGGCGAGAAGATCGAGTCGATCGGGATGACGCCGATCGGCTGGTCGGGCGACTTGTTCTCCTCGGCCGGGCGGTAGCCGCGGCCGCGGCCGATGGTCAGGTAGACCTCGAGCTTGGTCTTGCGCTCCAGCGTGGCGATGTGCGCGTCGGGGTTGAGGATCTCGACGCCCGACGGCAGGTCGATGTCCTTGGCGGTGATGTCGCCGGGACCGGTCACGACGAGGGGGGCCTCGATCTCGGTCGCGTCGGAGTGCATCCGGCAGACGACGCCCTTGAGGTTGAGCACGATGTCGGTGACGTCCTCCTTGACCCCCTGGATCGTGGAGAACTCGTGCGCCACGCCCTCGATGCGCACGCTCGTCACCGCGGCGCCGGCCAGCGAGGACAGCAGCACGCGGCGCAGGGAATTGCCGAAGGTGTAGCCGAAGCCCCGATCCAGCGGTTCGATCGTGAACGATCCGCGGGTGTCATCCGATGACTCGGCCGAGATCCGGGGGACTTGGAAGTCAAGCATCACATTTCCTCACATCGTGGGTTCCTGACCGCCGGGAGGCGGACTTCAGCGCCGCGCCGGGCCGTGAGGCCCACCGCGGCGGGGCAAAGCGTCTACTTGGAGAACAGCTCGACGATCAGCTGCTCCTGCACCGGGGCGGCGATCTCCCGCCGCTCGGGCCTGCGCAGCACCTTCGCCGTCAGCGAATCGTGATCGGCCTGCAGCCATGCCGGGACCTGCCCGGTCAGCTCGGTCGCGTCGCGGATCACCTGGCCGGCGCTCGACGCCGCGTGGATCGCGACGACGTCGGAGTCGCGCAGCTGATAGCTCGGGATGTTGACCCGGCGTCCGTTGACGGTCCAGTGACCGTGAAGGATCAGCTGCCGCGCCTGGCGGCGCGAGGCCGCGAAACCGAGGCGGACGAGGACGTTGTCGAAGCGGCACTCGAGCATCCGGAGCAGGTTCTCGCCGGTCACGCCCTGCTGGCGCGACGCCTTGGCGTAGTAGATCCGGAACTGCCTCTCGAGCACTCCGTAGTAGCGCTTGGCCTTCTGCTTCTCGCGGAGCTGGACGCGGTACTCGCTCTGCTTCTGGCGACCGCGGCCGTGCTCGCCCGGCGGATAGGAGCGGCGTTCGACGCCGCACTTGTCGGTCAGGCAGCGCTCGCCCTTGAGGAACAGCTTCTGCCCCTCGCGGCGACACTGCTTGCATTGGGAGCCGGTGTCTCGGGCCATCAGACGCGCCTGCGCTTCCTCGGTCGGCAGCCGTTGTGGGCCTGGGGCGTGACGTCCTTGACCCCCGTGACCTCAAGCCCGGCGGCCTGCAGCGAGCGGATCGCGGTCTCGCGACCCGAGCCCGGACCCTTGACGAACACCTCGACCTTCTGCAGCCCGTGCTCGAGGCCCTTGCGCGCGGCGGCATCGGCGGTCACCTGGGCCGCGAACGGCGTGGACTTGCGCGAGCCCTTGAAGCCCGCGCCGCCGGCCGACTCCCAGGCGATGACGTTGCCCTCGCGGTCGGTCAGCGAAACGATCGTGTTGTTGAACGAGGTCTTGATGTGCGCCTGTCCGATCGGGATGTTCTTGCGGACGCGACGGCGTCCGCGCTGCGGTCTGCGCGGGGCGGGCATTACTTCTTGGACGCCTTCTTCTTGCCGGCGACCTGCATCCGCTTCGGGCCCTTGCGCGTGCGCGCGTTCGTCTTCGTGTTCTGGCCGCGCACCGGCAGCCCGCGGCGATGACGCAGTCCGCGGTAGCAGCCGATCTCCTGCAGGCGCTTGACGTTCTGCGAGCGCTCGCGCCGCAGATCACCCTCGACGGTCAGGTCGGAGTCGATGAGGTCGCGCAGCTTGACGATCTCGGCCTCGGTGAGGTCGCGTACCTTGCGATCGGGCTCGACGCCGACGCTGGCCAGCAGCTCGTTGGAGGTCGAGCGCCCGATCCCATAGATGTAGGTGAGGCCGATCTCAACCCGCTTGTTGAGGGGAATGTTGACTCCGGAGATTCGCGCCATGGTTGACTCCTAGCGCCGGGGCTCAGCCCTGGCGCTGCTTGTGACGGGGGTTGGGGCAGATGACCAGGATCCGGCCGTGGCGGCGGATGATCTTGCACTTCTCGCACATCGGCTTGACCGAGGGACGTACCTTCACGCTGGCTTCACTCTCGTGATCGAAAATCGTCGCTTGGACACCTCGCCCCGGCTCTGGAGACCGTTACGGTCGCCGCTACCGGGTCGACGTCAGCGCTCGCGGACGCCCTGCACCGCGCTGCGAGCGCACCGCGGGATGTTAGCACCGGCTCTCGGCGCCTCAGGCCGCCGCCCGACCGCCCGACGAGGCCTCGTGCCAGGGGGTGAGGATGCGCGGTCCGTCGGCGGTGACCGCGATCGTGAACTCGAAGTGGGCGGCGAGCGAGCCGTCCTGGGAGAAGATCGACCAGCGGTCGTCGGCGACGCGGATCGCGTGGCGCCCGGCCGTGACCATCGGCTCGACGGCGAGCACCATCCCCTCCTCGAGCGCGATCCCGGTGCCCGGCTCGCCGTAGTTCGGGATCTGCGGGTCCTCGTGCATCTCGCGCCCGATCCCGTGGCCGACGAGCGTGCGCACGATCGACAGCCCGTTGGCCTCGACGTGCCGCTGCACCGCGTCGCCGATGTCGCCGAGCCGATTGCCGGGGCGGCACTGCGGCACGGCGGCCATCAGCGACTCCTCGGTGACCCGCAGCAGCTTGCCGGCGATCGGGGTGATCGGGCCGACGGCGAAGGTCCGCGCCGCGTCGGCGACCCAGCCGTCGAGGATGACGCCGATGTCGACCGAGAGGATGTCGCCCCGGTGCAGCTTGTAGGGGCCGGGGATCCCGTGGACGATCATCGAGTTCGGCGAGGCGCAGATCGAACCCGGGAAGCCGCGGTAGCCCTTGAACGCGGGCACCGCGCCCTGGGAGGTGATGAAGCGCTCGGCGGCCCTGTCAAGCTCGCCGGTGCTCACTCCGGGCCGCACCTTGCCCGCCAGCAGGTTCATCGTGCGCACGAGCACCGCCCCCGCGGCCGCCATGCGCTCGACCTCCTCCGGGGTCTTCTTGATGATCACACGTCCTCCTCGAGGCGCAGGGTGGCGATCACCGCCCGGATGTGGCCGTGGACGTCGGCCGCCGCGCGGGTGCCGTCGATGCGCCGCATCAGGCCCTGCTCGTCGTAGTACTCGACGAGCGGCTGGGTCTTCTCGTGGTAGACGCCGAGCCGGTGCTCGATCACCTCGGGCTTGTCGTCGTCGCGCTGGATGAGCTCTGAGCCGTCCTGATCGCAGACGTCGTCGTGCTTGGGAGGATCGAACTCGATGTGGTAGTTGTGGCCCGCCTCGGTGCAGACGCGGCGACCCGAGAGGCGCCGGATGACCTCCTCGTCGGGGACGTCGATCAGCAGCGCCGCCGTCACCCGCCGCCCGAGGTCGGACAGCTGCTCGTCGAGCGCCGTGGCCTGGTCGGCGTTGCGCGGGAAGCCGTCGAGGATGAACCCGTCCCGCGCGTCGTCCTCGAGCAGGCGCTCGCGCACCATCGCGAGGATGAGCTCGTCGGGAACGAGGTCGCCGGCGTCCATGTACTCCTTGGCCTTCTGGCCGAGGTCGGTCTCGTCCTTGACGTGCCCGCGGAGCATGTCGCCGGTCGAGATGAACGGCAGCTGGAAGTCGTCGCACAGGCGCTCGGCCTGCGTGCCCTTGCCGGCGCCGGGCGGGCCGAAGAGGATGAGGTTCAGCTGCGCCGCCATCGGCCGGTCACTGTATCGATCCGACGCCGGCGGCGGCCGGCTATTTCAGGAAGCCCTCGTAGTTGCGCATCATCAGCTGGGCCTCGAGCTGCTTCATCGTGTCCAGGGCGACGCCGATGACGATCAGGATCGAGGTCCCGCCGAAGAAGAAGTTGGCGTTGGTCTGGTTGATGAGGATCGTCGGCAGCGCCGCGATCGCGGCCAAGAAGAGCGCCCCGGGGAAGGTCAGCCGGGCGAGGATGCGATCGAGGAACTCGGCCGTCGGCCGGCCGGGTCTCACCCCCGGGATGAACCCGCCGTACTTCTTGAGGTTGTCGGCCTGGTCGACCGGGTTGAAGGTCACCGCCGTGTAGAAGTAGGTGAAGACGATGATGAAGAGGCTCTCGCCGAGCACGTAATGCCATCCCTGGGGGTTGAAGAAGCTGGCGAGGTGGGTGGCGAAGTTGTCGCGGTTCTGGCCGATCAGCTGGCCGATGGTCGGCGGGATCGCCATGACGCTGGCCGCGAAGATGACCGGGATGACGCCCGCCATGTTGACCTTCAGCGGCAGGTAGGTCTGGCCGCCCGAGGTCATCCGGCGGCCGATGACGCGCTTGGCGTATTGGATCGGGATCCGCCGCTGGCCCTCCTGGACGAACACGATCGCCGCGACGACGCCGATCGCGATGAACGGCATCACGACCCGGAACACCTGGTCGGGGTTGTTCCACCACGAGTGCACGCCGCTGGGGATCCGGGCGACGATCGAGGCGAAGATCAGCAGCGAGATGCCGTTGCCGATGCCGCGCTGGGTGATCAGCTCGCCCATCCACATCAGCAGGATCGTGCCCGCGGTCAGCGACAGCACGATGAGGAAGACCTTGAACAGGTTGAAGTTCGAGATCAGGGTGACGCCGTTGGACTTCTGGAAGCTGCGGAACAGGAACACGTAGCCGATCGACTGGGCGAACGCCAGGCCCACGGTCAGATAGCGCGTGTACTGGGTGATGCGCGTCTGCCCGACCTCGCCCTCCTTGGAGAGCTTCTCGAGCGAGGGCACGACGACCTGCAGCAGCTGCAGGATGATCGAGGCGGTGATGTAGGGCATGATCCCGAGCGCGAACAGCGCGATCCGGCCCAGGCCGCCGCCGCTGAACAGGTTCAGCAGGCCGAGGATGCTGTTGCCGCCGAGGTTCTTGGAGATCGCCTTGACCGCCGAGGCGTTGATGCCCGGCGCGGGGATGTGGGTGCCGAGCCGGTAGAGCAGCAGGATGCCCGCGGTGAACAGCAGCTTGCGGCGGATCTCGCCGACGCGAAACGCCCCGAGGATCGTCGTGACCACGACGAAGATCCTAGTCCGCGATCACCTGGCAGGTGCCGCCGGCGGCCTCGATCGCCGCGCGCGCGGCGCCCGAGAAGCCGTGGGCGTGGACGGTCAGCGCCTTGGTCAGCTCGCCCGTAGCGAGCACCTTGACCGGTACGTCCTTGCGCGTGGCCAGTCCGTGGGCGCGCATCGCCTCGACGGTGACCGCGGCGCCGGCGGTAAAGCGCGCCTCCAGCTCGGACAGGTTGACCGGCTGGGTGTGGGTGCGAAACGGCTCGAACGGCATCGACTTCTGCATGTGCGGACCGCGCAGCTTGCGCATCCGCATGTGGATCGGGTTCTGGCCGCCCTCGAAGCGGGCCCGCGACTTGGCGCCCGAGCGCGAGCCGTAGCCCTTCTGCCCACGGCCCGAGGTCTTGCCGGTGCCCGACCCGTTGCCGCGGCCGACTCGCTTGCGCGCCTTGCGCGACCCCGGGGCGGGATGCAGGTTGTGCAGGCCGATGCGCTCCGACGGCGGCGTCTCGACGCTCACGCTGATCGCCTCCGCTCGGGACCCGGACCCACCCGCCCCGCCTGTATGTCGGCGGCGTGAGTCATCCGGCTGACTGCACGACCTCGACCAGATGGCGGACCTTGTGGAGCATCCCACGGGCCTGCGGGGAGTCGGGAACCTCGACGGTCTGGCCGATGCGGCGCAGGCCGAGCGAGCGCAGCGTGGCCAGCTGCGAACGGTCGCAGCCGTTGCGCGACCTGCGCTGGGTGACCCGGAGGCTCATGCGCTCGGCTCACCAGGATCGTCGTCGGATACCGGTACGACGCCCGCAGGCACTTGCGTGACCCCGTTCGCGTCACCGACACCGTTCGATCCAGCAGTGGCTGCGGCACCGTTCTCGACATCGGACGAGAGACCCAACACCTGGTTGATCGACAGGCCGCGCAGCTCGGCGACCTCGCCGGGGGTGCGCAGCGACTCCAGGCCGGCCATCGTCGCCTTGACCAGGTTGATCGGGTTCTGGGAGCCGAGGCTCTTGGAGAGGACGTCGTGGATGCCGGCAAGCTCGAGCACCGCGCGCACGCCGCCGCCGGCGATGACGCCGGTACCCGGCGAGGCGGGCTTCAGGAACACCCGGCCGGAGCCGTAGATGCCGGTCGTCTGGTGGGTGATCGTCGACCCGTGCTTGGGCACGCGGTAGAGGTTCTTCTTGGCGCGCTCGACGCCCTTCTGGATCGCGACCGGGACCTCGTTGGCCTTGCCGTAGCCGATCCCGACGATCTCGCGCTCGTCGCCGACGACGACGAGCGCCGTGAACGAGAAGCGGCGGCCGCCCTTGACCACCTTGGCGACGCGGTTGATCTCGACGACGCGCTCCTGCAGGTCGAGGCCCGCGGCTGAGACTGTGCGTTCGGCTGCCATGGTTGCCTGAATGTAGCGAGTCGCCGACGGCGGGCTACAGAGCCAGCCCGCCCTCGCGCGCGCCCTGCGCCAACGCTGCGACCCGTCCGTGGTACTGATAGCCGCCGCGATCGAAGACCGCCGCGCTGACGCCCGCCGCCACCGCGCGCTGCGCGAGCAGCTCGCCGGCGCGCTTGGCCTGCGCGGTGCCGCTCAGGGCACGCAGCTCGCCCTCGGTCCAGTTGACCGCGGCGAGCGTGCGGCCCGCGTCGTCGTCGATGAGCTGGGCGAAGATGCCGCGGTTGGAGCGGAACACCGAGATCCGCGGACGCTGCGCGGTGCCCCGGATCTTGGCCCGGACGCGCCGGCGCCGCCGCAGTCGCGCGGCCGGTCGAGTCAGGACGGTCATGCGCGCTTGCCCACCTTGCGGGCGACGTACTCGCCCTCGTAGCGGATCCCCTTGCCCTTGTAGGGCTCGGGCTTGCGCTGCTTGCGGATGAAGGCCGCGATCTCGCCGACCTGCTGCTTGGAGGCACCCCGCACAGTGATCCGGGTCGGCTGCGGGACCTCGAACTCGATCCCGTCCGGCGCCTTGACCGAGACCGGATGCGAGTAGCCGAGCGCGATCTCCAGGTCGGTGCCGCGTAGCTGCGCGCGGTAGCCGACGCCCTGGATCTCAAGCCGCTTCTCGAAGCCATCGGTGACCCCCTGGATCATGTTGGCGACCAGCGTGCGGGTCAGGCCGTGGAGCGCGCGGTGCTCGCCGCGATCGGTCGGCCTGCTGACGTGGAGCTGATCGTCGACCTGCTGCACCGTCATGTCGCGGCTGATCCGCTCGGAGAGCTCGCCCTTGGGGCCGTTGACGGTGACGAGCTCAGGCTCGATCGCCACGGTCACGCCCGCGGGGACGGTGATGGGCTGTCTGCCGATCCGAGACACTGACTAGTCCCCACCCATGGTTACCAGACCCGCGCCACGACCTCGCCCCCGACGCCCTGCTGGCGGGCTTCGTGGCCGGTCATGACTCCCTTGGAGGTGGAGATGATCGCCGTCCCCATCCCGCCCTGGATGCGGGGGATGCGGGCGTGGTCGACGTAGGTGCGCTGGCCGGGGCGCGAGACGCGCTGCAGGCCGCTGATCACCGGCTTGCGGTCGGAGGTGTACTTCAACGTCACGGTGATCCGCTCGTAGGGCCGGCCGGGCGCCGCCGGATCGACGGTGTAGCCGTCGATGTAGCCCTGCTCCTGCAGGATGCGGGCGAGCTCGCGCTTGAGCTTGGAGGACGGAACCGCGACGTCCTGATGCTGGGCCTTGGCGCCGTTGCGCAGGCGGGTCAGGAAGTCGGCGACGGGATCGGTCATGGACATCGTTCGGGGCCTCCCTACCAGCTCGACTTCGTCATGCCGGGGACGTATCCGTTGTGCGCGAGCTCGCGCAGGCAGATCCGGCACAGGCCGAACTTCCGATACACGGATCGCGCGCGTCCGCAGCGCCGGCACCGGGTGTAGCCCCGGGTCTTGTACTTGGGGGTCCGCTCCTGGCGGACGCGTTGGGAGACCTTTGCCACTGTGCTCCTTGATCGGGTCAGGCCGGCGCGCGGCCGTCCTTGGAAAACGGCATGCCGAGCGCCTCGAGCAGGGCGAAGCACTCCGCATCGGACTGGGCGCTCGTCGTGATCGTGATGTCGAGCCCGCGCACCTGGTCGATCGAGTCGTAGTCGATCTCGGGGAAGATGATCTGCTCGCGGACGCCCATCGAGTAGTTGCCGCGGCCGTCGAAGGCGCGCGGGTTCAGGCCGCGGAAGTCGCGGATCCGCGGGATCGCGACCGACATCAGGCGGTCGAGGAACTCGTACTGGCGCTCGTGGCGCAGCGTCACGGCGACGCCGACCGGCATGCCCTCGCGGACCTTGAACTGCGCGATCGACTTGCGCGCGCGGCGCACGCTCGGGCGCTGGCCGGTGATCGTCGCGAGCTGCTCCAGCGCGGCATCGAGGACCTTGGAGTCCTGCTTGGCGTCGCCGCAGCCCATGTTGACGGTGACCTTCTCGATCTTCGGCGCCTGCATCACGGTGCTGTAGCCGAAGCGCTCCACGAGCGCGGGACGGATCTCCTGCAGATATCGGGTCTTCAGTCGTGCCGTCGCCATCGCTTCAGTCCAGTCTCCGCCCGCTGCGCTTGGCCACGCGCAGGCGCTTGCCGTCGACGATCTCGATCCCGACCCGGGTCGGCTTACCGTCCGCGGGGTCGATGAGCGCCACGTTGGAGAGGTGGATCGGCCCCTCGCGCTCGATCACGCCGCCCGCCTGCTGGCCGCTCATCGTCTGGGTGGGTCGCTGATGGCGCTTGATCATGTTCAAGCCCTCGACGTAGACCCGCGCCTTGGCGGGGTCGACGCGCATGACCTTGCCGCGCTTGCCGCGGTCCTTACCTCCGATCAGGATCACCTCGTCGTCGCGCCGGATCCGAGCGGGCATCAGAGCACCTCCGGGGCCAGCGAGACGATCTTCATGAAGTTGCGCTCGCGCAGCTCGCGCGCCACCGGACCGAAGATGCGCGTGCCCCGCGGGTTGTTGGCGGCGTCGATGAGCACCGCCGCGTTCTCGTCGAAGCCGATGTAGGTGCCGTCATCGCGCCCGTAAGACTTCTTCGTTCGCACGACGACCGCGGTCACGACCTCGCCCTTGCGGACCGCCCCCTGCGGGCTGGCGGTCTTGACGGTGGCGGTGATCGTGTCGCCGACGCCGGCATAGCGGCGACGCGAGCCGCCGCGGATGCGGATGACGAGGATCTCGCGGGCGCCGCTGTTGTCGGCGACGCGCATCCGGGTCTCGTTCTGGATCACTGGTGGCTCCGGAGCTCGGTCACCTGGCGCGCTCCACCACCGAGACCAGCCGCCAGCGCTTGGACCGCGAGAGGGGGCGCGCCTCGCGCACGGTGACGGTGTCGCCGGTGCGAGCGTCGTTGCGCTCGTCGTGGGCGTGCAGCGTCTGCGAGGTGCGCACGATCTTCGCGTAGCGGCGGTGACGGCGCGCGGTGTCGATGCGCACGGTGATCGTCTTGTCGGCCTTGTCGGAGATGACGACGCCCTGGCGGACCTTCTGGGTGCCGGCGACGTGCTCGCGCGGCGGCGTCGGCTCGCCCGACGGGGTGGCCCGAACCTTGGCTCGCGCCTGGGCGCGTCCCTCGCGCCGCCGGCGCGCCTTGGCCGCGCGCTCGGCGTCGCGGTCGGCCTGGCGCTCCTCGGGGCTGCGCTGCGGGCGCGCTCGGGCACGGGGGCCGATCGCCGCCGGCGCCGCGGCGGCCACCGCCTCGGTCTGGATCGCGTCAGACTCGGTCGCGGGTGCGTCGGGCTCGATCGGCGCGTGTGCGTTGTCGGGGGTCTCAGCCATTCTCGTTCTCGATCTCCAGGGTTCGCTCGCGCGCGACGGTGAGCGCCCGCGCCACCTCGCGCCGCGCTTGGCTCAGGGAGGCGGTGTTGTCGAGCGCGCGGTTGACGTGATGCTGGGAGCGCAGACCGAACAGCTCGCGCCGCGCGGTCACGATGTGCTCGGTGAGCTCGACGTCGGAGAGGCCTCGCAGGTCGGCGGCGCGCACGCTCAGACCTCCTCGCGGGAGACGAACTTCGTGCGCACGGGCAGCTTGTGCCCGGCGAGGCGCATCGCCTCGCGCGCGAGGTCCTCGTCGACCCCGGCGAGCTCGAACATGATCCGGCCGGGCTTGACGACGGCCACCCAGCCCTCCGGCGAGCCCTTGCCCGAGCCCATGCGGGTCTCGGCGGGCTTCTTGGTGAACGGTTTGTCGGGATAGACGTTGATCCACACCTTGCCGCCGCGGCGGATCTTGCGGGTCATCGCGATTCGGGCGGCCTCGATCTGGCGGTTGGTCAGCCAGCCGGCGTCCATCGCCCGCAAGCCATACTCGCCGAACTGGACCTTGACCTGGCCGCGCGAGAGCCCGGCCCGACGGCCGCGATGCTGCTTGCGGTGCTTGACGCGCTTGGGGGACAGCATCAGCTCGCGCCTCCGTTGGGCGCGCTCGAGCCGCCGCCCGACCCGCCGGAGCCACCAGGGGCGCCGCCGGGCCGCGGATCGCGTCCGCCGCCGCCCGAGCCACCGCCCGGGCCGCGACCGCCGCCACGGCCACCGCCGCCGCCGGGACCGCCACCACGACCGCCGCCGCCACCGAAACCGCCGCCGCCACCGC
>JAFAYV010000010.1 GCA_019240115.1 Solirubrobacterales bacterium | reverse complement strand
CCGGCGAGCTCTACCGAGACGCCGGCGGCCAATACTTCGCCAAGCGAGACCCCCAACGCGCCACCCGCCGACTCGTCGCCCAACTCGAACGCCTCGGACACACCGTCACACTCCAGGAGGCAGCCTGACACGGGTTTTCCCCTCAGTCGTCGATCACGTAGTGGCGGGCGCCGAGGGCGTCCTCCCACACACGCATGACGGCGCCCGTGCGCGGATCGCGAAAGCGCTCGGTGGTGGGTCGCCATCCGGCCTGCGGCACGTCGGCGTGGCCGTGCCCGCGTCGACCACGAGCGGGCGCGGGAGCCGGATCGCCGGGCAGCGGCGGCAGATCGGCGACGATCTCGGCGGCCTGCTCGTGGGTCTGCGCCGCGGCGAGCGCCGAGACGCGACGCTCGAGCTCGGAGAGGTCGAACGTTCCGGCGGCAGCGTGAGCGCTGAGGCGCTCGAACATCCGCTCGCGCTCGGGATCCTCGAGGCGCACTCCGCGGCGGCCGCGGTCAGCCGGCGCCGCGCACCCTGACCGCGGTCCCGTAGGCCACGATCTCGGTGAACTGCTGACCGATCTCCGAGCTGTCGAAACGCACGGCGACGATCGCGTCAGCGCCCATCAGCCGCGCGTTCTCGACCATGCGGTCGATCGCGTGACGCCGGGAGTCCTCGAGCAGCTCGGTGTACTGGCTGATCTCGCCGCGCTTGAGCGACTTGAAGGCGGCCCCCATGCCGGACACGAGACCCATGCTGCGTACGACGAGGCCGTAGATCACCCCGAGCGTCTCGGTGATCTCCAGGCCGGTGATCCCCAGGCCCGTGGTCATCGGCAGTCCGGCCGTGGAGGTCTCGGGTGACATCGCGGGCACGGTATCACCGCCGGCTGCGGCGGACGCTCACCGGCGCGAGGCGTGGGCGGCCCTCGTCCGGTCCCGCCGTCCTCACGGCCGAAGGACCGGGAGGGATCTGTGACCGGCGGCCCGGGCTCGCGCTCTCCGCCGAGCCGGGGGCGCCCAGGCTCGCGCTCCCCGCCGAACCGGCGACGCCGGCGCCCGCCCGCGCGCGACCGGCGGCGGATCTCGAGCCCGACCGCCGCGACGATCAGCACGGCGAGCAGGATTCCGGTGCCGAGCCCGACGTCGTCGACGACGTCGATGACCCGCGGTCCGACGTAGTAGCCGCCGAGACCGATGCCGACCGCCCAGAGGGCGGCGGTGATCGCGTTGATCGCCAGGAACAGCCGCCAGCGCGCCTCGTTGATGCCGGCGATCCACGACGGGGTGAGGAGGATCCCGATCACCTCGTGGCGCTGGAAGAGGGCCTCGCCGCGATCGACCGCACTCAACCGCATCCGATGCATCGGTCCCGGCGCGGTGAGTAGCGCCCGGCCGCCGCGGATGCCGAGCAGCCAGCCGAGCATGCTTCCCCCGGTCGCGGCCAGCCCGGCGACGATGATCACCGGCACCAGCGACAGGTGACGCTGGGCGGCGAGCACGGCGGCGGCGATGAGCACCGGCTCACCCGGGCCGGGGACCCCGAACCAACTGGCGGCCGCCGCCAGCGAGAGCCCCACGTACTGCAGCGCGGCATGGTGCAGCGCGCGGTCGGCGTGCACCACCGCGACGGACTGGACGATCGCGGCCGGGGAGGTCATGACGAGATCGTGACAGGCGCCGTCCCGGCGCTCGCCCGACGCCGTCCCGGCTCGCCCGAGGCCGTCTCGGCTCGCCCGACGCCGAACCGGCCCGAACCGGCGCCGAACCGGCCCGAACCGGCGCCGAACCAGTCCGAATGGCGCAAGAAGATTGGCCATGTGGCCAACCGGCCTTCCGCTACGGTCCCGGCCCATGGCGCTGGAGGTGATCGTCTCCTACGACGGGACCACCCACGATGACGACGCCCTGATGCTCGGGCGCATGCTCGCCGCCGCCGGCGCGTCGCTCTCGCTCGCCTACGTCCGGCACGCGCGCGAGTACAGCGCGACGCGCGAGGAGATCGCTCAGCACGACGCCGACCGGCGCCTCGCGCAGGGCGCGATCTGGCTCGGCGACGAGTCGGTGCCCCGGCACGTCGTCGTCAACCCCTCGACGAGCGCCGGACTCGCCTCGCTCGCCGCTTCGCAGGGCGCCGGACTGATCGTGTTCGGCTCGGACTATCGGACGACGCCGGGCCACGTCCAGCCCGGCGGGTCGGCGCAGGGCCTGCTCGAGAACGGCTCGGTCGCGGTCGCCGTGGCCGCCGCGGGGCTGCGCGTCGACGCCGCGGCGACGATCAGGACGATCTCGGTGGCCGGCGACGCCGACGGAGCCGCGGCGCAGACCGCGGCCGCCTTCGCCTCGCCGCTCGGCGCCGAGGTGCTCGAGGGACGCCGCGACGCCGATCTCATCGTCGTCGACTCGCGCGCCTCCGCACCCGCCGGACGGATCGGGCTCGACGGGACCGCGCGGGGACACCTGGACTCCGCGCGCGGCTCGGTGCTCGTGCTCCCGCGCGACCGGCCGCTGTCGCCCTAGCGAGCGCCGCCCGCCGCAGCGAGCGCCGCGCGCCGCCTCTTGTCCCTATGTCCAGATGGGTGCTGGGTTTGCTGGACGCGAGGCCATGGGGAGGACCGGAACTCCCCGAGATACTCACGAACCGTTGCTATGAGGGCCCGGCTCGTCCGGTCCCGTCGTCGTGGCGCGCCGCGGCGGCTTTCCGTCTTTTCGGACAAGGAGACCTTTTACACATGTGGCAGGCCTATCCAACGTGGCTCAGCCCCGGGGACAACGCTTGGCAGATGACCGCGGCGACCCTGGTGGGGCTGATGAGCGTCCCCGGCCTCGTCGTGCTCTACGGCGGCGTGATGCAGAAGCGCTGGTCGATCAACAGCATGATGCTCACGTTCGCGGCGTTCGCGACCGTGCTCATCATGTGGGTGCTCTGGGGCTTCAAGATGGGCTTCGGCACGCCCTGGCACGGGCTGGCGTCCTCGGGCTTCCTCGGGAACTTCATCGGGATCCCGGGGGAGATCCTCGGACACAAGGCCGAGCAGGGCCAGGCGGCGATCCCGTTGGCCACCCTCGGACCAGCGTTCAAGTTCCCCCAGGCGACGCTCGCCTACTTCCAGTTCGTGTTCGCGGCGATCACGCCGATCCTGATGCTCGGCTCGGTGCTCGGGCGGATCAACTTCAAGGCGTGGATCCCGTTCGTCCTGCTGTGGTCGTCGATCGTCTACACGGTTGACGCGTTCTGCATCTGGGGCGGCGGCTTCTTCGCCCAGCACGGCGCCGTCGACTATTCCGGCGGCTACGTCATCCACCTCTCCGCCGGGGTGTCCGGCTTCGTGGCGGCCGCGGTGGTCGGCCCGCGGCTGCAGCGCGACCGCGAGATCGACGCCCCGAACAACGTCGCGATGGTCTCGATCGGCGTCGGCCTCCTGTGGCTGGGCTGGAACGGCTTCAACGGCGGCGACCCGTACTTCGCGGGCGCGTCGGCCTCGGCGGCCGTCCTGAACACGAACCTGTGCACGGCGGTGGCCTTCCTGGTGTGGGTCGCCTGGGACTATCTGACCGGCCGCAAGCCAGGCTTGATCTCGGGCGCCAACGGCATGATCGTCGGCCTCGTGGGGATCACCCCGGCGGCGGGCTACGTCAATGGCTGGGGGGCGATCGCGATCGGCGTCATCGCGTCGACGCTCGTCTACTTCGCGCTGAACTACCTGAGCCGGGTGCGGCCGTTCCGCAACGTCGACGACACGCTGGGCGTGGTCTACACCCACGGGTTCGCCGGCCTCTTCGGAGGCCTGCTCGTCGGGATCTTCGCCGACCCGAACATGGTCGTCTACCGTGGCCTGGGCAAGACGGCGAGCGTGGCCGCCCAGCCCGGTGTCGTCCATGGGGGCTTCAACCAGCTCAAGTGGCAGTTCTTCGCCGGCATGTTCGTCATCGCGTGGTCGGCGGTGGCCACGTTCATCCTGCTGCGGCTCGTCGGCCTGTTCATCCCGTTGCGGATGTCCGAGGAGAACATGGAGATCGGCGACACCGCCGAGCACGGTCACGAGGTGTACCCGTCCGACATCCCGTCGCTGGGATTCCCGAGCGGGGTCCCGGACGTGGCCACCGGACGCTCCACGGCCAGCGGCACCCCCGCATGAGGGACCTGGTGCTGAACGCTGGCCCCGTGCGCGGCGGGCATGCAGCGCCCGCACGGGCCTGACCAGCGCCATCCGTCAGCGTCGGGCCGGGGAGCGGCGTCGGCCGCTCCCCGGTCCACTCCGCTGACGCTCGTCGCCGGAGCGGTCGCCGGCGACGATCTGTCGAGCGTCACCGGCCGCGTCGCCGAGGCGCTCGGGCGTCCGGTGGCGATCGCCATCCCGTCGCTGGGTGAGCCGGTCGTCTCGCCGCCGCACGCGGTGTCCGAGGAGGTGCTGCGGGTGATCACCGAGCATGCCGAGGCAGTCGCCGCGGGCGTCGACGGCACGACGCCGGACGAGATCGAGCACACCGTCGCGATTGCGATCGGCGAGCAACTCGTCGGCGTCGTGGCGGTCACCCCACGACGGCTCGACGACCGAGACCGCCGAAGCGATGAGCCTGCACCGCCACACGGTCGGCTATCGGCTCGCGCGCGTGCACGAGGTGTCGGGGCTCTCCCCGTACGAATCGACCGGGCGTGAGCGCCTCAGCCTCGGTCTGAAGGCCGAGCGGATCCTCGACGCCGAGCGGCGCCTCGGCGCTCGGGCACTCCAGCCGGGCCTCAGCCGAGGATGAGCTCGGCGGCGGTCCGCAGCGTCGCGGGATCGGCCTCGATCAGCAGGGTGGTGACGAGCGAGTCCCGCCACGCCTCGAGGTCGTGGCGGATCTTGTCGGCGGGGCCGATCAGCGTCAGCTGCTCGATCAGCGCGGACGGCACCGCGGCTGCCGCCTCGTCCTTGTGTCCGGCGAGATAGAGATCCTGGATGCGGCGGACGTCGTCCTCGAAGCCCATCCGGATCGGGACGTCGGCGTGGAAGTTGGCGCCGCGCGCGCCCATCCCGCCGAAGTACAGCGCGTACATGGGCCGGACCCGGTCGGCGCCCGACTCGATGTCGTCGGTCACGATCAGCGGCACGTGGGCGGTGACCTCGAAGTCCTCGGGCGCCCGGCGGGCGCCGGGCCGCGCGAACCCCTCGCCGAGAGCCTCGCGATAGAAGCCGTCGTGGTGGGGCGAGTAGAAGATCGCCAGCCAGCCGTCGCACACCTCGGCGCCGAGCGCGATGTTCTTGGGCCCCTCAGCCGCCAGGTAGATCGGGATCTCCTCGCGCAGCGGTCGCACGCTTGACCTCAGCGGCTTGCCGAGCCCCGTGCCGCCCGGCATCGGCAGGGGATAGTGCGGACCCTCGTGGGTGACCGGTCCGGTGCGCGCCCAGATGTCGCGGAGGATCTCGATGTACTCGCGCATCCGCGCGAGCGGACGGGCGAACGGCTGCCCGTACCACCCCTCCACCACCTGGGGCCCGGACACCCCGAGACCGAGGATCAGCCGCCCGCCGCTGAGATGATCGAGCGTCATCGCCGCCATCGCGGTCGCCGCGGGCGTGCGCGCGGAGATCTGGACGATCCCGGTCCCCAGCTGGATCTGATCGGTGCTGGCCCCCCACCAGGCGAGGGGCGTCAACGCATCCGACCCATACCCCTCGGCGGTCCACACCGACTGAAGGCCGAGCCGGTCGGCCTCCCGGACCGCCTCGGCCGCGCCGGGCGGCGGGCCACCGGCCCAGTAGCCGAGGTGCAGGCCGAGGCCGAGCGTCCGGGTCATCGGGCGCGCAGCCTAGCGGCCACCCGCGCCCACGCCCCCGGCCGCCGCGGTGGGCCGCGCTCGGGCTGGGTGGGCTCCGATTCCTCGCGCGTCGGCAGGCGGCCCTCCCGGCGCGCGCGTGCCGCGCACGCGGTGTGGGCGTGGCGCCGCCGGGCGCCGTCGCCCTCGGGCACGATCAGCACGTGCTCGGAGAGCGCCGGCAGCAGCTCGTCGCAGAGCGGGCAGCGGTAGGTCGCCGGCTTGAGGTTCTGGGCCCGGCGGATCTGCCACCAGCGGGGCGCCCCGGGCATGCTCACCGGACTAGCGGCGGGCTTCCGTGGCGGCTCCCGTGAATTCGAACCCCGGATAACCGCTATCCGCGATCTCGTCGCACTTGGCGCGGTAGGGGCCGACGAAGTCGAGGTTGGGCATGAACACGCGCGGCTTGCCGGGGATGTTGGCGCCCATGTACCAGGTGTCGGCGGTCGGAAACAGCGTCCCCTCGGCGAGCTCCTGGTTGTGCGCCACCCATGCGTCCTCGGCCTCTCTGGTCGCCTCGATCGTATCCGCGCCGCGGCCGCGCATGTCGGCGATGATCCGCGAGACGAACTCCACGTGCTGCTCGATCGAGACCGGCATGTTGGACAGCACCGACGGGCTCTGCGGGCCGGTGATCATGAACAGATTCGGGAACCCGGCGCTGGTCAGGCCGAGATAGGTGCGCGGGCCCTCGGCCCACTTCTCGGCCAGCCGCTCCCCGCCGCGACCGCGGATGTCGATCGCGGTCAGCGGCCCGGTCATCGCGTCGAAGCCGGTGGCGTAGACGATCGCATCGAGCTCGTACTCGGTGCCGTCCTGCAGCCGGACGCCCTGACGAGTGATCGCGGCGAGGGGATTGGACTTGACGTCGACGAGGTGGACGTGGTCGAGGTTGAACGTCTCGTAATAGCCGGAGTCCAGCGGGTTGCGCTTGCAGCCGAACGGGTGGCCCTTCGGGATCAGCAGCTCGGCCGTCTGCGGATCGTCGGCCTTCTCGCGGATCCGCTTGTGGAGGAACTCGCGCACCTTGGCGTTGGCCTCCTCAACGAAGAACTGGTCGGCGTAGGCGCCGAGCCAGATGCCGAACCCGCCCTCGTCCCAGCGGACCTGCAGCTCACGTTCGAGCTCGTCCTGCGGCGTGTCGAGGGCTCCCTTCTCCAGGAACGTCAGCTCGAAGCCGAAATTGGACTCGCGGACGCGTTGCCAGATGCCGTCGTAGTCGGCCTTGCGCGCGCGTGTGAGCTCGGGGTCGACGGGCCCGTTGCGGGCGGGAACGATGTAGTTGGCCGTGCGCTGGAAGACGGTCAGTTCCGATGCCTGCTGGGCGATCAGCGGGATCGCCTGGACCGCGCTTGCCCCGGTCCCGATCACCCCGACGCGCTTGCCGGTGAAGTCAACGCCCTCGTGCGGCCAGCGCCCGGTGTGATAGCTGTCGCCGGCGAAGGACTCGATCCCGGGGAAGTCCGGGGTGTTGAACGCCGACAGCGAACCCACGGCACCGATGAGATAGCGCGCCGTGACCGAGTCACCGCCATCAGTGGTCACCGTCCAGTGATCGGTGCGCTCGTCGAACGTGGCCGCGGTGACCGTCGTGTCGAGTCGGATGTCGCGCTCGAGATCATGGCGATCGGCGACGTGCTCGAGGTAGGCGCGCATCTCGTGCTGCTCGGGGTAGCGCTCGCTCCACTCCCACTTCTGCCACAGATCGCGGTCGAACGAGTAACAGTAGATGTAGCTGTCGGAGTCGCTGCGCGCTCCCGGATAGCGGTTCCAGTACCAGGTCCCGCCAACGCCCCCGCCGGCCTCGAAGATCCGCGCCGACAGGCCCATCACGTTGCGCAGCCGGTGGAGCATGTACAGCCCCGAGAAGCCGGCGCCGATCACCACGGCGTCCAGATCGGGGGTCCCGGCAGGGTCCTTGGCGTTCATGTCGGTCATGTCGATCCTCTCCTGAGATGCACGGCCGCGCCGGCCGCTCACGTATGCTGCCCGCACGGCCTCGCGGATGCTTGAACGCGCGGCTCGGACCGTTGGACGATCGTGCTCTCTTCGCCTCGGTCCGCCGATGACGGGCCGAGTCTCGGCCTCGGGGGATCCAGGCTGAGCCCGGGGGCGTCCGCCCGGCGCGTGGTACGGTGGCGCATGGCCACGGGATGGATCGTCCCGGATCAGCTTCCGACCTGGGTGCCGGGCCGCTTGACGGTTCGCAGTCCCGAGGAGGGCTGGGACGGGGTGTCGGTCCGTGGCTACCGCTACTCCGGCTCCGACGTCGAGGTCCCGCCGCTGCGCGACTACATGATCGTCGCCTACCGCCGAGGCGAGACCCGCATGCGCCGTCAGATCGATCACGGCTGGATCGACGAGCAGCTGGCGCCGGGTGACGTCTCGCTGCTCACCCGCGCCGCTGGATCACACTGGGTGTGGCCTCGCGACATCGAGGTCGTGCACGTCTATCTCACCCACGACGAGCTGGCCGCCACCTGCCGTCAGATGTACGACCGAGATGTGGAGGACGTCGAGCTGCTCGACGAGGTCAAGGCCAACGATCCGGCCATCCACCGCACGGCGATGATGCTCGCCCACGAGGCCGCGCGGGGTGGCCCGGGCAGCCGGCTGCTCATCGACGCGCTGTCCTGCCAGCTGTCCGTGCAGATCCTGCGCAAGCACGCGCACGTGCTCTTCCGGGAGCTGGCCGGCGCGCCGGGCCTGACCTTCGTGCAGGAGCGCACGCTGCGCGACTACCTTCAGGAGCATCTGAACGAGAACGTCGGCCTCGACGATCTGGCCGGCGCCGTCGGACTCAGCCGGGCCCACTTCGCGCGCCGGTTCAAGCAGACCACCGGCACGAGCCCGCACCGCTGGGTCCTGCACCAGCGCATCGCCCGCGCTCAGCAGATGCTCACGCGCTCGGGCGCTCCACTCGCCGACGTCGCGTGCCGATGCGGCTTCGCCGATCAGAGCCACATGAGTCGCGTGTTCCGGGCTTATCTGGGCACGACGCCGGGCCGCTTCCGGGCCGCCGCGTAGCGCGCCCCCACCGTGGGGGCGGAGCACGACCCACCGGCGAACGCGGACACTAGACTTGCCGTCATGGCCAGCCAACCTGCCGAGGACCTCGAAGGACTGAGCCGCACCGACGTCCTGCGCGCGTCGCCGCGGATGTTCGACTCCGATCTGCTGGACCGGCTCTCGCGCGTGCATCCGGTCGTGCCGCCGCTCATCTTCGTGCCGGTGATCGCGATCCTGCTCGTCGAGGGCTTCGTGCGCGGGGCCGGCGTCGCGACCGTGGCCTGGGTGGCCGGCGGCTACCTGTTCTGGACGCTGACCGAGTACTGGCTGCACCGGATCGTGTTCCACTTCGAGCCCGAGCAGGGGCTCGGCGCACGGCTGCATTGGATCATCCACGGCGTGCACCACGATCACCCCAACGATCCGATGCGCCTCGTCATGCCACCGTCGCTCAGCGTGCCGCTGGCGGCGCTGTTCGTGTGGGCGTTCTCGCTCGTGCTCGGCCCTCCCGGCTTCCTCCCCTTCGGGGCCGGCTTCCTCGCCGGCTACCTCGGCTACGACATGTTGCACTACCACGTGCACCATCACCGGCCGACGACGGCGCTGGGGCGCAAGCTCCGCGAGCTGCACATGCGCCACCACTTCCAGGACCACGAACGCGGCTACGGCGTCAGCGCCCCGTTCTGGGACCACGTCTTCGGCACCGCGCCGCAGAAGCGCTAGCCGCGGCCTCGGCCTGAGCTGGGCACGCCCGCCGCTTGCGCTTGAGCCCCGCGCACACAGCGCGGGCGCTCGAGCCCCGCGCGCAGGTGAACCCGGGCGTCGCGGGGCGCGCCGATGCGCCGGATCCGCCCCGCGAAACGTATCGCCACACGAGCCGCCGCGCGAGATTAGGCTTGCCCGGTGGTGCAATCGGGGATCACGCGCGAGGACCGTCCGCGAGGCGGTGACCGCGGGCGACCCTGGGAGTCCGGCAGGTGATCGTCGACTTCTCCGATCCCCGGGTCGGTGACGAGCACGAGGCGGACCTGTGCATCGTCGGGGCGGGGGCGGCCGGCATCGCGCTCGGTCTCGAGCTCGCGTCGATGCGGGTCATCGTGCTCGACGGCGGTGGCGAGTCGCCCGCCCCCGCCGGCGCCGGCGAGCTGCGCGGCCTGCCCTGCCTCACCGTCCTCGACGGTCGCGCACGCGGCCTCGGGGGCACCACGAGCCTGTGGGCAGGTCAGGCGCTGCCGTTCGAGCCTGCCGATCTCGCGGTGCGTGACTGGGTGCCCGACAGCGGTTGGCCGATCCCGGCGCAGGAGCTCTCCGAGCCCTATCGGCGCGCCGAGCGCCTGCTCGGCCTGCCCAACGTGACCTACGACGAGCGCGGCTGGCCGCCCGGGCTGCCGCTGCCGCCGACCGCTCCCGGCCTGAAGCGGCGCTTCTCGACCTTCGCGCCGGTGCCCAATCTCGCCCACCGCCACGACGCGCACCTGCGCGCCGGCGAGGGCCCGACGATGCTCCTGCACGCCCAGGCCGATCGCTTGATGACCAACGGCCCCGGCGACGAAGTGCAGGCGATCGCGTTCCGGTCCCCGACCGGTCGGGTCGGCCGCGTCGTCGCGCGCGCGTTCATCCTCGCCGCGGGCGCGGTCGAGACGGCGCGGCTGCTGCTCGCGTCGACCGGCCCCCGCGGCCACGCCGTCGGCAACCGGCACGACCAGGTCGGACGCTTCTTCCAGGAGCACCTCCACCTCAACCTGCGGATCGTCGATCCCGACCGCCGGCGACTCGCCCAGCTGCTGCACGGCCGGCGGCTGCACGGCGTGCGCCACTTCGCCAAGCTGAGCGCCTCGCCGCAGCTGCAGCGCGAGGAGCGGCTGCTCGCCGTCGGGGCCAACGTCAGCTACGACCCGGACGCCTCGGCGGCTCTCCGCGCGATCCGCGAGTTGCGCCGGCGCGCCGGCCGTCCGGTGCCGGCGGCCGTGTTCGGCGCGCTCGTCCGCCATCCCGACCACCTCGTGCGCGCCGGCTACCGGTCGCTCCGCGGCACCAAGGCCTCCGAGGGCTTCGGCGACGCCTACCTCGCCGTCCAGGTCGAGACCGCGCCCCGGCCCGAGAGCCGCGTCACCCTCGGTTCGGTCCGCGACGCGCTCGGCATGCCCGAGGTCTGCGTCGATTGGCGCGTCGGCGAGCCCGAGCTGCGCACCGCCGAGGTGTTCGCCGGCCGGCTCGACGAGCTCCTGCGCGCGCACCGGCTCGGCCGCGTCGACCCGGCGCAGCTCCGGCTCCCCCGCGAGCTGACCGCCCTCGCCGGCCTCGTCGACGCCGGCGCGCACCACTGCGGCACCGCCCGGATGTCCGACGACCCGCGCCACGGCGTCGTCGACCGCGACTGCCGCGTCCATGGCATCGGCAACCTCTACATCGCCGGCAGCGCCGTGTTCCCCACGAGCAGCTGGTCCAACCCGACGCTGACGCTGCTCGCGCTCAGCTATCGGCTCGCCGACCACGTGCGCGACGAGTTCCACGCTCCCGCCACCCGCGTCGGCTCGAGCGTCGCGCGCGGCGGGGCGGCCTCGCGCGGCGGGGCGGCCTGAGCCCGCGGTAGCGGAGGGGGCGGGATTCGAACCCGCGGTCCGGGGTCGCCGGACTCCGGTTTTCAAGACCGGTGCATTCGACCACTCTGCCACCCCTCCGGACGGAGGTGGGAGATTATCGGCGGCGACCGCGTGGGCAGACCTTCTACACTGACCACGCTCGTCGGAGAGGTGGCCGAGCGGCTGAAGGCACTCGCCTGCTAAGCGAGTATGGGGTTCACGCCCTATCGCGGGTTCGAATCCCGCCCTCTCCGCTTCCTTCGCGAACTGCCTGCTAGTGGGGCCAACCGAAACGTTTGACCTGAAATGACGTGGTCATGCGGCGACCCGGTGTTTGCGTTCGAGGGCGGCGATGCGCCGGTCGCGGTCGGCGCCGTTGCGGTGGGTGATGTAGTCCGCGACGGCGCGTTGGGCGCTCTGCCAGTCGCGGTAGTCGGTGTTGTTAAAGACAAACTCTTGGATCGGGCGGAAGTGGCTCTCGATCCGGTTGAGGTAGCTTGCGTAGGTCGGGGTGGGGATCAGCTCGATTTGGTTGGCGGCGGCGAAGGCGCGAATGTCGGGCGTCCAGTTGGCCGAGAGGTTGTCCTGGATCCAGTACAGGCGCTGGCGGGCGGGATAGACCAGGCGGATGGTGCGCATGAACCCGAGCACGTCGCGGCCGGCGCGGCGGGGGCGCATCCGGGCATAGAGCCGGTCGCGGTGAACATCGAGGGCGCCGAAGATGTAGCGGATCCCGTGCTTGCGGTTGTAGGTCGCCCGCAGCCGCTCGGGCCGCTTGAGCTTGGCCCAGCCGGCGCCCGGGATCGGTTTGAGGCTGATCGGTCCCATCTGATCAAAGCTGATCACCGGCCCGTCAAACGGCGCCGCCTGATAGAGCTCCAGCACCCGGGCGGCCCGGGTTTCGTAGTCGGGGTCGGGGCTGGCCTTCCACGAACGCGTGCGCTGGAACGAGAGCCCCGCCTGCGCGAGCAGCCGCCACAGATGGATCGCCGAGATCACCACCCCCAGCTCGGCCAGATGGGCCGACAAGCGGTCAAGCGACCAGCGCGTCAACGGCACCCCTTGGGTATCGGGGCGGGCACCGGCCACGGCCACCGCGCGCTGGCGCTCGCCAGTGGTGATCCGGCGGGGTCGCCCGCCCCGGTACTCAGGGCGCAGACTGTCAAACCCCTCCTCGTTGAACTCGTGGATCACCTTGCGCACATGGCTCTCGTCAGTCAGCCACATCCGCGCGATCTGCCCCGCCGGCGTCTTGACGTTCGAGGCCAGCAGGATCGCCGCGCGGATCCGCGTCGACTGATGCTCCGCGCGCGTCGACATGCGCTTGAGCCGGGTCGCTTCCTGGTGCGAGGGCGATCTGATGAACACTTCCGGGGGACGCATCACCACCTCCACGGTCGGGATGCATCCCCATTCGCCCCCCACGGCGAGTTTCCGGTCAAACGATCCGGTTGGACCCACTAGGACGGTCCTCGCGTCGTCAAGCTCAGCGCTTCAGCGTGATGGTGTTCGACCGAGTTGCCGCACGGCCGCCCTCGGGTGCGAACGAGCCCTCACTGATCAGCTTCACGGCGTTCCCGGTGTTCTTGAGCAGCTTGCGCCCAGCGGAGGTCAGGCTGACCTTGACTTTCCGCGGGCCGCGCTTGACCACCTTCTCGCGACCGATCGCGACGAGAATCGACTTTGGCTTGCGCTTGTGCTCCGCGCCCTTCCTGACGCGAGCAGGCTGGTAGAACCACTCAACCGTCAGAGTGCCCGCCGAGGGCGGGTTGAACGGGATCGTATAGCCGCCCTGTTGCAGCAACTTCGGTATCTGGGCCGGCGGGCCTGTCACGGACACAACGGGTGCCAACGCCGTCTTGATCTGAGCGGTCGTCGGTGGCCCATCCTGCACCGGGCCCGATGTCGTCGTCGAGCTCGTCGTGGTGCTTGACGAGGTACTCGTCGACGTTGTGGTCGCGGTCGACGTTGTGGTCGCGGTCGGTGTGGAGACCGCGACCGGAGGGGGCCATGCAGTCCCCGGTGACGCCGTGACCTGCATCGTGTAGGGAACCGCCGTGGCGTTGCCCTTCGCGTCCTGGCCACGAGCGCCGAGTATCTCCAGATGGTAAACGCCGGTGATGCTCAGCGAGTAGGCGACGGATACCGGAACCGTCTTGCCGTCGCCCGGCTGAGATTCCGGATAGCCTCCCGTCAACGTATCGTTGGGATCGTACAGATGCGGGGTGGCCCCGCCGCAGATGGCAACGCCGGGCGCCCCGCCTTCGCTCGGACCGCAGTTCGGATCCTCGGTGTCGGTGAGCGTCAGCTGCAGCTGGGTCCCCGCGACCGCATAGAACGTGTAATAGTCGGCCGTAACGCTGCTAGCGGGGAGGACACCGGTGTTCTTGAACGGCGTGACGAGCGGGCAAGCGTCGGACGGCTGATAGTCCTGGCCGCAATAGCCGTCGGCGGCAGCCGGCCACGCGGTCAGGGCCCAGACGATCCCCGCCACGGCGCAGCCGATGGCTGCCACTCGCGCGGCGCCCACTCGTCCGTGCAGCCAGCGGCGCTCAACCAGTCTCAGGTTCCCCACTCGAGTTCCTCTCCGGCGACATCCCAACGCTGAGAGGAGCTTATGCGGTTTACCGGTTTGATGACCGTCCAGAACAGCATGAAACCCCGGAAATTGCGGTTGCGAGCTCGACTTGTCTACGCAGCAGCGTGGAAGGCGTAAGGAGCTCGACGCCTGCGCCAAGGCAAGGTTGACGGCCTCTCATTCCCCCTCGCGACGCACGAGCGGCAGCGCGAACCAGAGGCCGCCGATGACGGCCAGGGTCAGCGTCCCGGTGACGATCGGCGCCGCGCCCCCGATCACGTAGTCAGAGATCAACACCAGGATGCCGGTGAAACCCAGGGCCAGGCAGACCATGCCGGCGATGGCGAGCCGGTTGGCGACCGCGACGAGAAACGGCTTCTCGCGGTGGCGAAACAGCAGCCGGTGATGAACCGGCGGCGCGATCAGCAGGAACGCGGCCAGCGCGACCAGCGCGAGGGTCACGAAGTAGACCGTCCGCTCGAACGATGTCGTCTTCGCCCAGCCGGCGTTGAACGGCACGACGAGCAGAAACGCGAACATCACCTGGATCCCCGTGCCGGCGACGCGCAGCTCGTTGAGCAGCTCAATCGTGTTGCGATCCAGCTGCTGGTCTCTGGACTCGCCGCGGTCATCGCGCGCGCCGCTCATGCGCTGTACAGCTTGCCCGCTCGCACTCGGCCTTTCCAGCGCGTGCGGCGGAAACATCCCGCGCCGCCCGCGCCGCCCGCGCCCCCCCGCGCCGCTGCCTCGTCAGCCGAGGACGATCGACCCGGCGCCGGCGACCCGCAGATGATGCAGGACGCTGCCCGTGGCCTCGCGCAGGCGCATCGCCTCGACGAGCGGCGCGCGCGCCCCGCCGGCGAGGCCGTCGGCGAGCAGGGCCGCGCCGCGGGCGGCGGCGCTCCCGGGTCCCGGGGGCGGCGCCGTCACGGGAGCGACGTCGTACAGCAGCGCGCCAAGTGCGGCGACGACGCCGGGCACGCGCCCGACGCGGCCGGAGACGACGATCTCGTGCGGCTCGGGGAGGGCGACGCGCAGCGCGCGCACCGCCTTGGCCGCCGATTCAAGCAGCGCCGTCCAGCCCTCGCGATCCTCCTCCGCGTCCCAGGCGCGCGCGAAGTCCTCGATCCGGCCGACGCCGTCGGGATCGAGCGCGCCGCCGGTGAACAGCGTCTGCTTGGTCAGCGCGTCGCCGAGCAGGTAGGCGAGCTCGCCGTCGAGCGCGCCGACCGCCCGGACGCCGATCGGCCCCGAGGAGCCTCCGACGCCGTCGACGATCGCGCCGCCGGCGATCGCCAGCGCGGCCGCGAACGCGCCGCCGAGCTCGAGCAGGACCAGCGAGGTGTCAGCCGGCCCGACGCCCCGGCGCGCGGCCTGATCGGCGACCGCGGAGGCGGCGGCGCACACCTTGTCGGCGGTGCCCATGTCGATCCGGTTGTACTTGCGGTGCGCGGGCACCGAGGGCAGATGGATGACGCCGGGGCCGAACACGAGCGGCAGGCCGCTGCCGGCGAGCTCGCGCAGCAGCGCGCGCATCCCACCGATCCCGCGCTCGCGCGCGGCCTCGCGCGGCACGACGAGGACCATCTCGGCCAGCTCGCGCTCGCCGACGTCGGCCGCGCCGACGAGCGGGAGGCCGTAGCCGCTCGGCCCGTAGACGAGGTCGTAGGGGCCGTGGCGCGACAGCTCGCCCACGATCCCTCCGAGCCCGCCCCGGGTTTCGAACTCCCGCTCGACCTCGGCGACGCCGTCCTGCAGCACGCAGAGGTCGAAGGAGACCGTGCCGGGGTCGACGCCGGCTACCCGGGGCATATCATTGGCCGATGAGCGACGAACGAACCTACGCAGACGACGAGATCCCGGCCAAGCTCGACGAGTACGGAATCGGCGATTGGTACCACGAGGGCAACTGGATTCGGCGCAAGTACAGCACCGGTGGGTGGCCGATGACGATGATGGCGGTCAACGCGGTCGGCTACCTGTGCGAGGCCGCCGGCCATCACGCCGATCTCGAGGTCACCTGGGGCAAGCTGTGGGTCAAGCTGGCCACCCACTCCGCCGGCGGGATCACCGACAAGGACTTCACCCTGGCGCGCAAGATCGAGGAGACGATCCTGTGGCAGCCCGAGGCCGACGGCCCGCTCGACGGCCCGATGAGCAAGTTCGTCTTCTCCAAATAGCGCTCACTGCTCCAGGGCGACGTCGTAGACGCCCTGGAGGTCGAGCACCGTCCCCTTCTCCTCGAACATCCGCTGCACGCAGCGCTTCTGCAGCTCCATCTTCGGTCCGCCGACCGCCAGCGCGCCCAGCTTGGCGACCCCGTCCTCCTCCTCGAGCTCGTCGTCGCGCTCGACGCCCTCGACCCCGACCGGCTCGGCCGCCGAATAGTCGACGACGACCTGCACGCCCTCGACTCCGGCCCAGCCGCTACGCCGTAGGACCTGTATCCCCGCCGGTCCGGCGGCGAGGACGGCGACGTGGCCCGCCAGCAGGCCGTCGAGCTCGTCGCTGGACTCGGGCTCGGTGACGGTGAAGCCGGCCTCCTGCGCGACCGGGATGCCCGACGCCCGGCGGAACTCGCCCTCGACGACGTCGGGCGGGAAGGTCAGCACCGTCACCTCGGCGTCCTCGCGGCGCAACAGCTCGGCGGTGCGCAGGCCGACCGGCCCGACACCGATGACCGCGGCCTTCGCGCCCTTCAGCGTGACCGCCTCGCGCACCATCGCCAGCCCCGCCGCGGCGGTCGTGTTCGAGCCGTCGGAGTCGAGCATGATCGAAGCCGAGAAGGGATCGAAGAACAGCTTGCGCGCGGCCTCGAACACCGCCTCGCCGTCGCGCACCTTGGACCCGCCGACCCAGAACGCGGTGTTGGCCAGCCCCTCGGGACCGCGCGGGAACATCGCGCCCTGGACGAGGTCGTCGAGCCCATCGGTGGTCACCCCGCCGTAGCCGAGCACGATGTCGACGTCGGCGTCGTAGGCGGCGATCGCGTCGAACGCGCTGGGATGCTCGTCGGTGTCGAGCTGGATCAGGATCTTCTTCACTCGGGGTCCTCTCGTCGCGGTTCGGGAAAGCTCAGCAGCCCCCAGTCGAGGGGCCCCTCCTGGCGATAGCTCTTGCGCAGTCCGCGCGCGATCGTCGCCTTCATCAGCTCCTTACCCAGATAGAAGGCGTGCGATGGATCTTCGACGCCGAGTTGGTCGAACACGCGGTACATGTTCGTCTCGCGCACGAACTGCTCGCCGTTGAACGCGTACAGCCAGTCGGCGTCGGCGAACAGGCGCCAGTTGGGGTCGGAGACCTGGGCCTGCATCTCGCGCAGCTCCTCCTCCGTCGGCGCGCGCATCGTCTCGTCGCGGCTGGTGACCAGGCCAGGATCGATGTGCTTGGGCGGGCGGGCCTGGCGCTGGGCGAGGTGCATCACCTCGGCGGCGAGCACCGTCTCGCGCACCGCGCCGCGGGCCCAGCCGACGACCTCGGTGGTCAACACCGCCCCCACCCCGACCTCCTGGCAGAACCCGATCAGCAGCGCGGTCACCCCCGTGCAGTCGGCCTCGGTCAGCTCGGTGAGGTTGCCGATCCCCATGAGGATCTCGGAGTCGGGATGGCGGCGGCGGACCTCGACGTAGCGAGCCAGCGAGGCGGCGAAGCCCGAGTTGATCGGGGCGAGGATCGAGTCGAGCAGGTACGGGCGCCCGAGGCGCTCCATGTGCGCGGCGAGCCGGCCCAGCCCCTCGAGGTCGTCGGGATCCTCGGTGATCAGCACCGGGATGGCGCGCAGCTCCTCGGCGAGCTCGATCGTCTCCGGGGTGAGGCTGAGCACGTAGTCGACGCCTGCCGCGTCGGCCATCCGGATGTGCTCGGGATCGAGCGTGTCGATTGACAGCGACAGCCCCCGCTCGCGCAGCGCGGCGATCGTCGCCGGCCCCTCCTGCAGCCACGAGCGGTCGAGCGACAGCCCGAGGTCGATGACGTCGGCGCCGCTGGCCCGATAGGCCTCGGCCTGCTCGATGACCTGCTCGCGGGTCAGCGCCGGGACCTGGTTGATCTCGGCGAACACCTTGACGTCGCGGGGACCGAGCTCGGCGGCGATCGCCTCACGCCCGTACCACTCGGGCAGGGCGCGCACGTCGGCCGGGCCCTTGCGCACCGGCAGCCCGGTCGCCTGCTGCAGAACGTCGACGTCGCCCTCGCACAGTCCCGGGATGACGATGTTGTCGATGCCCTCGGGCGCCGCCAGCCGTTTCGCGATCCAGCGCGTCGTCATCAGGGCGGCGACACTGATGTTCATCACCGCGACCTGGTGATCGATCTCCAGCTCGGCGAGCATGTCGCGCAGCGCCGGCTCGGCGAGCCGGCCGGTCACGAACAGGGTGTCAGCCAACCGCTCCCCCGTTGACGTTGACCGCCTGCCCGGTGACGTAGGCGGCCGCCGGGGAGGCGAGCCATACCGCCGCGCCGGCGACATCCTGCGGTCGTCCCCAGCGTCCCAGCGGGATCTCGGAGGCGACCTGGGCATGGAACTCGTCCTCCGCGCCCTCTCCGAACGCGGTCTCGATCCAGCCCGGGCAGAGCACGTTGACCCGCACCCGGGGCGCGACCGAACGCGCGAAGGACTTGGAGAAGCCGAGGATCGCGGCCTTGACCGCCGCGTGCAGCTCCGGGTTGGGCCCCGCCATCCCGTCGATGGCCGCGTGATCCCAGCTCATGTTCAGGATGCAGCCGCCCTCGGGCATTCGCGGCGCGACCAGCCGCGAGCAGCGGATCGTCGCCTTCAGATCGACGTCGAGCAGCGCGTCGAGCTTGCGCTCGGGCGGCCAGCCTCCCGCCTCGCCGGTGAGGATGTCGGCGCCGGCGTTGTTGACCCAGACGTCGAGGCCGCCGAGCGCGGCGAACGCCGCCTCGACGACCCCCTCGCAGCCCGCCGCGGTGCCGAGGTCGGCCTGCAGCGGGGGATGGTCTCCGCCGAGCTCTGCGGCGAGCTGCGTCGCGGCCTCGCCGGAGCGGTGATAGCCGATCCCGACGCGGGCCCCGGCACCCGCGAACGCGGACGCGATCGCGCGGCCGATGCCGCTCGAGGCGCCCGTCACGACGGTGCGCAGACCGGCGAGCGGGAGCCCCCCGGCCTGCGCCGCCACCGCTGCTACCCCTCGGCGCCGCCCGCGAACGGGTGGCGGGCCTCCGGCGTGTCGGAGAGGACCTTGTCCATGCTCGGCTCGCCCTTCAGCGCGCGCGAGATCGACTCCTTGACGGCCGTGTAGTTGTTGTCGTAGATCGCTTTGTCGTCGGAGGCGTCCCAGTGGATGAAGACGCCGACGATCATGCACAGCTCGTCGGCCTGGTCCTTGGGGATGATGCCCTCGCTGACCGAGTCCACGACGGCGCGGGCGACGGCCGCCTGGGCGGGGCCGAACAGCTGGACGGCCTGCTTCTCGCCCTTGATCGTGACCTTGTTCGTGATCACGGTGTCGGGCTTGGCCGGCAGGTTCGGCGTGACGACCGCCATCAGGTTCGTGTGGCCGTCGGACTCGGTGGTGAACGCGCTGGCGAACGCCGCGCCGACGGGGCCGCTCTTGGAGCCGATCAAGAGGTCGATGTGCGCTACCTCGTTGCCGTCGCCGACGAGCGACTCTCCGGTTGACAGGGTGATGGCCATGCGTGTCTGCCTCTCTCTCGTATGGTGGCCGAAGTGGGCTCAACCCTAGCCGAACCAGAGCCCGCTCGCCCGGGCGACGACCGGCTGGTAGCGGCGGTGTCGCTGGCCTGCGTGCTCGAGGTCTCCGCGCCCAAGCCCGGCAACATCACCCCGTCACACGGCTTCGCCGACACGACGTTCGCCGACATGGTCCGCTCGGGGCTCGCCATCGGCCCCGTCCTGGCGCGGGCCGACCGGCTCGGGATCGGCGCCCTGATCGAGCAGGCGGTGCAGGCCACGGCCGCGGTCGCGGCGGCGAACACGAACCTCGGGATCGTGCTCCTGTTCGCCCCGCTGGCGCGCGCGGCGGCGAGCCGGGATGGCGCGGAGACGCTGCGCGACGCGGTGGAGCGGGCGCTCGCCGATTTGACCGTCGCCGATGCCGCCGCCGCCTTCGCCGCCATCGCCCGGGCCGCGCCCGGCGGGCTGGGTGACGCGCCCGAGCACGACGTTCGCGCGCCGGTGCGCGTCGATCTGCGGACCGCGATGGCCGCGGCCGCCGACCGCGACGACATCGCCTCGGAGTACGCGACCGGCTATGCGATCGTCTTCGACGCCGGGCTGCCCGCGCTGACCGCGGCGCTGCGCGCGGGCCGGCCCACGCTCGAGGCGATCGCCGACCTGCACCTGTGGCTGCTGGCCAGCCGGCCGGACACGCTGATCGCGCGCAAGGCGGGCCGCGCGGCCGCGCGCGAGGTCGCGGACGCCGCCGGCGAGGTGCTCCGCGGCGAGCGGACGGCCGAGAGCCTCGACGCGTGGCTGCGCGCCGAGGGCAACCGCCGCAATCCCGGCACGACCGCCGATCTCGTCGCCGCCACGCTGCTCGCGGCGCTGCTGACCGGGGTGGCGCTGCCGTGACCGTGCTCGTCGTGGCGGTCAGCGCGCGCATGCTCGCGCAGCTCGCCGTCGCCGACGGCCACCGCGTGATCGCGCTCGATCGCTTCGGCGACGTCGACCTGCGTCGGATCGCCCCCGGTGGCACCGCGGCGAGCAACGACGCGCTCGTCGCGCTCGCCGACGGGGTCGCCGCCGACGCGGTCGTCTACGGGGCCGGTCTCGAGAACCGTCCCGACCTGGTGGCGCGGCTCGCCGACGGGCGCGAGCTGCTCGGCACGCCGGCCGATCGGCTCGCGGCGGTTCGCGACCCGTGGGCGGTGGCGGCGGCGGCCCGGGCCGCGGGGGCGCGCGCTCCCGAGACCCGCAGGCGCGAGCCCGCGGTGCAAGACGGCGCGTGGCTGCGCAAGCCGCTGCGGGGCGGCGGCGGGCGCGGGATCCGACGCTGGGCGGGCGGCCGACCGCGATCGACGGAGATCCTGCAGCGGTTCGTCGCGGGCGTGCCGTGCTCGGCGGTGGCGCTCGCCGACGCCCGGACCGCGAGCACGCTCGCGGTCACCGAGCAGCTGCTGGCGCCGCGCGGCTTTCGCTGGACGGGCAACGTGACGCCGCCGCGGCTGCCCGCCGGGGAGCGCGCCGAGCTCGCGGGCCGGCTGGGCGCGGTGTGCGACGAGGTCGCCGCGCGGTTCGGGGTGCGGGGCGCCTTCGGCGTCGACGCGATCTGGGACGGGCGCCAGACATGGGTGCTCGAGGTCAACCCCCGGCCGACGGCGGCGCTCGAGCTCGTCGGACCCGGCGCGTTCGCCGCACACGTCGAGGGAGCGCGTGGCCGGCGACCGCCCGTGGTTCCGGCGCCGCCCGCGGGTAGGGTGAAGCTTGTGCTGTTCGCCGACCGCGACCTGCGCGCGCCCCACCCGGACTGGTGGCCCTCGGGGCTCGCGCGCGACATCCCCCGCGCCGGGGAGTCGATCGCGCGCGGCCAGCCGGTCTGCACGCTCGTGTCGGGCGAGCACGCGGTGAACGAGCTGCGCGCGGTCGGGACCGGGCTCTTAAGAGCATTGCCGGGGACGGTGCTGGCTCGGTGAGCGAGCCGCTGATCTGCGCCGGCTGCGGGCTGCTGTGCGACGACGTGACCGCGGAGGGCACCGCGCTGACGCCGGAGTGCGCGCTGGGCTCGCGCTGGCTGGCGGCGCGGCGCGACGCCGGCGGCGCGGCGGCGAGCATCGACGGTGCGCCCGCCGACGTGACCGCGGCGCTGGACCGCGCGGTGGAGCTCCTGGGCGCGGCGCGCCGGCCGCTGCTGCACGGCTTCGACGGCGCGACCGTCGAGGACGCGCGCGCCGCGGTGACGCTCGCCGATCGTCTCGGCGCGCTCGTCCGCGTCGATCGCGCGCCCGACCCCGAGGCGGTCGCCCGACGGGGCAGCTCGACCGCCACCCTGGGCGAGATCCGCGACCGCGCGGAGGTCGTCGTGGTGTGGCGCGAGGATCCCGAGGTCACGCACCCGCGGCTGCTCGAACGTCTCGGCTCGGGCGCGACGCTCGTCGTCGTCGACGACCGCGACACCGCCACCGCCGCGCGCGCCGACGTGCGCCTGCGCTGGGCGGCAGGGCGCGACCTCGAAGCGATCAGAAGCCTGCACGTGCTCGAGCGCGAGCTGCCGCTGACCGAGGACGATCTCGCCGGCGAGTTGCGGGGGCTGCTTGACCGGCTCCACGCGGTTCCCCACGCCGCCTTCGTGCACGGCCCCGGTCTCGGCGGCCCGCGGGCGGCGCTCGCGCTGTACGAGCTCGTGCGCGCGCTCAGCGATCAGCGCCACGTGGTGACGCTCGGCCTCCCGCCGGTCGCCGGCAGCGCCGGCGCCGACGCGGTCCTGACCTGGCAGACCGGGTACCCCGCCGCCGTCGACCTCGCCAGCGGCCATCCCGAGCTCGCGCTCGCGGTCGACGAGGGGGTCGACGTCGCGGTGTGCGTCGAGGCGCCCGCCCGCCCCGGGGTGACGACGATCGCGCTCAGCGCGCTCCCGGTCGCCGACGCCGCGGTGCACATCGCGACGGCGCCCCCGGGGGTAGCGGCTCCCGGCACGGCGCATCGCCTCGACGAGGTGCCGCTCGCGCTGGCGGCTCCGTGGCCCGCCGATCGCCCGACGGCCGCGCAGCTGCTGGCGCGGATCGGCGAGGGGCTGGCGCGATGACCGAGATCCGGATCACCGGCGGTGCGATCCACGACCCGGCCAACGAGGTCGACGGCGAGGTCCGCGACCTCTGCCTGCGCGACGGCCGGATCGTCGACGATGTCGGGGCGCAGGCGCGCACGATCGACGCGCGCGGGATGGTGGTCATGCCCGGCGGGGTCGACATCCACGCCCACATCGCGGGACCCAAGGTCACCGCGGCGCGGCGCCTGCTGTCCGACGATCGCCGCGACGACCCGATCGACCGGACCGAGCTGCTGCGCTCGGGCACCGGCGGGCTCGTGCCCTCGACGTTCGCCACCGGCTACCGCTACTCGCTGCTCGGCTACACGACGGTGGTCGAGGCGGCGGCGCCGCCACTGGCCGCGCGTCATGTGCTCGCCGAGCTGCGCGACACGCCGATGATCGACAAGGCCTTCCTCATCCTCATGGGCAACAACCAGGTGCTGTTCGAGCTCATCCGCGACGGCTCGGCGCACCTGCGCGACGCGATCGCGTGGTGGCTGCAGGCGACCGGCGGCTACGGCGTCAAGCTCGTCAATCCCGGCGGGGTGGAGCTGTTCAAGCAGAGCAACGGGGTGATCGAGTCGCTCGACGACACGATCGCCGGCTTCGCGGTCACCCCCCGCCAGGTGATCGAGGCGATCGGCTCGGCGGTGGACGGGCTCGGCCTCCCTCACCCGGTCCACGTGCACGCCAACAACCTCGGGGTCGCCGGCAACGCCGCCACGACGCTCGACACGATGCGCACCCTCGACGGGCGCCAGGCGCACTTCGCCCACCTGCAGTTCCACAGCTACGGCGGAGAACCGGGCGGTCCGATGCGCTCGCGAGCGCCCGAGCTGCTCGAGCATCTCGCCGCTCACCCCGAGTTCACCGTCGACGTCGGCCAGGTCATGTTCGGCGACGCGGTGACGACGACCGCCGACGCCCACGTGTCGACCGTGCTGCGCGACCTCGACGGCGGCAAG
The DNA here is from genome assembly GCA_019240115.1 of Solirubrobacterales bacterium. Lineage (GTDB taxonomy): Bacteria > Actinomycetota > Thermoleophilia > Solirubrobacterales > Solirubrobacteraceae > Palsa-465. The sequence continues at coordinate 9,962 of JAFAYV010000010.1, read as the reverse complement.
TGGCTCAACCACGACACCGAGGTCGAGACCGGCTGCGGGATCGTCCCCTACACCTATCAGGCGGGCAACTACGTCCACGCGCTGCAGTGGGGGATCGGGCTCGAGCTGTTCCTGCTCGGAGGCGACCCCTGGCAGGTGATGCTCTCCACCGACCACCCGAACGGCGGCTCGTTTCTCTCCTATCCGAAGCTCATCCGCCTGCTGATGGACCGGGGCTACCGCGAGGATCAGCTCGGCCGGGCCAATCGCCGGGCGATCCGCCGCACCGCCCTGCTCGACGACCTCGACCGCGAGTACACGCTGAACGAGATCGCGATCATCACCCGGGCCGCGCCGGCGCGACGCCTGGGCCTGCGCGACAAGGGCCATCTCGGCGTCGGGGCCGACGCCGACGTGACGATCTACCACGACCGCGAGGACCGCGAGGAGATGTTCTCGACGCCGCGCTACGTCATCCAGGGCGGCGAGCTCCTCGTCGAGGACGGCGACCTGCGCCGGGTGCAGGACGGCCTGCTGCTCAGCGGGCGCGCGCCGTTCGATCCCGCGGTCGCCGAGGTGCTCGAGCCGCTGTTCGGCGAGCGCTACACGGTCGCCTTCGATCACTATCCGGTGCGCGATCCGGCGCTGCGCGAGCCCGCCCGCACCGTGGAGGCGTCATGAGCGACGGCGCCTATCGGCTCGGCGACACCGAGGTCACCGACGAGTTCGCCGAGGCGTTCCCGATGCGCTACGCCCGGGTCGTGATCACCGCCGCCACCGATGCCTGGGCGCTCGAGGCGGCGCGCTCGATGACCGGCTTTGCGACCTCGGTGATCGGCTGCAAGTGCGAGGCGGCGATCGAGCGCCCGCTCGACGCCGGCGAGACCCCCGACGGGCGCCCCGGGATCGCGGTGCTCCTGTTCGCGATGGATTCCGAGGGCGTCGGCGAGCGGATCCTTGAGCGCGTCGGCCAGAGCGTCATGACGTGCCCGACGAGCGCCTGCTTTGACGGACTCCCCGACGGCGAGAAGCGCGTCGCGGTCGGCTCGGCACTGCGCTACTTCGGCGACGGGTTCCAGGCGAGCAAGGTCGTGGCCGGCGAGCGCTTCTGGCGCATCCCGGTGATGGAGGGCGAGTTCCTGTGCTGTGAGTCGGTCGGCGTCGACACCGGGGTGGCGGGCGGCAACCTCGTCTTCCTCGGCGCCGACGACGCGCATGCGCTCGTCGCCGCGCAGGCCGCCGCCGACGCGATGCGCGGTCCCGGCATCGCGCTGCCGTTCCCGGGCGGGATCGTGCGCAGCGGCAGCAAGGTCGGCTCGCTGCGCTCGTCATCGATCCCGGCCACGACGAACCATCGCATGGCCCCCACGTTGCGCGCGCAGGTCGACGACAGCTTTGTGCCCGACGGCGTCGGGGCGGTGTTCGAGATCGTCATCGACGGCGTATCCGAGGCCGCGGTGCGCGAGTGCATGCGCCGCGGGCTGCACGCGGCCGCGGACGCCGGCGCGCTCCAGGTCACCGCCGCGAACTTCGGCGGCGACCTCGGCCCCTTCCACTTCCCCCTGTCCGAGCTGCGAGACCCGCCGTGACACTGACCCTGACGGCCCTGACCTCGCCCCCGGCGCGCGTCGATCTCTCGCCGCTCGTGCCCGAGACGACGCGGGGGCGCAGCGCGATCGAGGTCGCCGGAACGGCGATCCGCTGCGGGCGCGACCGGGTCGGCGTCGGCGAGCTATTCGCCGTCAGCGGGTATGGCACCGACGAGCTCGTGCTGCGCGGCGAGCTGGGGCGCATCGACCGCATCGGCGCCGGCATGCGCGGCGGCCGCCTGCGCGTCGAGGGGTCGTGCGGCGACCACGTCGGCGCGCGGATGACCGGCGGCGAGATCGTGATCGACGGCGATGCCGGCGCGTTCGCGGGCGCCGAGCTGCGCGGCGGCCTGGTCCGCATCGAGGGGTCGGCGGGCGCGTCGGCGGGGGCCGGGTACCCGGGCACGCGCGCGGGGATGAGCGGCGGGGAGATCGTGATCGCCGGCGATGCGGGGCAGGAGGCGGGGGCCGCGATGCGACGTGGGCTGGTGGCGATCGGCGGCCGCGCCGGCGACGGCGCCGGCCTGCGGATGCTCGCCGGCACGGTGATCGCTTTGCGCGGCGTGGGCGCGGAGGCGGGCATGGGCAACAAGCGCGGGAGCATCGTCTCGGGGCGCCCGCTGCGGCCGCTGCCCGGCTATGCGCGGGCGGTGCGCTATCGCCCGCCGGCGCTCGCGCTCCAGCTGCGCCGTCTGCGCGAGCTCGGGCTCGAGGTGCCCGACGCGATGCTGACCGGCGCGTGGACGCGCTGGGCGGGCGACCGGCTCGAGCTGAGCCGGGGAGAGATCCTGATCTTCGACGAGGAGGAGGTGGCAGCCGGATGAGCCTGTCCATGAACGAACGCGCCGCCGCGCTGGTCGACGCGATGGTGGCCGACGCCGACGCGCTGCGGATCGCCGTCCGCGAGCTCGAGGGCGGCGCGCGCGTCGTCGATTGCGGCGCCCAGGTCCCGGGCGGGACCGCCGCCGGGCTCGGGTTCGCCGCCGCCTGCATGGGCGGCCTCGGGCGGGTCGACCCGATCGGGGTGACCGTCGGCGATCGGACGTGGCCCGGGGTCGGCGTCGCCGTCGATGACCCCGCGACCGCCTGCCTCGCCTCCCAGTACGCGGGCTGGAAGCTCGCCACCGACGACTTCTTCGCGCTGGCGTCAGGGCCGGGGCGCTGCCTGGCGTGTGTCGAGGACCTGTTCGAGGAGCTCGCCTGGCGCGAGGAGGCCGATCGCGCGGTGCTGTGCCTGGAGACCGGACAGGACCCGCCGGCGGAGATCGTCGAGAAGGTGGCGTCCGCGTGCGAGCTGCCGGCCTCGAAACTGACGTTCCTGATCGCGCCGACCGCCTCGGCGTGCGGCTCGGTGCAGATCGCGGCCCGGGTCGTCGAGACCGCGCTGCACAAGCTGCACGAGCTCGAGGTCGACCCCGCCCGGGTGCGCAGCGGCTGGGGCTGCTGCCCGCTGGCCCCGATCGCCGCCGACGACGGCGCGGCGATCGGCCGCACGAACGACGCGATGCTGTACGGGGGGACCGCGCATCTCTGGCTGCAGGGCGACGACGAGGAGGTCGCCGAGCTGGCGGCGCGGCTGCCCTCGTCGGCCTCCGACGCGTTCGGGACCCCGTTCGGCGAGCTGCTCGAGGAGGCCGGCGGCGACTTCTACGAGATCGACCCGATGCTGTTCAGCCCCGCGGCGGTGACGTTGACGAGCACCGAGTCCGGGCGCGCCCATCATGGCGGCGGCCTCGCGCCGGAGGTCCTGGAGCGCTCGTTCACGCAGTGAGCGGCGGGCTGCGGGTCGGGGTGCTCGGCGCCTCGGGTCTCTGGCATGCGCGCCGCCTACAGGACGCCTTTCAACGTCGCGGTCATGTCGTGGCGACGATTCCCGCGACGCGGCTCGTCTCCGAGATCGGCTCCGACGGATCGGCGGCCCTCTCGGGCCCCGATGGCGTCGCGCTGCACGAGCTCGACCTCCTCGTCGTTCGGGGGCTGCCGCGTGGCTCGCTCGAGCAGGTCATCTTCCGCATGGACGCGCTGCACGCGCTGGCCGCTGCCGGAGTGCGCTGCGTCAACGGCCCGCGCGCGATCGAGCGGACCGTCGACAAGTCGTGGGCGGGGGCGACGCTCGCCGCCGCGGGACTGCCGACGCCGGCGACAATCGCCTGCGAGCGCAGCGCCGACGCGCTGCAGGCGTTCGCGCGGCTCGGCGGCGACGTGATCGTCAAGCCGCTGTTCGGGGCGATGGGCTCGGGGATGGTGCGGATCGAGGACGCCGACGTCGCGCTCCGCGTGTTCCGGGCGCTCGAGCTCGAACGCGCCGTCTTCTACCTGCAGGCGACGATCGCCGACGCGCGCGACCTGCGGGCGCTCGTCGTCGCCGGCGAGGTCGTCGGCGCGATGGAGCGGGTCGCGCCGGGATGGCGGGCGAACGTCGCCCGGGGCGGGCGTCCGGTCGCGGCGACGCTGGGCGCCGAGGAGGAGCGGCTGGCGCTGCGCGCGGCACGCGCGGTCGAGGCGGACGTCGCCGGGGTCGACCTGCTCGTGGGGCGCGACGGCGCGATCCACGTGCTCGAGGTCAACGGGATCCCGGGATGGCAGGGACTGCAGTCGGTCTGCGAGGCCGACCTGACCGCGCGCGTCGTCGGTGCCTGTGAGGCGCTCGTCACAGGCTGAGACGGCCCGCATGCAGCGCGGTGGCGACGAGCGCGCCGGCGGCGCCGGCCCGTTGCAGAGCCGCGAGGTCGGCGTCGTCGCGGACGCCGCCGCCGGCGTAGATGGCGGCGGCGGGCAGTGCGTCGGCGAGCGCAGCCACCGCGGCGACCGGAGGTCCGGCGCCGCTGCCGACGAGCGCGAGGTCGATGACGAGCAGCTCGGCGGCGCCCAGCTCGGCGGCGAGCGGGACGGCCGCGACGGGCTCGCGGCCGTCGAGGTCGGGGCGCGGAGAGATCAGGCGGCCGTCGCGCAGGTCGACGCTCAGCGCGCGCGGCGGGTCGTCGGGCGGGAGGTCGGCGCGCAGCGATTCGGTGCCGACGACGTTGCGCGCGGCGCCGGCGCGGCTCAGGGCGGTCGCCCGCTCCGCGCTGGTGGCACCGGCATCGACCCAGGGAGCGGCCACCCGCGCCACGGCGGCCAGCGTTGCGACGTCGGGCGGCGCGCCGGCGAGCGCGTCGAGATCGGCGACGTACACGGTGCCGGTGCGACAGCGCCGCGTCAGCGCGCGGGCGACGGTGGCCGGATCGGCACCGTCGACGAGCGGGCTGTCCAGCGGCGCGTAGGCGTCGCGGTCGCCGCGCCGGGCATGGACGACGACCCCGCCCCGCAGATCGATGACCGGGATGACGCGCACGACCGCCATGATGCTGCAATGGCCGCCACGGCGATCGGACTCGACATCGGCGGCGCCAACACGAAGGCGGCGCTCGTCGACGGCGAGGGTCCGCCGCGCGTCTTCACCGAGCCGCTCGAGCTGTGGCGCGACCTCGCGGGCCTGCCGGGAGCGATCGCCGCGACGGTCGGGGCGCTGGGCGGCGACGGCGCCGTCGCGCTGACGACGACCGCCGAGCTCGTCGACGTGTTCGCGTCCAAGCGCGCGGGGGTGCTGCACGTGCTCGACGCCGCCGAGGCCGCGCTGCCCGAGCGCCGCCTGCGGGTTCTGACCATCGACGGCGAGCTCGTCGGCCCGACGGCGGCGCGAGCCGACCCGCTGCGCTGCGCGGCGGCCAACTGGATCGCCACCGCGCTGCTCGTCGCGCGCGCGGCTCCCGACGCGATCCTCGTTGACTGCGGGAGCACGACGACCGACGTCGTCCCGATCGCCGGGGGCCGGGTCCGCGCCGCCGGGCGCACCGACGTCGAGCGCCTGCTCGCCGGCGAGCTCGTCTACACCGGCGCGCTGCGGACGAACGTCGCCGCCATCGTCGACGCCGTACCGATCGGCGGGGCGCCGTGCCCGGTGTCCGCCGAGCTGTTCGCGATCGCGGCCGACGCGCACCTGCTCGCCGGGCGGCTGCGCCCCGAGCAGTGCCCCTGCGGCTTTCCCGACGGCCGCGGCACGACGCCGGCCGAGGTGCGCGCACGCCTGGCGCGCGTCGTCTGCGCCGACCCCGAGCAGCTCGCGCCCGGGGACCTCGAGGCGATCGCCGACGCGGTGCTCGAGGCCCAGGTCGACGCGATCGCACGCGCGCTGCGCAGGATCGCCGGCGGCTTCGCCGACCCGCCCGAGGTCGTCGCCGTGGGCGTCGGGGCGTTCCTCGCCCGGGCGGCCGCCGGCCGCTGCGGGCTGATGACCCGGGGCGGCGCCGGCCCGCTCAGCGGCCCCGCCGGCGACGTCGCGGCCGCGGTCGCCCTGTCGGTGCTCGGCGGTGAATGAGCCGCCGCTCGTCGTCAAGGTCGGGGGCGGCCTGCTGCGCGACCGGGGCCTTGCGGGGTTGCGAGCCGCGTGTGCGGAGGTCGGCGTGCTCGCCGCGCGACGCCGGGTCCTCGTCGTCCCCGGCGGCGGCCCGTTCGCCGACGCGGTGCGCGAGCTCGATCGCCGCATCGGCCTCTCCGACGCGGTCGCCCACGAGCTCGCGCTGCGCGCGATGGACCAGCTCGGGGTGATGCTCTGCGAGCTGCTCGGCGTCGGCGCGCGGGTGACCCGGCTCGGCGGATGCCCGCTGCCCGTCGGGGCGGCGGTGCTCGAGGCCGCGCCCGCGTTCCGGGGCCGCCCGGACGTCCCCGAGTCCTGGGCGGTGACCAGCGACTCGCTTGCGGTCCTCGCCGCGGTCGCGATCGGGGCGCCCGAGGCGATCCTGCTCAAGTCGGTGCCCGGGATCCTGCCGCGCTGGCCGGGCGACGATCCGCCGCTGACGGCGCTGACCGCCGCCGAGCTGGCCGCGCGGCAGGGCGGCGGCACCGGCGCCGTCGACGCCTACCTGCCCGACGCGGTGCGCCGCACCGGCGTCGTCGTCACCGTCCGCTCTCCCGAGTCCCGCGGAACCCGAATCGACTGACCGCGGAGCGCGGCGACGGCCGCGGCGACGAGCTCGCGATCGAGCGCGCCCCGGCGGTCGCCGCCGCGGCAGACCGCCGAGCGAACCCCGACGATGTCGGCCGGCACCCCGGCGAGCTCGTCGCGGGTCAGCTGTCCCGCCGCGGCGAAGACCGCGCCGGCGGCGCGGGTGCGCTGCGCCAGTTCCCTGATCGCATCGGCGGACAGCCAGCCGTACAGCCCGCGGCCGTCCTTGACGAACGTGTCGACGAGGGCGCCGGCGATGCCGGTGTCGGCGACGAGGCGCGGGAGATCGCGTGGCGCCAACGCCGGTGGGCGCAGCGCCTGCGCATCGGCGTAGGTCGCGGCGATGACGCCGACGCCGGGCCCGACCGCGCCGGCGACGGCGCGCATCACCTCCGCGGCGCGCTCGGGCTCGCGCGGGCCGCGGAGGCCGACCTTGACGAAGTCGGCGCCGAGCGCGGCGGCGCCGTGGGCGGCGAGCGCGGCGAGATGCGGGAGGTCGGGCAGGTCGCCGAGCGCGACGCTGACCGGTGCGCGCCCGGCGACGGCGGCCACGACCTCGCCGAGCACCGACGGCGCCGGGGCGCCGAGCGCCCCCTCGCGCGGGTCCTTGACGTCGATGATGTCGGCGCCGCCCGCGATCGCGGCCCGCGCCTCGGGCGCCGAGACGACGCTGACGAGCAGCCTCATGGCAGCGACGCCTCCGCGCGACGCTCGACGAGCGCGCCGCGGCGGTCGAAGTCGACGATCTCCACCCGGGCGGCCGCACCGGCGATCGCGCGCAGCTCGCGGGCCACCTCGGCGGCCCGCTCGGGGCTCTCGACGATGCCGTAGGTGGCCGGGCCCCACGAGCTCTGGCCGACCGCGCCGACGCCGAGCTGCAGGAGCGCGGCGATGAGCGGCGCGGCCTGCGCGTGGTAGACGCCGCCCTGCTCGGCGGCGAAGATCGAGCCCACCGCGCGCTGCATCTCGGTCAGCGCGACGCCGAACTCCTCGATGTCGCCGGTGATCAGGCCCGGGAGCAGCGCGGTCAGCAGCAGGCGGGCGACGCTCGGCTCGGCGCCCGCCGGCTCGCTGAGGCCGGCGAAGAAGCGCTCCTCAGCCGCGCCGGCCAGGCCCTGGGCGCGGAGGGGGAGCGCGAGCACGCAGCGCCAGCGCTCGGGCATCGGGTGGCGAGCGATGAGCGGGCTGATCGACCCCTCGTCGCGCACGCCCGCCTCGACGACGAGGCCGGGGAGCGCAAACGTCCAGCTGCCGACGCTCGAGCGCGCGCCGCGGCCGCTCAGACGGGCGAGCGCGGCGGGATCGAGGTCGAGCCCTGCGAGCTCGCCGAGCGCCCGGGCGATCGCCAGCCCGAGCTTGGTCCCCGAGCCCAGGCCCATGTGCGGCGGGATCGCCTCGCGGACGGTCAGCCGCGCCCCGTCGCGCAGGCCGAGCTGCGACCAGACTCGCCGTGCGACCTCGGCGGCCCGCTCGGACTGCTCGCCGTCGACCTCGACGCCCGGCGTCGCCGAGGGGGCGACCGCGACCGCGACTCGCGGTCGTCCGATCCCGACGCCGACCCCTCCGTAGCGGCGGGTCCCCATCCCCGCCGGGTCGAGCATCCCGAAGTGCAGCCGCGCCGGGGCGGTGACGACGATCTCGGTCACGTGCGCTGCGCGACGTAGCGGCTGACGTAGTCCATCGCCGCCCGCTCGCGAGGCCCGGCCGTCTTGTCGACGAGCTCCTGCAATCCGGTGAGCTCGCGGCGCACCCGCTCGGCGCCGAGCCAGGCCAGCCGCGAGGCGAGGATCGACGCCTCGACGGCGGCGTGCCGCGCCCGGCACAGGCCGAGCTGCGGAGTCTCTCCGGTGCCGGAGGCGACCACGCGGGCGCGCACCCGCGAGCGCGGCGAGCCGTCGCTCACCGGCGCGATCTCGCAGACGACGACCTCCCGCCAGGCGCTGCACTCCTCGATCACCGACCCGTCGACCGCGCTCGCCGGGCGCACCGGCGGACGGGGGTCGCCGAGCGCCGCTCGCACGAACAGCAGGACGTCGTCGGTCAGGTGGATCACCGCCTCCCCGCGCCGGCGCAGGTTGCGCAGCGTCCGCGTGGCATCGAAGGGCCAGAACGTGAGCTCGGTCTCGCCCCAGCGCACGCCCATGGCGGCGCAGTTGACCGCGCCGTCGCGCCCCGTGGTCGTGACCACGGTCTCGATCAGCGGGGCGGCGGCGTCGGATGCGGCGTCGGGCCCCATCCGCTCAGGTCACGAGGCTGAACAGCTCCTGGCGCGTCCGGGGATCGTCGCGCACGAGCCCGCGCAGGGCCGAGGTGACGGTCTGAGCGCCCGGCTTGCGCACCCCACGGATCGTCATGCAGGTGTGCTCGGCGGACAGCACGACCCCCACGCCGCGCGGCCGGAGCTCCTCCTCGAGCCAATCGGCGATCTGCAGCGTCAGGCGCTCCTGCACCTGCAGATCGCGGGCGAACGCCTCGACGACCCGCGCGAGCTTGGAGATGCCGACGATCCGCTGCCCCGGCAGGTAGGCCACGTGCGCCTTGCCGTAGAACGGCAGCAGGTGGTGCATGCACAGCGTCTCAAACGAGATGTCGCGCACGAGCACGAGCTCGTCGTAGCGACCCTCGTTGGGAAACGTCGTCGCGGCGAAGTCGGCGGGCGTGATGAGCTCGGCGAACGACGCGGCCACCCGGCGGGGGGTGCCGACGAGGTTGGGGTCCTCGACGTCGGCGCCGATCGCCGTCAGCAGATCGAGCGCGGCCCTCTCGGCCGCCTCGAGATCGAACCGCGAGGGGTCGACGAGGCGGCCGGGGACGTCGTACTCGGAAACGTCGGCGCGGGGGTCGCGGCCGTCTGTCGTGCCGGGTGACATCGCGTGAGCGTAACGAGTCGGCGAGGTCGGCCACACTCCCGGCATGGCCCGACCCGCGTTTCGCGACCCCCGTTCCGGGCGCGACGTCGCGGCCCGCCGCGAGCCGCTGCCCGGCGGCATACTCCCCGGGCACGAGGCGCTGCTCGTTCGCGACGACGAGGCGCCGTTCGCGCTCAGCGGTCGCTGGGCGGGTGCGCGGGCGCTCGTCGGCGCCGAGCCGGTCGCGTGCGCACCGGAGACCGCGGACGCGTTCGCCACGCTCGTCGACGCCGGTCGGGCGCCGCCCGATGCGCCGCCGGGCTTCGTCGGCGGCGGCTGGTTCGGTTACCTCGGCTACGGGCTCGTCGCGGGCCCGGCGCGACGCTCGCGGCGGCTGCCGCCGTTCGCCCTCGCCTACTACGACCACCTCCTCCGCCTCGACGGCGACGGACAGTGGTGGTTCGAGGCGTTGTGGACGCCGGCACGGGCCGACGAGCTGCGCGCGCGCCGGGACGTGCTCGCGGCGCGGCTGGCCGGCGGCGGCGGCGCCGGCGGCGGCGG
>JAFAYV010000046.1 GCA_019240115.1 Solirubrobacterales bacterium | reverse complement strand
GGCGGCCGCTTCCCGTTCCGCGCGCCGCTTGGCGTAGTCCTCGACGTTGCGCTGGTGGGACCGCGCGACCCCCAGCGCGCCGTCGGGCACGTCCTTGCTGATCACCGATCCCGCGGCCGTGTAGGCGTCGTCGCCGATCCGCACCGGCGCCACAAACGCGGTGTCGACGCTCACCTTCACTCGCGCGCCGATCGTCGTACGGTGCTTGCGATAGCCGTCGTAGTTGGCGGTGATCGTGCCGGCCCCGATGTTGGTGCGCTCGCCGATATCCGCATCGCCGATGTAGGACAGATGTGGGACCTTCGCCCCCGGGCCGACGTCGGAGTTCTTGATCTCGACGAAGGTGCCGGCCTTGGAGCCCTCGCGCAGCACCGTCCCCGGACGCAGGTAAGCGAACGGGCCGACGCTGACCCGGTCGCCGATCTGCGCCCGGTCGACGTAGGCGTGCAGGATGATCGACCCGTCGCCGACCGCGGCGTCGAGCAGCGTGGTGCCGGGCCCGACGGCGCAGGCCGCGCCGATCCGGGTCGCGCCGTGGAGGCTGCAGTACGGCGCGATCGTCGTGTCGGGCCCGATCGTCACATCGGCGTCGATCGTCGTCGCCGCCGGATTGACGATCGTCACCCCGGCGAGCATGTGGCGCTCGAGGATCTGTCGCTGGGCGACGGCGGTGACCTCGGCGAGCTGGCGGCGGTCGTTGATCCCGAGCAGCTCCTCGGGATCGCCGAGCTCGTGGGCGTCGACGGTGCGCTCGTGCGCGCGCAGGACGCCCAGGACGTCGGGGAGGTAGCGCTCGCCCTGGGCATTTCCGGTTCCGACCTCGCGCAGGGCGGCCCGCAGCGCGTGACCGTCGAAGGCGAACATCCCGGTGTTGACCTCGCGGATCGCGAGCTCGAGCTCGGAGGCGTCGCCGGGCGCCTTGGTCTCGACCACCCGCTGCACCGTCCCGTCGGGGGCGCGGACGATCCGCCCGTAGCCGCGCGGATCGTCGAGCGTCGCGGTGACGATCGTGGCGCCCGCGCCCGAGCGCTCGTGCGCGGCCGCGAGCCCCCGGAGCGACTGGGCGCGGACGAGCGGAGCGTCACCGTTGATCACCACGACCGTCTCGCCGTCTTCGGTGATCTGGTCGACGGCGGCGGCGACGGCGTCGGCGGTCCCGCGCGGACGCTCCTGCACGACGACCTGCGCGTCGCCGGCGAGGGCCTGGCTCAGCCGCCGCTGCGGCGAGTCGACGACGATGACGCGCCCGAGCCCGGCCTCGCGCGCGGCGGCCACCGGCCACGCGATGATCGGCCGACCGCACAGCGGATGGAGCAGCTTGGGCAGCGACGAGCGCATGCGCGTGCCCTGGCCCGCGGCGAGGATGACGACGACCGGCGCGGTCACGGGCTGATCCTAAGCGATCGACGAGCGAGCGGACGAACCGATTCCCGGCTCGCCCTCGGCCGTGAAGGAGGCCGACGAGCGAGGACTGGGGAGCCCGGATTCGAACCGGGACCTCACGGCTCCAAAGGCCGGCGGGCTGCCGTTACACCACTCCCCACCGCACGCGCAGGCTAGTGCCCGCTCCCGCAAAGACACCGCATTCGAGGCACTCCCTCGCGGACACTAGACGAGCCGCCGCCTGAGGTCGGCGTCGGTGAGCGGATCGGCGAGCAGGGCGCGGACGTCGGCGGCGGTGCGCAGGCCGCGCTCGGCACGGAGCATCCCGAGCACGAGGCCGACCTCGGTCGCGATCGCGGCGGCGAGCTCGAACGGGTTGCGCCTGTCGCCGACGACGAGGCGTCCCGGGAGCCCGGGCGCGGGCGCGGCGAGGCCGACGAGGTAGAAGCCGCCGTCGAACAGCGGCCCGACGGTCAGGCCCGCGCCGCCGGCGAGGTCCTCGAGCGCGTCGCGGCCGTGCTCGGGGCGCCAGCGCGGCAGCCACGGCGAGGCGATCAGGACCGCATCGTGACCGGCGGCGAAGCCATCCTCGACCGCCGCCTCGAGCGCGGCGGCGCCGCAGGCGGGCAGGCAGAGGACCGACCCGCCGCCGATCTCGGCGGCCCAGGCGCGGGCCCGGCGCCACAGCTCGGCGGCGAGCGCCGCGGCCCGCCGGGCCCCGAGCAGCGGCTCGAGGAGGTTTGCGGCGCAACCGGGGGCGGCGACGGCGGGCTCGGCGACGATGACGGCGGTCATCGCGAGTCGGTCGGTCAGCCGGCCTGCAAGCGGAACATCGTGCCGGCGGGGGTCGCCGGCTCGCGCGCCAGGCGCTGCACCGCGCCGCCCAGGACGGCGGAGAAGGCCACCGGAGACCGGGACATGAGCTCGCCGAGGGTCGCCACCGGCGTCGGCTCGCCGGGCCGGATCCCGTTGGCGTAGTCGGTCAGATAGCCGATCAGGGCGTAGGGCAGCTCGAGCTCGCCGCACAGGACGATCTCGGGCCCGGCGGTCTGGCTGACCGCGACCACACCGCAGGCGGCGAGCTGGGCGATCTCGGACGGGGTGTTGAAGCGGGGGCCGTCGACGTGTCCGTAGACGCCGCCGTCGCGGGCCGCGAGGCTCGCGTCCGCCGCCCCGGCGAGCAGGGCGGCGCGCACCGCTTCCGAGAACGGGCCGCCGTGCAGGACCCAATGGCCGCGACCGGGATCGCCCGGCTCGGTGGTGAACGTGCACGGCGATCCGTCGGGGAGCCGGTTGGCGATGAAGTGCAGGTCGTCGAACACGACGAGCGAGCCGAGCTCGAGCGTCGGATCGACCGCGCCGCACGCGGTGCAGCCGATGACCGCGGTGGCGCCGAGCGCGCGCAGCGCCCAGACGTTCGCCCGGTGGGTGACCTGATGCGACAGGCGGACATGGCCCGGTCCGTGGCGCGAGAGGTGCAGGACCGCGACGCCGTCCAACCGGCCGCGGGATACCTCGACGGTGCCGTAGGGCGTCTCGCACGGGCCGGGCTCGGCGTCGGCGAGCCCGGGCAGCGAGTGCGTTCCCGAGCCCGTGATGATCGCGATCGCCACCGCGCGATCCTACTGTCGCGACGGCCCCGGGCGGGGGCGCGACCCGGCGCAGCGAACCCGAGAAACCCCGGGCGCCCCCGTCCGCACGTCGCGCAGACGCCGGCGCTAGTGCGGGACGCGACCCCCGCCCGCGCCCGGCTCGGTGGCGGGTCCGCGGGGGGCGGCGAGGCCGAGCACGCGCATCGCCTTGAGCCCGAGGGAGAGCTTCTCGCGGCCGTCGGTGGACGAGACGTCCAGGCCGGTGAGCTCGCGGACGCGCTCGAAGCGGTAGCGGATCGTGTGGCGGTGGGTGATGAGACGGGACGCGGTGGCGTTGACGTTGGCGTCGCAGTCCAGGAAGGTGGCCAGGGTGCCGAGGAGGTCGGTCTCGTACTGCTCGTCGTAGGCGACGAGGGGGCGGACGGTCTCGGCGTAAAAGCGCTTGAGCTCGGCGGGGTCGCTCATGTAGGGGAGCAGGAGCTGATAGGTGCCGGTCTCCTCGTAGGCGAGCTGGTCGCGCTCGGCGTCGCCCTCGACCACGTTGAGCGCGAGCAGCGCCTCGTTGTAGGCGCGGCGCAGGTGCAGCGGGTCCTGCACGCGGCGGCTGCGCCCGAGGGCGAAGGCGAAGCCCTGAAGGCCGGAGCCGAGCTCGCGCAGGACGGCCGAGGCGACGCGGCGGCCGACCTCGGCGTCGCCGTCGGGCATGAGGATCGCGACCTCGTCGGCGTCGAGGGCGGTCGGCGCGGCGATCGAGCCCGCGGCGATCGCGCGCGCGCCGCGGGCGGCGACCGCGAGCAGGCGGCGACGCCAGTCGTCCTGGGTCGGGGTGCGGGGATGAGCGCGGACGACGGCGACGCTGGCGCCTGCGCCGAGGTCGGTGCCGAGCTCGCGACCGCGCGCGATGAGATCGTCGCGATCGGCGATCGCGCCGTCCAGGACGGCCCGCTGGAAGTTCGTCGCGGCCTCCTCGGAGGCGCGCGCGGGCGCCCGCACGCGCTCGACCTCGGAGGCGATCAGGGTGGTGACGAGCCGCAGGAGCGCAGAATCCGGTCCCGCCCGCCCCGCCTCCACCCGCCCATCCACGGCGCGGCTGCGCATCCGCAGCTGGCCGACGGGGGTCTCGGCGACCCGCAGCTCGACGGTCGAGACCTCGCCCGTCCCGCGCATCAGCGAGCGCTCGTCGGCCGGCGAGCGAGCGGCGACCGCGAGCACCGAGGCCGAGCGGTCGATGAGCACGAGGCTCGCGTCGAGGGCGCGGGCGGCGGCGCGGAGGATCTCGGGCAGGCCGGCCCCCGCCTCGACGGCGTCGGTGATGGCCGCGAAGGCCCCGAGGTCAGGGGTGCCGGCGCCGCGGTCGGCGCTCTGCGCCACGTCGCTCACCCCGTTTCAGAAGACTCGCGGCCACTCGAGGATGACGAGCGCGCCGAGGAGCACGCCGACCCCGATGAACGCCGCCAGCACGTAGAACGAGAGCACGACCGCGGCGGCGCGGTGCAACGGGCGGCGGTAGGAGCTGACCGCGGGGACCAGCACGAGCGCCGCGAACGCGACCAGCGCGATCACGGCGCAAGCGACGCCGACGACATAGGTGATCGTTAGGTTGCTCACGTCGTAGGGCTCATTGTTGCGAATGCCGGAGCGGCGTGGCCCTCGCTCAGGGTTTCGATGACGGCTCGCCAACCCCTCTGGCCAGCGGGGCCGCGTTCACCACGCCCGGGAACCGGGCGCGCAGGCGCGCCGCCGCGCGCGCCGCGCGCTCGACGCCGTCGGAGCCCCAGCAGACCCCGATGACGGTCGGGCCCGAGCCGCAGACGAGCGCCCGATCGACCCCCGCCTGCGCGACGGCGCCGCGCGCGCGCGCGATCTCGGGGGCCAGCGAGAGCGCCGCCGCCTCGAGGTCGTTGACGACGAGACGGTCGGCCAGCGGGCCCGGCAGCGCCGCCGCCAGCTCGCGCCGCGCCGCGTGCAGATCGCCGCCCGGCAGCCCGAGGCGATCGGCCTCGCGATACACGTCGGCGCTCGACAGGCCGAACCGCTGGGGCACGACGACGACGCCGTGCGCCGCCAGATCGACGACCGGCTCGGCGATCTCCCCCGCCCCGACCGCGAGGCTCGCCCCCGGGTGAAGCTGGGCCGGCACGTCGGCGCCGAGTCGCGCGGCGATCGCCGCCACCGCCCCCGCGGGGACGGGCGCGAGGCGGTGGGCGGCCCGCAGCATCGCGGCGGCATCGGCCGAGCCGCCCCCCATCCCGGCGGCGAGCGGGATGCGCTTGTCGATCATCACCCGCACCGCCGGCGCGTCCCACCCGGCGGCGCGGAGCCCCGCGAGCGCATCGGCGACGAGGTTGCGACCCGGCACCGCGTCGCAGACGACCTCGTCGCGCCCGCCGCCGGCCTCGATCGTCAACGCGTCGGCGAGGCGCAGCGACGAGAACAGCGTCACCAGGAGATGGCGGCCGTCGGACGGGCGAACCGGACCAAGCCTCAGGCTCAGGTTGATCTTCGCCCACGCGAGCTCACGGTGTACCGTCACTGCAGACGTGCCGCCAGCTCGCGGAACTCACCCGGCGCGAGCCGCTCGGCGCGGACATCGGGCGGATGGCCGAGCGCGACGAGCGCCGCACGCGCGCGATCGCGCAGCCGCGGACCGCCGTCGGGCAGGGCGAGCGCCAGCGAGCCGGCGAGCGCCTTGCGCCGATGGGCGAACGCGCCGTGCACCAGCTCCCGCACGTCGCGCTCGGCCGCCGGCGCCACGCGCGTCAACCCGAGCAGGACCGAGTCGACGTTCGGCACGGGACGGAAGACGTGGCGCGAGACCGGGCGCAGGACCCGGACCTCGCAGGCGAGCTGGGCGAGCACCGACGGGACGCCGTAGGCAGCGGTGCCCGGCGCGGCGGCGAGACGCTCGCCGACCTCGCGCTGGACCATCACGACCCAGCCGGTGACCCCGGACAGCTCCTCGATCGTCCGCAGGATCACCGTCGCGGCGACTCGGTAGGGCAGGTTGGCCACGACCCGGTTCGGGGCCGGCGTGAGCGCCGCGAGATCGAGCGCCAGCGCGTCGGCGATGTGCATGGCGACGTTCGAGAAGCCCGCCAGGGCAGCGGCCAACCGCTCGCGAAGCCGCGGGTCGACCTCGATCACGTGCACGAACCCCGCCACGGCCGCCAGCCGCGCCGACAGGGCGCCCGGTCCGCCGCCGACCTCGAGCACGACGTCCTCGGCGCAGAGCCCGGCGAGGCGCTCGATCACGTCGAGCAGGTTGCGGTCGACGAGGAAGTTCTGGCCGAGCTCGCGCCGGCGGGCCGAGCGCGCGCTCACCATGCAAACGCGGCCGCGGCGCTCGCGTGCACGTCGCGCTCGAGCTCGGCGTAGTCGACGCGGCGCTCGTCGGCGAGCGCGCGGGCGGTCAGCGCGACGTTGGCGGGCTGGTTGCGCCGCCCCCGGACCGGCTGGGGGGCGAGATAGGGCGCGTCGGTCTCGACGAGGAGGCGCTCGGCGGGCACGCGGAGCGCGGCGAGCATGAGGTCGCGCGCCTTCGGGTAGGTGCAGTTGCCCGCGAAGGACAGCCACCAGCCCTCGTGCGCGAGGCACTCGCCGACCCGGTCGGGCATCGAGAAGCAGTGCAGGATGACCCGGAGGCCGGCCGCGTGGGCATCGAGCAGCGCCAGCGTGTCCTCGTCGGCGGCGCGAGTGTGGATGACCAGCGGCTTGCCGGTCGTTCGGGCGAGCTCGATCTGGGCGATGAAGGCGCGCGTCTGGTCCGGCACCGGGGCAGAGTCGCGGTAGTAGTCCAAGCCCGTCTCGCCGATCGCGACGCAGCGCTCGTGGGCGGCGAGCGCCTCGAGGTCGGCGAGGTCGGCGTCGTCGAAGCCGGTCGCCTCGTTGGGATGGCGGCCGATCGCCGCGTAGACCTGCGGGAAGTCCTCGGCCGCCGCCAGCGCCGCGCGGCAGCTCGCACCGTCGGTGCCGACGGTCACGATCCGGGTCACGCCCGCCGCCTCGGCGGCGGCGACGAGCTCGGCGGTCGAGCCCTCGCAGAGATGCAGATGCGTGTGGCTGTCGATCACCGCTTGGGAAACAGGGGCGCCAGCGCGCTGACCGTGGCGCCGCTGCCCCGGGCGGCGAAGGCCGCCGCCTCCACCCGGGTGTCGTCGGCGCGCAGCGCGTCGAGCAGCCGGCGCGCGCTGACCGGGATGTAGGCGCAGAGCAGGACGCTGAGCGCGCGGATGCCCTCGGCGAGCGACGCCAGGACCTGATCGAGCTCGGCGGCGCGCTCGGGATCGCGAGCCAGCTGCCACGGCGCGCGCTCCTCGACGTAGCGGTTGCAGCGGCGCACGCGCTGCCAGATGAGCTCGAGCGCGCCGGTCACCTCGGCCGCGTCGATGAGATCGACGACGTCGTCGGCGAGGCCCGCGAAGCTCTCGGCGAGCGCCGGGTCGGTGTCGACCTCGGGCACGCGGCCATCGCGATAGCGCTGCAGCATCGCCAGCGTGCGGCTGGCGAGGTTGCCGTACTCGTTGGCCAGCTCGGCCTCATAGCGGACGGTGACCTGCTCCATGCCCACCGGACCGTCGGAGCCGAACTGCACGTCGCGCATCAGATAGAAGCGCAGCGCGTCGGTCCCGAACTCGTCGAGAACCTCGAACGGGTCGAGCACGTTGCCCAGCGACTTGGACATCTTGCGGCCGTCGGCGCCGAGCAGGAAGCCGTGGACGAACACGTGCGCGGGCGTCGGCAGCTCGGCGGCCATCAGCATCGCCGGCCAGAACACCGTGTGGAACTTCAGGATGTCCTTGCCGATGACGTGGAAGTTCGCCGGCCAGTAGCGGTCGGTCAGGTCGTCGCCGGGACGGGCGTAGCCGAGCGCGGTGTAGTAGTTGAGCAGCGCATCGAACCAGACGTAGAACACGTGCGAGGGGTCCCAGGGGACGGTCACCCCCCAGTTCATCCGCGCGCGCGAGAGCGAGACGTCCTGCAGTCCCGAGGTCACGAAGGCGCGCGCCTCGTTGAAGCGCTGCAGCGGCATGACGAACGCGGGCTGCTCGGCGTAGAGCTGCTCGAGCCGGCCCTGGAAGGCCGACAGCCGGAAGAACCAGTTCTCCTCCTGCTCGCGGGTCAGCGCGATCTCGTGGATCGGGCAGCGATTGCCGTCCAGGATCTCGTTCTCGACCTTGAAGTCGGCGCACTTGGGGCAGTACCAGCCCTCGTAGAGGCCCTTGTAGGTGAAGCCGTTGTCGTGCACGCGCCGCAGCACCTCCTGGACGCGCCGGTGGTGCTCGGCGTCGGTGGTGCGGATGAAGAAGTCGTTGGAGACGTCGAGCTGCGGCAGGAGCGCCCGGAAGCGGGCGGCGTTCTCGTCGGCGAGGACCTGAGGCGTCACGCCCTGGTCCTTGGCCGCGTCGGCGACGGGCTCGCCGTGCTCGTCGGTGCCGGTGAGGAAGAAGACGTCCTCGTTGCGCTGGCGCATGTGGCGGGCGATCACGTCGGTGGCGATCGCCTCGTAGGCGTGCCCGAGATGCGGCGCGCCGTTGACGTAGCTGATCGCGGTGGTGATGTAGAAGGCCATGTCGGATTGCAAGGCTATCCGGGCCCGGGTATCACCCACACCAAACGATCCGGGCCCGGGTATCACCCACACCAACGATCCCGACCAGGAATGGACCCCGACGCCATGACCACCACCAGCGTTCGCCTCCTGCACAACTACGTCGCCGGCCGATGGGTGCCCGCGGCCGCCGCCACCGGCGAGCTCGACGTCACCAATCCCGGCACCGGCGAGGTGCTCGCCCGGGTGCCGCTGTCGGGCCGGGCCGATCTCGACGCCGCGGTGCAGGCCGCCCGCGGGGCGCTGGCCGAGTGGCGCGCGGTGTCGGTCATCGCGCGGGCGCGGCTGCTGTTCGACCTGCGCGCGCGGCTCGTGGCGCGCTCCGAGGACCTCGCGCGCTCGGTGGCGGTCGAGATGGGCAAGACGATCGGCGACGCCCGGGCCGAGGTGGCGCGAATGATCGAGCTGGTCGAGGCGGCGTGCGCGGTGCCCACGACGATGCAGGGGCGCATCCTGGAGGACGTCTCGCGGGGCATCGACGCCGAGACGGTGCGCCAGCCGGTCGGCGTCTGCGCGGCGATCGTGCCGTTCAACTTCCCGGCGATGGTCCCCTTCTGGTTCCTGCCGTTCGCGATCGCCTGCGGCAACACGTTCGTCCTCAAGCCCTCCGAGCAGGTGCCGCTGACCCAGCAGATCGCCCTTGAGGAGATCGACGCCCTCGAGCTGCCGGCGGGCGTGGTCAACCTCGTCAACGGCGGGCGGGAGATCGTCTCGGGGATCCTCGAGCACCCCGACATCGACGCGGTGTCGTTCGTCGGCTCGGCGCCGGTGGCCAAGATCGTCTACGAGGGCGCCGCCAAGGCCGGCAAGCGCGTGCAGGCGCTCGGAGGGGCCAAGAACCACATGGTCGTCATGCCCGACGCGGTCGTGGAGCCGACCGTCGAGGGGATCATCGGCTCGGCGTTCGGCGCCGCCGGCCAGCGCTGCATGGCCGGCTCGGTCGTCGTCACCGTCGGCGACGCCCACCAGCAGCTGCTCGACCCGCTCGTCGCGGCGACGCGGGAGCTGACGGTCGGCGGCGCCCTGCTCGAGAGCACCGACGTCGGCCCCGTCATCTCGTGCGCGGCGCGCGACCGGGTCGCCGACTGGATCCAGCGCGGCGTCGACGGCGGCGCGACGGCGGTCCTCGACGGCCGCGGAGCGGGCGAGGGCCTGGAGCCCGGCGGCGCCTACCTCGGCCCGACGATCCTCGACGGTGTCGACCCCGAGATGGAGATCGCCCAGGAGGAGGTGTTCGGCCCCGTCCTGTGCGTCATCCACGCGGCGACCCTCGACGAGGCGATCGAGATCGTCAACGCCAGCCGGTTCGGCAACGGCGCCTCGATCTTCACCGAGTCCGCGTCCGCCGTCCGCCGCTACCGCCACCAGGTCCAGGCCGGCATGGTCGGCGTCAACATCGGGGTCGCCGCTCCGGTCGCCTTCTTCCCGTTCAGCGGCTGGAAGGACTCGTTCCTCGGCGACCTGCACGCCCACGGCCCCGACGCGGTCGAGTTCTACACGCGCAAGAAGACCGTCACGAGCCGCTACTTCTCCAGCGGGCAGGGCAGCGGGTCCTATTTCGTCGAGCGCTAGGGCCCCTCCGCGGACGCTGGGCGGCGCGCCCCGGATGCGACAAAGCTGCAGCGGCTCCCCGGATTTGCCCAGTTCGCTGCGCTCAGCGTCGCTCGTGCGACAAATCCCGAACTCAGGTGCGGGTTTCAGTGAGAGGCTGACCGGGCGGGGAGGTTCTGGGACCGCCGGCGGCCTTCAGGCCTCGGGGGCGGGCCGCCGGGGCGGGGAGGTTCCGGGGCCGCCGGCGACCTTCAGGCCCCGGGGGCGCGGCCGCCCGGGCGGGGAGGTTCCCGGACCGCCGGCGGCCTTCAGGCCTGCGCGCGGTCCTCGGTCAACGCGCGGTACAGCGCGTTGGCCCCCACCCCGGTCAGCTCGGCGACGACGCCTGCCGCGGCGCGGGGCTTGGCCCCGGCCTCGACGAGCGTCCGCACCGCGGCGAGGGGCCCGTCGAGATCGACCGCCCGCCGGGTGGCCGGGCCGACGACGAGGACGATCTCGCCGCGGGGTGGCTCGTCGGCGTAGCGTTGCGCCAGCTCGTCGGCGGTGCCGCGGACGATCTCCTCGTGGAGCTTGGTCAGCTCGCGGCAGACGGCGACCTGGCGCTCGGGTTCGGCGGCGGCGAGCGCCCGCAGC
The DNA here is from genome assembly GCA_019240115.1 of Solirubrobacterales bacterium. Taxonomy (GTDB): domain Bacteria; phylum Actinomycetota; class Thermoleophilia; order Solirubrobacterales; family Solirubrobacteraceae; genus Palsa-465. The sequence goes on along the minus strand of JAFAYV010000046.1, from coordinate 3,362 downwards.
GAGCCGGCGAGGCGGCGCGGGGACTCGAAGGCGACGAGAGTCTCGGGCGCCGCCAGCGCCCGGGCGAGCTCGGCGCGCTTGCGCGGCAGGAAGCCGACGAAGTGCCAGCGCTCGGCGGGCAGCGCGGAGGCGACGAGCGCGCTGAGCGCCGCCGAGGGGCCGGGCAGGACCTCGACCCCGAGCCCGGCGGCAACGCAGGCGCGGACGAGGACGAGGCCGGGGTCGGAGACGAGCGGCATCCCGGCGTCGGAGACGAGTGCGACGACGGCGCCCTGGCGCATCTGGGCGATCAGCTCGTCGGCGCGGGATCGCTCGTTGTGCTCGTGGTAGCTGACCAGCCGGCCGCTGACGCCGTAGCGGTCGAGCAGCACGCGAGAGCGGCGGGTGTCCTCGCAGGCGACGATGTCGGCCTCGCGCAGCGCGGCGAGGACGCGGAGGGTGACGTCCTCGAGGTTGCCGATCGGCGTCGGGCAGACGATCAGCCGTCCCTGCCCGCCGGTGGCGCTCACGCCGTCGCCGCCCGCGCGAGCTGATCGTAGGCGAGCGCCGCCGCGCCGACCATGCCCGCCTCGACGCCGAAGCGCGCGGGCACGATGCTGAGGTGGTCGGCGAGGAACGGGAGCAGGCGGCTCGTCGCCGACGCCCGCGCCGGACCGAGCAGGAGCTCGCCGGCGGCAATGACGCCGCCGCCGATGACGACGATCTGGGGGTTGAAGATGTTGACGAGGTTGGCGATCGTGATCCCGAGGCGGGAGCCGATCAGCGCGATCGCCTCGATCGCCGCGGCGTCGCCGTCGTGGGCGAGCTCGGTGACGAACGGCCCGATGAGCTCCCGGCCGTCGCGCACCGCCGCGGCCAGCGCCGAGTCGGGGCGCACCGAGGCCAGCAATCGGGCCTCGCGGGCGAGCGCGCTGCCCGACGAGAACATCTCCGCGCACCCGCGCGAACGGCAGTTGCCCTGGCACCAGGGGCCGTCGTAGTCGATCGTGACGTGGCCGATCTCTCCGGCGGTGCCGAGCGCGCCGCGGTAGAGCTCGTCGCGGATGATGAGGCCGCCGGCGATCCCGGTGCCGAGCGTCAGCACGATCGCCTCCGAATAGCCCTGGGCGGCTCCCGCGAGATGCTCGGCCATCGCCGAGGTGTTGCCGTCGTTGTCGACGAACACCGGCAGCCCGAGCCGCTCGGCCATCACGTCGGGGAAGGCGAGCTCGGCGAGCGGCGTGTGGACGCCCACGACCGCGCGACCGGTGCGGTGGTCCATCAGCACCGGGATCCCAAAGCCGACCGCCTCGATCTCGGAGCCGGTGGACTCGCGGATCTCCTGCACCGCGTCGACGATGACGTCGAGCAGGGTCCGCTGGTCGAGTCCGGTGACGGTGCGCTGGGCACGGTGGTGGACCCCGAGCGCCGGGTCGACCGCGCCGGCGAGAAGCTTGGTGCCCCCCAGGTCGACGCCGATGATGCGCCGGGCTGCCATGTCGTCACTATATGCAGAGCCGCTCGGCGAGCGCAGACGCAACCGGACGCCCGACCCCGCCGCCCCGGGTCGTCACAATCCGCAGTCCGGTGCCCGACGAACCCCGCGACCGAGACCCGACGGACGACCCGCCGTATCGCGTGTATCGAAGCCGCTCCGGCGTGCGCACCCGGGTCGACGGGCGCCCGTCCGAGGACCAGCCCGGGCGCCTGCGCGAGGACCAGCCCGGGCGCCCACCCGAGGACCAGCCCGGGCGCCCGCCCGAGGACCGGCCCGGGCGCCCGCCCGAGGACCAGCCCGGGCCTCGGCGTCCCGAGGCCGACGAGCGTCCGTACACGACCTATCGCTCGGCGCCGCGGGGGCTCCGCGCGCGCCTGCGGGGCGAGGCCGAGGCCGACGAGCTGCGCGGCGACCCCCGCGACCGGCGCCGGATCGAGCGTCCGCGCCGCCGCGGCCTGCGGGGTCCGATCACCCCCGGCCGGGTGCTCAGGTGGCTGGCGGTCGCGGTCGTCGCCTGGGTGCTGCTCTCCGGAGTGCTGTTCCTCGTCTCGGCGCAGATCCAGAGCGGCTCGGTCCCGAGCTCGGCGCAGGCGGCGTTGAGCTCGGGCTCGAACATGCTGACCGGGACCGACACGGTGCTCGTGCTCGGCACCGACCAGCGGCCGAAGGGATCCAAGGAGCCGGGCGCGTTCGCCGGCGGGATCCGCTCGGACTCGATCATGTTGTGGCGGATCGGCGGGGGCACCTCGCGGCGGCTGTCGATCCCGCGTGACACGGTCGCCGAGATCCCCGGCCACGGTCAGTCCAAGATCAACGCCGCCTACGCCGACGGCGGGCCGGCGCTGGCGATCCGCACCGTGCAGCGCTTCACCGGCATCCCGATCAACCACGTCATCATCGTCAACCTGGCCAACTTCCCGCGTTTCATCGACGCGATCGGCGGCGTCGACGTCACGACCGGGCGCATCTGCTCGGAGATCAGCGGCGGGGTCAAGAACGGCGGGTTCTCGCTGTTTCTGGCGCCCGGCGAGCACCACCTGAGCGGCCAGCAGGCGCTGACGCTCGCCCGCACGCGCGAGAACCGCTGCAACGCCGCCTCCAGCGACCTGACGCGCGACGCCTACCAGCAGAAGATCCTGAACGCGATCAAGTCCAGGCTGCTGTCGCCGTCGATCTTCTTGCACCTGCCGTGGGCCTCGTGGGACGCGCCCCAGGCGGTGCGCACCGACATGGGCGGGTTCACCCTGCTGAGCCTGTTCGCCGCCGCCGAGCTCGGCGGCTCGGCGCCCACCGACGTGCTGCGGCCGGCAGGGTCGACGGTTCTGCCCGACGGCGGCGACGCGCTCGTCGCCACCCCGGGACAGGTGCGGCGGGCGGTGCACACGCTCATGGACGGCTGAGAGCCCGAGCGCCCCCGGTCACGGCCGGCGTCACCGAACCCCGAGGCCCCGGCCAAGGCCGGCGTCACCGAACCCCGAGGCCCCGGTCAAGGCCGGCGTCACCGAACCCCGAGGCCCCGGTCAAGGCCGCGGCCCCCGGTGCCGATGACCCGGGGAGATGAGCCTCTCCTTCGACCTCGACGAGGCCACCGGCCCGTCCCAGGCGCAGGCCTCCCACCTCATCGGACTGCTCGTCGCCGAGGTCCAGGACTACGCCATCCTGATGCTCGACGTCGACGGCCACGTCGCCACCTGGAACGCCGGCGCCCAGCGCTTCAAGGGCTATGAAGCCGACGAGATCATCGGCCGGCACTTCTCGGCCTTCTACCCCCCCGAGGACATCGCCGCCGGCAAGCCCCAACGCCTCCTCGCCGCCGCCCGCACCGACGGACGCACCGAGGAAGAGGGCTGGCGGATGCGCAAGGACGGCACACGCTTCTGGGCCA
>JAFAYV010000064.1 GCA_019240115.1 Solirubrobacterales bacterium | reverse complement strand
CGCCGTGGCCGCCGCCCCCGCCGCCGCCCGCGCCGCCGTGGCCGCCGCCGCTCCCGCCGCCGTGCCCCGCGTGGCTGCCCCCGCCCCCGTTGCCGGGGCTCGGGGTGGTCGGCGGCGCCGGGCTCGGCGCGGTCGTCGTCGCGGTGGGGGTCCCGCCGTTCGTCGGCGCGGGGGAGCCGCCGGAGGAGCCGTTCTTGGCGACCGAGTTCGAGCCGCTGGCCACGGTGCGGGAGCCGTGATAGGCGGTCCCGGCGAACGGCACCGCGGGCTTGGGGAAGTCACCGCAGTAGCCCGCGGACGCCGTCTGCATGTAGTCGTGCCAGATCGGGGCCGCGAGCGTGCCGCCGAAGCCGTCGGCCATCGGGATGTTCCCCTGGGGGTACCCGACCCAGACGGCGGTCGACATCCGCGGCGAGTAGCCGACGAACCACGCGTTCTCGAAGTTCTCGGCGGTTCCGGTCTTGCCGGCCGCCGGGCAGCCGTAGTTGGCCGCGGTGCCGGTGCCCGAGCTGATGACGCCCCGCAGCACCTTGGTGCCGGCGTACGCCTCGCCGGGCGAGAACACGCTCGTGCCGGGCGGATTGCCGAAGTACTTCACCGCGCCGCTGGCAAACGCGACCCGGTCGATGATCGTCGCCGGGACGTGGGTGCCGCCGTTGGCCAGGGTCGAGTAGGCGTCGGCCATCTCGAGCGGGGTGACCCCGGTTCGCAGGCCGCCGATCGCCTCCGCCGGCAGGGAATCCAGGTGCGTGGTCACGCCCATCGCGTACGCCGTCGCGGTCACCTTCGGCGGGGTCAGGTCCGCGTCGAGCTGCGCGAACACGGTGTTGTCGGAGAGGACCGTCGCCTTGGTGACGCTGATGTCGCCCTGGTAGCTGTCCTCGGCGGTGTGCACCGAGTAGGTGGGATAGCCCGGCAGCCAGCCGGCGGAGAGCGCGTGGGAGTTGTAGTACGTGTTGTCGGGGTCGCCGTTGAAGTCGTGAATGAGCGTCATCAGCACGAACGTCTTGAACGACGACCCCGGCTGGCGGTGGGCCTGGGTGGCGTAGTCAAAGCTCGTCTGCCGGTAGTCGGCCGACGACGCGATCGCGAGGATGTGGCCGTTGGTGGGGTCCACCGAGGCCAACGCGGCGGCCGCGGTGCCCGGTCCTCCCTGCTGCGCAAGGGTCGACTCGTGGTTGAGGATCGCCTGGCGGGCGAGCGCCTGCTTGCGCAGATCGATCGTCGTGTAGATCTTCAACCCGCCGTGGATGAGCGGCGGGCACTTCAGCGGATGCCGGGGGCACAGGTCACGGGCAACCGACTGCTCGATGTAGTCGAACACGAACGGGTCCTTCTTGACCGCGTAGCGCTGATCGAACTTGACCGCCAGCGGCCGCCGGGCGGCGGCGTTCGCGCGCGCCTGGGTGAGGTCGCCGGCGGCCACCATCGCCTCGAGCACCTCGGTGCGCCGCCGCCGCGCCGCCCGGCGGTCGATGAACGGGTTGTACTCCGACGGGGCCTGCGGCAGGCCGGCGAGCAGCGCCGCCTGGTCGAGCGTCAGCTTGCCGACGGGCTCGTCGAAGAACATCCACGCCGCGGCGCCGACGCCGTACGCGGTCTGGCCGCGGACGGTGCCGTAGGGCACGTCGTTGAGGTAGCTCGAGAGGATCCAGTTCTTCGTGTGGTCGGACTCGAGCTGTTCGGCGAGCTTGGCCTGGACGATTTTGTAGCGGAGGTCGTGGGCCTGACGGGCCTGCTGGTAGCGCTTGGGCAGGTAGCTGTTGTCGACGAGCTGCATCGTGAGCGTCGACGCGCCCTGGAGGCTGTGGCCGTTGACCGCGTCCTTGATCGCCGCGCGCACGATCCCCTGGTAGTCGAGCGCGCCGTGGTGATAGAAGCGGCGGTCCTCGATCGCCACCGTCGCCTGCTTGACGACGCGCGGGATGTCGCGGCCGGCGACCGTGGTGTGCACGCTCGGCGACCAGATGTAGCCGAGCGAGGTCCCGTCGGCGGCGAACACCTGCGACGGCGACCCCGGGATCCGCCGGTGCAGCGACGACAGGTTCGGCGCCGACTGCGCGACGTTGACGACCCAGCCGGTGATCGCCAGCGCGCCGACGGCGACGCCGGCGAGGACGAGCACCGCGCCCAATCCGACGACGCGCCCGAGCGGCGAACCGCGGTTGCGCCGGCGACGGCGCTGTCGATCACGTCGGCTCATGTACGAGGGCAGCCTGCCTGGGAGCACGGGTTGCGGCGCCCGCTCCCGGGGCCGCGGCAAGTCTAACCGGCACCGCTTTTCGGCCCGCTGCGTCGGGCTCCTTCCCGCCTGCGATCATCGCACGGCGCCATGCACGATCGAGCGCTGCTCATCGACGGGCTGGGGACGCTCGTCGCGCTGCAACCGCCGGCGCCGCACCTGGCGCGCGAGCTGGCGACGCGGTTCGGGGCCTCGGTGTCCGAGGCGGAGGCGGGCCGGGCGCTGCGCGCCGAGATCGGCTACTACCGCGCCCACATGGACAGCGGGCGCGACGCCGCGAGCGTGGCTCGCCTGCGCCGGGCCTGCGCCGGCGTCCTGCGCGACGCGCTGCCGCGTGGGGCCGTGCCCGCCGACCTCGACGCGATGACCGAGGTGCTGCTCGCGAGCCTGCGCTTCGACGCCTTCGAGGACGCCCGGGGGGCGCTCCTCGCGGCCCGGTCGCACGGGGCGGCGGTGATCGTCGTCTCCAACTGGGACGTGTCGCTGATCGAGGTGCTCGAGCGCGTCGGCCTGGCCCCGCTGCTGCACGGCGTGGTCACCTCGGCCGCGGTCGGCGCGCGCAAGCCGAGCGCCGCGATCTTCGAGCACGCGCTCGCCCTCGCCGGGGTGGGACCGCAGCGGGCCCGTCACGTCGGGGACACCTTCGACGAAGACGTGGTGGGCGCCCGCGCGTGCGGCCTGCAGGCGGTGCTGCTGTCCCGGGGTGGCGTGCGCCGCGCCGGGGTGACGACGATCGTCTCGCTCGCCGAGCTCTGAAAGCTCGCCCGAGCGCGGAGGGGCACGAGCCAGGCGACCATCTACGCTCATCCGCGATGAAGTCGTGGCCCGATCGCGTGCCGCCGTGGCGGCTGTGGATGGTCCCCGCGGGCATCGTCCTGGGCCTCGTCCTCGGCACGCTGGTGACGATCCTGATCGAGTTCGTCGGGCATTTCGGCGGCTCGAGCCTCTCGCACCCCTCGGCGGTGACCTCGGTCGCCGGCGACATCGGCTTCGAGGCCGCGTTCGTCGCCGCCGCGATCATGATGGCCTCGGTGGCCGCCGTGCGGCCGCACGCCGCGGACTTCGGCTTCCGGCGCATCACCTGGCGCTCGGGGATCGCCGCCGGGCTGACGGCGATGGCCGGCTACTACCTGGTCACCGCGATCTACGCCGAGGTGTTCTCGCTGCGCGGCAAGGACAAGCTCCCCTCCGAGCTGATCGCGCACCACAGCACGCCCGCGCTCGTGGTCGCCACCGTCTACGTCTGCGCCGTGGCCCCGATGGCCGAGGAGACCTTCTTCCGCGGCTTCGTCTTCGGGGGCCTGCGGCGGCTGCACGCCGAGCTGTTCGGCGTGCAGCTCGGGCCGTGGATCGCCGCGCTCGTGACCGCGCTGCTGTTCGGGCTTGCCCACACCGGCTCGGCGTCGCCGCAGTACCTGGTGCCGCTCGGGATCCTCGGGTTCGTGCTCTGCCTGGTGCGCTGGAAGACCGACTCGCTGTACCCCGGCATGGCGATGCACTCGGCCAACAACGCGCTCGCGCTCGGCGTCAACCAGCTGCACTGGTCGGGCGGGGAGGTCCTCGGCCTGATGATCCTCTCCTGGGCGGTGATCGCCGCCGTCGTCGGCCCGCTCGCGGCCCGGACGCCGCGACCGGCCTGAGCGGCGGTCCCGCCCCGTGCACGAATGCGTGCACGGGCGCGTCGCGAACCGGCCCGCGCGGCTTTACCGCGCTGGTTTACTTCCCGCCCATGCGTCGTCATCTCGCCTCCATCTGCGCGGTGCTCGGCACCGCCGTCGCGACGCTGGGGCTGTGTGCCGGCGCCGCCGCCGCCATCTCCACCGGCACCATGACCGCCCCGTCGCTCGCGCCCGCTCCCGCCGGCCAGGCCGCGAAGAAGCCGCCGAGACCGGGCAGGCCCAAGCGCAAGCCGACCCCCGGGGTCCACGTCCACCTGTTCGCCTTCGACGCGTTCTTCGCCGCGCGCCAGACGCTCACCGTCCCAGAGCGCGCGCTGCACATCACCGGAGTGGTCAGCCCCTACGCGCCGGGCCAGGCCGTCGTCGTCAAGGCCTATCTCGGGCACGAGCTCATCTCGAGCCACACGCTGTCGGTCAGGCCGTCGCGCGACCGCCGGGACGGGCGCTTCATCGCCCGCGTCAGGGCCCCGCGGCCCGGGCTCCTCCACGTCACGGTCATCCACGTCGCGACGCCGCGGATGCCGGCCTTCACCGCGACGCGCACGATCGCCTCGCTGCGCCCCCATGCCTCCCCCGGAGACCGCGGCGCGTTCGTGGCGCTCATCCAGTCACAGCTCGCCCAGCTGCACTTCTACATTCCGCAGACCGGGGTCTACGACCTGCAGACCGGCTTGGCGATCGACGCCTACCACCGGCTCCTGCACCACGGAACCTCGCAGGCGCTCGACGGGCTGACCATCTCCGAGCTGCTCGACGAGCGCGGCGCCTTCGCGGTCCGCTATCCGCAGGACGGCCGCCACGTCGAGGCCGACCTCGGCAGCCAGGTGCTCGCGCTCATCGTCGGCTCCAAGGTGCAGGCGCTGTATCCGATCAGCTCGGGCAAGCCGTCGACGCCGACGATCCTCGGCCGCTTCCACGTCTACCTGCGCGAGCCCGGCTACAACAGCGAGGGGATGTACTACTCGGACTACTTCATCCGGGGGTACGCGATCCACGGCTATGACCCGGCGCCGGACTATGCAGCGAGCCACGGCTGCCTGCGCCTGCCGATCTCGGACGCGATCTCGGTCTGGAACTGGCTGAGCATCGGCGTCGGGGTCGACGTGTATCAATAGCCGCGTGTCATCGCCGCCCGCCGACGAGCCGGCCCGCGACCGGCTCGTCGCCGCGCTGCGCGCGCACGCGCTCGTCATCGGCGAGGTCGTGCTGTCAAGCGGCGCGACCGCGCAATACCTCGTCGATGCCAAGCGGGCGATCCTGCTCCCGGTCGGCTTTCGCGCGCTGGCGCAGCTGGTCGCCGCGCACGCGACCGAATGCTCGGCGACGGCGGTCGGCGGGATGACGATGGGCGCCGATCCGATCGCCTGCGCGGCGCTCGCCGGCGGCGCCCTGGTCAAGGCGTTCTTCGTGCGCACCGAGGTCAAGGCGCACGGCCTCGGGCGGCGCATCGAGGGGCCGGTCCTCGTCGCGGGCGAGGACCGCTGCCTGCTCGTCGAGGACGTCGTCACGACGGGCGGCTCGACGATCCGGGCGCTCGAGGCGGTGCGCGACGAGGGCGTGGAGATCGTCGGGGTGCTGGCGCTCTGCGATCGGCTCGCCGGGGGCGGCGCGGCGATCGAGCGAGCCGCCGGGGTCCCCTACCGTTCGCTGACGACGATCGACGAGATCTACCCGGAGCGCCCCGACCGCGTCAGCGGTTGATCGGCGGCAGCGTCCGGCACTCGGGCGTGACCTGGTGGAGCGCGCGCACCTGCCAGCCGGTGCCGGTCACGTACGGCGTGAACAGGATGATCGGGTTGCCGTGGCCGATCGCCTGCGCGTACTTGAAGCCGATCGCCGACACGTTCTCGCCGATCGAGTAGGCGAGCACCGTCTGATAGGTCAGGCGGGTCACCGACTCGCCGCACGCTCGGACGCGCGCGGCGCCCCCGAGCTCTGAGAGCACGCCCGAGAGCCGGTCGATCTCGGCGGTGCGCCGCCGCTGGTGGGCGATGTCCCGGTGCTCGGCGCGGGCGGCCGACAGCGCGGGTCCGGCGAGCGAGAGAACGAGCAGGGCGACCACCGGGATCCCCGCCCACGACGGCAGGCCGCGCAGCCGACCGCCGAGCGAGGGATCGGCGAGGACCCGCCCGACGAACGTCCCGGCAAGGACGACCACGACGCCGGCGGCCTCGAACATGTAGCGCCCGAGGCCCGGCCAGCCGTGCAGCGCGAAGGCGATCTCGATGATCACCCAGACGACGATCCCCGTGACGAGGACGAGCGTGACGCGGTCGCGCCGCAGCGCGGCGACGGCGAGCCCGAGCAGGGCGGCGATCTCGAGCGGCCAGTGGTGCAGGTCGACGAAGCGGTGGATGACCGCGGTGACCCGGTCGCCGCGGGGCGCCCGGCCCGAGTACAGAGCGTTGGAGGCCGAGACGAACGGCGTCCGCGAGGTGATCGCCGGGATCCCGAACCACAGGAGCACGAGCGCCACCCAGCCGCCGATCAGAAGCTGCGCGGGCGCGGAGCGCGCTCGCCACGCCCACACCGAGTACAGCGCGAGGAACGGCCACACCTCGGGGCGCCCGAGCGCGGCGAGCCAGCCGAGCGCGAACGCCCACCGCGGATGACCCGAGAGATGACGATCGATCGCGCCGAGGCAGAGCGCGACGATCATCGGATCGGACTGCGCGCTGAGGATGTAGTGGAAGTAGCCGTCGTTCAGCTCGTCGCGCATCCCGAGCAGCGCCAGGCCGGCGAACGCGCCCGCGACGACCGCCGCCCACCGCCGCTGCGGCGGCGCCTCGGTCAGCCGATGGGCGACGCGCGCCGCGAACACGACGCCCGAGAGCGAGATCGCCGCCGAGGCGAACATCCACAGGCGCATCTCGTAGTGCCCGGCGAAGGCGAACGCGACGGTGAACAGGTAGGGCAGCGGCTTCCACGACGGCGCGGCGTTGGTGTCCAGCGAGCCGCGCAGCGTCTGGTGGCCCCAGGTCAGCCACCCGTAGGGATCGAAGCCGGGCCGGGTGCCCGCCCACAGCACGACCGCCACCGAGAGGACGACCACGCCGATCGCCGTCGTCCACCACGGGTGGCGGCGGGCGAAGCGCCGCAGCGTCCACGGCTCCGCGGCGGCCGGCAGTTCGGGCGCCGGGACGCTCGCGCGCCCGACGGGTGGCTCCTGCACCGTGGTCTCGGGCAAAGCGCGCCGACCGTAGCACGCGGTCCGAACCTCAGAAGTGCGCCGACGGGCGAGCGATCAGTCGCCGGACAGGCGTCGGGGCAGGCTCTCGGCGTGGGGTGGCGGGTCGTCGAGGATCAGGCGGGGGACGGTGACCAGCGTGTAGCCGCGGGCGCGCAGCGCGTTGACGATGATCGGCACCGCAGCGATCTCCTGGGTGCGGGTGCCGCCGGCGTCATGCATGAGGATGATCGCTCCGGGTCGCGCGCCCGCCATCGTCCTGTGCACGATCGCCCCGACGCCGGGCTGCAGGAAGTCGCTGGTGTCCACCGTCCAGAGGACCATCAGCATCCTGAGCTTGCGCAGCAGCGCCAACGTGGTCTGGTCATAGGAGCCGTAGGGCGGGCGGTACAGGCGCGGGAACGGGCCGCCGTAGCGGCGGAGATGCTCGGTCTGGTCGACGATCTCCGCGCGCTGGCCGGCGGGGGAGAGCGCGGCCATCATCGGGTGGGTCTCGGTGTGATCGCCGATGGCCATCCCCATGCGCAACTCGCGGCGCAGCGAGTCGTTGAAGTAATGGATCATGAACCCGATCTCAAAGAACGTCGCCGGGGCGTGCACTCGCGCCAGCGCGTCGAGGATCCGAGGGGTGTAGGGACCGGGGCCGTCGTCGAAGGTCAACGCGATCTCGCGCCGCTGCGAGCCGCCGATGCGGATGAACGGCTGGCGGCGCTCGAGCCGGGTGATCGCGGCATTCTCGCGCGCCGCCAGACTCGGCCCGAGGGAACGCCCCGTCCTGCGGCGGGCGATCGTGACGGGCGGTCGGGGCAAGCGAGCCGCTGGTCGTGAGCTGCCTCCTCCGCCGGCGGCCGCGGCCACGACCCCGAAGACCATCAGCACCACGAGCGTCACCAAGGCGACGGCCCGCCGGCGGCGCACCCCTCCTCGACGCCGGGCCGGTGTCTCGGCCAGCGGGCCGGTCATCGACGCCTCCATCGCCGAGACGGCCCGATGCTCGCCTGACCTTCACCCGGCACGCTGCCGGACTTTACGCAGGCCGGCGTGCCCGGGGGTGGGTCGGCGCCGATCACCCCGCGAACGTGCCCCCGGCAGGAATCGAACCTGCATCCCGCGCTTAGGAGGCGCGTGCTCTATCCGTTGAGCTACGAGGGCTCGCCTGCACCAGCGTATCCGGCGGCAGCTGCAACTAATCTCCCCGCAATCTGCGATGCTTGACAGCGCAGGGCCCTGATGTGAACATCTCGCGCGCTGAGGGGTCTGCCGTCGGGGAAACGGCGCTCTACACAACACGGCTAGAGGGTGGACATGACTGGACGATTCCGGGCGCTGGGGCGCCCGTTTGCTCTGTGCGCGTCCATCGCGGTGATCGTGCTCGCGGTCGCCGCGTGCGGCGGCAGCAGCAAGAGCAAGGGCAGCTCGAGCAGTGCGGGAGGCAAGGCTTCCGCCGCGCTCGGCACCGTGCTGTACGGCTCGCTGCCCCCGGTCGGCACCCCGAAGATGGGGGGGACGATCACGCAGGGCCAGCTGACCGGCCAGACGCCCGTCCAGGTGTTTCCCATCACGAACACGTCCAACGTCACGACGGGGACCGTCTCGTTCCAGAGCGAGCTGTACATGCCGCTCTACGCCGGCCCCACCGGCGCGCGGCCGATGGTCGACTTCGGGCTGAGCGCGGCCAGCGGCCCGCCGGCTCCCAGCGACGGGGACAAGACGTTCACGATCCCGCTCAAGCCGAACCTGAAATGGTCAAACGGCGCGCCGGTCACCGCCAACGACTTCCTGTTCTTCTTTGACCTGCTCAAGGCGGCGATCAAGGAGAGCCCGGCCAACTGGGCGCAGCTCTCGCCCGGCCGGTTCCCGCAGAACGTCGTCAGCGCCAGCGCGCCGAACAGCCACACCGTGGTACTGCACTTCAACGCCCCGTACAACCCGGGCTACGTCGAGAACAACCAGCTCGCCGACACCAACCAGGTGTTCGCGCTCCCGAGCACCGACTGGAACGTCGACTCGGCCTCGGGCCCGCACCTGACCGACTGGAGCAATCCGGCGGTGGCCAAGAAGATCTATGACTACCTCGAGAAGCAGGGCACGTCAGTGGCCACCTTCGCCTCGGACCCGCTGTGGAAGGACGTCTCGGGGCCGTTCAAGCTTCGGAGCTTCAGCGCCACCAACAGCTCGTACGTCCTGGTCCCGAACCCGACGTACGGCGGCACGCCGAAACCCGTCTACTCGCAGCTCGACGTCAACACCTACACCGGGTTCACGTCCGAGCTCAACGCGGCCAAGAGCGGCAGCGTCGACGTCGCGGTCGGGATCGATCCGTCGCAGCTCGCCGAGGCGCCCGCGCTCAAGCAGCAGGGGATCACGATCTGGGGCGGCCCGAGCTGGGGCTGGTACGGCGGGATCATCAACTTCAAGGACACGACCGACCACTTCGACAAGGTGATCGCCCAGCCGTACGTCCGGGCGGCGATCGAGCATCTGATCGACCAGCCGGGCATCATCCAGGGCGTCAACAAGACCGCCGCGGTGCCCGCGTACGGGCCCGTTCCCTCGGCGCCGACGTCGCCGTACGCGCCGTCGACGGCGACCACCGCGATCTACCCGTACAGCCCGTCGACGGCGGTGTCGCTGCTCAAGTCCCACGGCTGGAAGGTCGTGCCCAACGGCCAGACGACGTGCGCCAAGGCGGGGACGGCCGCGACCGAGTGCGGGGCCGGCATCCCGGCGGGCACGCCGCTGAGGTTCACATGGGCCAACCAGCCCGAGTCGGTGCAGAGCATCGGAGCGCTGGAGTCCGAGGCCGTGTCCTCGATCGCCAAGCAGGCGGCCGGGATCAACATCATCCTGCAGACGAAGACGTTCAACTTCCTGACCTCGAACTACAACGACGTCAACCCCGCCAACGCCAAGTACACGAACCAGTGGGGCGTCAACAACTACGGTGGCCTGTTCTTTGACTACTACCCCACCCAGGACGGGACCGACAACGTCGGCGGGGGGCTCAACACCGGCGCCTACGACGATCCGACGGCCAACCGGCTGATCAACGCGTCGGTGCACAGCGGCGACCCGAGCGCGGTCAAGAGCGAGGCCGCCTACCTGAGCAAGAGCCTGCCGGTGTTCTACCTGCCCGATTACGACTACCTGCTCGCGGCGAACACGAAGACCGTCGGCGGCCCTCCCGACGGCTGGATGGCGATGACCCAGCAGCAGTGGTTCCCGCAGTACTGGTACCTGCTCAAGTAGCCGGGCCCGGGCCGCGCGGATGATCGGCTACGTCCTCCGCCGGCTCGCCGTCGCGGTCATCGTCGTCATCGGGATCGCGATCTTCACGTTCCTGCTGCTGCACTGGCTGCAACCGAGCCCCGTCTACGCGGTCCTGGGCCCGAAGGCTCAGCCCGCTGCGGTCGCGGTCTGGAACCGGCAGCACGGCTACGACCGCTCCGAGCTGGCGCAGATGATCAGCTACCTCGGCAAGCTCGCCCACCTCAACTTCGGCTACTCCTACAAGCTCGACCAGAGCGTCGGCGCGCTGTTCAACGAGAACGCCGGCCGCAGCGCATATCTCACCGGGGCGGCGCTCGTGCTCTCGCTGATCGTCGCCATGCCGCTCGGCATCTGGCAGGCGGTCAAGCGCAACAGCGTCGGCGACTACGCCGCCACGACGCTGAACTTCGTCCTGTACTCGATGCCGTCGTTCTTCCTCGGGCTGATCCTCATCCAGATCTTCGCCCTGGACCTCAACATCTTCCCGCCGACGGTGTCGGACTCGATCACCACCGCGGGGCAGGCGTTCACCCACCCGCTGCAGCTGACGCTGCCGATTCTCACCCTGGCGGGGATCAACATCGCGTCGTTCTCGCGCTACATGCGCTCCTCGGCCCTGGACAACCTCGCCCAGGACTACATCCGCCTCGCCCGCGCCAAGGGCCTGTCCGAGCGCGCCGTGCTGTTCCGCCACCTGCTGCGCAACGCGTGCCTGCCGATGATCACGCTCACCGGGCTTTCGATCCCGACGCTGCTGGCGGGCAACCTGCTGATCGAGGTCCTGTTCAACTTCCCGGGCCTCGGGCTGCTGTTCTACAACGCGCTCGGGAACTCGGACTACAACATCCTGCTCGCCTATACGGTGCTGGGCGGGGTCCTGACCGTGCTGGGCAACCTCGCCGCCGACGTCGCGGTCACCGTCGCCGACCCGAGGGTGCGCCTTGCCTGACTCGACCAGGCCCCTGGCGGACATCCAGCCGGGCCTCGCCGGCACGGTCAGCGTTCCGCCCACGGCGCCCGAGGGCGGCGACGTCCATGTCACGGCGAGCGGCTGGAAGCTGGCGCTGCGCGAATTTCTGGACAACCGGCTGGCGGTGGTCGGCTTCGCCGTGATCGTGTTCTTCGTGCTGTTCTGCTTCGTCGGGCCACTCGTCTATCACACCAACCAGTCGCTCACCAACCCGCTGATCACCGACCTGCATCCCGGCGGCGCCCATCCCCTGGGGACCGACGAGAACGGCTTCGACGAGCTCGGCCGGATCATGAAGGGCGGTCAGACGGCGCTCGAGATCGGGTTCTTCTCGGCGTTCATCGCCACGGTCGTCGGCACCCTGTACGGGGCGATCTCGGGCCTGGCCGGGGGGATCGTCGACGGGATCATGATGCGCATCCTCGACGTCTTCCTGTCGATCCCGCTCCTGTTCATCGTGCTCGTTCTCGCCACCAAGTACCACTCCACGGTGCTCGACGAGAGCGCGATCATCGGCGCATACACGTGGCTGATCCCGGCGCGGCTCGTGCGGGGGGAGGTGCTGACGCTGCGGGTGCGCGACTTCGTCTCGGCCGCGAGGGTGATGGGGTCGGGCCGCGGCCGCCTGGTGTACCGCCACCTCATCCCCAACGCCCTGTCGGTCGTGATCGTCAACATCACATTCCAGGTCGCCGACGCGATCATCATCCTGGCGTTCCTGGGCTTCCTCGGCTTCGGGCTGCAGTACCCGGCGACGTCGTGGGGGGACATGCTCGGCAACGCCCAGCAGTACGTCTCGTCGGGGTACTGGTGGCTCGTCTACCCGGTCGGGGGCTGCCTGGTCGCGGTCGTGCTGGCCGCCAACCTGATCGGGGATGCGCTCCGCGACGCCCTCGACGTCCGCATCCGCCGCCGTTGAGCCCGTCATGACCCCCGCGCTCCAGGTTCGCGATCTGACGACCGAGATCGAGCTCACCCGCTCGCTCGTGCACGCCGTCGGCAACGTCGATCTCAGCATTGAGGCCGGCGAGACCGTCGGCCTCGTGGGTGAGTCGGGCTCGGGCAAGTCGATGCTGGCGCTGTCGGTTCTCGGGCTGCTCCCGGGCGGCGGGCGGATCGTCGACGGGTCGGTGTGCCTTGACGGCCGGGAGCTCGTCGGCCTCTCCGAG
Organism: Solirubrobacterales bacterium; assembly: GCA_019240115.1. GTDB lineage: Bacteria > Actinomycetota > Thermoleophilia > Solirubrobacterales > Solirubrobacteraceae > Palsa-465. Next base: position 34,475 of record JAFAYV010000064.1, on the reverse strand, counting down.
CCTGAGATGCGCAAGATCCGGGGCGACGCGGTCGCGATGATCTTTCAGGACTCCCAGTCCTCGCTGAACCCGACGAAGACGATCGGCGAGCAGGTCGCAGAGCCGGTGCGCCTGCACCGCGGGGCGTCGAAGGCCACGGCGAACAACCGCGCGCTCGAGGTGCTCGAGCTCGTCGGCATGCCGCGGCCGAAGGAGCGGCTCGACGACTTCCCGCACCAGCTGTCGGGCGGCCTGCGTCAGCGCGTGATGATCGCGATCGCGCTCGCCTGTGAGCCTCGGGTGCTGCTCGCGGATGAGCCGACGACCGCACTCGACGTCACGATCCAGGCCCAGATCCTGGCTCTGCTCGACGACCTGCGATCACGACTGGGGATGGCCACGCTGCTCGTCACCCACGACATGGGAGTCGTCGCCGGACGCACGAAGCGGATCAACGTCATGTACGCGGGACGAATCGTCGAGACCGCGCCGACGGCGGAGCTGTTCTCGGCGATGCGACACCCCTACACCCAGGCGCTCCTGGGTTCGATCCCGCGCCTGGACTCCGACAGGAGCAAGGCGCTGGCATCGGTCCCGGGGATCCCGCCCGACCTGACCGATCCGCCCCCGGGCTGCCGGTTCGCCGCCCGCTGCCCGCGGGCCACCGGGCAGTGCCGCGAGCACGAGCCGCCGCTGACCGGCGACGACCGCGGGCACCTGTTCGCCTGCTGGCACCCGGTGGACGGGCCGATCACGAGGCCCCCCGAGCTCACGGTGGGTGAGACGATCACCGAGTCCTTCCTGCAGGACACGCGGCCCAGCGACGGAGACCACGGCGCCCACCTGCTCGAGGTGACGGGTGCGGTGCGCGAATATCCGGTCACCGCCGGCGCGATCCTGCAGCGCCGGGTGGCTTCGGTCAAGGCCGTCTCCGACATCTCACTGCACCTGGACACGGGCGAGACATTGGGTCTGGTCGGCGAGTCCGGGTGCGGTAAGACGACGCTGGGCAAGCTCATCGTCGGCATCGAGAAGCCCGACGCCGGACGGATCGCGCTCGAAGGCCGCGAGGTCTTCAAGCTGCGCGGCGGTCGCCTGCGCCGGGCGCGTCGAGACCTGCAGATGATGTTCCAAGACCCCTATGCGTCGCTCGATCCGCGGATGCGCGTCGCCGCGATCCTGCGCGAGCCCCTGGCCATCCAGGGGATCGGCAGCCGTCGTGAGCAGGAGGCGCGCGTCGTGCACCTCCTCGAGGAGGTGGGTCTGCCGCGCAACGCCCTGGAGCGATACCCGCACGAGTTCTCCGGGGGTCAGCGACAGCGGATCGGGCTGGCCAGGACGCTGATGCTCGAGCCCCGGGTGATCGTCGCCGATGAGCCGGTGAGCGCGCTCGACGTGTCGATCCGCTCGCAGGTGCTCAATCTGATGAAGCGCCTGCAGGCCGAACGCGAGATGGCCTCGGTCGTCATCTCCCACGATCTGGCCGTGGTCAAGTACCTCGCCGATCGTATCGGCGTGATGTACCTCGGCAAGCTCGTGGAGCTCGGCAGCGGCGACGACATCTACCTCCGGCCGACCCATCCGTACACCGACGCGCTCATCAAGACGATCCCGCTTCCCGACCCGGCGGCAGAACGCGCCAAGACGGGTCCCGGCATTCGGGGACAGCTGCCCAGTCCGGTCCATCCGCCGTCGGGCTGTCGGTTCAGGACGCGCTGTCCGCGGGCTCGCGACGTGTGCGGCGAACAAGAGCCGCCGCTGCGCACGTTCGGACCCGGACATCTTGCCGCCTGCCACTTCCCCCTTCGGCCGGCGCAATCCGCGAAGGACGCCCGGCCCTGAAGCGCGCGTCGTCGCAGGTTCTAGCCAGGGTGGTCCGGGTCCTCGTCGTCGTCCGGGTCGGCCTCGTCGTCCGGGTCCTCCTCGTCGACGTAGAGCGATTCGGCGGCGAGCTCGTCGCCCGCGGCCGCCCACAGCTTGATCTCGAGGAAGTCCGAGCGGTAGTTGTCGGGCGCGAGCAGCGTGAAGCGCTCGTCCATGAGCGTGCACTGGTCGACGACGGCTCCGGAGAGCTCGGCGGTGACCGTCTCGCCGCCGGAGATCATCGGCACGCCCCACACGAGCGTCATCTCGGCGGTCTCGCCCGCCTCGCCGCGCCAGGCCCCGATGACGTCGTCTGAGAGATCGAGCTTCCAATCCGGGTTGGACTCAGCGGTCTCGGAGGTGAAGTCGGCACGGGACTCGAAGTCGGCCGGACCGCCGCCCCCCTCGCTGAAGGCGACGAAGCCGAACAGCTCGTAGCCGGTCGTCGTCCGTGCGACCGCGGGCACGTACGTTCGCCCCGCGAACGTGCGGTCCGGGAACCACGCGATCTCGCCCGCCTCGCCGAGATCCTCACCGTCGGCATCGATCTGCCGGCAGGCGAGGAGGAAGTGCTCGCCGAGCGTCTGCGCCCAGCGTCCCTGGGCGAGCGCCTCCTGCGGCGGCTCGGCGGCGAAGCTGATCACGAACCGATCGGTGGGCGGCATGCCCGCCGCAGCCTACACCGCGCCGGAGCCGCTCAATAGGCGTCGCGGCGGGTCAGTAGGCGCCGCGGCGGGTCAGGACGGCGGGGATCGTCTTGAGCAGGATCGACAGGTCGAGGAACACCGACCACCGCTCCAGGTAGAGGAAGTCGAGCCGCACGAGGTCGTCGAAGTCGAGCTCCGAGCGACCCGACACCTGCCACAGGCCGGTGATCCCCGGCAGCACCTGATAGCGCTGCTTGTGCCAGTCCTCGAGATGCTCGAAGTCGCGCATCGGCAGCGGACGCGGCCCGACGAGCGACATCTCGCCCCGCACGACGTTGGCCAGCTGAGGGAGCTCGTCGAGCGAGAACCGCCGCAGCAGCCGCCCCACCGGGGTCAGCCGGGGGTCGTCGCGGATCTTGAACAGCGCCCCCGAGGACTCGTTGAGCTGCTCGAGCACCTCCGTGCTCAGCCCCGAGTCGACGCGCATGGTGCGGAACTTGAAGCAGTAGAAGGGCTTGCCCGCGATCCCGGGACGCAGCGAGCGGTAGATGATCGGGCCCCGACTGGAGAACCGCACCGCCGCCGCGCACGCGATCAGGATCGGCGAGATGAGCAGCATCCCGAGCGAGGCGAGGATGAGATCGAACGTCCGCTTGGCGGCAAACTGGACGCCGTCGAACACCGGGGGGCGCAGCGTGAACAGCGGCACCGACTCCCCGGGGCTGAACTCGGCGCGATCGAGGAGGATCTCCATCGTCGAGGGGGCGACGTGGACGGTCACGCCCCGCTGGTGACAGCGGTCGACGAGCTCGAGCGCGTGCTCGTGCGGGAACTCGGGGTCGGTGATGATCACCTCGTCGACCCGCTGGCGGGCGAGCACCTCGTCGAGGTGGTGCAGCTCGCCCACGAGTCGCAGCCCGCGCGGCGGCTCGGCGGTCAACGAGACCGCGCCAACGAGCTCGACCTGGGTGTGCGAGCGACTGCCCAGCGCGTGGGCGACGGCGTCGAGATGGTGCCCGGAGCCGACGAGCAGCGCGCGCCGGCGATAGCCGGCCTGCTCGAGCAGCCACCCGGTGGCCGAGGTGTAGGCCGCGCGCATCCCACCGATGTAGACGAGGCCGAAGAACAGCGAGCCGTAGAAGAGGAAGTAGCTCGAGAAATGGTCGCCGTTGGCCAGCGAGAAGACGAGGCCGAGCAGCGTCGCCTGGGTGAGCGCGGTGACGAGCTTGGTCAGTCCGGGCCGCCGCGGCCGGTCCGCGTACAGGTCGGCGCGGGCGAACATCAGCACGACGAGCAGGTAGGCGAACGCCAGCGACGATCGCATGTTCGCCCACGCCGCGTGAGCGCTGAAGTCGCCGCGCGAGACCAGCTTCAGGGCGAGCGCGGTGAACATCGCGCCGGCCACCCCCACGAAGTCGATCGCCAGCAGCGTCACGACGCTGGAGACGCGGCGCAGCGTCATCCGCCGCAGCAGGAAGCTCAGAATCGGCGCGCGCCGGCGGCGGACGTCGCGATCCGACAGCGGGGCCCGCGACGAGCGACCGGAGTCTCCATACGCTCCGTCGGCCCGGCTCTGGAGTACGTGTTCGTGGTCCATCGGGAGAACGTGCGGGGTGTCACCGGGAGCCCGCCCGCAGCTTCTAACGGTATCCCGTCTGCGAAGTTCCGGAGAAGCTTCCCCCGGCCTCAGCGGGACGGCCCGATCAGGGCCTCCTCGCCCGACTCCTGCAGCGTGCGCCGCAGCCCCTCGCGCAGCTCGACCTCGGGCTTCCAGCCGAGCAGCTCGGTGGCGAGCGTGATGTCGGGTCGGCGCACCTGGGGATCGTCGGTGGGCAGCGCCTCATAGACGATCTCCGACTTCGAGCCGGTGACCTCGATCACCGTCTCGGCCAGCTCGAGCAGCGTGAACTCATCGGGGTTGCCGATGTTGACCGGGTCGTGGTAACCGGACTGCGACAGCGCGATGATGCCGCGGATGAGGTCGTCGACATAGCAGAACGACCGCGTCTGCGACCCGTCGCCGAAGACGGTGATCGGCCGATCCTGGAGCGCCTGGCGCAGGAACGTCGGGATCGCACGGCCGTCATAGGGGCGCATCCTCGCGCCGAAGGTGTTGAAGATGCGCACGATCGCGGTGTCGACGCCCTGCTGGCGGTGGTAGGCCATCGTCAGCGCCTCGGCGTAGCGCTTGGCCTCGTCGTAGACGCCGCGGGGCCCGATCGGGTTGACGTGGCCCCAGTAGGTCTCGGGCTGGGGGTGGACCTGGGGGTCGCCGTAGACCTCGCTCGTCGAGGCGGTGATGAAGCGCGCGCGGTGCTTCTTGGCGAGGCCGAGCGTGTGGTGGGTTCCGTAGGAGCCGACCTTGAGCGTGTGCAGCGGAAGGCGCAGGTAGTCGATCGGCGATGCGGGCGAGGCGAAGTGGTAGACGAAGTCGATCGGCTCGTCGACGTAGTAGGGCTCGATGATGTCGACCTGTCGATAGACGAACCGGTCGGTGCGGATGTGCTCGATGTTCTCCAGCGAGCCGGTCTCGAAGTTGTCGATGCACAGGACGCGGTTGCCGCGAGCCAGCAGCTCGTCGCACAGGTGCGAGCCGAGGAAGCCGGCGCCGCCGGTGACCAGACAGGTGGGCATGGTCGGCCAGGCTATCGGCGGGGCGGCTGGCCGTGATGCTTCCAGGCGCCTTCCTCCTGCTTCCAGATCGGAGCGCGAGCCTTGATCTCGTCGATGATCTCGCGCGCGCCGGCGAACGCCTCGGCGCGGTGCGGGGCCGACGCGGCGACGGTGACCGAGGGCTCGGACAGCGGGACGGTGCCGATGCGGTGCTCGGCGGCCGCAGCGCACAGTCCGTGCCGCTCGATCGCCGCCGAGACGATCTCGCGCATCATCGCCTCGGCCATCTCGACATAGGCCTCGTAGCCCAGCTCGGGCACCTCGCGGGTGACCCCGCTGAAGGTGACCACGGCGCCCGCCCGCGGATCGCCCACCCGCGCCGTGACGCCGTCGAGGCCGATCGGCTCGCGGGTGACCCGGACGTGAGCGATCGCCACCGACCCTCCGGACACCGGCGGGATGAGCGCCAGCTCGTCGCCCGCGCTCAGCGGCTGGTCGGCGTCGGCGTACTCGCGGTTGACGGCCATCACGACCGGCAGGCCGTCGATCAGCTCCCGCAACGTCGCCAGCGCGTCCGAGACCGTCGCGCCCTCGGGCAGATCGACCGCCACCTCGTCGGTCCCGGCGCGCTCGCGCAGGCTGGCGAACATCCGGATTCGTACCTCCACGACCCGAAGGCTACGCCCTCGGGTACGCCGCGCCGCCCGATCCCGCCCGCCCGATCCCGCCCGATCCGCCCGATCCGCCCGATCCTGCCCGACCCCGCTCGCCACGGTCAGGCGACGCGGCCCGTGGGCGCCGTTCGAGAGCCGTGTCGACCGCCGAGCCGGGCTCGCGCTACCAGTAGTCTCTGACGCCCGATGGCGACCGCTGACGAGCACCGCACGATCGCCCCGATCGTCGGCCCCGACGACCCGCGCCGCTTCACCGACTCGGGCATCGAGATCGAGCCGCTGTACACCGAGGAGGACCTGCCCGCGGATCTCCCGGCGCGCCTGCGCGAGCCCGGCGAGTATCCCTTCGCTCGCGGGGTGCACCGGGAGATGTATCGCCAGCGGCTGTGGACGATGCGCCAGTACGCGGGCTACTCGTCGGCGCGCGAGTCCAACGAGCGCTACCGCTACCTGCTCGCCAACGGCTCGACCGGCCTGTCGATGGCCTTCGACCTGCCGACGCAGCTCGGCCTGGACTCCGATGACCCGCGCAGCCTCGGCGAGGTCGGCCGCACCGGGGTGGCGATCGACTCGATTGAGGACATGCGCGCCGCGTTTGACCAGATCCCGCTGGATCAGGTCTCGACCTCGATGACGATCAACGCCCCGGCGAGCGTGCTGCTTTTGCTCTACGAGCTTGTCGGGGACGAGCAGGGGGTGGCGGCCGACCAGCTGCGCGGCACCACCCAGAACGACATCCTGAAGGAGTACATCGCCCGCGGAAACTACATCTACCCACCCGAGGGGGCGATCCGCCTGACCACCGACCTGTTCGCCTACTGCGACGAGCGGATGCCGAGGTGGAACACGGTGTCGATCAGCGGCTACCACTTCCGCGAGAAGGGCTGCTCGGCGGTCCAGGAGGTCGCGTTCACGCTGGCCAACGGGATCGCCTACGTACGGGCGGCGCTCAACGCCGGGCTGGAGATCGACCGCTTCGCCCCGCGGCTGGCGTTCTTCTTCAACGGGCACAACCACGTCTTCCAGGAGGTGGCCAAGTTCCGCGCGGCCCGGAGGATGTGGGCGCAGATCATGCGCGAGCGCTTCGGCGCCCAGGACGAGCGCTCGTGGCGGCTGCGCTTCCATACCCAGACCGGCGGGGTGACGCTGACCGCCCAGCAACCGGAGAACAACATCGTCCGCGTCGCGCTGCAGGGCTTCGCCGCCGTGTGCGGGGGCACCCAGTCGCTGCACACCAACGGCTACGACGAGGCACTCGCGCTTCCGACGGAACGCGCTGCCCGCATCGCGCTGCGCACCCAGCAGATCATCGGCTACGAGTCCGGCGCCGCGGACACCGTCGACCCGTTCGCCGGCTCCTACTTCGTCGAGGCGCTGACCGACGAGGTCGAGACCCGGGGGTGGGAGCTGATCGAGAAGGTCGACCGGCTCGGCGGGTCGGTCAAGGCGATCGAGTTCATGACCGCCGAGATCGAGGAGTCGGCGTTCGGCTACCACGAGCGCTACCGCACCGAGCAGGACGTCGTCGTCGGGGTCAACCGATTCGTCGACGACGCGCTTGAGGTGACCGAGATCCTCCGGCTCGACCCCGAGGCCGAGCGCGGCCAACTGGAGCGGCTGAAGGCGTTCAAGGCCGATCGCGACCAGGAGCTGGTCGAGCGTCGCCTGCAGGAGGTGCGGGCCGCCGCCCGGGGCAGCGACAACCTGCTGGTCCCGTTGCGCCAGGCGCTGAAGGACCGCTGCTCGGTGGGCGAGACGTGCGGCGCGCTGCGCGACGTGTTCGGCGAGTACCGCCCGTCGTTCTAGCGGCCGGCCACAGATGACGATCTGCGCCGTCGAGCTCGTCGACCTCGTCCTCGCCGTCCACATCCTCGCCGCGGTCATCGGCTTCGGCGCGACCTTCGCCTATCCGATCTTCCTCGGCGCCGGGGCGCGGCTGGATCCGGCGGCGATGCCCTGGTTCTTTGCGATCATGCAGCTGATCGCCCGGCGGCTGATCTATCCCGGGCTGATCGTCGTCCTCGTCGCGGGGATCTACCTCGCCGGCAAGGAGGACCAGTTCCACGCCTTCTACACCCAGTGGGGCATCTTCGCGGTGCTCGTGCTCGGCGGGATCGAGGGGGCGGTGATGGCGCCGCGGGTCAGGCGGCTGATCGAGCTCTCGGGTCGCGAGCTCGCCGGGGCGCCCGGGAGCGGCGGCGGGACGACAACCTTCTCCTACAGCGACGAGTACCGGCGGGTGCTCAATCAGGTCACGATCGGCGGCGCGCTCCAGTCGCTGATCGTCGTGGTCACGGTGTTCCTCATGGCCACGCACGCCGGCGCCTGAGGCCCGCGCGCGTTCAGAGCTGCTAAAACCGCTGCATAGCGCATCATTCTTGGTGAGGCGGACGGCGCCGGAACCGTTAGTGTGTCGGGTCTGTGCAAGGCGTTCGGGGGTGGGATGACGAGGCGGTGCTCGATGCCGCCCCCGTCGCGCTGGCCGCCATCGACCGCGACTGGCGGCTCGTCTACGCCAACGGCGACTACCGCCGGCGCTTCGGCATCTCCGACGAGGACATCGGGCAGACGATCTGGGACCGGCTGCCGGTCCTGATCGGCAGCCACTCCGAGCCGCACCTCCGCGCCGTCATGCGCGACGACGAGGAGCACGAGTACGTCGTCGACGGCGTCGGCGGCTGGTACCGCGTCCACATCTGCCCCCGCGAGGAGGGCCTGCTGGTGTCGCTCGTCGACGTCACCGAGCACAGGCGCGCCGAGCTGCGGGCGGCCCGCCTCGCCGACGCCCAGACGATGTTGCGCCGCGTCGCCGAAGCGGCGGTCCGCAGCGCCCCGACGGCCGAGCTGTTGGCGACGATCGCTCGTGAGCTCGGCCAGCTCCTCGCGGTCTGCGTCACGGCGGTGGCGCGCGACCGCGACGGCACGCACGCCGAGCTGCTCGGGATCTGGACCTCGGACTGCGACCTCGAGCTTGCGCCCGGCGTCTACCGCGCCGACCCGCGACACGGCTTTCGCCGCGCGATCCTCGAGGGGAGACCGGTTCGCTGCAGCGCAGCCGACGGCACGCTCGGCCCGATCTTCGCCCGGGCGGGCTGCCAGGCGTCACTCGCGGTCCCGATCGATGCCGGCGGCCAGCGCTGGGGGGCGCTGGTGACGGCGTCGATGAACCCCGGGGCGTTCCTCGGCGACGACGCCGAACGCCAGCGCGAGCTCTCCGAGCTCGCCGGCGTGGCGATCGGCAACCTCGAGGGCCACGCGCAGCTGCTCCGCGAGGCGACGACCGATCCGCTCACCGGACTGGCCAACCATCGCGCCTTCCACGATCGCGCGCGGGTGGAGATCGAGCGCGCCCGGCGGGCCGGGCGGCCGCTCTCGCTGGCGATCCTCGACGTCGACGACTTCCGCCTGCTCAACGAGGTGCGCGGCCACCACGCCGGCGAACGTCTGCTGAGCACGGTGGCGCTGACGCTGGGCGAGTTCGCGGCCGGCGAGGGCGACGTGCTCGCCCGGCTCGGCGGCGACGAGTTCGCGCTGCTGCTGCACGGCGTCGACGCGGTCGGCACGATGGCCATCGTCGAGCGCGCACGAGCGGCGCTCGTCAGCGCGGTCGCCGACTCCGAGGGCGTGTCGATCACCGCCTCGGCGGGGATCTGCGACCTCGACCGCGCCGGAGGCGTCGAGCGCCTCGTCGAGCGGGCGGGCAGTGCGCTGTGCTGGAGCAAGGCGCACGGCCGCACGCGCTCGTGCATCTTCGACCCAGCGGTCGTGCGCCAGCCGAGCGCCGCCGAGCGCGCGCTGCACCCCGAGCGCAGCAGTGCGCTCGTCGGCATCACCGCGCTCGCGCGGGCGATCGACGCCAAGCACCCCGCCACCCGGCGTCACTCCGAGCGCGTGGCGGCGCTCTGCACCCGGCTGGCGACCGTCGCCGGCTGGTCGCCGGAGGCGATCGGCGCGCTGCACCAGGCGGCGCTCGTCCACGACGTCGGCAAGATCGGCATCCCGGACGCGATCCTGCTCAAGCCGGGGGCGCTGGACGACGAGGAGATGGCGCAGATGCAGCGCCACGCGCTGCTCGGCGCCGAGATGCTCGACGGCGTGCTCTCGGCGCAGCAGGTCGGCTGGGTGCGCGGTCACCACGAGCGACCCGACGGCGCCGGCTACCCCGACGGCCTGATCGCCGAGCAGATCGATGACGGCGCGGCGCTGCTCGCCCTGGCCGACGCGTTCGAGGCGATCGTCACCCGGCGCGTGTACAGCCCCGCGAGCTCCGTCGCCGACGCCGTCGAGCGGTGTGTCGAGCTCACCGGCCGGCAGTTCAAGCCGATCGCCACCGACGCGCTGTGCGCGCTGTTGGCCACCGGGGCCGTCGACGCGTGGTCGCGGGCAAGCGCGCTGCAGGAGTCGGCCACCCCCCTCCCCGAGGCGCCGATCGCCGCACGGTGAGTCGGCGGCCCGACTGCAGAACTCCCGGCGCCGGGAAGGAGTCGCCGCCGCCCGGGCGAACATCGATCGCAATGGGAGAGCTCGAAGTCAGCCGGACCCTGTTGAAGTCCGCCCCCGAACTCTGGTCGGAATGCAGCGACGCGGCCTCGCTGGCGCGTCATCTTGGCAATTTCAGGGACATCCGCGTCACCAGCCTTGAGCCCGAGTCCACCGTCGCCTGGGAGGGCGCTGCCGCGCGCGGCACGGTGCGGCTCGAGCCCGCCGGCTGGGGGACGCGCGTCGTGCTGACGGCGGTCCGGACCGACATCCCGCCGGCGCCCGAGACGCCGGCGCCCGGAACGCCGGCGCGCGACCCCGAGACCTTGGCGCCCGAGACGCTGGCGCCCGAGACGTTGGCGCCCGAGACGTTGGCGCCCGAGACGCTGGCGCCCGAGGCGTTGGCGCCCGAGGCGCTGGCGCCCGAAACGCGCGAGGCCCCCGACTACGAGGGCGCGCCCGACCCTGACCCGCAGGCCCCTCGCGGGCGAGCGCGGCGGCTGTGGGAGCGCGTGCTCGCCCGGTGGCGCCGGCGCCGCTCCCGGGCGGTCGCCGTGGCTCCGCTGCCCGCGCCGGTCGCCGAGCCCGAGCCGCCCGCGCCGGTGGCGCCGCCCGAGCCCGTCGACGACGAGACCCTGGAGCTGCTCAGCCAGGCGCTGGACAGCCTCGGCCAGGCCCACCACCGGCCGTACTCGCGCGCCTGACGTCCCGGTCGTCACCGCCGTCGGCCGGAGGCTGGAACTCGGCGTCGCAGCGGCCGTACTCACGGCACCGACCACTTAGACTCGCGCTCGCATGACGCGCGACCACGCTCCCGAGACCTCCGAGGACAAGCTCGCGCGGCTGCAGGAGCTGCGCGAGGAGGCGGTCCACAACGCCGGCCAGGCCGCCGTTGACAAGCAGCACGAGAAGGGCAAGCTGACCGCCCGCGAGCGGATCGCCAAGCTCCTGGACCCCGGCTCCTTCCAGGAGCTCGACGCGTTCGTCCGCCACCGCACGCTCGAGTTCGACATGCAGCGCAACCGTCCCTGGGGCGACGCGGTCGTCACCGGCCACGGGACGATCGACGGCCGCCGCGTGTGCGTCTTCAGCCAGGACTTCACGGTGTTCGGCGGCTCGCTCGGCGAGGTGATGGCCGAGAAGATGTGCAAGATCATGGATCTCGCGGCCAGGATCGGCTGCCCCGTGATCGGCATCAACGACTCGGGCGGCGCACGGATCCAGGAGGGGGTCGTCTCCCTCGGCGCCTACGGCGACGTCTTCCTGCGCAACGTGCGCTGCAGCGGCGTCATCCCGCAGATCAGCCTCGTGATGGGCCCCTGCGCGGGCGGCGCGGTCTACTCGCCGGCGATCACCGACTTCATCTTCATGGTCAAGGAGACCTCCCACATGTTCATCACGGGACCCGACGTGATCAGGACGGTCACCGGCGAGGAGGTCGGCTTTGAGGACCTCGGCGGCGCGATGTCGCACAACTCGAGGTCGGGCGTCGCCCACTTCGCCGCCGACGACGAGGACGGGTGCCTGCAGGACGCGCGCTATCTGCTCTCCTACCTGCCGCAGAACAACCTTGAGATCCCGCCTCGGGTCATGACCACCGACGACTCGCAGCGACGCGATCCCGAGCTCGACACGATCGTCCCCGACAGCCCGAACAAGCCCTACGACATGCGCGAGGTCATCCGCCGCATCGTCGACGACGGCGAGTTCCTCGAGGTCCACGAGCACTACGCGCGCAACATCGTGGTCGGCTTCGCCCGCCTCGACGGCTTCTCCATCGGGGTGGTCGGCAACCAGCCGGCGCAGCTCGCCGGCGTGCTCGACATCGAGTCCTCGGAGAAGGCGGCGCGCTTCATCCGGACCTGCGACGCGTTCAACATCCCGATCCTCACCTTCTGCGACGTCCCGGGCTTCCTCCCCGGCACCACCCAGGAATGGGGCGGGATCATCCGCCACGGCGCCAAGCTCCTGTACGCCTACGCCGAGGCGACCGTGCCGAAGATCACGATCATCACCCGCAAGGCCTACGGCGGCGCCTACGACGTCATGGGCTCCAAGCACCTCGCCGCCGACTTCAACTTCGCGTGGCCGAGCGCCGAGGTCGCCGTCATGGGCCCCGACGGCGCGGTCAACATCATCTACCGCCGCGACATCGCGGCCTCCCCGACGCCCGACTCCCGCCGCGCGACGCTGATCGAGGACTACAAGGCCCATTTCGCCAGTCCCTACGTCGCCGCCGAGCGCGGCTACCTCGACGACGTCATCGTCCCCTCCGACACCCGCCCCACGGTCATCACCGCCCTGCACACGCTGCAGACCAAGCGCGACCCCGGCCCCCGGCGCAAGCACGGCAACATCCCGCTCTGAGCGCCCTGGCCCCACGGGACGGCCCCATGCGTCGCCGTCCCGGGCGCGGGGCGGCCCGATGCGTCGCCAGCACCGCCCCCAACGACTCCGGGCGCGCGGCGGGGTCGGGGGCGCAAGCGACTCAAGGGGGGCGGTGCCGGCGAGCACCGAGCCGCCCCGCGCCCCCACCGGCTCTGAGCCCCGACCCGCCGCAGCTCGCGGCCGCGAGCGTTCCAGCCCCCGCCCCGGCCGCGAGCGTCCCAGCCCCCGCCCCGGCCGCGAGCGTCCCAGCCCCCGCCCAGGCGACGAGCGGCCATGGCCCGGCCGCCGACGCGGCTGGCGGTCGCCACCACGTCCCGTGCCCCAGACGTCTCGTTGCCCGATGCGCGGCGGGCTGGACGGGGCCCCGTTCGGCGCAGCTTGTGTTCGCTCGCGCCCCAACGCCCCCACGCGCCCCCACATAACGCGCTGCGCCGAACGGGCGCCCGTCTCAGCCCGCATGCGAACAACCACTACAGCGACACCGTCTGGGCCGCCACAGCGCCAAGCCGCCACGCCTCGTAAGCGGCCGCGGCCACCGCAAGATCCTGGATCGCGAGGCCGGTCGAGTCGAACATCGTGACCTCCTCGGGGTTGACCCGACCGGGGGCGCCGTCGAGCACCGCCCCAAGCTCGCCGACCTGGTCGCGCTGCACGCGGCCGGCGGTCACCGCGCCGGTCAGCTCGCCGCCGTGGACGGCCTGCTCCCACTCGTCGCAGAACAGCCGACAGGCGGCGACCGCGTCGACGCTCGCCTCGGCCTTGCCGGGGCCGTCGGCGCCGAGCATGTTGAGGTGCAGCCCCGGGTGCAGGTCGGCGTGCTCGACGACCGGCTCGGTTCCGGGGGTGACGCAGCAGACGACGTCGCAGGCGAGCGCCTGCGCGCGGTCGCCAACCGACGCCTCGAGCTCGGCGGCGACGTCGGTGGCGGCCCGCGCGCGCACGTCGCAGGCGATCCCGCCGCGGTAGCCGGCGGCGCGCAGGCACCGGGCGGCCCACATTCCGTGCAGACCGCAGCCGACGATCCCGACCGACTCGGCGTCGGCGGGGGCGAACGCTCGGGTGGCGACGGCGGCGACGGCGCCGGTGCGCAGCGCGGTCACCGAGCGAGCGTCGAGGAGCATGAGCGGCGTCCCCGTCTCCGCGTCGGAGAGGCAGACGAGCCCCTGGACGGTCGGGAGCCCGCGCGCGGGGTTGGACGGGAAGGAGGTGATCCACTTGAGCAGGGCGAGGCCGCCGCCACGCGCCGGCATGGCGCGGAAGTCGCCGAACGGCGGGCTCTGCAGATAGACCTTGGCGGGCATCGTCCACTCGCCCGCGTGGTGGCGGCGAAACGCGTCGGCGACCCGGTCGATCGCCTCGGCGGGCGAGACCGCGGCCAGCACGGCCGAGTGCCCGAGGACGGGCAGCGGGGTCATGCGGCGGGAAGGGGAGACTCGATCACGGCCGCGGACGATACCCTCGGCGCACGCATGAACCGGCGCCCGAAGCTGTCGATCACCGCCCCCGACGCCTCGCCCGAGGAGGCGGCGGCGGTCGTCGCGGCGCTCGAGCGTTTCATGCGCGACACCGCTCCGGTGCCCGCGCCGCCGCCGGCGGCCGGGTGGGCACCGAGTCCGTGGCAGCGGGCGGCGCTGCACGAGGGCGTCACGCGCCAGCCCGCGCCCGTCGAGCCCTGGCGCTGACGCGGGCGAGCGCCTCCGTCAACGGGAGGTCGCGGCGCGAAAATAGGCTTATCCCGACTGCGTTTTGGTAGTTTGATGGTGGACGCACGAGCCGTCAGCCACCGAAAGAGGTCCCCGGATGGAGCCCGCTTCGATTCACCAGCAGAAGGCCGGTTCGCTCGAGAACCCCGAGGTCGTCGAGAACGTCCCCGGCCACGTGATCCCGATCCTCGAGCGGGAGTTCGACGACTTCGACACCGAGTCGACGCGGTACCTCGCGGGCCAGCTCGAGGCCGACGAGTTCATCAAGTTCCGCCTCAAGCAGGGCGTCTACGGCCAGCGCCAGCCCGACGTGCAGATGGTCCGGGTCAAGCTGCCGCTGGGCGGCGTCACCCCCGACCAGCTCGACGCGTTCGCCGGGGGCATCGAGCGCCACGTCCCGCTGCGCAAGGGTCACATCACCACGCGGCAGAACATCCAGATGCACCACGTCCCGCTGCCCGACGCCGCGCAGCTCATCCGCGAGCTCGGCGACGCCGGGCTGTCGTCGCGCGAGGGCTGCGGCAACACCATGCGCAACGTCACCGGCGACCCGCGCGCGGGGACGCTCCCCGACGAGCCGTTCGACATCACCCCGTACGCGGGCGCGTACGTGCGCTACTTCGTGCGCCATCCGACGACCCAGTCGATGCCCCGCAAGTTCAAGACCGCGTTCGCGGCCACCGACGCCGACAACGCGATCACCGGCATCCACGACATCGCGTTCCTGCCGCGGGTGCGCGACGGCGTGCGCGGCGTCGAGGTCCGGGTCGGCGGCGGCACCTCGATCATGCCCCGGGTGGCGCTGGCGCTGTTTGAATTCGTCGAGCTCGACAACGGCGACTACCTGAAGGTCACCGAGGCGGTCGTGCGGATCTTCGACCGCCAGGACTTCCTGCGCGTCAACCGCGCCCGCGCGCGGATCAAGGTCCTCGTCGACAAGATCGGCATCGACGCCTTCCGCGAGCTGGTCGAGGAGGAGCTCGAGGGCGACTGGGTGGCCGAGCGCGACTTCTCCGTGGACGAGATCCTCTATCACCACGACGAGGAGGCCGATGCGCCGGGCCGCGGCGCCGCGTACGACTCGCCCAACGGCGACCGCCGCGCGTTTGACCGCTTCGGCGAGTCCAACGTCGCCAGCCAGCGCCAGGCCGGCTTCTCGACGGTCGAGGTCATGATCCCCCGCGGCGACCTGACGCCCGAGCAGCTGCGCGGGCTCGGCGAGATCATGCGCCGCTACTGCGGCGGCGCGGCGCGCACGACCGTGCACCAGAACCTCGTGCTGCGCTGGGTGCGCGACGAGTCGGTCTACGAGGTGTGGCGCGCGCTGGCGGCCCTCGGCCTCGGCGACGCCGGCGCCGACGAGGTCACCGACGTCGTCAGCTGCCCCGGCACCGACTCGTGCAAGCTCGGGATCACGAGCTCGATGGGGCTCAATCAGGCCGTCTCCGAGCGGCTCGTGGAGATGGATATCAC
Source organism: Solirubrobacterales bacterium (assembly GCA_019240115.1). Lineage (GTDB taxonomy): Bacteria > Actinomycetota > Thermoleophilia > Solirubrobacterales > Solirubrobacteraceae > Palsa-465. The sequence continues at coordinate 18,656 of JAFAYV010000064.1, read as the reverse complement.
CGACCCGCTGACGCGCCGCACCCACGTCAAGATGAGCGGCTGCCCGAACGGCTGCGGCCAGCATCACATCGCCGACATCGGCTTCTACGGCGCCTCGATCAAGGTCGGCGAGCGCACGATCCCGGCCTACATCCCCCACGTCGGCGGCGCCTACGAGGGCGGCGACGTCCGCTACGGGCAGCGGTTGAAGACCCGGCTGCCCGCCAAGCGGGTCCCGGAGGCGGTGCAGCGTTGGCTACGCTTCTACGAATCCGAGCGGTCCGAGGGCGAGGCGTTCCGCGCCTTCGTCGACCGGGTCGGCGCGCCGGCGTTCGAGGAGCGCGTGAGGGATCTGACGCTGCCGATCGAATTCACCCTGCAGAACATGAACCAGTTCATCGACTTCAACCGCGACACGCCCTTCGAGGTCCAGCGCGGCGAAGGGGAGTGCGCGGTCTGAGTACCACGCTTCCGGATCTGGAGTGCAGATCGGCCCAGGAGGTCCTGGCCTACGGGCTGCAGCGCTTCCACCCGCGGCTGACCATGGCCTGCTCGTTTCAGAAGGAGGAGTCGGTCCTCTTCCACATGCTCTCCGAGCTCGAGCCGGGTGCGCGCGCGTTCGTCATCGACACCGGCGTGCTGTTCGTCGAGACGCTCGCGACGTGGAAGCGCTTCGAGGAGCGGTTCGGGCTGCCGATCGACGTCTACGACGCGAGCAGCTCCGACCGGCCGTGGACGGCCGACCGCTGCTGCGGCGAGGCCAAGGTGCACGCGCTGGCGCAGGCGCTCGGCGATGTCGACGCGTGGACGACCGGCATCCGCCGCGAGCAGTCGGCGATCCGCTCGGGCAGCGCGAAGGTCGAGCTCGATGCGCGACGCGGCATCGTCAAGCTCAACCCGCTCGCCGACTGGTCCGACAAGGACGTCTGGCGCTACATCTTCGAGCACGAGCTGCCGTACAACCCGCTCCACGACGCCGGGTACGCGTCGATCGGCTGCGCGCCGTGCACGCTCCCGGGCACCGGCCGCGAGGGTCGCTGGACCGGCCAGGACAAGACCGAGTGCGGGATCCATCTGTGACCGCCGTCCGCTACGAGCTCTCCCACCTGCAGGCGCTCGAGGCGGAGTCGATCCACATCTTCCGCGAGGTCGCCGCCGAGTTCGAGCGCCCCGTGCTCCTGTTCAGCGGGGGCAAGGACTCGATCGTGCTGCTCCGCCTCGCGGAGAAGGCGTTTCGTCCCGGGCGGTTCCCGTTCCCGATCATGCACGTCGACACCGGGCACAACTTCTCCGAGGTCGTCGCGTTCCGCGACCGGATCACGGACGCGCTCGGCGAGCGCCTCATCATCGCCAGCGTCCAGGACTCGATCGACTCGGGGCGGGTGACCGAGGAGATCGGCCCGCGCGCCTCGCGCAACCGCCTGCAGACGACGACGCTACTCGACGCGATCGAGGAGCACGGCTTCGATGCGGCGTTCGGCGGCGCCCGCCGCGACGAGGAGCGTGCCCGGGCCAAGGAGCGGGTGTTCTCCTTCCGCGACGACTTCGGGCAGTGGGACCCCAAGGCCCAGCGGCCCGAGCTGTGGGCGCTCTACAACGGGCGCATCCGCCGCGGCGAGCACGTGCGCGTGTTCCCGATCTCCAACTGGACCGAGCTCGACGTGTGGCAGTACATCGCCGAGCAGCGGCTCGAGATCCCGTCGATCTACTTCTCCCACGAGCGCCAGGTGTTCGCCCGCGACGGGATGCTCTACGCCCACAACGAGTTCGTGCAGCTGATCGACGGGGAGGAGCCGTTCGCCGAGTCGGTGCGCTATCGCACCGTCGGCGACATGACCTGCACCGGCGCGGTGCGCTCGACGGCGGCGACGCTGCAGGAGGTCGTCGCCGAGATCGCCGCCACCCGGATCACCGAGCGCGGCGAGACCCGCGCCGACGATCGCGTCACCGAGGCGGCGATGGAGGATCGCAAGCGGGAGGGCTACTTCTAATGGCGGCGGTCACTCAGAACGGCGCCTCCGAAGCCGCGCGGGAGGGGCGGGGCGGGCGGGAGCCGTACGCAATGCCCCGGCGACGCACCGAGCTGCTGCGGATCGCCACCGCCGGCTCGGTTGACGACGGCAAGTCGACGCTGATCGGGCGCCTGCTCTACGACTCCAAGGCGATCCTCGCCGACCAGCTCGACCACGTCGTGCAGACCTCGGAGCGCCGGGGGGACGGCTACGTCAACCTCGCGCTGCTGACCGACGGGCTGCGCGCCGAGCGTGAGCAGGGGATCACGATCGACGTCGCCTACCGCTACTTCCAGACCCCGCTGCGCAAGTTCATCATCGCCGACACCCCCGGCCACGAGCAGTACACGCGCAACATGGTCACCGGGGCCTCGACCGCCGATGTCTCGATCGTCCTGATCGACGCGCGCAAGGGCGTCTCGGAGCAGACGCGCCGGCACGCCTACCTCGCCTCGCTGCTGCGCATCCCCCACCTCGTCGTCGCCGTCAACAAGATGGACCTCGTCAAATACGACGAGAGCGTCTTCTACGACATCCTCGAGGAGATGACCGACTGGGCCTCGCGGCTGCAGATCCCGGACATCACCTTCGTCCCGATCTCGGCGCTGCGGGGCGACAACGTCGTCGAGCCCTCGGATCGGATGCAGTGGTACGGAGCCTCGACCCTGCTCTACCACCTCGAGCACGTCGTCATCGCCCCCGACCGCAACCTCTCCGACCTCCGCTTCCCGATCCAGTGGTGCATCCGGCCGTATTCCTCCGAGCACCACGATTACCGCGGCTATGCGGGGCAGGTGGCGGGCGGGATCCTGCGTCCGGGCGCCGAGGTGCTGGTGCTCCCCGGCGGCCGGCGCTCGACGATCGCCGGAATCGACACCCACGAGGGTGAGGTGCCCGCAGCCTTCCCGACGATGTCGGTGGCGGTCCGGCTCGCTGACCAGGTCGACGTCTCGCGCGGGGACATGATCGTCGAGGCCGAGGACCAGCCGACGGCGGCCCGCGAGCTCGAGGCGATGCTCTGCTGGATGTCCGAGACGCCGCTGCAACCGCGCGGCCGGTACGCGATCAAGCACACCACCCGCTCGGCGCGCGCGGTCGTCGAGGAGATCGAGTATCGCGTCGACATCAACACGCTCGAGCACCTCGCGGCGCCGCAGCTGGGGCTGAACGAGATCGGTCGCGTCACGCTGCGCTGCTCGGCGCCGCTCATGGTCGACGCCTACAGCCGCAACCGCACCACCGGCAGCTTCATCCTCATCGACGAGGCGACCAACGACACCGTCGCCGCCGGCATGGTGCTGACCGCCGGCTAGCCGTCCGCCGGCGGACCCGGCGCTCACTCGAGCCGGACGGGGCGCTCACTCGAGCCGGACCGGGCGCTACCCGAGCCGGACCGGCGCTACCCGAGCCGGACCGCGACCGCGCCCACGGCGAGCAGCACGAGCGCCGGCCAGATCGCCCGCAGCGCGCCCTCGAGCGGCTCGGCGAGCCGAGCCGCGGTCAGCTCGCGGGCCTCGCCGTCGTGGAGCGTCAGCTCGCCGTGGACCGAGGCGGTGCGCCGGCGCAGCTCGCGGACGGGCGTGCTGAGCCGCCGCTGGGCGACGCTGAGCAGGCAGCAGCCGGCGGTCACGAGCAGGCCCGCCGGCGTGATCGTCAACGCGTTGACGAAGAAGCCGGTGAAGGCCGGGAACGCGCCCCAGCCGAGCGCGAACCAGGCGTCGGTGTGAAACCGCCCGCCGACGAGCTCGAGGTTGTATGCGAGCGCCAGCCACGCCCCGAGGACGACGAGCGGGGTGAGCAGGAGCGAGACGGTCGCCGCGCCGAGCGCGCCGATCGCGATCGCGCCGCCCAGGCCCACCGAGGCCAGTCCGACCAGCGTCCGGTCGCGCAGCCGGGTCTGCAGCGGATGGCCGCGCAGCTCGTCGAGCGCGTGCGCGGCGATCCCGACTGCGAGGCCGAAGGCCGCCACGGCGGCGCCGAGACGAACGCCGTGCAGATGCGGCGCCGCCGCCGCCCCGAGCGCGACGTAGCTGAGATGCCAGGCCGTATACGGCGGGTGCAGCAGCGTGACGAGATCGCGCCAGCCGCCCGGGGCCAACGCGTAGAACGCGGGGCGCTGCGGGCGCCGCGGCGCGCTCACCCGTCCGCGCGAACGCCCCACATCACCAGCCCGGCGCCGAAGCTCATCGCCCGCTGGGCCGGATCGCGGATCCCGGCGGCGCGCCACAGCTCGGGCAGGTCGGGCTCCTCGCGGTGCAGCTGCTCGATGCTCGGCCCCAGGAAGCGCCCGACCTCGTACCAGGCCGGGGAGACCAAGCGCCCGATCGCGGGCAGGCCGAACCGCGAGTACGCCCGCCACAGCCCTCGCAGCAGGGGCCGGTCGGGCACGCCGAACTCGACCATCGCGATCCGTCCGCCGGGTGCGACGACCCGGGCGAGCTCGCGCAGCGTCGCCGCGCGGTCGTCGACGTAGCGCAGCAGATAGGTGAAGGTCAGCGCGTCGAAGGCGCCGTCGTGAAACGGGAGGCGCTCGGCCTCGCCGTGGCGCAATGTGATCGGCGCGCCGTGCGCGACGCGACCGCGCGCGACCTCGAGCATCGCCTCGCTCTGGTCGATCCCCACGACCTCCGCCGCGCCCGCGTCGGCCAGCGCGAGCGCGACCATGCCAGTCCCCGTGGCGACGTCGAGGATGCGCTGCCCGGGCTCGGGCGCGACCGCGCGGATCAGCGCGCGACGCCAGCGCGGATCCTGGCCGAAGCTCAGCAGCGCGCCCATCGCGTCGTAGTGGCGGGGCAGCCCCTCGAACAGCTCCAGGGCCTGGCGCTTGCGGGGCGAGGGGACGGCGGCGCTCACGACCGAAACGGTAATGATGCGCGGCACCCGACCCAAGCCCAGGTGAAGCCGCGGTAAAGTGCCGCGCCGCGATGTTCTCCAAGATTCTGATCGCCAACCGGGGCGAGATCGCGGTGCGGATCATCCGTGCCTGCGAGGAACTCGGCGTCGCCACGGTCGCGGTCTACTCCGAGCCCGACCGCGACGCGCCGCACGTCCGCGGCGCCGATGAGGCCTACCTGCTGGGCCCCGGTCCGGCGTCCGAGAGCTATCTGGTCATCGACAAGCTGCTCGAGGCGATCGAGCGCTCGGGCGCCGAGGCGGTCCACCCCGGGTACGGCTTCCTGGCCGAGAACGCCACGTTCGCCAAGGCGCTCGAGGATCACGGGATCGTGTTCATCGGCCCGTCGGCGAGCGCGATCGCGGCGATGGGCTCCAAGACCCGGGCTCGGGAGCTGATGGCGCGCGCCGGCGTGCCGATCGTCCCCGGAACCACCGAGCCCGTGCAGTCGGTCGACGACGCCCGGCGCGTGATCGCCGACACCGTGGGCTATCCCGTCGCGATCAAGGCGGCGGGCGGCGGCGGCGGCAAGGGCTTTCGCGTCGCCGCGAGCGAGGACGAGCTCGCCGGTGCGTTCGAGGGCGCGGCGCGCGAGGGCGAGCGGTTCTTCGGCGACGCGACCGTCTACCTGGAGCGCTACCTGCCCGATCCCCGCCACGTCGAGGTGCAGGTGCTGGCCGACTCCCACGGCAACGTCATCCACCTCGGCGAGCGCGACTGCTCGCTGCAGCGCCGCCATCAGAAGCTGATCGAGGAGGCGCCGGCGCCGGCCGTCGATCCCGAGCTGCGCGAGCGCATCGGCCGGATCGCCACCGAGGCCGCCGCGGCGGTGAGCTACACCGGGGCGGGCACGATCGAGGGGCTGCTCCAGGACGAGGAGTACTTCTTCCTCGAGATGAACACGCGCGTGCAGGTCGAGCACTGTGTGACCGAGATGGTGACCGGGATCGACATCGTCAAGGAGGGGATCCGCGTCGCCGCCGGCGCCGAGCTGGCGATCACCCAGGACGACGTCGTCCTGCGCGGCCACGCGATCGAGTGCCGGATCAACGCCGAGGACGCCGCCCGGAACTTCGCCCCCACCCCGGGGACGATCGGCCGCTACCGCGAGCCCGCCGGCCCGGGCGTGCGCGTCGACTCGGGCGTCGGGCCCGGTTCGGAGATCTCGCCGATGTACGACCCGATGGTCTCCAAGCTCATCGTCTGGGACACCGACCGCGACCAGGCCACCCGGCGCATGCTGCGCGCGCTGCGCGAATACGAGATCACCGAGCTGACGACGCTGATCCCGTTCCATCAGGCGATCCTCGCCACCGAGCAGTGGGCAAACGCCGAGACCTGCCGCGACCTGATCGAGGACCGCGAGTGGCTGGCCGCGACGGCGGCGCCACCGGCTCGGGACGACGTCGACGACGGCGAGGCCGACGAGAAGCTGGCGCAGAGCTACACCGTCGAGGTCTCGGGCAAGCGCTTCGAGGTGACCGTCATCGGGGCGCCGCCCGCCGAGGCCAACCACGTGTCGGCCGTGGCCGGCAACGGCGCGGCCCCCGCGCGCCGCCCGCCGCGGCGCAGCGAGCGCGCGGGCGGCGGGGGCGGGGGTGGCGACACGCTCTCCTCCCCCTTGCAGGGGACGGTGCTCCGCGTGGCCGTGGAGGCCGGCGCCGACGTGCAGGAGGGCGCGCTCGTGTGCGTCATCGAGGCGATGAAGATGGAGAACGAGATCACCGCGCACAAGGCGGGCACGATCGCCGAGCTGCCGATCTCGGTCGGCGGCGCGGTCAGCGCCGGCGACACGCTCGCCGTGATCAGCGCGTAGCCGCGACGTTGTCGGCGTGGATCCGGCGCTGGGTCGCATTGGCCCGCGAGCGCGGCGGGGCGGCCGCCCGCGGGTCTGACTCCAGCGCCTCCAGATAGGCGTCGTCCTCTGCGAGCAGCTGCGCCGCGCGCTCGCCGGTCACCGGCGCGCCGTGGCCGGGGATGACCCACTCCGCCCGGGTGACGAGCGGCGCCAGCCGGGCGAGCGTCGCCCGGTACGCCGCCGCCGAGCCCCCTCGCGAGAGCATCGGGATCTCGACCGGCGAGAGGTAGTCCCCGCAGATCAGGATCGACAGCCACGGCATCCAGTACGCCGCGCCGTCGGCGGTGTGGCCCTCGGCGGGATGCACCTCGATCTCGACGTCCTCGCCGAGCGACAGCCGCCCCGGCGTCGGCAGCGACTGCAGCGAGCCGAGCGCCAGCGCGCCCCGGTCGGCGACATAATGCTCCTCGTCGAAGTCGCGCAGGCGGCGCTGGGCATCGCCGAGCTCGGAGCCCAGCCGCGCCACGGTCGACTCGGGGGCGCCGAGCGCCGCGCCCGGATAGGCGAGGCGGCCGAGCAGATGGTCCCAGTCGCCGTGCGTGGCGAGCAGGCCCGAGACGGGAAAGCCCGCCTGGCTCAAGACGTCGGGGAGCGCGCGCAGCTCCTCGGGAAACACCGGCGAGTCGACGAGAAAGCCCTCCTCGCCGGAGCGCGCCGCGGTGCTCGTCGTCTGCCAGGCGTCGGAGACGAAGACGATGACGTCCGCGTGCAGGGCGAGGGCCCGCATCCGTCGCCCGCGATCGACCCCTAGCCGACGCCGAGCAGCTTCGCCGCCTCGCGAAGGTTGGCGACCTCGGCGTCGGGCTTCTTCTGGCCGGCCTCGAGCTGCTGACGCGTGCGGTTGACCCAGATGACCGGCACCTTCTTCTTCAGGCAGGGCTCGATGTCGTGGTAGTAACTGGCGGCGACATGGACCCAGCCCTTCTTGGAGCCGATCCGCCGCTCGCATTCGGTGAAGTGGGCGGGGTCGGGCTTGTAGGAGCGGACCTGCTGGGCGGTGACGACGAGGTCGAAGTCGACCGGGACGTGGCGCCGGGTCTGACCGAGCAGCTTGTCGTCGATGTTGGAGACGAGTCCGACCTTGTGCTGCTTGGCGATCTTCTGCAGCACCTGGTTGGTCTCCTTGAACGGCTTCCAGCGATGGACCGAGTCGGGGAGGAACCCCGAGCGCGAAGGCTCGAGCGGCCACCCGAGCTGCTTGGCGATCTGCACCGCGGTGCGGCGCAGGACCTCTGCGTAGAGCTCATAGGAGCCCGCCTGGATCTGCTGCTGGATCTCGTGGAAGAGCGGCACGAGCTCGTCGCGCTCGACGGTGAAGCCGTCGCGCTCGCCCTCGGCCGCGAACGCGTCGTACGCCCCCGTGTCCCAGTCGATCAGTGTTCCGTAGACGTCGAAGGTCACGAACGAGACTGTCTTCGGGATCGCCATCGGGTGGCTGGATGATGCCATGGCGGGCCGTCGCGGCGCCGCCACGATAGAGTGACGCGCCGGCGATGGACCTCCTCGAGTATCAGGGCAAGCAGCTGTTCGCCCGCCACGATGTGCCCGTCCCGGCCGGCAAGCCCGCGCGCGATGTCGAGGATGCGGTGGCCGCCGCCGACGAGGTCGGCTACCCGTGCGCGATCAAGGCGCAGGTCCAGATCGGGGGTCGCGGCAAGCTCGGTGGAATCAAGATCGCCAACGATCGCGACGAGGCGCAGGAGCACGCGCGAGCGATCCTCGGGATGGACATCCGCGGCCTGACGGTCCACGAGCTGTGGATCGAGGGCGCCTCGCAGATCGCCTCCGAGTACTACGCCTCGGTCGTCTTCGACCGCTCGGCCAAGGCCCCGCTCGTGATGCTGTCGACGAAGGGCGGGATGGACATCGAGCAGGTCGCCGACGAGGACCCCGACGCGATCGCGCATCTGCACGTCGACCCGCTGCTCGGCTTCCAGGACTTCCACGGCCGCCGGCTCGCCTTCGAGGCCGGCATCGACGACGACGTCGTGCGGCCGGTCGCAGCGATGCTCGCCAAGCTCTACGAGGTCTTCGCCTCCGAGGAGGCGACGCTCGTCGAGGTCAACCCGCTCATCATCACCCCCGAGCGCGAGGTCAGGGCGCTCGACGCCAAGGTGACCCTCGACGGCAACGCGCTCTACCGCCACGGCCAGAACGCGCTGCTGCGCGACCTCTCCGCCGAGGACCCGCAGGAGGTGATGGCCGCCGAGCGCGGCCTCACCTACGTCAAGCTCGACGGCGACATCGGGATCCTCGCCAACGGCGCGGGCCTGTCGATGTCGACGCTCGACGTCGTCGCCGAGGCGGGCGGCACCCCGGCGAACTTCCTCGACGCGGGCGGCGGCTCGCGCGCCGACGCGATCACCGCGGCGGTCGAGGTGATCCTGTCCGACGCGAAGGTCAAGGCGGTGCTGTTCAACATCTTCGGCGGGATCACGCGCTGCGACGAGGTCGCCCGGGGGCTGATCGAGGCCTTCGCGCGGATCCAGCCCCAGGTCCCGTTCGTCGTCCGCCTCGACGGGACCAACGGCGAGGAGGGCCGCCAGCTGCTCTCCGAGGCTCGGCTCCCGGGCGTGCACACCGAGGTGACCATGGACGACGCCGCCGCCAAGGTCGTCGAGCTCGCGCTGGGCGCCGGCGGATGAGCATCCTCATCGACGCCGAGACGCGCCTGTGCACGAGCGGCATCACCGGCCGCGAGGGGACGTTCCACTCCTTGCGCAACCGCGACTACGGCACCCAGGTGGTCGCCGGCGTCACCCCCGGCAAGGGCGGTCAGGACGTCGAGGGCATCCCGGTGTTCAACACCTTCCACGACGCCGTCGAGAAGGAGGGCGCCAACACCGCGATGGTGTTCGTCCCGCCGCGGTTCGCCGCCGACTCGATCCTCGAGGCCGAGGACGCGGGGATCGAGCTGATCATCTGCATCACCGAGGGCATTCCCGCCCACGACGAGCTGCGCGTCTACAACACGCTGAAGAAGAACGGGCGCGCGCGCCTGATCGGCCCCAACTGTCCGGGGATCCTGTCGCCGGGCAAGGCGAGCGTCGGGATCATCCCGGCGATGTTCTTCGGCGAGGGCAACGTCGGCGTCGTCTCGCGCTCGGGCACGCTGACCTACCAGATCGGCTACGTGCTCGCCCAGAGCGGCTTCGGCAACTCGTCGATCGTCGGGATCGGCGGCGACCCGGTGCCCGGCACCGACTTCATCGACGTGCTCGCGATGTTCCAGGAGGATCCCGAGACGGAGCTGATCGTCATGTGCGGCGAGATCGGAGGCGACGCCGAGGAGCGCGCCGCCGAGTTCATCTCCGCGTCGGTGACCAAGCCGGTGATCGGCTACATCGCCGGCTTCACGGCGCCCCCCGGCAAGACGATGGGCCACGCGGGCGCGATCGTGTCGGGTTCCTCCGGCGGGGCGCAGGCCAAGGCCGACGCGCTGCAGGCGTGCGGGGTCACCGTCGGCAAGACGCCGACGCAGGTCGCCGAGGCAGCCGCCTCGCTCCTGCGCGTCTGAGATCGCGCCGCCACCACGGCTGGCGGGTCACTGCCGTGTCCCGCCGCTGCCGGGGCCGGCGGTGGTCGGGGCGGGCGGGCCACCGTCGTGTGCCGCCGTGGCCGGCGGTAGTCTCGGTCGTCATGCCCGAACCGTCGATCCTGGACGCGCGCCTCGCCGAGATCGACCGGCGCCTGCGAATGATCCAGTCGGGGCTGGAGCCGGTCGCCGATCCCGAGCCGGTCGCGCCCGACGAGGAGCCGACGTTGCCCACCCCGCTGCGGGCCCCGTGGGCCGGCCGCGACTTTGAGGACGCGGAGGGTGGCGAGGAGCTCACCGACGGCCTCGAGGGACTGGCGGTGCATCTGCGCGAGCTCGCAACGGCCCAGGAGCGGCTCGTGGCGCTGACCCGCGAGCTCCTCGCTGAGCACGCCGACGTGCTCTCCCGCGCGGCGCCGCTCGTCGACCTCGTCGCCGGGCCGTTCGGAAGCGTCGAAGCGCTGCGCGAGTTCGAGCGGACGCTCTCCGAGCTGCCCCAGGTGCGCGAGGTCACCGTTCGCGAGTTCTCGGGCGATGAGCGGGCTGTGCTCGACGTGATGCTCGCTCCACCGAGCGCGTAGTCTTCGGCTCGTGGCCGCCACGATCTCCTTCGCCCGGGGCGCGCCGTCGCTTGACATCGTCGACGTCGACGGTCTGCGCGCGGCCGCCGACGAGGCGCTGGCCGCCGATCCGGGCGGCATGACGGGGTACGGCACCTCGGTCGGCTACGTGCCGCTGCGCGAGTGGATCGCGCAGCGCCACGGCGTCACCACCAGTCAGGTGCTCGTCACCAACGGCTCGATGCAGGCCGACGCGTTCCTGTTCGACGCGCTCGTCGCCCCCGGCGACGCCGTCGTCGTCGAGCTGCCGACCTACGACCGGACGCTGCTGTCGCTGCGCAACCGCGGCGCCGACGTGCGGATGGTGGCGCTCGAGCCCGATGGGATCGACACCGCCGCGCTCGAGCGCGTGCTCGCGACCGGCGCCGACCCGACGCTCGCCCACATCATCCCGAACTTCCAGAACCCCGCCGGCTACACGCTGTCGGGGCCCAAGCGCGAGCGGCTGATCGAGCTCGCCCGCGCCCACGGGTTCACGATCTTCGAGGACGACCCCTACGTCGCGCTGCGCTTCGCCGGCGAGACGCTGCCGACGATGGTCTCGATGGCTCCCGACGTCACCGTGTACGCGTCCTCGTTCTCCAAGACCGTGTGCCCGGGCATCCGCGTCGGCTATCTCGTCGGCCCCGAGGCGTTGATCGCCGAGATCGCTCGTCGGGCGACGAGCACCTACATCTCGCCGAACATGATCGCCCAGGGGATCGTCAACCAATTCTGCCGCTCGGGGCGGATCGAGCGCTCGATCGAGACCGTCCGCGAGGCGCTGCGGGTCCGCGCCGAGACGCTGTGCGGCGCGCTCGCCGAGCACCTGCCCGACGCTCGCTTCGTCGCGCCGCAGGGCGGCTACTTCCTCTGGGTCGACCTCCCCTCCGGCACCGACGTGGCCGCGATGGCCGACGCCGCGGCGGACCGCGGGGTGCAGTTCGTCAAAGGCACCGACTTCGTCCTCGAGGGCGGCGGGTCCTCGCTGCGCCTGGCCTACTCGGGCGTCACCCCGGCGCAGATCGAGGAGGGCGTCGGGATCCTCGCCGAGGCCTACGCGCAGGCGGGAGCGCCGGCGCAGGCCGCCTGAGCGCGGGCAGCGTCCAGCGGCGGTCAGCGTCCCGCGGCGGTCAGCGCCGGGCGGCGGTCAGCGCCCGGCGGCGGTCAGCGTCCGTAGCGCTCGCGCCCGAGCTTGAGCTGGTCGGGCAGCGCGGTGCGCGGCGGCGGAGAGGGGTCGGCGATGACCGAGACCGTTTCGGCGACGCTGAAGTCGATCGCGCTGGACTCCCCGCCGCGGTCGACCTCGACCGTCTCCCCGTCGTTGGCCTTGACCGTGCCCTCGACGCCGGGCGCGAGCTCGGCCGCCCGCAGGTAGTGCAGGAGGTCCTCGGCCTCGTTCTCCAGCCGCAGGATCCGCACCGACGCGCCGACCTCGCAGTCGGCGAGGGGGACGCCCTCGATACGCTTCCCGACCTTGATGGGATGGCCGTGCGGGCAGGTCGTCGCGTCGCCGACGGCGTTGCGCACGTAGGCCTCGAAGCGCGGCGTCATCGCGTGCTCGAGCTTCTCGGCCTCCTCGTGCACGTCATCCCACGGCACGCCGACGACGTCGGTGAGGAAGCGCTCGATCATCCGGTGGCGCCCGACGACGAGCTCGGCGTGCGTGCGCCCGGAGTCGGTGAACTCGATCGTGCGCCCCTCGCGCGAGATGTAGCCGTCGCGCTCGAGCCGCCGGAGCATCTCGTGCACCGTCGGAGCCGACAGCTGCATCGCCTTGGCGAGGTTGGCGCCGGACATCGGCAGCCCGGCCTCGAACAGCCAGAACAGCGACTCGAGATACTCCTCCTCGGCGTCGGTCGCATGCTCGGCCATCGCGGTGATCCTACCGGCCGGCGGTGGCGTCACCAGGGCGTGACGCGCCGGCGGGTGTCGGATGGACCCGGACGCTCTGCCACGCCCACCACGCGCGGCTGGCCGCGGATCGAGCTTGCGCCGCCAGGGCAAAGCACGACTCGCGGACGAGGACACTAGGATCGGCGGCGATGAGCCTGCCGCTGACGCCGCCGCTCGATCCTCAGCTCGCCCGCTCGGCGAAGGAGCTGCCGGTCGCCGACCACTGGGCGTACGAACCCAAGTTCGACGGCTTTCGGGCGATTGCGTTCGTCGACGGCTACGAGCTGACGATCCAGTCGCGCAGCGGCAAGCCGCTCGGGCGCTACTTCCCCGAGGTGAGCTTCCCGGCCGGGCGCTACGTCATCGACGGGGAGATCGTCATCGACGGCGACGGCGACGGCGACGGCGACGCTCAGGACTTCGGCGCTCTGCAGCAGCGCATCCATCCGGCGGAGAGCCGGATCACCATGCTCGCCGAGCAGACGCCCGCCCGCTACGTCGGCTTCGACCTGCTCGCGCTCGACGACGACTCGCTGCTCGGCGAGCCCTTCGCGGCGCGCCGCGAGGCGCTCGAGCGGCTCACCGGCGCGCTCGGGATCGATCTCACGCCGCTGACGCGCGAGCCCGACGGCACCGAGCCGTGGCTCGCGCGCGGCGAGGGCGTCGTCGCCAAGGACGTCCGCGCCGCCTATCGGCCCGGTGAGCGCAAGGGCATGGTCAAGGTCAAGCGCGTGCGGACGATCGACGCCGTCGTCGTCGGCTACCGGCCCGGCCAGGAGGCGGGTACCGTCGGCTCGCTCATCCTCGGCCTCTACGACGACAGCGGCCGGCTGCGCGTCGTCGGGCACTCATCGGGGCTGCGCGCGGCGGAGAAGAAGGCCCTCGTCTCGCGGCTGGCGCCCTACGAGACCGGCGAGCGCGGCTACGGCGACCCGAGCCGCTGGAAGAGCGAGAAGGACCTCGAGTGGATCGCGCTGCGCCCCGAGCTCGTCGTCGAAGTGACCTTCGACCACGCCTCGGGCGGCCGGATCCGCCACGGGACGAAGATCCTGCGCTGGCGCGAGGACAAGCCGCCAAGCGAGTGCGCGCTGGCGCAGATGCAATCGTGACGCTGTCAAGCACAAGGAGGCGACATGCCACTGCAGGGTGAGTACGCGCCGAGCCCCACCGACTGGGCTCGGGAGCAGGTCGAGGAGTACGAGGGCTCGGGCGGCACACGCGGGACCGAGCTGCAGGGGACGCCATGCATCATCGTGACCTCGAAGGGCGCCTCGTCGGGCAAGCTGCGCAAGAACCCGCTGGTCCGGATCGAGCACGACGGCGCCTATGCGGCGGTCGCCTCCAAGGGCGGCGCGCCCGACAACCCGGCGTGGTATCGCAACCTCGTCGTCAACCCGCTCGTCGAGGTCCAGGACAAGACCGAGAAGGGCGACTTCACCGCCCGCGAGCTCTCGGGCGACGAGCGCGCGACCTGGTGGGCGCGCGCCACCGAGGTGTGGCCGGACTACGACGAGTATCAGAAGAAGACCGACCGCCAGATCCCGGTCTTCGTGCTCGAGCCGGCGGCCTGAGGCTCAGGGGTCGGGGCGGGCGCGGCTCGGCTGGACGCGCTTGGGCTCGCCCCGCTGCTTTCTGAAGTGCGGGGGCCACGGCGCGTCGCCGAGCCCCCGCTCCTCCTCGTCGATCCGGCTGAGCTCGAGCAGCCCGTCGAGCGACCCCGGATGGTCGTCGATGTCGGCGCTCGGGTCGCCCCGGCCGGCGACGAGCGCCGGCACCGTGTCCAGACGCAGCTCGCCTGGCTCCACGTCGGCGACCTCGTCCCAGCGCAGCGGCGTGGAGATGCGGGCGTCGGGCGTCGGGCGGACGCTGTAGGCGCTGGCCACGGTGCGATCGCGGATGTTCTGGTTGTAGTCGACGAACACGCCGTGGCGCTCCTCCTTCCACCACTTGCTGGTCGCGATCTCGGGCGCGCGGCGCTCGACCTCGCGCGCGAGCGCGAGCGCCGCCCGGCGCGCGGCGACGAAATCGTGCGCGGGCGCGATCCGCACGTTGATGTGGATCCCGCGCGACCCGCTCGTCTTCGGATAGCCGATCAGGCCGTGGTCGCGCAGCACCTCCCCGCAGACGAGCGCGACTCGGCGGACGTCGTCCCAGCTTGCGTCGGGCGTCGGGTCGAGGTCGACGCGCAGCTCGTCGGGCCGGTCGAGCTCAGGGACCCGGGCCGGCCACGGGTTCCAGTCGATCACCCCGAGGTTGACCCCCCAGACGAGGTGGGCGGCGTCGTTGGGCGTCAGCTCGCGCGCCGCGCGGCCGCTCGGGAAGGTGACGACCGTCGTCTGCAGCCAGTCGGGCGCCGAGTCGGGGATCCGCTTCTGGAAGAAGGGCTCGGCGCCGGCGCCGTTGGGAAAGCGCTTGAGCACGGTCGGGCGGTCGCGCAGGTGGTTGATGACCGGCTCGGCGAGGGTCAGGTAGTAGCCGATGAGGTCGCGCTTGGTGATCTGCGCCTGCGCGAAGATGAGCTTGTCGGGGCTCGAGATCCGGACCTCCCGCTCGCCGGCGTCGATCAGCACGTACTCGGTCATCGCCGCTCAGGATGACGGATACTGCCACCCGTGAGCCCGCTCGCCGGCATCCGTGAGACGGTGCTGGTTGCGCCGGACTCGTTCAAGGGCACCTTCACCGCCAGCGAGGTGGCCGAGGCGATCGCCGCCGGCCTGCGCGACGGCGGGCGGCCCGCCGATGTCTGCCCGGCCGCCGACGGCGGCGAGGGAACCCTCGACGCGCTGCTGGCGGCGCTCGGCGGCGAGCTGCGGACCGCGGAGGTGACCGACCCGCTCGGGCGGCCGATCGAAGCGCACTACGCGATGTCGGGCTCGACCGCGATCGTCGAGACCGCCGCGGCGAGCGGTCTGCACCTCGTCGCCGAGTCCGAGCGCGATCCGCAGGCCGCCTGCACCGCCGGCACCGGCGAGCTGATCATGGCCGCGGTCGCCGA
Organism: Solirubrobacterales bacterium; assembly: GCA_019240115.1. Classification (GTDB taxonomy): domain Bacteria; phylum Actinomycetota; class Thermoleophilia; order Solirubrobacterales; family Solirubrobacteraceae; genus Palsa-465. Next base: position 2,889 of record JAFAYV010000064.1, on the reverse strand, counting down.
CGGGGCGCAGACGGTGCTGCTCGGCGTCGGCGGCAGCGCCACCTCCGACGGCGGCTCCGGGGCGCTTGAGGCGATCCGGCGCGCCGGCGGGCTGGGCGGGACGCGCCTCGTCGTCCTCTGCGACGTGCGCACGACGTTCGCCGACGCGGCGCGGGTGTTCGGACCGCAGAAGGGCGCCGACCCCGACGTCGTGCGCAAGCTGACCGCGCGGCTGCACGCGCAGGCGCGCCGCCTGCCCCGCGACCCCCGCGGAGAGCCGATGAGCGGGGCCGCCGGCGGGCTGTCGGGCGGGCTGTGGGCCGTCCACGGCGCCGAGCTCGTCTCCGGCGCCTCGTTCATCCTCGACGCGATCGGCTTCGACGAGCGGATGCGCGCCGCTCGCGCCGTCGTCACCGGCGAGGGCCGCCTCGACGAGCAGAGCCTCGTCGGCAAGGTCGTCTCCGAGATCGCCACCCGCGCGCGCCAGTCCGGCGTGCCCTGCGACGCCGTCGTCGGCTGCCGTGAGCTCGATGCGATGGGCGCCCGGGTGCTCGACCTCGAGCGGGTGCTCGAGGCCGGGACCGTGGCTCAGCTGAAGGCCGCCGGACGCGCGCTTGCCGAGGTGATCTAGGCGCCGGGCGGCCCGGGGGTGGCCAGTGATCCAGGCGCCGGGTGGCCCGGGGGTGGCCAGTGATCCAGGCGCCGGGCGGCCCGGGGGTGGCCGCCAATAAGCCGGTGGGAGACAACGTTCCGGCTGCCACCCCGTGTCGAAGATGTGTCAGTGCGCGAACGCCTGCGTGCTCGAGGCCAGCGGGCGGGGCAGCGGCGCGTCGAGTGCCTGCAGCTGCTCGGTGATCGCGCGCAGGTCGAACAGGAGCTGGTCGGCCATCTCGGGATGCATGCCCGATCGCACCACGACCCGAAGGACGCTGAGATCCTGGCGGTTGGGCGGGAACGTGTACGCGGGCACGAGCCACCCCCGCTCGCGGAGGCGGTCCGAGACGTCGAACTCGGTGTAGTTGGTGACGTCGGAGTCCAGCGCGAAGGCGAACACCGGCAGCTGGGAGCCGTCGGAGATGAGCCGATACGGCCCGAGCTCCGAGACGCCGCGCGAGATCCGCATCGCCGTCTCGCGCAGGCCCTCCATCAGCTCGGTGAAGCCCTCGCGCCCGAGCGAGGTCAGCATGAAGTACTGGGCGATGACCTCGCTGCCCGGCCGCGAGAAGTTCAGCGAGAACGTCGGCATGTGACCACCGAGGTAGTTGACGTCGAAGACGAGGTCGCGCGGCAGCGCCGCCTCGTCGCGCCAGATCGCCCAACCGACGCCGGGATAGACGAGGCCGTACTTGTGGCCGGAGGCGTTGATCGACTGCACGCGGGGCAGGCGGAAGTCCCACTCGAGCCCGCGATCGATGAACGGCGCGACGAACCCGCCCGAGGCGGCGTCGACGTGCATCGGCACGTGCAGCCCCCGGTCGGCCTCGAGCGCGTCGAGCGCGTCCGAGATCTCCCGGACGGGCTCGTAGCTGCCGTCGAACGTCGAGCCGAGGATCGCCACCACCCCGATCGTGTTCTCGTCGCAGTGGGCGACCGCGCGCTCGGGGGTCAGGTGGTAGGTGTCACCCTCCATCGGGACGAGCCGCGGCTCGACCTCCCAGTAGCGGCAGAACTTCTCCCAGCAGACCTGGACGTTGACTCCCATGACGAGGTTCGGGCGGTCGGTTGGACGGCCCGCGGCCTGTGCCCGCTCGCGCCAGCGCCATTTCAGCGCCAGCCCGGCGAGCATCGCCGCCTCGCTGGAACCGGTCGTCGAGCATCCGGTCGCGTGCTCGCTCTCGGGCGAGCCCCACAGGTCGGCGAGGATGTTGACGCACCGCGACTCGATGAGCGCGGTCTGCGGGTACTCGTCCTTGTCGATCATGTTCTTGTCGGCGGTGTCGGCCATCAGCCGTGCGCCCGCCGAGGGCATCCAGGTCGTCACGAACGTCGCCAGATTCAGCCGCGACTGGCCGTCGAGCAGGAGCTCGGAGCTGATCACCTCATAGGCGGCATCGGGGCCGATGCCGGTCTGCGCCAGCTGGTCGATCGGCATCTCGCCGCCGTGACCGAACGTCGACAGGCTCAGGGTGCGGTTGTGCGCCCGCTCGGGGCGCCGGGCGCTCAGGGGCATGACGCGCTCAGTCGATCGCGATGATGACGTCGGACGCCTTGACGACCGCCGTCGCCGGTCGGCCCTCCGTGAGCCCCATCTCGTCGACCGCCTCGACCGTAATCGAGGAGACGAGCCGTTGGCCGGCGAAATCGAGCACGACATTGGCGATCGCCTCGCCACGATGGATCTCGACGATCGTGCCGCTGAGCTGGTTGCGCGCGCTGAGCTTCATGCTGACTCTCCTGGGAGGGGGACGAGGTCGGGTCGGGCTGGCGGCCGTCCCGCCGCTGTGCAATGTTTATCGCGTGGAGACGAATCTCACGTTGGGCGAGGCGGCGAGCGCGATCGGCGTCAGCCCGGACACACTGCGCCGTTGGGATCGCGCCGGCAAGCTCGAGACCTTCCGCGACGCGCGCAATCGCCGCATGGTCTCGGCCGACGAGGTGGCGCGGCTCAGCCGGCGCCGCCGCCGCCGGCACAGGGCGGGGTCTCAGCTCTCGGCGCGCAACCGGATGGCCGGCGTCGTGCGCTCGGTCGAGGTCGACGGGGTGATGGCGCTGGTGGAGATCGAGGCGGGGCCGTTTCTGATCACGGCGGCGGTGACCCGTGACTCGGTCGAGGAGCTCGGCCTGGCGGAAGGCGTAGAGGCGACAGCGACGGTCAAGGCAACGTCGGTGATGATCGAAAGGGAAGTGTCATGAGGCGGTGGACGGCGGCGGTAGCGGGTGCCCTTGCGCTCGCGGTGGCCGGGTGCGGGA
>JAFAYV010000063.1 GCA_019240115.1 Solirubrobacterales bacterium | reverse complement strand
ATCGCCAAACAACGCCACGCCGGCAAGACCACCCCCGAGGCCCTGCGCTGCCTCAAGCGACATCTCGTCCGCCGCGTCTTCACCCTCCTTCATAGCCCGAAGTTGGTGCCCCAGACCGTCTGCTCTTGACATAGGAGGCTTTGTCGCGCACGAGCCTCATAGGCTCCCGTGAGCCTCCAGGTCGCCGCAGACATTTCGCGCCCCGGACGAGTGGGACCACGGAGCGGCCGAGGTACGCCAGCTCCCGCGCCGGCGCAGCTTGCGTTCGCCCGCGCCCCAGCATCGCATCCACGCCCCCAGCGAGCGCGCGGCGCCGGTCGGGGCGCTGACGCACCCCGGGGCCGACAGCCACCACCTACTCGTCCGAGGCGAAATCCTCCGGGGTCACCTGGTCGAGGAAGTCCTTGAACTTCTCGACGACCTCCTCGGTGTCCTCGACCTCGTGCTCAAACTCGATCGCCGACTCCGAGATGACGTCGTCGGCGGCGAAGATCGGGGCGCCGGAGCGGACGGCGAGCGCGAGCGCGTCGCTCGGACGCGAGTCGATCTCCATCTCGCGACCGGCGGCGCGGAGGCTGATCGAGGCGTAGAAGGTGTTCTCGCGCAGCTCGGTGACCGCGACCCGCGTGCACTCGACGTCGAGCTCGCCGAGCATGTCGGAGAGCAGGTCGTGGGTCATCGGGCGCGGCGTCGAGGCGCCCTGGAGCTTCATCAGGATCGCCGCCGCCTCGGGGTGACCAATCCAGATCGGCAGGAACTTGTTGCTCTCGACGGTCTTCAGCAAGACGATGGGCTGCTTGCCGACCATGTCGAAGCTCACCCCGTAGATCACCATCTCGTGCAACGCAGCGCTCCTCGTCGGGTCGGCCAAGTATAGGTGGTGCCTGCGGACCGCCCGCATCGGTGCTCGCGGGCCGTAAGCTAACCGGCCATCGCTGATGAGTGGTGAGAGAGAGGCGAGCCCGGTGTGTCGCCGCCCCCAGCCCGGGGGCCGGCCGGCCGCGCCCGGGCCGCTCGCGGTCGTCCAGGCGTTCATCAACACCCACTACGACCTCGAGGAGCGCCCGGGCGCCGAGCTGCTGCGCTCTCCGGAGAGCCTGGAGGCGTGGCTGGGCGGCGCCGGGCTGCTCGACGATCTGAGCGAGCAGCGTGGCGGCGCCACCTCTCGAGATCGCCGTCCGCTCGCCGTCGACCGGGCCGACCTGCACCGCGCGCTGGCGCTGCGCGACGGCCTGCGGCGCCTCGCCGCGGGGTCGGCGCCCGACGGGCTGGACGCAGCCGCCGCCGGCGCTGCCGTCGAGGTCCGCCGGCGCCGCGACGGCGCGCTGCGCTTCGTCCCCGCGGCGGGCAGCGGCGTCCGCGGGGCGCTCGGCGTCCTGCTCGCGATCACCGCGGTCGCGATCGCCGACGGCAGCTGGTCGCGGCTGAAGATCTGCCCGGGCGACCACTGCGGCTGGGCGTTCTACGACGGCTCGCGCAACCGCTCGGGCCGCTGGTGCTCGATGCGCGTCTGCGGCGGGCGGGCCAAGGCGCGAAGCCACTATCGCCGCGCGCGGCCCGCCGCTTAGATGGCGCGGCTGTGGGCACCGCTGTCGCTCGCCGTCGCTCGGGCGCGGCGCGCGCCCGGCCGCTGGACGTGGCCCGCGCTCGGACTCATCCTCGCCGCGGCGTTCGCCTGCGCCGTCGCCGCCGAGGCGACGATCGCCGGCGACCGCGCCGCGCGCGACACGCTGCGGGCGCTCGGGCCGGCGCAGCGCACGGTGACGATCACCATCCAGGGACCGGCGGATGCCGGCGCCGATCGCCGGGCCCGGGCGCTTCTCGCCGGGCTCGGGCTGCCCGCGCCCACCGAGACGATCCTGCTCAACCCGGTGCGCCTCAGCGGCGTCGTCGTCCGCCCTGCCGCGATCAACCCGCTGCGCCGGTGGACCGCAAAGGCGCCGGCGCAACGCTGTCGGGCGCGAGCGTGCCCGATGCTGCTCGTCGGCGGCTCGCCGGGGCGCCGGGTCCTGAGCGCGGCCGGAGTGCGGATCGTCGTCGCCGGCCGCCGCCGGCTGCGCTCGGCGGCGGTGCTCGGCTTCGAGCCGGCGCCCCGCGGCCAACCGGTGCTCGTCACCGGCGACCTCGCCGGCCTGCAGCGCCTGGCGGCGCTCAGCGGCATCTACCGGGCGACGTCGTGGGTCACCGAGCCCTCCCTCGCGCAGCTGCACAGCTGGGAGCTCGCCGCCGACGAACGGCGCCTGAACCGGGTCCAGGCGCAGCTCGCGGCCGGCCTGCGGTTCAGCCTCACCGCGCCGCTGACGACGCTGGATCAGGCGCGCGCGCAGGCGGCGACCGCGCCCCGGCGACTGCTGCCCGCGGGCGGCGGCGCGCTCGCGGGGCTGGCGGTCTTCGTCGTCCTCGCCGCCTACGGGCTGCGGCGGTCCCAGCGCCCCGAGCGCGATCGTCTCCGCGCCGCCGGCGCGCGCACCTGGCAGCTGGCGACGTTCTCGCTGGCCGAGGCGGCGTGTCTGTCGGCGTTCGCGCTGCTCGCGGGCGCCGCGGTCGGGATGGTCGCGACGGCGGTGCTCGCCGATCGCGCCGGGCTGCCGGCGGGCGCCGTGCTCGCCCACAGCCTCCTGCGCCCGCTCGGCGTCGTCGCGCTGGTGGGCGGCTGGCTCGTCGCCACGGCGGTCATCGGCGCGGTGCTGACGCTGCCCGACGGCCGGATCCTCGACGCGCTGTCGTTCGCCGCGGCGGCCGCGCTCGCGCTCGCACTGACCGCGGGCGGCGCCGGCTCGGACACGCTGGCGCTCCTCGCGCCCCCGCTCGCCTGCGTCGCCGCCGCCGGAGTCGTCTTTCGAGCGACCGCACGGCTGCTGCGCGGCGGCGAACGCCTCGCCCGCCGCGGCCCGGTCGTCGTGCGCCTGGCCATCGTGGGTCTCGCGCGCTCGCCGACGGCGCCCGCGCTCGCGGTCGCCGTCACCGCGGTCAGCACCGGGCTGGCCGGATTCGCGATCGGCTACCACGCCACGCTGCGGCGTGCCGCCGCCGACCAGGCGGCCCAGAGCGTCCCGCTCGACGCGATCGTCGGGCAGTCGGCGAGCTTCACCCGACCGTTCGCGGTCGCGTCGCTGCAGCGGTGGCGCGAGCTCGCCGGCGGCGGCACGGTCCTGCCGGTGCGCGAGACCGACGCCTCGCTGCCGCTGCACGGCAACAACATCACCCTCCCCGCCCTCGGCGTTCCCGCCGCCGGCCTGCCGCTCATCCGTGGGTGGCGGACCGGGCAGGGATCGGCGCCGCTGCCCGTGCTCGCTCGCCGCCTCGCGCCCCGCGGTCCGGTGCGAACGCCGGGTCCGGTGATTCCCGCAGGCGCGCGGCGCCTGCGCGTCGCGCTCCGGGCGCCCGGGGGCGAGGTCATCGTGACCGCCGATCTCCGCGACCGAGCCGGCGCCGTCACCCGGATCGGCCTCGGCCCGGCGCTGGCGCGCCTGCGGCTGGCGAGCGCGCGCGTGCCCCGCGGCGGCCCCTACGAGCTCGAGGCGCTCGAGCTCGACGAGCCGAGCGGCGAGGCCGCGACCAACGGCCATCAGAACGCTGAGAACCCGGCCGCCGGGACCCAGGCGGTGACCGCGGTGCGGATCGGCCCGGTGTCGGCCGGCGGGCGCACCCTGGTGACGAGCTGGCGGGGGTGGCGCGGCGTCGGCGCCGCGACCCTGCGGACCGTCGGCGGGCGGATCGCGTTCTCGGACGACGGCGACGCCGGCGTCCTGCGTCCCCGCCAACCCAGCGACGTCCGGGCGGTGCCGGTGCTCGTCGACGCGGCGACGGCGGCGGGAGCCGGACCGGCGGGTCAGCTGCCGCTGACCGTCGACGGCGAGCCCGTGAACGCCCGCGTCGTGGGCGTCGTGCGGCGGTTTCCGACGATCGCGGCCGATCAGCCCGGGTTCGTGATCGCCGACGAGGCGACGCTCGCCGGCGCGCTCGATGCCTCCTCCCCCGGCCAGGGCGCCGCCGACGAGCTGTGGATCGCCACCCGGCATCCCGCCGCGCTGCGGGCCGCGCTGCGTTCACCGCGGCTCGCGCCGTTGAGCTCGAGCTTCCGCGCCGACGAGCGGCGTCGCCTCGACGGCGACCCGATCGCCCGCGGCCTGCTGGGAACCCTCGTCGCCGCGGCGGCGGTTGCCGGAGCGCTCGCGATCTGCGGACTGCTCGTCGCGCTGCTCGGCGCGATGCGCGACGCCCGCGCCGAGCGCGATCTGGTCGTGCTCGGCCTCGGGCCGCGCGAGCTCGGACGGGAGCTGGCGCTGCGGGCGCTCGCCGCCGGAATCCTCGGCACCGTCGCGGGCGTCGTCCTGGCGGCGGCGCTGACCCTGCTCGTCGTGGCAGCGGTGCGCGCGGCCGGGGGGGTCGCGGTTCCCGATCCCCCCGTCGTCGCGGTCGCGCCCTGGGGGCGGTTCGCGCTGCTCGCCGGCGCCGCGCTGGCGGCGTTCGCGCTCGTCGCCCAGGCGGCGGCACTGGCGGCCGCGAGGGGGCGGCGATGACCGAGCCGGCGGTCCTGCTGCGCGATCTCTTCTGCGTGCACCGCACCGGTCAGGGAGACGCCGCCGCGCTTCAGGGGCTCTCGCTGTCGGTGGCCTCCGGGGAGCAGGTGTGCGTGCTCGGGCCCAGCGGTGCCGGCAAGACGACGCTGCTGCGGGTGGTCGCGGGACTCCAGCGGCCGTCGGCGGGGATCGCGCGCGTGTACGGGCTCGACGTCGGACGGATGGGCGAGCGGGCGCGGGCGCAGGTGCGCGGTCGCTGGGTCGGCTTTCTGCACCAGCAGGCCGACGCGGCGCTGTCGCCCGAGATGACCGTCGGCCGCGCCGTCGAGCTGCCCCTCGCGCTGCGCGGCGCGGGTCGCGCCGATCGCGAACGGCGCGCCGGCGAGCTGCTGGAGGCGGCCGGCCTGGGCAACCGGCGCGCGGCGCTCCCCGGGGCGCTCTCGGGCGGCGAGCGCCAGCGGGTGGCCGTCTGCGCCGCGGTGGCTCATCGGCCGCGGCTGCTGCTCGCCGACGAGCCGACGGCCGAGCTCGACGAGCGCGCGTCGATCGCCACCGCGGAGTTGATCGAGCGCCTCGCCGCGTCCGAGCGCACGACGGTCATCGTCGTCTCCCACGACCCGGCGCTCGCTCGGCGCTCGGCGCGCACCGTGCGGATCCGCGACGGCCGCATCATCGAGGACCGCGATGCGCTCGTCGTCGCCCCCGGCGGCTGGGTCCGGCTCGGTGACGAGCGGCTCCGCGCCGCCGGCATCGTCGGGCGGGCCCGGGCGCGCCCGCGACCCGAGGGGGTGCTGCTGAGCGCCGCGTCGGGCACGCCCGCGACGGCCCCCGGGTCACGGGCGCAGACGGCCGCGGCGGCCGGGGCGCCCGGGGCGGCCGGGGCGGCCGGGGCGGCCGGGGCG
>JAFAYV010000057.1 GCA_019240115.1 Solirubrobacterales bacterium | reverse complement strand
CCAGGCCGGCGCGACCGTTTATGAGCAGGGGACCGATCAGGATCCGGTCAAGATCGCGGCCTGGGCCCGCGACCGCGCGATCTCCGAGGGCAAGGACGTGCTGATCGTCGACACCAGCGGCCGCCTGCACGTCGACCAGGAGCTGATGGCCGAGCTGGCCAACATCAAGAAGGCGGTCAAACCCCACGACGTGCTGCTCGTCGTCGACGCGATGACCGGCCAGGACGCCGTGCACGTCGCCGAGCAGTTCGCCGAGGTGGTCCAGTTCGACGGCGTGGTGATGACCAAGCTCGACGGCGACGCCCGCGGCGGCGCCGCCCTGTCGGTCAAGGCGATCACCGGCAAGCCGATCCTGTTCGCCTCCACCGGCGAGAAGCTCGACCAGTTCGAGCGCTTCCACCCCGACCGGATGGCGCAGCGGATCCTCGGCATGGGCGACGTCATGACCCTCATCGAGAAGGCCGAGGCGACCTACGACGAACGGCAGGCGGTCGAGCTCGAGCGCAAGCTGCGCAAGTCGGAGTTCGGTCTCGACGACTTCCTCGAGCAGATGCGCCAGATCCGTCGCCTCGGACCCTTGCAGTCGCTGCTCGGGATGATCCCCGGGCTCGGCAAGGAACTGCGCGGCGTCAAGCTCGACGAGCGCGAGTTCGATCGTCTGCAGGCGATCATCCTCTCGATGACGCCCCAGGAGCGCCGACATCCCGAGCTGATCAAGGGCTCGCAGCGGCTGCGCATCGCCCGCGGCTCGGGCACGAACGTGCAGGCGGTCAAGCAGCTGATCAAGCAGTTTGAGCAGATGCGCAAGGTCATGCGCCAGGTCTCCCAGGGCCGCGCCCCCGACCTCGGCGCGCTGATGCGCAACGCCCGCTGAGCGCGCCTCCACCGGCGGCACGCTACCCTCAGGCCATGGCAGTCAGACTTCGCCTCACGCGCGTCGGCGGACGCAAGAACCCGGTCTGGCGGGTCGTCGTCGCCGACCAGCGATCCAAGCGCGACGGCCGCGTGATCGAGACCGTCGGCCAGTACAACGCGCAGACCCATCCGTCGACGATCGTGCTCGACGAGGAGCGCATCCGCGACTGGCTGGGCCGGGGCGCGCAGCCGTCGGAGACGGTGCGCAAGCTGCTGCGCACGCAGGGCATCTTCTAGCGGTCGCACCCGCAGGATGAGGGAACTGCTCGAGGATCTCGCCCGCGGGCTCGTCGAGCATCCCGACGCGGTGCGGGTGACCGAGGTGGAGGAGGACGACGGCTCGCTCGTGCTCGAGCTCTCGGTCTCCGATGACGACTACGGAAGCATCATCGGCCGGGGCGGCCGCACCGCCCAGGCGCTGCGCACGGTCATCAAGGCGGCGGCGAGCCGCGGGCGCCGTCGGGTGTTCGTCGACATCGTCGACGCGTAGTGTCCACGTCCGCGAGTCGTGCGGCACCGAGAGTGCTCGCTGGTGGATGCCGGGCGAGGACGCAGAAGTCGACGTGTAGCAGCGCTACACGAGACTTCGAGGACAAAGCCCGGCGCCGCCAGGGAGTGCTCGAATACCGCAGGACTCGCGGACGGGGGCACTAGTCGCTTGGCCGAGCCCGATCGCTGGCTGCGCGCGGGAATCGTCGGGCGACCGCACGGCCTCGACGGCAGCTTTCACGTCGCGCTGCCGGTGCCGGCGCTGCTCGAAGCCGGCATGGCGGTGCGCGTCGGCGAGCGCACGCTCCGGGTCGAGCGCCTCGCCGGCCACGCCCGCGGCCCGATCATGCGGCTGCAACGCTGCGCCGAGCGCGCCGACGCCGAGGCGCTGCGCGGTCAGGAGATCTTCGTGCAGCGTGAATCCGCGCCCGAGCTCGAGGAGGACGAGTGGTGGGCCGAGGACCTCGAGGGGTGCGCGGTGCGCGACGGCGACGAGGAGGTGGGGGTGGTCTGCAAGCTGCTCGAGCTGCCCTCGTGCGAGGTGCTCGAGGTGCAACGCGCCGCGGGCGGGCGGGCGCTGCTGGTGCCGCTCATCTCCGACGCCGTCCGCGACGTCGACCTCGCGCGGGGGGTGATCGACATCGACCTGCGCTTCCTCGGCGAGCGATGATGGAGATCGACGTCTTCACGCTGTTCCCGGACGCGTTCGGCTGGTTCGCCACGCAGCGCCACGTCACCAACGCGCTGGCGCGCGGCCACGCCCTGGGGCTCGTCAACTACCGCGACCACACGCCACTGAGCGGCCGCCAGGTCGACGACACGCCGTTCGGCGGCGGCGCGGGCATGGTCCTGCGCGTCGACGTCGTGGAGGCCGCCCTGCGAGCGCGCTACGGCCGCGATCCCGTGTCGCTCGGCGCCGTGCGCCGGGTGATCGCGCTCGACGCCGGCGGTCGGCTGCTCGACGACGCGCTCGTCGACGAGCTGCGCCAGGCGCCGGCGCTGACGCTCCTGTGCGGTCGCTACGAGGGCTTCGACGAGCGCATCCTCGAGCATTTCGCCACCGATCGCGTGTCGATCGGCCGCTACGTCCTCGCCGGCGGCGAGCTGGCCGCGATGGTCGTCTGCGATGCCGTGCTGCGCAAGCTTCCCGGCTCGCTCGGCCACGCGGACTCGGCGGTCGAGGAGTCCTTCTCGGCGGCGCTGCAGGGAGGCCCCGAGTACCCGCACTACACCCGGCCGGCCGAGTATCGCGGCTGGCGCGTGCCCGAGATCCTGCTCTCCGGTCACCACGGGCGGATCGCCGGCTGGCGGCGCGAGCAGAGCGCGATGCGCTTATCGCGCCACGAACATCGGCCCGGAAACGGTCCGCTACCATAAGCCGCCGCACGGGGTGGATCGCGCATCCGGCGCGGCCGCCCGGCCCGTCGGGCGAGGCGCGCCGAGGCAAGCGCCGCGTACGACCGACACATGAGCACAGTCATCGACAGCCTGGAGCGCTCGCAGCTCCGCCGACTGCCGGCGTTCGACGCCGGCGATCGCGTCCGCGTCCACTTTCAGGTCATCGAGGGCACCCGCCGCCGCACCCAGGTCTTCGAGGGCGTGGTGATGAAGCGCCAGGGGCACGGCGCCCGCGAGACGTTCACCGTGCGCAAGCAGTCCTTCGGCGTCGGCGTCGAGCGCACCTTCCCGCTGCACTCGCCGAAGATCGAGCGCATCGAGGTCGCCGCCCGCGGCGACGTGCGCCGGGCCAAGCTCTACTACCTGCGCGGGCGGGTCGGCAAGCGCGCCCGCGTCCGCGAGCGGCGGTCCACCGGACCCGAGGTCGCGGTGCAGCGCGAGCTGCTGTTCGCCGATGAGGAGGCGGTCGACGCCACCGGGACCACGGCCGAGGAGACCGTTGCCGAGGTCGTCGAGCAGCAGGCGGCGGAGGCCAGCTCCGAGGCCGCGGACGATCCGGCCGGCGACGAGGGGGCCACTCCGGCCGACCCGGCCGCCGGCGACGACGCGGTGTGACGAACCGGCCAAAGCCGCTGGCCCGGTCGCTGGCGGAGCTGGTCGTCATCGTCATCGTCGCCCTGGGGCTCGCGGTCGCAATCCAGGCGTTCCTCGTCAAGCCCTACGAGATCCCCTCGAGCTCGATGCTGCCCACGCTGGACATCAACCAGCGCATCCTCGTCGACCGCGTCGGGATGCACTTCTCCTCGCCGCGGCTCGGCGACATCTACGTCTTTCATCCGCCGGCCTCCGAGACCTGTGCGAGCGTCCGCCAGGGACAGAACGGGGTCGGGCAGTTCAGCCCCGAGGCGTGCGACACCCCCCAGACGCAGGAGTCTGGCCAGACCTACGTCAAGCGACTCGTCGGGCTGCCCGGCGACCGGCTGTCGATCGTCGACGGGCACGTCATCCGCGACGGCCATAGCGAGCCCGACGCGTACATCACGACGTGCTCCGGCGCCGGCGCCGCCGGCGAGTGCAACTTCCCGCGGACGTTCACCGTACCCCCGGGCGACTACTACATGATGGGCGACAACCGGCCCGACTCGCTCGACAGCCGCTACTGGGGTCCGATTCCGCGCGCCTGGCTGATCGGCGAGGCGTTCGCGACCTACTGGCCGCCGGACCGGATCGGCTCGCTGTAGAGATGGCCAGGCCGGCGAAGCGCAAGTCCGCGCTGAGCTCGTTCATCGAGCTCGTGGTGACGATCGCGATCGCCGTGGGGGTCGCCATCCTCATCCAGGCGTTCGTCGTCAAGCCCTATCGGATCCCGAGCTCCTCGATGGAGCCGACGCTCGACATCGACCAGCGCGTGCTCGTCAACCGCCTGACCTCGACGCCGAGCCTCGGCGACATCGTCGTCTTCCACCCGCCCCAGGGCGCGGACCCGATCGAGCCCGTGTGCGGAGACGCGGCGCAGGGCAGCGGCCACCTGCAGGCCTGCGACTCCCACACGCGGGCGGAGTCCGAGGACACCTACATCAAGCGGCTGGTGGGGCTGCCCGGAGACCGGATCCGGATCGTCGACGGGCACGTGATCCGTAACGGCCGCCGCGAGAACGACGCCTACATCCGCCCCTGCGGCAACGACAGTTCCTGCAATTTCCCGAGGACGATCACGATTCCGCCCGGCGAGTACTTCATGATGGGCGACAACCGCGAGGTGTCCGACGACAGTCGGTTCTGGGGACCCGTCCCCGGCAAGTGGATCATCGGAGTTGCCTTCTTCACCTACTGGCCCCCGGGGCGCTTCGGCACCCTCTAAGCGACGGCCCGCCGCGACACCGCGGCGGCCCGGCCGGCGGCTGCTGAGCTTCGACCGCGGCCTCGGGGCCCGTTACGTCGCCGGCGCCGACGAGGCCGGCCGCGGATGCCTCGCCGGACCGCTCGTCGCCGCCGCGGTGCTGCTCGACCTCGAGCGCCTCGGTCCCGTCCAGGCCCGAGCCCTCGGGATGCTCAACGACTCCAAGCAGCAGACTCCCGAGGGCCGCGCCGCGCTGTATCCGGTCATCCTCCGGATCGCCGCCAAGGTGGCGATCGTCTCGCGCTGCGCCCCGGGGATCGACGCCCGCGGCCTGCACAGGACCAACCTGGCGGCGCTGCGCGACGCGCTCGCCCGGGTCGCCTGCGAGGGCTGCGTCTGCCTGAGCGACGGCTTCCCCGTCGCCGGCCTGCGCCACGAGCAGCGGGCGGTCATCGGCGGCGACGCCAAGAGCGCGGCGATCGCCGCCGCCTCGGTGCTCGCCAAGGAGACCCGGGATCGCTACATGCGCCGCGCCGACGCGGCCCATCCTGGCTGGGAGTTCGCCCAGCACGTCGGCTACTCGACCCCCGAGCACCGCGATGCGATCGAGCGGCTCGGCGTCTCGCCGCTGCACCGGATGTCGTTCCAGTCGACGGCCTATCAGCAGCTCGCGCTCGGGTAGGGGCGGACGAGTGTCCGCGTCCGCAGGACTTGCGGAGGGGGCACCACAGGCAGTAGGTCAGAAGGCGTCCTCGAGGTGCTCGATGCAGACGAGCCGCCCGGCGGCGTCGACGGTGACGCCGATCGCGTCGAAGCGCAGGATCGCGGCGTGCGGCCGGTCGCGGCGCTCCGCGAGCCAGCGGGACGCCATCCGGCGGACCTGGGCCTGCTTAGCGGGGCCGACGGCGTGCAGCGGAGGACCGGCGCGTCCGTCGAGGCGGCGCGTCTTGACCTCGCAGAAGGCGATCACTCGACCGTCGTAGGCGACGAGGTCGAGCTCGCCCCACCGGGTGCGGTAGTTGCGGTCGACGACCGCGTAGCCGCAGCGCTCGAGGTGCGCGGCCGCGGCCCGCTCGCCGGCGGCTCCCAGCCGGCGGCGGGGGTCGTCTCCCATCGCATCGGACGGTAGGCGAGATCGCGTGCCGGATGGGCGTCCAGCCGTGCCGACTGTGTGTCGAAAAGACCTGGAAAAGACGCACTCTCCTGACGCCGCGCGACCCCCACGCGACGTCGTGACGCGTAGCGTGTCGAGGCCGTGCTCGCATGCGTCACCACGTTTGCCATCGACGGCGTGGAGCCGCGCCAGGTGTGGGTCGAGGTCGACATCCGCAGTGGCCTGCCGTCGTTCACGATCGTCGGCCTCGGCGACACCGCGGTGCGTGAATCCCGCGACCGCATCCGCGCCGCGATCCTGAACTCCGGCTTCGCGTTCCCGGCAGGCCGGATCACCGCCAACCTGGCGCCGGCCTTCCTGCGCAAGGCCGGTCCCGGCTTCGACGCAGCGATCGCGCTCGCCGTGCTCGCGGCCAGCGAGCAGGTCCCCCGCCACCGCCTGCACCGGTGCGCGGTGTTCGGCGAGCTCTCGCTGGGCGGCGAGCTGCGCGACTCGCCCGGCGCCCTCGCCGTGGCCGAGGGGGCGTGCCGGGCCGGGTGCGCCCGCTTGATCGTGCCCGCGCAGCGCGCCCGGGAGGCGGCGCTCGTCGGAGGCCCCGAGCTCGTGGCGGTCGGCCATCTTGCGCAGGCGGCGGCGGTGCTGCGCGGTCAGCCGCCGCCGCAGCTGCCGCCGCCCCCGGCTCCGCGCGCGGCCGGGAGCGGCCCGGCGGCGGAGAGCGTCGATCTCGCCGACGTGCGCGGCCACGAGGCGCCCCTGCTGGCGCTGCAGATCGCCGCCGCCGGCGGACACAACCTGCTGATGGAGGGGGCGCCGGGGACCGGCAAGACGATGCTCGCCCGCCGGCTGCCGTCGATCCTGCCGCCGCTGACCCGCGCCGAGGCGATCGAGGTCACCCGGATCCACAGCGTCGCCGGGCGCCCGCCCGGCGGTCTGATCGATCGCCGCCCGTTCCGCGCCCCGCACCATACGGTCTCCGCGTCGGGGCTCGCGGGCGGTGGCACCCCGCCCCGCCCGGGCGAAGCGACCCTGGCCCACCACGGCGTCCTCTTCCTCGACGAGCTGTCGGAGTTCCGCCGTCCGGCGCTCGACGCGCTGCGCCAGCCGCTCGAGGACGGCGCGGTGACGATCGTCCGGGCGCAGCGCTCGGTGTCGTTTCCGACGCGCTTTGCGCTCGTCGCGGCGACGAACCCGTGCCCCTGTGGCTTCGCCGGGGTCGACGATCGCTGCCGCTGCGGCGACCTCGAGCTGCGTCGCCACCGCCGGCGCCTGAGCGGTCCGCTGCTGGACCGCATGGACCTGCTCGTCGACGTCCGTCGTCCCGCCGCCGAGGAGCTGGCGACCGCGGCCCGCTGGAGCTCGGCGGAGGCCCGCGAGCGCGTCGAGGCGGCGCGGGCGCGCCAGCGCGAGCGCCTGGCCGGCGCCGGCGTCGCCTGCAACGGGCAGATGAGCGTGCGGATGGCGAGCGAGCGCGTGCGGATGGCCGCCGACGCCGAGGCCGAGCTGAGCCGCGCCTATGCGGCCGGGCGGCTGAGCGCGCGGGGGCGCCATCGCGTCGTGCGCGTCGCGCGCACGATCGCCGATCTCGAGGCGCATGCGACGGTCACCTGCGCCGACGTTCTCGTCGCGCTGGCGTTCCGTCAGCGCGTCGGCCACGAGCTCGCCGCTCCGGCGTCACCGGCCCAGTGAGCGGCGCGGGCATCCCCGGCGCGGGCGCCCCCGGCGCGGGCACCCCCGGCCCGGCGGCGAGCGCGTGCGACGCCTGCGTGCGTCGCACCTGGCTGCTCGGGCGCCTCGCCGGCCATCTCGAGCGGGCCCGGGCCCGGGCCGGCGACCTGCTCGCGCTCGACGACGCGGCGCTGATCGCTGCGATCGGCGGGCCGCACGCCGCGGCGATCGGGGATGAGCGCACGGAGGCCCAGCCCGCCGGCGAGCGGGCGCGCTGCGCGGCGCTCGGCGTCGAGCTCGTCTGCCGCTGCTCGGCCGCGTATCCGCAGCCGCTCCGCAAGCTTCCGGCGCCGCCCGCGGTGCTGCACGCCCTCGGGAACGTCGCGCGGCGCCACGAGCTGCTGTCCGGACCCGCGGTCGCGGTCGTCGGATCGCGCCGCCCCTCGCCATCGGGCGTCGCGGTCGCAGAGGCGCTCGCCCGCGACCTGAGCGCGGCCGGGGTCACCGTCGTCAGCGGCCTGGCCTCGGGAATCGACTCGGCGGCGCACGCGGGAGCGCTCGAGGCCGGCGGCCGGACGGTCGCGGTGCTCGCGGCCGGGCCCGACCGGCCGCCCGCCGCCTCGCGCGGGCTCCACGCCCGGGTCCTGCACGCCGGCCTGGTCGTCTCCGAGCTCGCGCCGGGGGCGTCGGCGCGGCGCTGGATGTTCCCCGCGCGCAACCGGATCATCGCGGGCCTCGCCGCGATGACGGTCGTCGTCCAGGGTCGGGCCGGCTCGGGAGCGCTGCTGACCGCGGGCGTCGCCGCCGAGCTCGGCCGGCCGGTGGGGGCGGTGCCCGGCGACATCGGCTCCTCGCTGTCGGTCGGGCCCCACCGGCTGCTGCGCGGCGGCGCGACGCTCGTCGACGGCTGTGAGCCGGTGCTCGACGAGGTGCTCGGCGACGCGGCGCTCGACCCCCGCCCCGGCTCGGCGCGGCCCGGTCCCCCCGCCCCCCGCGAGCCGCGGGCGGCGGCCCTCCTGCAGGCGATCGCCGACGGCCACGAGGTGCCGGCGGCGATCCGCCGGGCGGGGCTCGAGCTGAACGCCGGCCTGGCGGCGCTGGCGGCGCTCGAGCTCGAGGGCCGGCTGCGACGCGGGCCGGGCGGGCGGTACATCTCGCTGCCCTGAGCCGGCGCGCGTCCGACGGGACGCGGACACTAACCTCGCGCTCGTGGCCGTCCTCGCAAGTACGCTCGCATTCGAGCACGACCGTACTTACGGGGCCGACCACTGATGCCCCTCCGGCGCATCCCCCGCGTGCTCTCGATCGCGGGCTCGGACTCGGGCGGCGGAGCCGGGATCCAGGCCGACCTGAAGGCGTTCGCCGCCTGCGGCGTCCACGGGATGACCGCGATCACCGCGATCACCGCGCAGAACACGGTTGCGG
This sequence comes from Solirubrobacterales bacterium, assembly GCA_019240115.1. Taxonomy (GTDB): domain Bacteria; phylum Actinomycetota; class Thermoleophilia; order Solirubrobacterales; family Solirubrobacteraceae; genus Palsa-465. Next base: position 26,767 of record JAFAYV010000057.1, on the reverse strand, counting down.
TGACCGACGTCGCCCCGGTGGCGCCGGCCATGATCCTCGCCCAGGTCCGCGCGGTCGCCACCGACATCGGCGTCGACGCGGTGAAGATCGGGATGGTCGGAGGCGGCGCGGCGATCGAGGCGGTCGCCGCGGCGCTCGACGAGCTCCACGCCCCCGCGCGCGAGGTGCCGGTCGTCCTGGACCCCGTGATGGTCTCCGAGTCCGGCGCTCGGCTGCTCGACGAGGCGGCGCGCGACGCGCTCGTCGAGGTGCTGCTGCCGCGCGCGACGGTCGTCACGCCCAACGTGCCCGAGGCCGCCGCGCTCGCCGGAGCGCCGGCCGACGCCGACCCCGAGGCGCTCGCCCGCGCGGTGCATGCGCTCGGACCGCGCTGCGTCGTGGTCACCGGGGGCCACCGCGCCGAGGCGACCGACATCTTCTACGACGGCGCGGCGCTCGTGTGGATCGGGGGCGAGCGCCACCCCGATGGGGCCGCGCACGGCTCGGGCTGCACGCACTCCTCGGTCCTCGCCGCGCGGCTGGCGTGGGGTGACCCGCCGCTGCAGGCGGCGCGGACAGCGAAGCGACGGGCCGCACAGGCGGTCGCCGATGGGCTGACCGACATCGGCGCCGGGCCGGGCCCGGTCGACGTGCTGACCGTGACATAATCGCCGCGTGCGCTTCCTGAGGATGAAGCCCGGGCATGGAGAGGTGCTGATCGCCGAGGGCGACGTCGAGCTCGCCGACGACGAGCGGCGGCTCGTGGAGGAGTTCCGCCGCCAGCTCCAGGACGGCCAGTGGGCGGCCGTTCCCCTCTCCGACGTCACCGGACGCCGTCAGGCGCAGATGGTCAAGTCCTTCGCCGACGTCCCCCGGGACGCCGAGCGCGTGATCTTCTTCCCGCGCGCGGCCGGGGGGCGGTAGGCCTCTCGCGCGGTGCTGCTGGCACTCGTCGCGACGGCGCTGGTCGCCGTCGCGCTGCTCTCCGAGGAACTGCTGCCGCGCCTCGAGGAGCTCTGGTCCCGTCACCGCGCGCGCCGCCGGGTCGCGCCCCCGATGCCCTACGACCCGGGTCGCGAGCGACGTGCCGAGCAGCGCGCCCGCACGCTGCTGCGCTCGTGCGTCAACGAGGAGGAGTGGGCGATGTACCGCGATCTCGGCTTCATCCGCGTGTGGGGCGCGCAGGCCGATGGGCCCGCCGAGGCCGGCGGCACCGGCGGCGCACCGTATGCCTACCTCATCCATCCCCACCGGGCGATCGTCGCCTACATGGCCCAGACGCATCGGCTCCTGAACGAGTACTGCGTCGCCTTTCCGGACGACACCCGCCCGTACGGCTCGGCCCGCCTGCCCGACTCCGACGACGTGCTCGCGAAGTGGATGGCGCTGACCGGCGACGAGAAGCGGCTCATCTGCACCGCCAACATGCACCTGCCGGGCCGCCAGCTCGACCCGGCGAAGGTCAAGCGCGACCTATGGCGGCTGTCCCAGTGGGAGCGCGCCCGCCTGCGCGCCGCCGCCCGGCGCGCCGGCAGCGCCCCCGGGTCCAGCGAGCCCGGCGAGCCGCTCGACACCGCGGGCTGAGACCGCGCCGCGGCCCGGCGCCTCGGGCTGAGACCCCGCCGCCGCGGCCCCGCGCCGTGGCCTCGCGCCGCGGATGGCGACCATCACGCGCGATCTCGCCTCGCAGCCGCGCGCTCGCCAACGGCCGGGAGTCGGCATCGGCGCCGTCCCCACGGAGCGCTCGCTGCAGGTTCGGCGGGTCAAGCCCGTGCGCACCCGGCGAAATCGCCGAGACGACGCAACCCTGATTGCAGCGCGCCGATCCCCGGGTCGCGAACATCCCAGCGGTCGTTACCATTTCCAGCGGTGGCGAACGTTTCATCTCTGCGCGGGTCGACGGGAGCGAGCGCTCCTCTCGACCCTGCCGGCTCCGCGCCGGCGAAGAGCCGGTTTCGCCGTGGGCGATACATCGGCGGCGGCGTCGCGCTGCTCGTGCTCGCGGCGCTTGCCGTGGTCGCGGTCATCTTCGCCTCGGCCAGGGCGAGCCTGAGCTCTGATCCCCAGGCCCTGGCCAGGATCGGGATGCCGCTCGGCGGCGGAACGACGGAGCAGGTCAGCCTCGTGACCGGACCGCACAGCACGCCGATCGCGGTCGTCGTGCGCCACGACCGCGTGTATCCGCAGGGGACGATCCTCGCCGGCGAGAGGGTCTCGCTGCAGGTCGTGGTCAAGCGGCCCGGCTGGATCGCCTGGCTGGGCGGCGGTCGCCGGCGGCTGAGCCTGGACCTGACGACGCCCACGGCCAGCCTGCGTTCGCACTACATCACGTTGCCCCGTCACGACCCGCTGCGACTGCACTTCAAGGCGCCGATCGAGGTCTACGCCTCCGGCGCCCACGCCAACGGCCTGACTCGCCATGTGCTGGCCCGGCCGACCGACGTGATCACGCTCCCGCGTGGGTCGGAGGCCGGCTCGGTGTTCCTGGCCGCCGCCCCGCGGCGCTGGGAGAGCGCCGCGCCGCGGATGGTCAGCTGGTTCCCCGCCGGCGGATCGGCGAGCGCGGTCACGAGCCCGGCGCCCGGCGCTCATATCAAGCCGACGACGAAGATCACCGTCAGCTTCTCCAAGCCGGTCGGCACGGTCCTCGGCTCGCACCGGCCGGTCCTGACGCCGGCCACGCCCGGCCACTGGCGAACCCTGACCGGCCACGCGATCCAGTTCGTGCCCACCGGCTACGGCTACGGCCTGGGCGCCAAGGTCAGCATCGGTGTGCCGGCCGGCGTGCGCCTCGTCGGCGCTCCGCCCGGCCCTGGCCCGGAGTGGACGGTGCCCGATGGCTCGATCGTCCGGCTGCAGCAGATCCTGGCGATCATGGGCTACCTGCCGCTGAAGTTCCACTACGCTCGCCATGCGCCGGGACGAAGCGCGGCCGCGCAGGAGGACGCCGCGGTCAAGGCGCCCGCCGGACGTTTCACCTGGCGATACCCGAACACGCCGGCGTGGCTGAAGGGGATGTGGCGGGTGGGCGCGTCCGGGGTGATGATGCAGGGCGCGCTGATGGCCTTCGAGCGAGACCATGGGCTGACCACCGACGGCGTCACGAGTCCCGTCGTGTGGAACGCCTTGATCGCGGCGCTGGTCGCCGGCAAGCATTCGACCTCCGGCTACACGCTGGCTGACGTCGACGAGAACAGCCAGACCCTGAACCTGTGGCACGACGGCAAGGTCGTGATCACCACGCCGGTCAACACCGGGGCCGCCGGCACGCCGACCAGCCAGGGCATCTTCACCGTCAAGGAGCACCTCGTCACCACGACGATGAGCGGCACCAACCCCGACGGGAGCCACTACTCCGATCCCGACATCCCGTACGTGAGCTACTTCAACGGCGGCGATGCGCTGCACGGGTTCACGCGGGCGGAGTACGGGTCCCCCCAGAGCCTGGGCTGCGTGGAGATGCCGATCGCGACCGCCGGCAGGGTGTTCCCGTACACGCCGGTCGGAACGCTCGTCCACGTGGCCTAGTGGCCGCCCCGAGGGCGCGGCGGTGACCGCGCAGGTGCGGCGAGCGCCACGCCGAACCTCGAGCACGATGGCCCGATCACCGCGTGCAGCCGCCGACGACGCGGATACGCGCCTCTCGGCGGCGTGGCAGGCCGCGCTGGCGGCGTACGCCGAGGACCAGCGGCGCCGCGCGGTCGCCGCGCAGACGGCGCGCGCCTATCGGATCGACAGCCTGCAGTTCGCCCGCTGGGCCTCGGCGCGCAGCCTCTCGCCGCGGACCGTCGACATCCGAGCGCTCCGACGCTATGTCGCCGGCCTGTCCGCCGACGCGCAGGCGCCGGCCACGATCGCGCGCAAGCTCGCCTCGCTGCGTGGCCTGCTCGCCGTGCAGGTCCTGACCGGCGCGCGCGCCGACAATCCCGCCGAACTGCTGCGCGCGCCCAAGCGCCCGGCGCGCCTCCCCCGCGTGCTGAAGGCGTCAGAGCTTGCTGCGCTGCTCGATCGGATCCCGGCCACCACGCCCCTGCAGCTGCGCGACCGCGCGCTGTTCGAGCTCGCCTACGGCTGCGGCCTGCGCGCCGAGGAGCTCATCTCGCTCGATCTCGGCGCGATCGACTTCGACGCCGAGTCCGTGCGCGTCCACGGCAAGGGCGACCGCACGCGACTCGTGCCCGTCGGCGAGCTCGCCGCCGCGGCGCTCGAGCCCTATCTGGCCCGGGGCCGGCCGGCGCTTGCGCCCGTCGAGCCGGCCCTGTTCGTGTCCAAGTCCGGACGCCGGCTGAGCACCTCCGACGTCCGCCGGCGCCTGCGGGGCTGGTCGCGGCTGGCGATGTGCGACGCGCCGGCGCTCGCGCAGGCCCACCCGCACGCGCTGCGCCACTCCTTCGCGACCCACCTGCTCGAGGGGGGCGCGGACCTGCGCGCGATCCAGGAGCTGCTCGGACACGCGTCTATCGGCACGACGCAGGCATACACTCGAGTAGAGTCGAGGCGGTTGCGGAGCGCGTACGCCAATGCGCACCCGCGCGCGTGAGACCGAACTGGGGTAGCGGGTGGAAACGAACGTCAAGGCGATCGAGCTGCAGGACCTGTGGCGCAAGTACAAGTCCTCCGGGGACCAACGAGCCCGGGAGCGCTTGGTCGTCGCCTATTCGCCGCTGGTCAAGTACGTCGCCGGCCGCATGAGCTCGGGGCTGCCCGCGCACGTCGAGGAGTCCGATCTCATCTCCTACGGCCTCGGCGGCCTCATCTCGGCGATCGAGCGCTTCGACCTCAGTCGGGACATCAAGTTCGAGACCTACGCGATCACCCGGATCCGGGGCGCCGTGATCGACGAGCTGCGCACGCTCGACTGGGTCCCGCGCTCGGTGCGGGCGCGGGCGCGCGAGTTCGAGCGGGTCAACTCCAAGCTCGAGGCGCGGCTGCAGCGAGCCCCCTCCGACGAGGAGATGGCCACCGAGCTGGAGCTCTCGGTCGAGGAGTTCCAGGAGGCGCTGCTGCAGATCTCCAACTCCACGATCGTCGCGCTCGACGAGCTGTGGAACGTCTCGGACTCCAGCGGCGACTCGGTCTCGCTGCTCGACACCCTGCCCGACCGCGGCGCGCCCGACCCGCAGATGCTCGTCGACGAGTCCGAGCTGCGCGACCGAATCGCCGACGCGATCGCCGCGCTGCCCGAGCGCGAGAAGCTCGTCGTCGCCCTCTACTACTACGAGAACCTGACCCTGCGCGAGATCGGCGAGGTCCTCGGGGTGACCGAGTCGCGCGTCTCGCAGCTGCACACCAAGGCGGTGCTGCGGCTGCGTTCCAAGCTCTCCGAAGAGCTCGACTAGCCCCCCGCGCGGGCTCTGGACCGGCCGTGATGCCGGGTGTAAGGTCACCTCTTTTCCAGTGAGAGGAGATCTGCCATGCACAAGGCTGCGGACCGCATCCGCAACGTGGCCCTCGTCGGCCACCGCGGCAGCGGCAAGACGTCTTTGCACGAGGCCCTGCTGTTCCAGGCCGGCGTCGTCAACCGGCTCGGCAGCGTCGCCGACGGCACGACGATGTCGGACTCCGACCCCGACGAGAAGGCTCGGCAGATGTCGATCTCGCTCGCGCTCAGCTCGTTTCAGTGGCAGGACCGCAAGGTCAACCTGCTCGACACCCCCGGCGACTCGAGCTTCGTCGCCGATGCCCTCGGGGCGCTGCGCGTCTGCGAGTCCGCGGTGTTCGTGGTCAACGCCGTCATGGGGCTCGAGGTCCATGCGAGCCGCCTGTGGGCCCGCGCCGCCGAGCTCGACCTCGCCCGCCTGCTGTTCGTCAACATGCTCGACCGCGAGCGCGCCGACTTCTTCCGCACGCTGGACTCGCTGAAGTCCGCGTTCGGCGCGCACGTCGTCGCAACCGAGATCCCGATCGGCTCCGAGCACGAGGTCTCGGGCCTGATCGACCTCGTCGACATGAAGGCCTACGAGTATGGCGATCCGACCCCACCCAGCCCCGAGAACTGTCGCGAGATCCCGATCCCCGCCTCCGAGCAGGAGCGGGCGCAGGAGTATCGCGAGAAGCTGATGGACGAGGTCTCCGAGACCTCCGACGCGCTCATGGAGCGCTACCTCGAGGGCGAGGAGATCTCCCACGACGAGATCGTCACCGCGCTGAAGGAGGGGACCAACCACGGCCAGCTGTTCCCGGTCACGTGCGGTGTGGCGACGCGCAACCTCGGGACCAACCGGCTGCTCGACGCGATCGTCGAGGACCTCCCGTCCCCGGTCAAGCACGGCGGGCTCGAGGTCGGCGAGGTGACGCTCGAGCCGACCGAGGACAAGGAGCTGTTCGCCTACGTCTTCAAGACCCGGGCCGACGCCTTCGCCGGCCGGATCAACCTGTTCCGCGTCTATCAGGGCGTGATGAGCCACGACTCCCAGGTGCTGAACACCCGCACCCACGGCAAGGAGCGGATCGGCCAGCTCGTCACCTTCGAGGGCCCGCAGACCGGCCACGCCGATGAGTTCGGGCCCGGGGACATCGGCGCGGTGGCCAAGCTGAAGGAGACCCGCGCCGGCGACTGGCTCGCCGCCCGCGACGAGCCGATCTCGATGCCGAGCATCAAGCTTCCGGCTCCGGTCATGGCCTTCGCGATCGAGCCCCAGACCAAGGGCGACGAGGACAAGGTCTTCACCGCGCTGCGCCGCCTGCAGGAGGAGGACGCGACGATCGACCTGCACCGCGACGCCCAGACCGGCGAGCAGATCGTCGCCGGGCTCTCGCAGGTCCACGTCGAGGTGATCGTCGAGCGCCTGCGCTCCCGATTCTCCGCCGAGGTCACGCTGCGGCCGCCGCGCGTCCCCTACCAGGAGACGATCCGCGGCTCCTCCAAGGCGCACGGCCGACACAAGAAGCAGAGCGGCGGTCGGGGCCAGTTCGGCGACTGCCACCTCGCGATCGAGCCGCTTGCGGCCGGCGGCGGGTTCGAGTTCGTCAACGAGATCAAGGGCGGCGTCATCCCGACGGCGTTCATCCCCGCGGTCGAGAAGGGCGTCGTGGAGGCGATGGAGGAGGGGGTGGTCGCCGGCTATCCGGTCAAGGACGTCCGCGTCCGGGTCTACGACGGCTCGTATCACAGCGTCGACTCGTCGGAGATGGCGTTCAAGGTCGCGGGCTCGCTGGCCATGCGCCAAGCCCTCGCCGACGCCGCCCCGGTGCTGCTCGAGCCGATCATGGTCGTGACGATCAACGCGCCCGAGGACACGGTGGGCGATGTCATCGGCGACCTGAACTCGCGCCGCGGCCGACCGCTGGGCATGGAGCCGGTCGGCGCCGGGATGACCGAGATCAAGGCCGAGGTGCCGATGGCCGAGATGCTCTCCTACGCGCCTGACCTGCGCTCGATCACCGGCGGTCAGGGCGAGTTCACGATGGTGTTCGAGCGCTACGAGGAGATGCCCGGCCACCTCGCCGGCAAGGTCGTCGACGAGGCACGCGCACAGCGCGAGGAGGTCAAGGCGTAGTACGCTCGCGAATTCGCCGTGAGCACCAGGGAAATTCGCACCTCGATCGCCCAGTCGGCCTGTGACGTCTGCGGTCGGACGCTCCTGCGTGGCGAGCGCGCCGAGATCTATGTCAACGGCGGCGCCCGGCGGTCGGTGTGCGAGCTGTGCAAGTCCCGCGCGCTGCACGGTGGGTGGGTGCTCGAGGGCACGGTTCCCGAGTCCGACGAGTCCTCGGCCCGGGTCGAGCGGCGGCGGTCGCTGTTCAGCCGCCTGCGCACCCGGCGCGACGAGGCGCTCGCCGCCGAGGCGCCCGCCGCCGAGGCGCCCGCCGCCGCCGACGAACTGTCGGCCGAGCGCCCACCCGCGCCCGCCTGGCCCGATGCGCCGCGACAGAACGGGCGCGCCGCGGCCCCGCGGCGGCGGGCCAGCTCGGCGGACGGCCGCCGGCGCGTCGCGCCCGGGCGGCCCCGGGTCGGTTTCCGCGAGCCCCGCCACGTGCACGCGGTGCCGAGCAGCCTCGAGCATCGGATCTCCTCGGCGGTCGAGCTCTACAACCAGTCCGAGCACCCCCGGACGATGGCCGGCATCGCCCGCTCGCTCGGCGTGCCCGAGGTCTCGGTCCATGCCTGGGACCCGGCGGCGAGCATCATCAACGTCATCGTCGGCTGGGAGCTGTGTTGGTACCGCTACGAGGTCGATCTCTCCGAGGAGGTCCCGAGCGTGCGGTCCGTCGGCCAGGGCTACGAGCTGCACGAGCTCAGCCCCCTCGAGCGCGAGATCAACGCCTCCGCCGATGATCGCGGCCGGCTGACGCTCGTCTAGAGCGCCGCGCGCTCCGCGCTGGACGGACGTTCGAGTCGTGCCGGGCGGTTCGTTTGATTAGCATTGCGCAGGTGATCTACTGCGTAGTGCCCGAAGCTCTCGCCCGCGAGCTCCTCGATCGGCTGATCGACTACTACGACGACGACCCCAACGTCACGGTGATCGTCGACCGCCGCCGCGCCTCGCGACGCGCCGCCGCCGCGGGCGGCGGCATGCGCCAGGTGCGCGATCGCCGGCGACCGCGCGTGCCCGGCGAGCTCCCCGAGCTCGCGACCGATTGAGCGCCTCGGCGCCTGCGGGGCCGGCGCCCGGAGCGGCCCGGGCGCTCGTCGTCCACGTCGACGGCGGCGCGCGCGGCAACCCCGGCCCGGCGGCGATCGGCGTCGTCGTCGCCACCGCGGACGGCGACGTCCTGCACGAGATCGCCGAGCGGATCGGCGTGGCTACGAACAACGTCGCCGAGTACCGGGCGGTGCTGCGGGGGATCGAGTCGGCCACCGAGCTCGGGGCCACCGAGCTGCGGCTGGTCAACGATTCGCAGCTCATCGCGCGGCAGCTCACCGGCGTCTATCGGGTCAAGCATCCCGCGATGAAACCCCTGCACGCCGAGACGATGCAGGCGCTCGCGCCGTTTGCACGCTGGGAGATCCGCAGCGTGCCCCGAGAGCAGAACGCTCGCGCGGACGCGCTCGTCAACGCCGCCCTCGACGCCGGCTAGTCCCGCTTCGCGCCCGAACGAGAGCGAGCCGTCGACAGCGGACGATAGTCTTGTGCGCGTGACCGAGTCACTCAGCGAGCTGAGCGCGCGCCTGCGCGAGATCGCCCAGTCGCTGCGGGCCGGCGAGCTCGAGCCCGACGCCACCGTGGCGGCGATCGAGGAGTGCGCCCGCCTGGCCGGCGAGGCCTCAGCCCAGGTCGACCAACGGGCCCGCGCCGCGCTCGAACCGCTGCCCGACCTGCCCGGACAGCTCCCGCTGCCGGCCGCCTAGCGGCGAGCGACGACCCTTGAGCGTCGTCCCGACGGTGCGGCTGGCCTATCCCGAGCGCCTGCGCTCCGAGGTCGAGGCCTTCCTGCAGACCGTACGCTTCTCCGAGGCGCTCCAGACCGCCGGCCTCGAGGAGGCGATGCGCTATTCGCTGCTCGGCGGCGGCAAGCGGATCCGGCCCGTGCTCGCGCTCGCCACGGCCGAGGCGCTCGGGGGCGAGCCGGAGCCGATCCTGCCGCTGGCAGCGGCGCTCGAGCTCATCCACACCTACTCGCTCATCCACGACGACCTACCCGCGATGGACGATGACGACCTGCGCCGCGGGCGGCTGACGTGTCATCGCGCGTTCGGCGAGGACGTCGCCATCCTCGCCGGCGACGCGCTCTACGCCGAGGCGTTCCGGCTGCTGTTGACGCGCCAGAGCGGCGCGCCCGCCCGGGTGCTCGCGGCGGCGGCACGCCTGGCGACGGCGACGGGCGTGGGAGGCATGGTCGGGGGCCAGTACATCGACGTCACCGGCGGCGCCGAGCCCGGGGCGAACGGTCTCCGGCGGCTGCACGCGCTCAAGACCGGCCAGCTGATCGCGGCGAGCGTCGAATGCGTGTTCGAGCTGCTGCCGGCGGTCGCCGGCGTCGATGGCGCGTCGCTGCGCGCCTTCGCCGCCGAGCTGGGCGTGCTGTTCCAGATCGTCGACGACATCCTCGACGTCACCGGCACCCAGGAGGCGCTCGGCAAGCAGCAGGGGGCCGACGCACGGCTGGGCAAGCGCACCTACGTCACGGAGTTCGGCCTCGACGGCGCGCGCCGGCTCGCCGCCGAGTCCCATCAGCGCGCCCGAGACGCTCTACAGCGCGCCGTGCCCGCCGGCGCCGGCGAGCTGGGCGCCATCACCGACTTCATCGCGACCCGGAGCTATTAGATGACCGACCTTCTCTCCCAGATCCACGAGCCCCAGGACCTGCACGAGCTCACCGACGAGCAGCTCCAGGACCTGGCCCAGGAGGTTCGCGAGCACATCATCGACACCGTCGGCGAGATCGGCGGCCACTTCGGCGCCAACCTTGGGTCCTGCGAGATCGCGGTGGCTCTGCACTCGCTGCTTGACTCCCCGCGGGACAAGATCCTCTGGGACGTCGGCCATCAGGCCTACCCGCACAAGATCCTGACCGGCCGGGGCGACCGTCTGGATACGATCCGCCAGTACGGCGGCCTGGCGCCGTTCTGCTCGATCGGCGAGTCCGAGCACGACATCATGGGCGCTGGGCACGCCTCGACCGCGATCGGCTACTCCGTGGGGGTCAAGGAGGCGATGCGCCGCGGGCACGGCGAGAACGGGCACGTCGTCGCGGTCGCCGGCGACGGGGCGATGACCGGTGGAGTCGCCTTCGAGGCGGTCACGCAGGCGGGCGGCGAGGGGACTCCGATCGTCGTCGTGCTCAACGACAACGGCATGTCGATCGCCCCCAACGTCGGCGCGATGAGCCGCTACTTCAACCGCGTGCGCCTGTCGCCGCGGCTGTGGCACGCCCGCGAGGGCGTCGAGGGCGGCCTGACCAAGCTGCCCGCCGGGATCGGTCACGCCTTCGAGCGCTACGGACCGCACTTCAAGGAGTCGATCAAGGCCTTCTGGGCTCCCGGCCTGTGGTGGGAGGAGCTCGACTTCGCCTATATGGGGGTCATCGACGGTCACGACGTCCGGGCGCTGCGCCGGGCGCTGCGCGAGGCGCTTGCCGCCGAACGCCCGGTCGTCGTGCACTGCGCCACCGTCAAGGGCAAGGGATTCGCCGCGGCCGAGGAGGGCGGCCTGGAGGGGATGGAGAAGTGGCACGCCGCCAAGCCCAAGTCGATCGCCAACGGCGCCCCCGCCCCGGCGACGCTCGCCCCCCAGCGGACCGGCAAGGCCTCGCGCACGCCGGCGCCTCCGGCCTACACCCAGGTGTTCGGCGAAGCGCTCGTCGCGGAGGCCCGGCGCGACGAGCGCGTCATCGGGATCACCGCGGCGATGAACTCGGGCACCGGCCTGAACATCCTTCAGCGCGAGCTGCCCGACCGCTACTACGACGTCGGGATCGCCGAGCAGCAGGCGATGCTGTTCGCCTCCGGGCTCGCCCTGCAGGGCTGCAAGCCCGTCGCGGCGATCTATTCCACGTTCCTGCAGAGAGCGTTCGACCAGATCGTCCACGACGTCTGCCTGCAGCGCCTGAACGTCGTCATCGCCATGGATCGCGCGGGCCTCGTCGGCGACGACGGCCCGACCCACCACGGCATGTTCGACATCGCCTACCTGCGCCCGCTGCCCAACATCGTGCTCATGGCCCCGCGCGACGAGGCGATGCTCGTGCACATGCTCCGTACCGCCCTGCGCTACGACGACGGGCCGATCGCCCTGCGCTATCCGCGTGGCAACGGCACCGGCGTGGCGCTGCCCGAGACGCCGAAGGCGATCGAGATCGGCACCGGCGAGATCCTCCGCGAGGCCCGGGCCTCGTCGAGCTCGCAGGCGCCCCGCGTCGCGCTGCTCGGCTACGGCACCGGGGTGGGCAAGGCGCTGCAGGCGGCCGAACTGCTCGCCGCCCACGGGCTCTCCACGACCGTTGCCGACGCCCGGTTCGCCAAGCCGATCGACGCCGGCCTCGCGGCCCAGCTCGCCGCCGAGCACGAGCTGCTCGTCACCGTCGAGGAGGGCGTGCTCGCCGGCGGCTTCGGCTCGGCCGTGTGGGAGACGCTGTCGGACGCCGGGATCGCCGCGGCCGCGAGCTCGCGCGTGCTCCGGGTCGGCCTGCCGGACCGCTACGTCACCCACGGCGCCCCGGATCTGCTGCACCGCGAGGTTGGATTCACCGGTGAGCGGATCGCCGAGCGGGTGCTCGCGGCGGTCAACGAGCGCAGCCGGGTCGCGCACTGACGCACTGACGCGCTGACACGCGTCAGCGCGGCGGGCGCGATCCCGTACCGTGTCGCCTGCGATGCGGCGCGTCCGGCTCGACCAGCTGCTCTCCGAGCGGGGGGTGTTCTCCTCGCGGACGCGCGCGGCGGCCTCGGTGCTCGCCGGCGAGGTGATGCTCGGGCCCGAGCGGCGGCGGGCGCAGAAGCCCGGGCAGCTCGTCGCCGACGACGTCCAGCTCGCCCTAACGGAGAGCCCGCAGTTCGCCTCTCGCGGCGGGATCAAGCTCGCCAACGCGCTCGGCGAGACGGGGATCGAGGCCGCCGGCCGCCGCGCGCTCGATGTCGGCGCCTCCACCGGCGGGTTCACCGATTGTCTGCTGCAGCGAGGGGCCGAGCACGTCGTCGCCGTCGACGTCGCCTACGGCCAGCTGCACTGGCGCCTGCGCTCCGACCCGCGGGTGACGGTCGTCGAGCGGCGCAACGCCCGAAGCCTCGCCCCCGATGACCTGCCCCACGCGCCCGACCTGATCGTCATCGACGTCTCGTTCATCTCGGTGGTCAAGGTGCTCGACGCGGTGCTCGCCTGCGCCGCGCCGCGCTTTGACTGCCTGGCGCTCGTCAAGCCCCAGTTCGAGGTCGGCCGCGACGGGGTGGGCAAGGGGGGCGTCGTCCGCGACGCCGGCCGGCGCCGCTGCGCGCTGCTCGCCGTCGGCCAAGCCGCCCGGGCCCGCGGCGTTGCGGTCCTGGGCTTCGTCAGCTCGGGCCTGCCGGGACCCAAGGGCAACCGCGAGAGCTTCGCGTGGCTCGCCGAGCCCGGGCGGGGCGGGGTGAGCGACCTGGCGGCCGCCGTCGCGGTGGCCGAGCCGTGAGACGGGTGCGCTGCGCCACGGTGGTCACCCACCGGCGACCCGAGGAGACGGCGATGGCCCTGCGAACGCTGGTGGACCTCGCCCGCGAGTCGGGAGTGCGGCTGTGCTTCTCGGCCGAGGAGGTCGCCAAGCACGAGCTGGCCGACGACCCGCTGATCGAGCGCCACGCGCCGGTCGGGCAGGACGTCGACCTATGCTTCGCCTTCGGCGGCGACGGCACGATCCTCAGCGCGCTGCGCGCTCAGGCCGGCCGCGGCGTCCCGGTGTTCGCGATCAACTTCGGGGAGATGGGCTTCCTGGCCACCGTCGACCGCGAGGACGCCTACTCCGGCACCGTCCGCGCGCTCGCCGGCGACTTCGAGGTGCTCGCGCTGCCGGCGATCGAGCTGGGCTCGGGGAGCGAGAGCTGGATGGCGATCAACGACGTCTCGATCCAGCGCCACCACGGCAAGCGCGTCGCCGACCTCGCCTACTCGGTCGGCAGCGACGAGGTGGGGCGGGTGCGCTGCGACGGACTCGTGGTGGCCACCCCGGCGGGGTCGACCGGCTACAACCTCGCCAACGGCGGCCCGGTGATGGCCTGGGGCGTGCAGGGCATGGTCGTCTCGTTCATCGCGCCGCACTCGTTCACCTCGCGACCGCTCGTCGTGGCGCCCGGAGATCGGGTGACCGTCGACAACCGCTCGCAGGAGGAGGCCGTCGACGTCGCCATCGACGGCCGGCCGGTGGGGTCGATGGAGGCCGGCCATCGGCTGCAGGCGCGGCTGGCGATTGACCAGGCGCTGCTCGCGCAGGTGCCCGGCACGACCTTCTACGAGCGCCTGCGCAAGAAGTTCGGCCTGCTCGCCACGCCGTTGTAGCGAGCGTCGCCCGGGGTGGCCCGTCAGGGGTGGGTCCGTCGGGGTGGCCCGTCAGGGGTGGGTCCGACGGGGGTGGGTCCGTCGGGGTGGCCCGTCGGGGGTGGGTCCGTCGGGGTGGTCCGTCGGGGGTGGGTCCGTCGGGGGCCGGTCCGTCGGGGGCGGGTGCTACACCGCAGGCATGCTGCACGAGCTGCGCGTGGAGAACCTGCTGCTGATGCAGCGCGCGGAGCTGCGCCTCGGCCCGGGGCTCAACGTCCTCACTGGCGAGACGGGCGCGGGCAAGACGCTGCTCGCCCACGCGCTCGACCTCCTGCTCGGCGGCCGCGCCCGCCGCGGCATCGTGCGCCCGGGCGCCGACGAGGCCTACGTCGAGGGCGTGTTCGCGCTCCCCGACGCGCTCGCCGGCTCTGAGCGACTGCCGTCCGGGGCGGAGGAGATCGTGCTCGCGCGGCGGGTGTGGCCGGACGGCCGCACCCGGGCCTACGTGTGCGGGCGCGCCGCCACCCAGGCCGATTTGCGGGAGCTGGGCGAACGGCTGATCTCGTTCTACGGCCAGCATGAACACCGCAAGCTGATGCTCTCCGCCGCCCAGCTCGATCTGCTCGACGCCTCCGGGGGCCCGACGCAGCTCGCGCTCCGTGCCCGGGTCCGCGAGGCCCACGAGGACGTACGTGAGCTCGGGCGCCGCGCCGAGGCGCTGCGCGAGCTCGCGGGCGCCCGCGATCGCGAGCTCGACCTGCTGCGCTTCGAGCTCGACGAGATCGAGGCTGCCGATCCGCGCGAGGGCGAGGTCGCCGAGCTGACCGCCGAGCGCGACCGGCTGCGCCACCAGGAGGAGCTCGCGCGCGCCGCCAGCGGGGCCGCGGAGGCGCTCGCCCCCGAGGGCGGGTCGGGCGCGGTCGAGCTCGTGTCGGGTGCCGGCGCCCAGCTGTCGGCGGTCGGCGGCCTGGACTCGCGGCTGCGCGAGCTGGCTGACCGGCTGCAGGCGCTGCAGTACGAGGCGCAGGACGTCGTCGCGGAGCTGCGCGCGCATCTGGCGTCGCTCGGCGATCCCGACGCGCCGGCGGGTGACGGCGCGGCGCGGCTGCAGGAGGTTGAGGAGCGCCTCGCGCTCCTCGCGCGCCTGGAGCGCAAGCATGGGGGCTCGATCGCCGACGTGCTCGCCCACGCCGAGGCCTGCGCGGCACGCCGCGACGAGCTCGCGGGCGCCGACGACGCGCTCGCCGAGACCGAGGGGACGCTCGCGGAGGCGCAGCGCGAGCGCGACGAGCTCGCCGGCGAGCTCGGCACGCGCCGCCGGCGGGGCGCTCCGCGGCTCGCCGCCGCGGTCCGCGAGCGCCTCGGCGAGCTGGCGATGGCCCAGGCCCACTTCTCGATCGAGCTCGCGCCTCGGCCCGACGGATGCGGGCCGCGCGGCGCCGAGACGATCGAGATGCTCGTCGCATCCAACGGAGCCGGCGCTCGCGCGTCCCTGCGCGAGGTCGCGTCTGGGGGCGAGCTCTCGCGGGTGATGCTCGCGCTCCTGAGCGTCGCCCACGGCGGGACGGGCGGGGCCGACGCCAGGGACGCGCTGCTCGTGTTCGACGAGATCGACGCCGGGATCGGCGGGCACACCGCGCGGGCGGTCGGCCGGCATCTGCGGGGACTGGCCGGCGGCGACGGGGAGCGAGCGCGACAGGTCCTGTGCATCACCCACCTGCCCCAGGTCGCCTCGCTCGCCGACCGTCACTTCACGATCGCCAAGGACGTGAGCGTGACCCCGGCGACGACGACGGTGACCGCGCTGGAGGGCGACGCGATCGTCGGCGAGCTGGTGCGGATGCTCGGCGCCGGCGAGGACGACGCGGCCGCCGGCGAGCACGCCCGCGAGCTGCTGCGGGCCGCCTGAGAGCCGCCGGGCCGCCGCCGGGACGACGACTAGACTCGGTTGCGACCGATGGCATTGGGCGAGACGCGGTTCATCTTCATCACGGGCGGGGTCGTCTCCTCGCTGGGCAAGGGCATCGCCGCCGCGTCGATCGGACGTCTGCTCGTGGCGCGCGGGCTCAGCGTGCAGCTGCAGAAGTTCGACCCGTACATCAACGTCGACCCGGGCACGATGTCGCCCTACCAGCACGGCGAGGTGTTCGTCACCGAGGACGGCGCCGAGACCGACCTCGATCTCGGCCACTACGAGCGCTACACCGACGCCAACACCAACCGCGCGTCCAACGTCACCGCGGGCGGGATCTACAACACGGTCATCCGGCGCGAGCGCCGCGGGGACTACCTCGGGGCGACGGTCCAGGTGGTCCCCCACATCACGAACGAGATCAAGCAGCGCATCCGGCTGATGGCCGACTCCTCCGACGTCGACTTCGTCGTCACCGAGATCGGCGGGACCGTCGGCGACATCGAGTCGCTGCCCTTCCTGGAGTCGATCCGGCAGTTCCCGGTCGAGGTCGGCCGGCGCCGATGCATGTTCATCCACCTGACGCTCGTGCCCTACATCGGCCACGCCGGCGAGCTGAAGACCAAGCCGACCCAGCACTCGGTCAACGAGCTGCGCCGGATCGGCATCGCGCCCGACATGGTCATGTGCCGCTCGGAGTCAGAGCTCGGCTCCGACATCCGCGGCAAGATCGCGCTGTTCGCGAGCCTGCCGGTCGAGGCGGTCGTCTCGGCCTACGACGTCGACGACATCTATCGGGTGCCGCTCGCCTTCCACGACCAGGGGGTCGACGACTTCATCCTCCGCGAGCACTTCGGTCTCGAGGTGCGCGAGCCCGACCTCAGCTGCTGGGCGGCGATCATCGACCGCGCCGGCGAGGCTCACCGTCGGGCGCGGATCGCGCTCGTCGGCAAGTACGTCCAGCTTGAGGACGCCTATCTGTCGGTCGTCGAGGCGCTGCGCCACGCCGGCGTCCACCACGACGCCAAGGTCGAGGTCGACTGGATCGACTCCGAGGCCGTCGGCGATCATGAGATCTTCGAGCGCGTCGCCGCCGCCGACGGGATCCTCATCCCGGGCGGCTTCGGCGGCCGCGGCTGGGAGGGCATGATCCGCGCCGCCCGGGCCGCGCGCGAGCGCGGCATCCCGTATCTCGGCATCTGCCTCGGCATGCACGTCGCGGTCAGCGAGTTCGCTCGCCACGTCGGCGGCATGGACGGCGCCAACTCGACCGAGATGGACATGGAGACGCCGTTCCCGGTCATCGACCTGCTCCCCGAGCAGAAGGAGATCGCCGACATGGGCGGGACGATGCGGCTCGGCGCCGACCCGGTCAAGCTCCACGACGACACCAGGATCCGCGAGCTCTACCGCGAGCCCGTGGTCTACGAGCGCCACCGCCATCGCTACGAGGTCAACAACCACCTGCGCAAGCGCCTGGAGACCGCCGGCCTCGTCTACTCGGGCACCTCGCCCGACGAGCGGCTCGTCGAGGCGATCGAGCTGTCGCGCGATGCGCACCCGTTCTACGTCGCCTCGCAATACCACCCGGAGTTCAAGTCGCGCCCCGAGCGTCCGGCGCCGCTGTTCTTCGAGTTCGTCGGGGCCGCGCTCGACCGGGCCGAGTCCGAGCGACCGGCGTCGCTCTCGGCCGCCGCGGCCTCCGCGTCGGCGTGAGGCGCGCCACCGACGCCGAGCGCGCTCGGCTGCACGAGACCTTCGCCGCGCTCTGCGCGACGCCGAGCCCGTCCGGTCACGAACGCGCGTGCGCCGACTGGGTGAGCGCCGAGCTGGCGCAGCTCGGGCTCGAGGTCACCGAGGATGGGAGCGGCCCGGCGGCCGGATCGGAGTGCGGCAACCTCCTCGCCCGCGTATCCGGGACGGGCGCGGCCTCGATCCTCCTCTGTGCCCATCTCGACACGGTGCCGCTCGCCGCCGCGGTGGAGCCGGTGGTCGTCGACGGGTTCTGGGAGAACGCCAACGAGGGCATCCTCGGCGCCGACAACAAGTCGGCGGTGGCGACGATCGTCGAGCTCGCCCGCCACTTCACCTCCGGACCGGCTCCGCCGGTCGGGCTCGACCTCCTGTTCACGGTCGGCGAGGAGGTCTCGCTCGCGGGCTCGCGCGAGTTCGACATCGCCGCGTTGCGCAGCGCATTCGGCTACGTCTTCGATCACGCCACGCCGATCGGCGAGGTCGTCACCGCATCGCCGACCCACTATCGGATCATCGCCGAGCTGCGCGGCCGCGCGGCGCACGCCGGGGTGCGGCCGGAGGCCGGGCGCAGCGCCGTCGTCGCCGCGGCGAACGCGATCGCGGCGATGCGCCTCGGGCGCCTCGATCCGGAGACGACCGCCAACGTCGGGACGATCGACGGCGGCTCGGCGATCAACGTCGTCCCCGAGCGCTGCCGCATCGTCGCCGAGGCCCGCGGCCTCGATCCGGCGCGCGCCTCGACGGTGACGACCGAGATGATCGACCACCTTCAGGATGCCGCCGACGCCGCCGAGTGCGACCTCGATCTGACCGTGGAGCGCATGTTCCTCGGCTATCGGACCAAGCCGCGCGCGCCGCAGCTCGCCGTCGCCGAGCGCGCGCTGCGCGCCTGCGGCTACGAGCCGCGGCCGATTCACTCCGGCGGAGCCTCGGACGCCAACTCGCTGCAGGCCGCCGGTTTTCCCTGCACGTGCCTGGCCGACGGGACCGAGCGCAACCACGAGCCCGGCGAGCGGATCAGCGTCGCGGCGCTCGAGGACCTGCTCGAGCTCGGTCTCGCGCTCGTCGACGAGGCCGCGGTCGAGCTGGTCACGGCCGGAGTGAACGACTCATGAGCAGCCGCTTTGACCGCGTGCACTCCGAGACGATCTGGCGCGGCAAGATCTTCTCCCTCGGCCGCGAGCGCTTTCGGCATCACGACGGCAAGGAGGTCGTCCGCGAGAAGGTCTGGCATCCCGGAGCGGTGGCGATGCTCGCCGTCGACGACGACCACGTGTGGCTGACCCGCCAACCGCGCGAGGTCGTCGGCGTCCCGGACTCGCTCGAGATCCCCGCGGGCAAGCTCGACGTCGAGGGCGAGGCGCCGCTCGCCGCCGCCCAGCGCGAGCTCGCCGAGGAGATCGGCATGCGCGCCGAGCGCTGGCGCGAGATCACGTCCTTCTACACGAGCGCCGGCTTCAGCGACGAGCGGATCATCTGCTACCTCGCCGAGGATCTCTCGCCGGCGCCCGAGACCGAGGTCGAGGAGGACGAGCGGATCGAGGTCGTCCGCTGGCCGCTGAGCCAGCTCGACGCCGCGATCGCCGCGTGCGAGGACGCCAAGAGCCTCATCGCCATGCTCTGGCTCGCGCGCGAGCGCGTCCGTAGGAGTTAGGCCTCGTCGCGACAGCGCCGGGGGACCCGCCGCCGGGGGTGGCCGCCCGGAGTGGCCGCCGCCGGGGGGTGGCCGCCGCCGGGGTGTGGCCGCCGCCGGGGTGTGGCCGCCGCCGAGGGGTGGCCGCCAATAAGCCGGTCGGGCACGACAGCGCGGCGGCCACCCTGTAACGCGGGGCGTGCAAGCGCAGGAGATCGGCTCGGCGCCCCGAACCGAAACGCGGGATGGCGACCGCCCAGATCTCCGCCGAGCAGCGACGGATGTCGGATCTCATGCTCGAGTTCCTCGACGCGCTCGAGCTCGAGCGGGGACTGTCGCGCAACACGCTTGAGGCGTATCGCTCGGATCTGCAGCAGTACGGGGCCTTCCTGGGGCGGCGCCACCGCGATCCGCTCCAGGCCAGCCAGGAGGACCTCGCCGCGTTCGTCTCCGAGCTGGCCGCCGGCCAGGAGGGCCGGCCGCCGATGGCCCCGACGACCCTGCAGCGCAAGATCGCCTGCCTGCGCTCGTTTCATCGCCACCTGCGTCGCGAGCAGATGATCGACCACGACCCGACCGCCCAGCTGCGCCCCCCGCGGTCGCGCGGACGCCTGCCCAGGGTGCTGAGCCGCGACGAGGTCAACCGCCTGCTCGAGCAGCCGCGCGGGACGTCGCCGGCGGCGTTGCGCGACCGGGCGTTGCTCGAGACGATGTACGCCTGCGGGCTGCGTGCCTCGGAGGCGATCGCGCTCGGCCTCAGCGAGCTCGACCTCGATGACGCCGTGCTGCGCGCGCGGGGCAAGGGCTCCAAGGAGCGCCTGGTTCCGATCGGCTCGACCGCCGTCTCCGCCCTGCGCGCCTACCTGCGCCGGGGTCGACCCGGGCTCGTCGGCCTGCGCGATGAGCCGCGCGTGTTCGTCAACCTGCGCGGTCAGGGCCTGTCGCGCCAGGGCCTGTACAAGATCGTTCAGGGCCACGCCCGGACCGCAGGCCTGGCCGATCGGATGAGCCCGCACACGCTCCGTCACACCTTCGCCACCCACCTGCTCGCCGGCGGCTGCGATCTGCGCTCGCTGCAGGAGATGCTCGGGCACGCCGACATCGGGACGACCCAGATCTACACCCACCTGTCGACCGAGCGGCTGCGCGATGTCTACTTCGAGGCGCACCCGCGCGCGCAACTCGCGCGCGACTCCGATTAGGGGCGCAAGGCGCGGGAGGGCGCAGGCGCGGGAGGCGCACAGGCGCGGGAGGCGCACAGGCGCGGGCGTCATCGACCGGACAGGGTAGGGTCAGCGCCGTGCCGGAGCTGCCCGAAGTCGAGACGATCCGCCGCCAGCTGGCCCCCCACCTGGAGGGCCGCACCTTGCGACGGGTCGAGATCCTCGACCCGCGCTGGACGCGGCCGAGCCCCCCGGCCCAGGTCGCCGCCGAGCTCCGCGGCCGGCAGGTGCTCCACGTCGCGCGGTACGGCAAGTATCTCGTCTGGGAGCTCGCCGGTGAGCGATATCTGCTCTCGCACCTGCGCATGACCGGCGCGCTGCTGTTCGACCCGCAGGTCGAGCCGCTCCACACGCGGGTGCGCTTCGAGCTCGACGGCGGACACCGGCTCGTGTATGTCGATCCGCGGCGGTTCGGCACCGGCCACGTCGTCCGTGGCGCCGACGCCCGCGATGCCTATCTGTACGAGCGGCTCGGGATCGAGCCGCTGACCCCCGAGTTCACCTCCGATCGTCTCCGCGAGCTGGCCCGCGGGCGCCGGGCGCCGATCAAGGCGTTCGTCCTGGACCAGAAACGGATCGCCGGGGTGGGCAACATCTACGCCGACGAGGCGCTGTTCGACGCCCGGATCCATCCCCTGCGCCCCGCGGGGTCGCTGCGGCGCCCTCAGCTCGAGGCGCTGCGCGCGGCGATCGAGCGGGCGCTTGAGTCGGGGATCGAGGCCAAGGGCGCGACGATCGACGACTTCCGGCACGTCGACGGCGCCCGCGGCTCCTTCCAGGATCGCTTCATGGTCCATCGGCGCGCGGGCGAGCCGTGCCCGCGCTGCGGCAACACGATCCGCAAGCTCGTCGTTGGCGGCCGAGGAACCTACGTCTGTGAGCGCTGCCAGAGGCGGCCGCGACCGCCGCGGGGTCAGGTGGCGAGCAGCCCCGAGAGACGACCAGCCCGGTCGGCGGCCATCAGCTCCTGAAATCCGCCGAGCGTCTCTCCGTCGATCACGATCTGCGGAAAGGTGACCATGCCGGTGCGCTCGGTCAGCTCCGCGCGGCCGTCCGGGTCCCGTGCCAGATTGATCTCCTGGTAGTCGATCTTGCGCTTGGCGAGCAGCGCCTTGGCGCTCCGGCAGAACGGGCAGGCCTCGGTGGTGTACATCGTGATGGACTTCATGACTTCACAAAGGATAGCGTCCCTTCGGGCGCTGGGCGCGTGATGCCGGGCCCGCTGAAGACCGAGGCGATCGTCCTGCGCTCGATCCGCTACGGCGAGGCCGATCGGATCCTGCACCTGTACACGCCGGAGCACGGGCGGCTGAGCGCGATCGCCAAGGGCGCGCGCCGGGCGCGCAGCCGCTTCGGCGGGCGCCTGGAGCCGTTCACGCACGTGCGCGCGATGCTCCACGAGGGGCGCAGTGACCTGCTGACGGTCACCGGCGTGGACACGATCGCCGTGCACGCGGCGCTGCGCGAGCAAGCGGCCACCCTCGACGCGGCGGCCCGGGCCTGCGATGCGGTGGCGCGGCTGTTCGAGACCACCGAGCCGCACCCCGAGGTCTTCCGGCTGCTCGCCAACCAGCTTGCGCTGCTCGCCGCCGACCCCCGCCACGCCCGGCCCGGAAGCTCGCTCGCATTCCGGCTCAAGCTGCTGCTCGCCGCCGGGATCGTCCCCGCGCTGGCGGCCTGCGCCGTCTGCGGCGACACCGAGCATCTGCAGGGATTCTCCGGCGCCGCGGGAGGCGTCGTGTGCTCGGCCTGCGAGGCGGGAGCGTTCGCGCTGGACGAGGACGCCTACCGGTTCATGGTCGACGCGCTCGGCTCCCCGCTCGCCCAGGCGCCCGACGGCGGTGCGCGGACGCTGCGCCAGGTGGAGCGGGCGATCGGCGAGACCGCCGAGCACCACGCCCAGGTGCGGCTGCGCCCCCTCGTCGCGGCCGGGGCACGGCCCGCCGCCGCGCCGGTCGTGACGGCATCGTGACGATTGCACGGGCGGGCCGGGAGCCGGTGTCAGAATCGATGACGTGTCGCTGTCGACGCGATCCGACCATCCCTCCGGCGCGGTGGCCGAGGCCTTCGCGGCCCGCGTGCGCGCTCGCGAGGAGGCTGACCATTCGCCGCTGGCCACCCGCTCCTATCCCGTCGATCGGGCCCGACCGGAGCCCGACTGCGGGCTGCGGACGCCGTTTCAGCGCGATCGCGATCGGATCGTGCACTGCAAGGCGTTCCGGCGCCTCATGCACAAGACCCAGGTGTTCGTCGCCCCCACGGGCGACCACTATCGCACGCGGCTGACCCACACGCTCGAGGTCACCCAGGTGTCCCGCACCGTGGCCCGGGCGCTCGCGCTCAACGAGGACCTGACCGAGGCGATCGGGCTTGGGCACGACCTCGGGCACACGCCGTTCGGCCACGTCGGCGAGGCGGCGCTCGACCGCTGCCTGAGCGAGCGCTTCGGCGGCCGGTTCCGCCATTACGAGCACTCGCTACGACTCGTCGACCGTCTTGAGCGCGACGGTCGCGGCCTGAACCTGACCGACCCCGTCCGCGATGGGATCGTCAGCCACTCGGGGCGCTCGAAGTCGCCGGCCACGCTCGAGGGCCGAATCGTGCGCCTCGTCGACCGGGTCGCGTACATCAACCACGACATCGACGATGCCGTGCGGGCCGGTGTGCTCGACGCCGCCGACCTTCCGGCCGAGCCGATCGAGGTGCTCGGCGACACCGGCCAGCGGCGCATCGACACACTCGTGCACGACCTCGTTGAGCAGTCCGACGCCGCCGGCGACATCGTCCAGGGAGAGACGGTCGGCGCGGCGATGGCGCAGCTGCGCGCGTTCATGTTCGAGCGCGTCTACCTCGGGCCGGTCGCCACGCGCGAGCATGCGAAGATCGAGACGGTGATCCGCTCGCTGTTCGCGCATTACTGCGCTCACCCCGTGGAGATTCCCGATCCGGTCGCCGACGCCGATCTGGCGACCGCCGTGACCGACTACCTCGCGGGGATGACCGACCGCTACTGCATCCGGGTCTTCGAGCAGCTCCAGGTCCCGGTCGCCTTCGCGCCGTGAGCCGCTACACCGCCGAATCGCGCGATCGCGTGTTCGACGCGGTGGACATGATCGCGCTTGTCAACAGCCGCACCGACCTGCGGCGCGCGGGGGTCAACAGCTACTTCGGACTCTGCCCGTTCCACGACGAGCGCACCGGCTCCTTCCACGTCCGGCCCGAGGAGAAGCACTACCACTGCTTCGGCTGCCAGAGCTCGGGGGATCCGTTCACGTTCGTGATGGAGACCGAGGGGCTGGACTTCAAGGGCGCGATGGAGATGCTCGCCGATCGCTTCGGGGTCACGCTTGAGACCGAGGGCGAGGACCCGCGTGCGGCGGCGCGCCGCCAGCAGCGGGAGCGGCTGTTCGCGCTGCTGCGGCGGGCCACCGAGTACTACTCGCGCTATCTGTGGGCGGCGCGCGAGGCCGCCGACGCGCGCGACTACCTGCGCGGACGCGGCCTGAGCGAAGAGACGCTGCGCGAGTTCCGCGTCGGCTACGCGCCGAGCGCCTGGGACCGGATCCTCACCGCCTCCCGCCGCGCCGGGTTCAGCGAGCAGGAGCTGCTCGAGGTCGGTCTCGCCCAGCGCTCGCGCTCGCGGCCGGGAAGCGTCTACGACCGCTTCCGGGGCCAGATCATGTTCCCCGCCGCCGATCGTCGAGGGCGGGTGCGCGGCTTCGGCGCGCGGCGCATGCGCGAGGACCAGCGCGTCGCCAAGTACGTCAACACCACCGACGGCACGCTCTATCACAAGCGCAACGTCCTGTTCGGGATCGATCTCGCCCGCCGCGAGGCCGCGCGGGTGGGGGGGATGCTGCTCGTCGAGGGCTACACCGACGTGCTCGCGCTGCACCAGGCCGGCATGCGCAACGTCGTCGGGATCATGGGCACCTCGCTGACCGAGGAGCAGGTGAACGAGCTCCAGCGGCTCGTCGGCGTCCTCGAGCTCTGCCTCGACGCCGACAGCGCCGGGCAGGAGGCGATGCTCCGCGCGGCCACCTTGACCGCGGGTCGCGACATCGAGCTGCGCGTCGTCGGCCTGCCCGAGGGCTCCGACCCGGCCGAGCTGGTCGCGCAGGAAGGGGTCGACCGCCTTCGCGAGCGGGTCCGGGCGTCGGTGCCATTCGTCTCCTTCAACGTCGACTGGATCCTCTCCCGCGCCGACACCTCGAGCGCCGAGGGTCGCGACCGCGCGCTCGTCGAGCTCGCGCCGATGATCCGCGCGCTCGGCGGCAGCATGCTCCACGACGAGCTCCTGCGCCGGATCGCCTCGCGGCTGGAGCTGAGCTTCGCGCAGGTCGCCCGTCTCGCCGCCGACGCCTCCGCGCCCGTCGCGGGCGCGCGATCGGGGTCGGCCGCCGGTCCGACCAACGGCCACGCGCCAGAGGCGGCGCCGGGCGCCGCGGCCGGCGCGGCGCAGCGCAGCGAGCGCCTGTTCCTCGCGCTCTGCATCGCCGTGCCGACGGCCGGCGAGGCCACGCTCGCGGACGTCGACCTCGAAGCGGTCCTGACCAGCGAGCCGCTGCGCGCCGCCGGGCGCCACCTCCGCGGCCGGACCGCCTCGCCGCTCGCCGACCTGCCGGGCGACGACGAGCTGCTCGCCCGCACGATCGCCGACCTCGTCGCCCGCGCCGGCCGAGTGCCCGATCCGAGCCCGGATCGCCTTCAGTACAACCGCCTCCGCCTCGAGCTCGACCGGCTCGAACGCGCGATCATGCGCGCTCGCGTCACCGGCGAGGGCTCGAGCGAGCTTGCTCGCGAGCGCAACGGCGTGCTCGAGGCCTACCACGCGGTCGGCGCACGGCTCGACACGACGATCTGAGCGCTCCGAGGCTGAGACCATCGCCTCCGGCGACTCCGGCACGGTCTGAGACCTGCTGGACCCAGCTGGATATCCGGATATTTCCAGCAGCTTTCCGTCCGGACCTCCTGCGAACGTACGTTCTATCGCGCGGCATCGAACGAGAGAGGAGAGCAAATGGATCGCGACTCACTGGCCCTGCTTGTCGCGCAGGGACTGAGCGCCGAGCGGATTGGCCAGCGCTTCGGGCGGCACCCATCGACGGTGTCCTACTGGATGCGCAAGTACGGCCTGGGAGCTCCTAACCGACACAAGCACGCCGCGCGGGGCGGCATCGACGAGGCACAGCTCCGCGCGCTCGTCGACGCCGGCCGGACGATGGCCCAGATCGCCGTCGAGACGGGGGTGAGCAGAACGACCGCGCGCCATTGGCTGCGGCGGTACGGGCTGCGGACGCACAATAGAGTCGGGCCACGCCTCGGGGACGCAGCCACGGTCGCAAAGGAGGCGGGGCGACACGAGCTCTGGACGTCATGCCTGCATCATGGCGAGACCGCCTATGTCCTCGAGGGGCGGGGCTACTACCGCTGCCGGCGTTGTCGCAGTGACCAGATCGCGCGACACCGCCGAGGCCTCAAAGGACTGCTCGTCGCCGAGGCTGGCGGCAGCTGCCGACTCTGCGGCTACGACACGTGTCTCGCTGCGCTTCACTTCCATCACGTCGACCCATCGCAGAAGTCGCTGGGGATCAGCGCGGTCGGGTTGAGCCTTTCGCTGACCGCGGTCCGGACGGAGATCAGCAAGTGCGTTCCGCTCTGCTCCAACTGCCACGCCGAGGTTGAAGCCGGCGTGCGTGTGCTTCCCTTACAGTGATCGCAGCTCCTTTCACGCAATACACTTCATTCCGGGGTAGCTCAATAGGCAGAGCATTCGGCTGTTAACCGAAGGGTTGTGGGTTCGAGTCCCACCCCCGGAGCTCTGGCTGGCGACCTCGCACTGGCTCGCGCGCCGTAATCCAGGCTCCCGGCCTGCTGCTGGCGCTGTTCGGCGTGAGCATCGGCTCGCTGGGCCTGGCATGAGCTCGGCCGCGCCGCGGCATGCCGCCGTGGGGCGCGTCCGGGACCCATCGGCATCGGAAACTACCCGGACGCACCCCCGACCGGCGGGTCACCGAACTGAAGCCGTGGGCGCGGGCCGCCGTCAGCGCCTGGGTCCTGACGGCGCTCACCGCCCTCGGTGCGATGGTGACGCTGATCGTCACCAATGCCTCCGCCGTGGTTGCGCAGGACTGGCGGTCGCTGGTCCTCCAGATCCGCGCCGTCTCGGCCGGACTCCGGGTCGGGAACGCCGTCTACACGATCAACGCCGCCGTCGACACGTTCATGCTGCCGCTCTAGATGTCTGATTCCGTTTTCACGGGTTCAGTGGTCGTAGTTGGTGAAGTGTCGGCCGGGCTTGTCGATGATCCCGTGTTCCCAGAGCAGCCAGCTGTGCCAGACCCCGGCCGCGAGCGCGAGGATCCGCTGCGCGATCCGGGTG
>JAFAYV010000039.1 GCA_019240115.1 Solirubrobacterales bacterium | reverse complement strand
GGTGGCCGCCAATGACGGGGGGGTGGCCGCCAATAAGCCGGTCAGCCAGGACGTCTCGGCTGCCACCCCGTGACGGCATCGTGCCGCCGCTTCAACGACCGCGTGACTCACTGGCAGCCGCGGCGTTGCTCCCGACCGGCTGTAGCGACAGAGCACGATTATTGACCACCCACATTCCGGTGCGCAGGCCCTGTTTCATCCACCGCGGGTGGCGAAGCCCGCCACGTCGACTTATTGGCGGCCACCGCCCGCGGCGGCCACCGCCCGCGGCGGCCACTGCCCTTGGCGGCGATCGCCTGCGGCGGCCATCATCCGCGGCGGCTGGCACGGGGCACGGTGGCGGTCAGCGACAGCGTGCGTCTAGTGGTGCAGCGCCGTGGCGATGACGTCGCGGACCGGGGGAGCGGCGGCCTGGCCGCCCGCGCCCTGGTTGGGGAACAGCGCTCCGACGACGACCCGGGGATCGCCGACGGGGGCGTAGCCGGTAAACCAGGCGTCGGTGTTCTGGGGATCGTCCGAGCCGCCTCCGGGGGCGTCGGTCGCCGTGTCGCGCAGCTCGGCGGTGCCGGTCTTGCCGGCCACCGTGACGCCGGGGATCTGCGCCGATGTGCCGGTGCCGAAATCGACCACGGCGACCATCATCCGCTGCACCTCGTTGGCGACGCCGGGCGGGATGACGCGCACGAATCGCGGGCGCTGGTGCGCGAGCAGGGTGAGGATCGGCCGGCGGCCGCCCATCGCGACCGTTGCCGCCACGTCGGCCATCTGCAGCGAGTTTGTCTGCACCAGGCCCTGGCCGATCGCCGACGAGCCGACCGAGAGCGCGTTGCCGATCTTGCGCGCCGAGGGGATCGTGCTCTCCGGGGCGCCCGGCACCGGCGAGGGACGGTTGAAGCCGTAGCGCTCGGCCATCGCGACGAGGCGGGCGCCTCCGAGCTTGGCGCCGAGCGGCGCGAAGACAGAGTTGCACGACACCGCGAAGGCGTTGAGCAGGGTGCCGCCGCACGCCTCGCCGTTTGCGTTCTGGAGGTTGAAGCCGTCGATGTCGGCCGACGTCGCAACCGGGAAGGTGGTCGACAGCTTGACGATGCCCGCCGCCAGCGCCGCCGAGGCGGTGATGATCTTCATCGTCGAGCCCGGCGGCTGGACGGCGGAGAACGCGACCCCGCCGAGCGCCTCGATCCCGCCGGTGTACGGATCGATGACCGTCATGCCGGCGTACTGGCCGCCCATCGCCGAGACGGTGGCGCGTTCGAGTCGGGGGACGATCGTGGTGCGCACCGCGGGCGCCTTGCGCGGGACGGCGGTCGCCAGGCGCCGGTGCCCGGCGAGCAGCACGCCGCCGACCCGGCCGACGAGCCGGCGCTGAAGGATCCGCTCGAGGCCGTCGAGGCCGACCTTCGCGCCCGGCGGATAGCCGAGCGCCGCGTAGCTGGCGGCCTGGTCGCGGGGAACCGGCCCGAGCGTGCCGACGACCTGGAGCGCGACGTCGGAGATCGGCGAGGTGCGGTTGGGTC
Organism: Solirubrobacterales bacterium; assembly: GCA_019240115.1. Classification (GTDB taxonomy): domain Bacteria; phylum Actinomycetota; class Thermoleophilia; order Solirubrobacterales; family Solirubrobacteraceae; genus Palsa-465. The sequence continues at coordinate 56,240 of JAFAYV010000039.1, read as the reverse complement.
CCTGGGCGAGGGGCTCACCGTCGCTGGCCAGGATCGTCGCCCGCGGCGGCAACCGGAGCTGACGGTGCAGGCGCTCGCCGGCGCGCAGGCCCGGGAACAGGAGCTGGGGGAGCAGGCGCACGCGCGCGGAGGAGCCCTGGCCGCTGAGGGGGACCTCGAGCGTCTCGTCGAGCACGCCCCACAGCCGGGTGCTGACCTGCATCCGCACCGGCAGCGTCGCGCCCTGGCGGTGCCCGACGGTCAGGACGCGCATGCTGCTCGCGGTCGCGGTGCCGGCGGCGGCCTTCAGCTGGCGGGCGAACGATGCCTCGGGAGTCACCCGGCGCGCCCGGGAATCCAGCAGCGAGTACATGCGCGAGACGTCGCCGCGCTCCCAGGCGCTGACGTAGCGCGCGACCAGGCGATGCTCGTCGTGTCCCGGGGCCGCCGCCAGCACCGCGCCCGCGGCGAACGCGCCCGCCGCGAGCGCGACGATCGGCGCCGCACGCGTGATCAACCGGCGACGGCGACCCCGACGGCGACGAGCCGGACGGGATCCGGCCAACGTGAGCGTGCCTTCGACCACCTTGGCGATACGGTAGAAGATACGAGCCTTTTGCGGGGCCTTTTCGCCCGAGCCCCCCGGTCAATACCCTGCCGGCATGACCGCGCTGGACTGGGTGATCGTCGCCTTCACTGCTCTGCTCGCCGTCTACGGCTACCGGCAGGGTTTCGTGGTCGGGGCGCTGTCGCTCGTCGGCTTCGTGCTCGGGGCGCTCGTCGGTACGCGGTTGGCGCCGCTGCTGCTGCACCGCGGCGCGGCCTCGCCGTACGCGCCGCTATTCGGCCTCGCCGGCGCGCTGCTCGCCGGCGGGGTGTTCGCCAGCGGCCTGGAGGGCGTCGGCGGGCGTTTGCGCGCAATGCTGCGGATCCCGGGGTTCGGGGCGCTCGACGGCCTGCTCGGGGCCGCGCTCACCGCGTGCGTCGCGCTCGGGATCGCCTGGATCGTCTCCGCCGTCGCGCTGCAGTCGACGTCGGCGGGGCCGTGGCGAACCGACCTGCGCGACTCGCGGATCCTCCGGGCGCTGGACCGCCTGCTGCCGCCGTCGGGACCGGTGCTCGACGCGCTCGCGCGCTTTGACCCGCTCCCGTCGGTCCACGGGCCGGCCGCCGACGTGCGGATGCCGACGGGACACATCCTGCGCACGCCCGGGGTGCGCGCGGCGGGCCGCAGCGTCGTGCGCGTGTACGGGACCGCCTGCGGGCTCGGCGTCGAGGGCTCGGGGTGGGTCGCCGCCCCGGGGATCGTGGTCACCAACGCGCACGTCGTCGCCGGCGAGGCGACCACGCGCGTCCAGGTCGGCGGCATCGGCAGGGGCCTGCCCGCCGCGGTGGTCCGTTTCGACACCCACGACGACATCGCGATCCTCCGGGTCGCCGATCTGCGGCCGCGGGCGTTGCACATGGCGGGCAACCCCTCCTCGGGGACCGCCGCGGCGATCCTCGGCTACCCGCTCGACGGCGCCTTCGACGCCGAGCCGGGCCGCCTCGGCCAGACCGAGACGGTGCGCACCCAGGACGCCTACGGGGAGAACCAGGTGCTGCGCCGGATCACCGCCCTGCGCGGCCGCGTGCGCCCCGGGAACTCGGGCGGCCCGATGGTCGACGCGCAGGGCGAGGTCGTGGCCACCGTGTTCGCGGCGATCACCGGCGCGAGTCGCCCGGGCGGGTTCGCGGTGCCCGACGCGCTCGTCGCCGGGCAGCTGCGCCGGGCCGGCACCCGCCCGGTCGGCACCGGGCACTGCGCCGCGTGAGGACCGCGGGCGACCGCGCGAGGTGCCTGGACACGAGCGCTACCCTCGGCGACCTATGTCCAAGACCCTGGTCATCGCCGAGAAGCCCTCCGTGGGCAAGGACCTCGTGCGCGTGCTCCCAGGAGCCTTCAAGACGAGCGGCGACAAGGCTTATCTCGAGGGCCCCGAACACGTCGTCACGTGGGCGGTGGGGCATCTCGTCCAGCTCGCCGATCCCGACGAGTACGACGAGAAGTTCAAGAAGTGGCGCATGGCCGACCTGCCGATCGTTCCCGACCGCTTCAAGCTCGTCGTGCGCGACGAGCGATCCAAGAAGCAGATGAACGTCGTCAAGCGCCAGCTCGGCCGCGATGACATCGACGCGGTCATCAACGCCTGCGACGCCGGCCGCGAGGGCGAGCTGATCTTCGCCTACCTGTACGAGAAGTCGGGCTCGCGTAAGCCGGTTCAGCGCCTGTGGCTGAACTCGATGACGCGAGCGGCGATCCAGACCGCGTTCTCCGACCTGCGTCCGAGCGAGGAGCTCGCGTCGCTGCAGGCCGCGGCCCGGTCGCGCTCGGAGGCCGACTGGATCGTCGGCATGAACGCAACGCGCGCCGCAACGATCCGGCTGCGCTCGTCGTTCGACGGGGCGGTGTCGCTCGGCCGCGTCCAGACCCCGACGCTTGCGATCCTCGCCCACCGCGAGGAGGAGATCCGGGCGTTTGAGCCCGAGCCCTACTGGCTCGTCGACGCGACCTTTCACCCGGTCGCCGACGGATCGCGCCGATACGAGGGCCGCTACCACGCCGGCGCCAACCCGCGGCTGGCCACCGCGCAGGAAGCGGCGGCGATCGTCGCGGCCTGCCGGGATCAGACGGGCACGATCACTCGGCTCGAGACGTCCACGCGCAAGGAGCGCTCGCCGCTCCTCTACGACCTCACCTCGCTGCAGCGCGACGCCAACGGTCGCTTCGGCTTCTCCGCGCGCCGGACGCTCGCCGCCGCCCAGCGGCTCTACGAGGAGCACAAGGCGCTGACCTACCCGCGCACGAACTCGCGCTACATCACCGGCGACATGGTCTCGGACATCAAGCCGATCGCCGGCCTCGTCGGCGAGCGCAGCGAATACGCCGAGGCCGCCCGCTACGTCCGCGGGCTCGACGTGCTGCCGCTCGGCCGGGTCGTCAACGACGCCAAGGTCACCGACCACCACGCGATCATCCCCACGCGCGCCGACCGCCATCCTGTCGACAAGTTCAACGACGACGACCGGCGTATCTACGACCTCGCCGTCCGGCGGTTCCTCGCGGTCTTCCATCCCGAGGCGGTGTTCGAGAACACGCGGATCGAGACGACGGTCGCGGGCACCGGGATCGAGACGTCGGTCGCGGCCAGCGCGGGCGCAGCCGGCGGTCACGTCTTCCGCACCCGCGGCCGGGTCATGCTCGTCCCCGGCTGGCGCGGCGTCTACGGTGAGCTGCCCGAGGCCGACCGCGCCGACGACGAGGACGAGGGACGCGACCAGCGCCTGCCCCGCCTGGCCAAGGACGAGGACGTGTCGGTCGTCGAGATCGACTCCGCGGAGAAGGAGACCAAGCCGCCACGGCGCTACTCCGAGGGCTCGCTGCTCGCCGCGATGGAGACCGCCGGCAAGCTCGTGGACGAGGAGGAGGCCCGCGAGGCGATGAAGGACTCCGGCATCGGCACCCCGGCCACGCGGGCGGCGATCATCGAGCGGCTGCTGCAGGTCGGCTACATCGAGCGCGACGCCCGCGCGCTCGTCGTCACCGAGAAGGGGCTCAACGTCATCCGCCTGCTCGGCGAGCATCCGCTGACCTCGCCGGGGCTGACGGGCGACTGGGAGAGCCGCCTGGCCAAGATCGAGACCGGTGCGGACTCGCGCAAGGCGTTCATGGGCGACATCGTCAAGTTCGCCGAGAGCACCGTTGGCGAGCTCGATTCCAAGCTTCGGGACGTTCGCATCCCGCGCGCGAACCTCGGGCCCTGTCCGGTGTGCGGGCGCGACATCATGGAGAACCGCAAGGGGTACTCGTGCTGGTCGCGCGACGATGCCGGCTGCGGCTTCGTGATCTGGAAGGGCAAGACGGGCAAGCAGCTGCCGGTGACCGTCGCCCGCGAGCTGATCAGGACCGGACGCACCGAGCGCCCCGTGACCGGCTTCAAGAGCCGCGCCGGCAAGAGCTTCCGCGCCCGCCTCGCGCTCCAGCAGAGCGAGGAGGGCAAGTGGCGCGTCGAGTTCGACGAGCCGTGGGCGCGGGAGGGGGCCAAGCCGCCCGACGCCGAGGAGGCGTCCGGGGAGGGCACGGCCGCGGCCGCCGGCAACGGCTCGGCCGCGCGCGACGAGCAGCCCGCCGCCGCGTAGCCTCGACGCGCGAGGGTGGCGAACGGCGTGCCGTCATCGGCGCGCGCCACCATGGGGCGATGGGTCTGACGCTCGTTCTCGGTCCGGCGAACTCCGCGAAGGCGGGCGAGGTGCTCGGCGCCTATGTCGCGGCGGCGCCGCGCGGCGCGCTGCTCGTCGTGCCGACCGCGGCCGACGCCGACCACTACACGCGCGAGCTCGCCGGCGACGGGCTCGTCCAGGGCTCGGTACTGACCTTCGGCGGCCTCGCCGCCGAGATCGCCCGGCGCGTCGGGTACGGCACCCGGCGCCTGTCGCGCCTGCAGCGCGAACAGGTGCTGCGGGGCATCGTCGCCCGGCTGCCCTTCGCCGCCCTGCGCGACTCGGCGCCCGCGCCCGGGTTCGCGATCGCCGCCGGGGCGCTGATCGCCGAGCTCCAGCGCGCGCTCGTCACCCCTCAGCGGCTGACCGCCGCGCTGCGCGCCTGGGCCGCGCAGGACGTCCGCCGTGCCGCCTACGCGCGCGACGTCGGCCGGCTGTACGGCGACTACGTCCGCGAGCTCGACGAGCTGGGCCGCGTCGACAACGAGCTGTTCGCCTGGCGCGCACTCGATGCGCTGCGGGCGGCGCCGGAGAGATGGTCCCGCCCCACCCGCGATCCGGTCTTCTTCTACGGCTTCGACGACCTCAGCGCGCTCGAGCGCGACGCGATCGAGACGCTCGCGCGGATCGTCGACGTCCCGGTGACGGTCTCGCTGACCTACGAGCCCGGGCGCGCGGCGCTGAGCGCGCGCGCGTCGACGGTCGAGGAGCTGCGTCCGCTCGCCGAGCGGGTGCGCGAGCTCGAGGCCTCCGACGCGCACTACCGTCCCGACGCGCGGGCCGTGCTCCATCACCTCGAGCGCTGCCTGTTCGAGCCCGAGCCCGCGCGGGTCGCGGCCGGTCAGGCGGTGACGCTGCTCGAGGCCGGGGGCGAGCGCGCCGAGGCCGAGCTCGTCGCGGCGCACATCCTCGAGCTGCGACGATCCGGTCTCGCGGGCGCCGAGATCGCGCTCGTGTACCGCTCGCCGGCGAGTGTGGCGCCGCTGCTGGCCCGCGTGTTCTCCCAGTACGGCCTCGCGCTGGCCGACGATCCCGAGCCGCCGCTGCGCCACACCGCGCTCGGGCGCGCGTTGCTCGGGGCTGCGCGCTGCGCGCTGCTCGGGCTCGAGGTCGCCTCGGCCGCCGATCTGCTCGACTACCTGCGGGCCCCGGGGTGGCTGCGGGCGGCCGAGATCGCCGACGGGCTCGAGGCCGACGTCCGTCGCCGCGGATTGCACACCGCCGCGCAGGCGCGTGCGGCGCTGGGCTGGGAGCTCGCCGAGCTCGCCGTGCTCGCCGAGCTCGGCGGAACGCACGACGCCACCGGGGCCGGCGCCGCCGCGGGCGACTGGGCGGTGACGTGCGGCTGGCTGCGCCGGCTCGGCGCCCGGCTGCTCGCCGCGCCGCACGCCGGACAGGCGGCGCGACTCAACGCCGGCGAGGCGCTCGACGCCCGCGCGCTGGCGACGCTGCACCGCGCGCTCGACGAGCTCTCAGAGCTCGCGCGCCGGCCCGGCCCGGTCGAGCTGATCGAGCTGCTCGCCGAGCTGCCGGTGGCGGGGCGGCGCGGTCCGCCGGCGCGCGACGAGGTCGTGCTCGCCGATCCCGCCGCGATCCGTGCGCGCCGCTTCCGCGCGGTCTTCGTCTGCGGACTGCAGGAGGGCGAGTTTCCGCGGCCGGGGCGCGAGGAGCCGTTCCTCTCCGACGAGCGGCGCCACGAGCTGGCGCTCGCCTCCGGGCTGCGACTGCGCTCTTCCGGGGACGCGCTCGACGGCGAGCGCTATCTGTTCTACGCGGCGGTGTCGCGCGCGACCGAGCGGGTGTTCCTCGCCTATCGCAGCTCCGACGAGGAGGGCAACCTCGCGCTCGCCTCGCCGTTCGTCTCCGACGTCGCCGAGGTGCTTGATCCCGGATGGCGCCAACGGCGCCGCCGGCGGCTGCTGGCCGACGTCGTGTGGCCCGCCGACGAGGCGCCCGTGCCCCGCGAGCGCGAGCGCGCCGACGCGGCCGCGCGGGCGCCGGCGGTGGGCGGTGACCCCGAACCCGCTCGCGTCCTCGGGGCGGTCGCGCTGCAGCGGGTGCGCCACACCCGGATCGTGTCGGCGGGGGCGCTCGAGCGCTACTCGGACTGCCCGATGCGCTGGCTCGTCGAATCCCAGCTCGCGCCCGAGCCGCTGGCGCCGACGCCGGAGCCGATCGTCCGCGGCAGCGTCATGCACGCGCTGCTCGAGCGCACGATCGCCGAGCTCGGCGGCCCGGTCACCGAGGCCTCGCTCGCCGAGGCCGAGGCGATCCTCGACCTCCTCGTGGACGAGCTGTCCCAGACCGGCGCAGAGCTGGCGATCGGCGAGCCCGCGGTCGTGCGCGCCGGGGCGGTGCGGGCGATCGAGGCCGACCTGCGCCGCTATCTCGAGCACGAGGCGGCGAGCGGCGCCGCCTGGCGGCCGTTCGGACTGGAGCTCGGCTTCGGCTTTGACGAGGAGGCCTCGGCGCCGCCGCTGGCGCTCGGCGAGGGCGCCGAGCCGGTCTTCGTCCGCGGCCTCATCGACCGGATCGACGTCGACGCCGACGGGCGCGCGCTCATCCGCGACTACAAGAGCGGTCCTCGCGGCGCCGATCAGCCGGTCGCGCGCTGGCAGCAGGACCGCCGGCTCCAGGTCGCGCTGTACATGCTCGTCGCGCGCGATCTGCTCAGCCTCGACGTCGTTGCCGGCATCTATCAGCCGCTGCGCGGCGAGGATCTGCGCGCCCGGGGGGTGTTCGTGGCCGGAACCGAGCTGGGCAGCGGGGTGGTGAGCCGCGACGCGCGCAGCCCCGAAGAGGTCGACGCCGCGCTCGCCGACGCCGCGGCGCGCGCGATCGCCCTCGCCGCGCGCCTGCGCGCGGGCGATCTGACCCCGTGCCCCTCGACCTGCTCGCGCGACGGCTGCGCCCACCCGGCGATCTGCCGCAGCCGATGAGCGTGCCTGGAATCCTCGACGCCGGCGACGAACTCCCGGTCCCGGATCGCGCATGGACCGCGGAGCAGCGCCGGGCGATCACGCGGCGGCAGGGCGATCTGCTGCTCGACGCCGGCGCCGGCAGCGGCAAGACCTCGGTGCTCGCCGAGCGCTTCGCGCGCAGCGTGCTCGTGGACGACGTACCCGTCGGCGCGATCCTCGCCATCACCTTCACCGAGAAGGCCGCCGACGAGCTGCGCGATCGCATCCGCGCGCGGCTGCTCGAGCTGGGGGCCGAACAGGCGGCCCGGCAGACCGAAGCGGCGTTCATCTCCACGATCCACGGCTTCTGCGCGCGGGTACTGCGCGCCCAGGCGCTGGCCGCCGGGCTTGATCCCGGGTTCGTCGTGCTCGACCGCTACGAGTCGGGACCGCTGGCCGGGGCCGCTTTCGCCGCGGCGCTCGAGGGGCTGGCCGCCGCCGACCCCGCCGCGGTCGAACTCGTCGCGGCCTACGGGGCCGGCTCGCTGCGCGCCGCGGTGACGGCCGCGTCGGCGAAGCTGCGCTCGGCTGGGTTCGCCGAGCCGCGGCTGCCCGAGGTCGCGCCGCCGGACGACGACGGCGCCGATGCCCTGCGCAGGACGGCGACCGCGCTCGCCGCCGAGTTGCACGCGATCTCCGAGGCGAGCCCCACCGTCGAGCAGACGATCGACCGGGTCCGCGCCTGCGTTGAGGTGGCCGCCGACGGCGCCGGCGCGGTCTGGCCGGCGGCGCTGTCTCGGCTGCGCCTGCCGCGCAATGGCGCCGCGCTGGGCACCGATGCCTGCGTCGCTTACGCCGAGGCGCTCGAGGTCTTCCGCGAGGCCGCCGGCGCGATCGCGGCCCGTCCCGTCCGCGACCTGCTCGACCGGCTGCTGAGCTCGTACACGGGCGAGTACGAGCGGCGCAAGCGCGCGGTCTCGGGCGTCGACTTCGAGGATCTCGAGCTGATCACGCTGCGCCTGCTGACCGATGATCGCGACCTCGCGACGCGCTACGCGTCCCGGTTTGCGTCGATCATGGTCGACGAGCTGCAGGACACCAACCCGGTCCAGCTCGCCCTCATCGAGGCGATCGCGCGAGACAACCTGTTCACCGTCGGCGACGTGCAGCAGTCGATCTACGGCTTCCGTCACGCCGACTGCGAGCTGTTCGCCCGGCGAGGCGAGCGCCTGGCGGCGATCGGAGCGCGCGAGACCCTGCGGACGAACTTCCGCTCGCGTCCGGAGATCCTTCGCGCGCTGAACCACGCGTTCGCCGGCGAACTGGGCGCGGCGTTCATGCCGTTGGAGGTGGGGCGCGACGTGACGCCGGCGCTCGATCCGCGCGTCGAAATGCTGATGGTCGACAAGGGCGCCGACTGGGAGCTCGAGGGGATCGCGTCGCCGTGGCGGCTCGCCGAGGCGCGGCTGCTCGCCGATCGAATCGCCGAGCTCGTGGCCCAGGGCACCGCCCCGGGGGAGATCGTCGTCCTCATGCGCGCCACCACGGACATGCGGGCCTACGAGCGCGCGCTGGAGCGGCGCGGGCTGCCGACATACGTCATCGGTGGGCGCGGCTACTGGTCGCACCCCCAGGTGATCGACCTCGTCGCCTATCTGCGGGCGCTCGCCAACCCGCGCGAGGAGGAGGCCCTCTACGGCACGCTCGTCTCGCCGCTGGTCGGCGTCTCGCTCGACGCCGTCGTCATCCTCGCCGACGCCGCCCGGGCCGCCGCGCGCGATCCGTGGTGGATGCTGCGCGAACCCGGCGACGTGCTGCGCGACGCGTCCGACGCCGACCGCGAGCGCCTGACGAGCTTCGCCGGCTGGTTTGCCACGCAGCGCGTTCGCGCGGCCCGCGCGTCGATCGAGGAGCTGATCGAGGCGGCGTTGCGCGACACCGGCTACGACCTGGCGATGCTCGCGATGCCCGGCGGCCCGCGCCGGCTCGCCAACGTCCGCAAGCTGATGCGCCTCGGTCACGAGCACGAGAGCCGCCACGGTCCCGATCTGCGCGGGTTCATCGCCTCGGTCGCCGACCGCACGGCCGGACGTTCGCCCGAGGTGCGCGAAGGTGAGGCTCCAGTCGAGGGTGAGAGTCTGGACGCGATCAGGATGATGACGATCCACCGCGCGAAGGGGCTCGAGTTCCCGTGCGTCGTCGTCGCCGACCTCGGACGCTCCCCACGGCCGCCGGGCGAGATCCTCCGCGTCACCGCTGACGGCCGCCTCGGCCTGCGCCTCGCCCGACCCGGTGCCGGCGGACGCGAGTCGGTGCTCGAGTACCGGGCGCTCGGCGAGGAGGCCCGCGTGGCCCAGGAGGCCGAGGAGCGCCGCCTGCACTACGTCGCGATGACGCGCGCCCGCGAGCGGCTCGTGCTGAGCGGCGCCGCGAAGTTCGACGGCTTTCTGGAGCCCGGGGGCCGCACGGGCGGCGGGCCGATCGCGTGGATCGCTCCGGCGTTCGCTCCCGATCTCGCCGAGACCCTCGTGGCCGGCGGGGGTGTCGTGTCCGTGGGCGGGGCGCGGATCGCCGTCCGCATCGGCCGTCCGCAGGACGCGTGCTGCGCCGATTCCGGCGTGTCGGCCGGCGACGCCGGGGCCCTGGCGGTGGATGTCCCGGCGGTGGATGTCCCGGCGGTGGATGTCCCGGCGGCGGATCTCCCGCGGGTGGATGTCCCGGCGGCGGATGTCCCGGCGGCGGATCTCCCGGCGGCGCCGGCCGGACCCGTGGCGGGCGGGGTCACGCCCGACCTCGAGCGCGCGCCGGCGGTGGCGGCGCTCAGCTACTCCTCGCTCGGCGAGTACGTCCGCTGCGGGTATCGCTTCTATGCCGAGCGGGTGCTCGGGCTGCCGTCGATCGCCGCGGCCCCGCGCCGCGCCGCCGACTCCAGCGAGCCACCGGGACCGCGGGGCGCCTCCGACATCGTCGGGCCGCCGGCCCCGCGCAGTGCCGCCGACCGCGGCGTGCTCGTGCATCTCCTGCTCGAGGGCCTGGACTTCCGTCGTCCGGTGATCCCGTCCGCTGTCGCGGTGCTCGCCGCCGCCGAGCACGCCGGCGTGCGGCCGCCTCCGGGTCCGGGGGAGTGCGACGAGCTGATCGCGCTCGTGCGCGCATTCTGCGCCAGCGAGCTGTGCACGCGCCTGGGACGGGCCACCGATGTGCGGCGCGAGGAGCGCTTCGCGTTCGCGCTGCACCCCGATCCGGCCCAGCCGTTGATCGTCGGCGCGCTCGACGTTCTCGCTCGCGAGCCCGGTGGGGTGGCCCTCGTCGTCGACTACAAGTCCGACCGGCTGGGAGCGGCCGATCCCGAGCGGATCGTCGCGGAGTCCTATGGCACCCAGCGGCTCGTCTACGCGCTCGCGGCATTGCGGGGTGGCGCGCGCGAGGTCGAGATCGCGCACTGCTTCCTCGAGCGCCCGCAGGCGCCGGTCGTCGTGCGCGTCACCGCCGACCGGCGTGCGGAGCTCGAGGCCGAGCTGCGGTCCCTGACCGCCGACGTGCTCGCCCAGCGCTTCCCGGTGTCGCCCGAGCCCTGCCGCGCCCTGTGCGCCGGCTGCCCGGCCGAGGACGGCCTGTGCTCGTGGCCGCCCGAGATGACCCGGCGGGCGGCGCCCGACACCCTGTTCTAAGGGTCCGCGACTGGCGCGGCCGCCCGCTCCTCGTCAGGTCTCGAACTCGACGTCAACCGTCTGCTCGTCGGAGCGCTCCTCGGTCTTGGCCAGAGCGGCGCGCGCCTCCTGGTCGGCGGTGGCGGCCGGCGGGCCGAAGAGGTTGCGCGGCCACAGCCGCCGCGTGATCACGACGTTGACCTCGGCGCTGTACAGGAAGACCTGGGCCCCGAGGTGCAGCCAGACGATGAGCGGGATGACGACGGCGAACGTCCCGTAGTGGGTCGTCTTGATGTGATGGATGTACAAGGTTCCGATCGACTGCAGGAACGTCCACAGAACCGCCGCGACGGCGGTGCCGCTGCGAAGCTCTCGGCTGGCGACGCTCGTGTCCGTCATCAGCCGAAACGCCGTGAAGAACAGGCCGCCGTTGACGATCAGCGAGACGACGTAGCCGGCGATCTTGGCCCCGACCCCGCCGAAGGTCGAGCTCACTGCGCCGGTGATGATCGTGGAGACGATGAACAGGACGCCCAGTGCCGCGAAGAGGCCCAGCCCTCGCAGGCGCTGCTGCACGAAGTTGGGCCGGTGCTTGCGGGGCACCGCCCACACCGTGTTCATCAGGTTCTGCGCGGCGTTGGTCACCCCCAAGCCGGCGTACAGCGAGACCAGGACGCCGAGGACGAGCGCCACCGGCGAGCCGGTGATGCCCTGAATCGGCAGCGACGAGCCCAGCGACGGGAACTGGGCCCGGATCGAGTGCTGCACCGACGCCTGCTCGCCGGGATCGCTCGAGAGCACGAACCCGAGGATCGTGGTGAACACGAGGAGGAGGGGAAACAGCGAGAAGAACCCGTAGTAGGCGACGAGCGCGGCCAGGTTGCCCCCCGAATCGTCGCTGGCCTTCCTGACGACGGCGATCGGCACCGCCAGCCAGCGAGTGCGTTGCTGGAGAGCGTTGAACCGCCTCGGCGCGGACATGACGTCCATACGGTGGTCGTCTACCCGCTCGGCGGGGCGACGCAACAGCACATCCCGGGCTCGGGCGCCCGCCGGCTGACCGGGCCTCGATCGCCGGCAGGGCGGGCGCTGCGACCCGCGCCGGTGTCACCGCCGCCAAGCTTGGACAGGCGCTCCTCGCTCATCGAGATGCCGCCGCGGGCGTGCACCACGCGGTGGCACGGGATGACGATCGCAGCGGGTTGGGGCCGAGGGCGTTACCGGGCGCAGGCGACACAGCCCGTCGTGGCACGGCGGGGGAGGCCGCAGCGCCGAGCGCCGGTGTCCGTCAGATTGGACGCTACGCTCGAACCATGGACCACCGCCAGCTCGGCAGCACCGGACTCACCGTCTCGGCCCAGGGCCTGGGCTGCATGGGGATGTCGGAGTTCTACGGCACGGCCGACGAGGCCGAGGCCGCCGCCACGATCCACCGGGCGCTTGACCTCGGCGTCACCCTGCTCGACACCGCCGACATGTACGGGCCGCACACGAACGAGCGCCTCGTCGGCGAGGCGATCGCCCGGCGCCGCGACGAGGTCGTGCTGGCGACGAAGTTCGGGATCGTCCGCGATCCCGAGGATCCGACCGTCCGCGGCATTAACGGACGGCCCGATTACGTCGCCAGGGCGTGCGACGCCTCGCTGCAGCGGCTGTCCACCGATCACATCGACCTCTACTACCAGCACCGCGTCGACCCCGACGTCCCGATCGAGGAGACCGTTGGGGCGATGGCCGAGCTGGTCGATGCCGGCAAGGTCCGCTTCCTGGGACTGTCCGAGGCGTCGGCGGACACGATTCGCCGCGCCCACGCGGTCCATCCGATCTCCGCGCTGCAGACCGAGTACTCGCTGTGGTCGCGCGACCCCGAGGACGAGGTCCTGCCGACCCTGCGCGAGCTGCGCATCGGCTTCGTCGCCTACAGCCCGCTCGGCCGTGGCTTTCTCACCGGCGCGATCGCCTCCCGCGATGATCTCGCGCCCGGCGACTTCCGCCGCGCCAATCCACGCTTCGAGGGCGAGAACTTCGACCGCAACCTCGAGCTCGTCGCCCGGATCAGGCAGCTCGCGGCCGAGAAGGACTGCACGCCCGGGCAGCTCGCGCTCGCCTGGGTCATGGCCCAGGGCGACGACGTCGTCCCGATCCCGGGCACCAAGCGCCGCTCCTACCTCGAGCAGAACGTGCAGGCGACGGAGATCGCGCTGAGCGACGACGAGCTGGCCGCGATCGACGAGGCGGCCCCCGCGGGGTCGGCCGCCGGCGATCGCTACGCCGACATGTCGCCGGTCGGGCTCTGACGCGGGAGCAGAGCGGCTGTTCGCCGCCGGCGCTACGGCGGCGACCGAGCAGGACGCCTCTCTGCGCCCCATCGTGCCGATCCACGAGCGCCGGATCGTCGGGGGCGTGCCGTACCTGGCGGTACGTCGCCGGGACCGGCCTGTGCCGGATGCCCGACGGCGAGTTGCTCCGGCAAGACCGCGCTCAGCCCTTGCCCGGTCGGGCTCTGCGCTATACAAAGCCTGTATGCCACGAGCGATCTGGAGCGGCGCGATCAGCTTCGGGCTGGTCAACGTGCCCGTCAAGATGTACAGCGCGACCTCGCCCAAGACCGTCCGCTTCCACCAGCTCTCGTCGAAGACCGGCAGCCGTATCAAGCAGAAGCGCGTCGACCCGTCGACCGGCGACGAGGTGGCCTTCGAGGACATCGTCAAGGGCTACGAGCTCAGCCCCGACCGCTACGTGCTGATCGAGCCCGAGGAGCTCGAGGCGCTCGACCCCAAGGCGACGAAGACGATCGACATCGAGGAGTTCGTCGACCTCGCAGACATCGACCCGATCTACTACGACCACTCGTACTACCTGGCGCCCGCCACCGGCGGCGCGAAGGCCTACCAGCTGCTGCTGCAGGCGATGCGCGACGCCGGCAAGGTGGCAATCGGCCGCGTCGTCATCCGCTCCAAGCAGCAGCTGTGCGCGCTGCGTCCCGCCGGCGACGCGATGGCGCTGTCGACGATGCTGTTCGGCGACGAGGTGCTCTCGCCCGACCGCCTCGACGAGCTCGACGGGGCTCACGAGGCCGAGGCGACCAAGCGGGAGCTGACGATGGCCCAGCAGCTGATCGACTCTCTCTCGGCCGACTTCGACCCGACGAAGTTCAAGGACGAATATCGCGAGCGGGTGCTCGATCTGATCGAGCGCAAGGCGGCCGGCGAGGAGATCGCCGTCCAGCCCGAGGCCGAGGACGACACGCCGGCGCCCGACCTCATGGCCGCGCTCGAGGCGAGCCTCGCCGAGATCCGCTCGGGCGACGCCGACGAGCCGACGCCGAAGAAGTCCCCGAGCAAGACCGGCGGCAAGCGGTCGTCCTCGACGTCGAAGAGCTCGAACGGCTCGAGCTCGAGCGGCTCGTCGCGGTCGAAGAGCGGCTCGCGGTCCAGGGCCAAGGCCAAGTCCTGATCTCCGCCGCTCGCGGTCGGGGTCCGCGCGCCTATAGACTTCGACGGCTGCCCCGCCGTGCCTGCCCTGCCCCCGACTGAAGGCACTGGTTCCATGGACCGTCTCGTTGCCCCCGAGGCCACCGGCCTCTACGACCCCCGATCCGAGCACGACGGGTGCGGCATCGCGCTTGTCGCCAAGCTCTGGGGCGAGGCCACGCATGCGGTGGTCGAGAAGGCGCTCGAGGCGCTCGAGAACATGGAGCACCGCGGTGCCGAGGGGGCCGACCCGAACACGGGCGACGGCGCCGGCATCCTGCTCCAGATGCCCGACGCGTTCATCCGCGGGGCCGTCTCGGGCATCGAGCTGCCGGCGCCCGGGCGCTACGGCGTCGGCGTCTGCTACCTGGCGCGCGATCCCGAGCAGCGGCTCGCCCAGGAGCAGCTGATCGAGGAGACCGTCAGCGCCGAGGGACAGCGGCCCCTGTGGTGGCGCGACGTCCCGCTCGACGACCGCTACGTCGGCGAGATCGCGCTGATGTCGGCGCCGGTCATCCGCCAGCTGATCGTCGCGGCCGATCCCGAGCTCGCCGACCAGGACGCCTTCGAGCGCAAGCTCTACCTCATCCGCCGCATCGTCGAGCTGCAGGAGCCGTCCGGGTTGGCGCTGCCGAGCTTCTCGAGTCGGACGATCGTCTACAAGGGGATGCTCACCGCGCCCCAGCTGCCGCGCTACTTCCCCGACCTGCGCGATCCGCGGGTCGCCTCACGCCTGGCGCTCGTGCACTCGCGCTTCTCGACGAACACGTTCCCGAGCTGGGAGCTCGCCCACCCCTACCGGATGATCGCCCACAACGGCGAGGTCAACACCCTGCGGGGGAACATCAACTGGATGCGCGCCCGCGAGTCCCAGCTCGCCTCCGAGCTGTTCGGCGACGATCTCGCCAAGGCGCTGCCCGTCGTCCGCCTCGGCGGGTCGGACTCGGCGACCCTCGACAACGTGCTCGAGCTCCTCGTGCTCTCGGGGCGCTCGATCCCGCACGCGATGATGATGATGGTCCCCGAGGCCTATCGGACGCGCAACGACCTCGACCCCGACGTCAAGGGGTTCTACGACTTCCACTCCTGCCTGATGGAGCCGTGGGACGGCCCGGCCGCGATCGCGTTCACCGACGGCCGGTGGGCCGGCGCGGTGCTCGACCGCAACGGGCTGCGGCCGGGGCGCTGGGTGCAGGACACCGAGGGGTACGTCGTGCTCGCCTCCGAGACGGGGGTGATGACCGTCGCCCCCGAGCACGTCTCGCGCAAGGGCCGCCTCGCGCCGGGGCGGATCTTCCTGCTCGACCTCGAGGAGGGCAGGATCGTCGACGACGCCGAGGTCAAGCGGCGCGTCGCCCGGCGCAAGCCCTACGGCGAGTGGTACGAGCGCTCGGTTGTCCACATCGACGACCTCCCCGAGCGCGAGCCGCTGAAGCCGCGCGTCGAGCCCCTGCGCTCCAGGCAGCTCGCGTTCGGCTACTCCCAGGAGGACCTGCGGATGCGGATCGCGCCGATGGCCTCCAAGGGCGAGGAGCCGGTGGCCAGCATGGGCAACGACTCCGCGCTGGCGGTGCTCTCCGAGCGCGAGCCGCCGCTGTTCTCCTACTTCAAGCAGCTGTTCGCCCAGGTCACCAACCCGCCGATCGACCCGATCCGCGAGAACGTCGTCATGAGCCTGCAGACGGGCGTCGGCGCCGAGGTCAACCTGCTCAGCGAGGCGCCCGAGCAGGCCCACCAGCTGGTCATCGAGCAGCCGATCCTGCGCAACCGCCAGCTCGAGAAGCTCCGCCAGGTCTCGCACGAGATCTTCGACGCCGCGACGCTCGACATCACCTGGCCGGTCGAGGACGGCGCGGATGGCATGCAGCGCCGGCTCGACGACCTCTCCGCCGAGGCCGAGAGCCAGGTCGCGCACGGCGCCAACGTCCTCATCCTGTCCGATCGCAACGTCGGCGCCGAGCGGGTGGCGATGCCGTCGCTGCTGGCCGTCGCCTCCGTGCACCACCACCTCGTGCGGGCCGGCACGCGGCTGCGGGCCGGCTTGGTCATCGAGTCCGGGGAGCCGCGCGACATCCACCACATGGCGACGCTCATCGGCTACGGCGCCGCGGCGATCAACCCCTACCTGATGTTCGAGTCGCTCGACGAGCTCGCCCTGCGCTCGCTGCTGCCCGAGGACCTCGAGATCGACGAGGCCGAGCAGCGGATCGTCAAGGCGATCGGCAAGGGGCTGCTCAAGACGATCTCGAAGATGGGGATCTCGACGATCCAGTCCTACTGCGGCGCTCAGATCTTCGAGGCCGTCGGCCTCGAGCCCGAGGTCATCGACCGCCACTTCACCGGCACCGCCTCACGGATCGGCGGCGTCGGGCTCGACACGCTGGCCGCCGAGGCGCTCGGCCGCCACTTCCGCGCCTATCCGCGGACCGCGCGTGAGGTGCTGCCCGTCGGCGGCGTGCTGCAGTGGCGCCGCGACGGCGAGCGCCACATCTGGAACCCGGACACGATCGCCACGCTGCAGCACGCGGTGCGCGCCGCGGCCCCCGCGCAACCAAGCGACGACGACGCGGACGGGAACGGCAACGGAGACGGCAGCCCGCTCGGGGCGGTGGCGCGCGACCCGCAGCAGACCTACGACGAGTACGCCCGCCAGGCGAACTCAGAGGCGACGCGCCACGCGGCGCTGCGCGGGCTGATGAAGCTCGTCGAGGCCGACGAGCCGATCCCGATCGACGAGGTCGAGCCCGCCACCGAGATCGTCAAGCGGTTCTCAACCGGCGGGATGAGCCTCGGTTCGCTGTCGCGCGAGGCCCACGAGACGCTGGCGATCGCGATGAACCGGCTCGGCGGCAAGTCGAACACCGGCGAGGGCGGCGAGGACGTCACCCGGTTCACGCCCGACGCCAACGGCGACATCCGCCGCTCGGCGATCAAGCAGGTCGCCTCCGGGCGCTTCGGCGTGACGATCGATTACCTGGTCAACGCCGACCAGCTGCAGATCAAGATGGCCCAGGGGGCCAAGCCCGGCGAGGGCGGCCAGCTGCCCGGCCACAAGGTCGACGACTACATCGCCAAGATCCGCTACTCGACCCCGGGGGTCGGCCTGATCAGCCCGCCGCCCCACCACGACATCTACTCGATCGAGGATCTCAAGCAGCTCATCTACGACCTGCGCTGCGCCAACCCGGACAGCTCGGTGTCGGTCAAGCTCGTCGCCGAGGTCGGAGTCGGGACGGTCGCCGCCGGGGTCGCGAAGGCCAACGCCGACCACGTCACGGTCTCCGGCCACGACGGCGGCACCGGTGCCTCGCCGCAGTCCTCGGTGCAGTCGGCCGGCGTGCCGTGGGAGATCGGCCTCGCCGAGACCCAGCAGACGCTGCTGCTCAACGACCTGCGCAGCCGGATCAAGGTCGAGGTCGACGGTCAGATCAAGACCGGACGCGACGTCGTCATCGGCGCGCTGCTCGGCGCCGACGAGTTCGGGCTCTCGACCGCGCCGCTGATCGCGATGGGCTGCATCATGATGCGCGTCTGCCACCTGAACACGTGCCCGGTCGGTATCGCCACCCAGGATCCGGTGCTGCGCGAGCGCTTCGCCGGCACGCCGGAGCACGTGACCGCCTACATGATGTTCGTCGCCGAGGAGGTGCGGACGATCATGGCCGCGCTGCGCATCCGCCGCTTCGACGACCTCATCGGCCGCTCCGATCTGCTCGAGACCGACGAGGCCGTCGAGCACTACAAGGCGCGCGGCGTCGATCTGTCGATGATCCTCGGCGCGCTCGAGCTGCCGCCGGACATGCCGCGCCATTGCACCCGCGCGCAGGTTCCGGTGCTCGACGACGCGCTGGATTGGGAGCTGGTGTCGATGTGCGAGCCGGCGCTGACCGACGGGCAGCCGGTCCGCCAGGGGCCGATCCCGGTGCGCAACGTCAACCGCACCGTCGGCGGCATCCTGTCGGGTGAGATCGCGCGGCGCCGCGGCGCGCGCGGGCTGCCCGAGGGTACGATCGACATCTCCTTCTCGGGCTCGGCCGGCCAGAGCTACGCCGCGTGGCTGGCCCCCGGGGTCACCTTCTCGCTGCGCGGGGAGACCAACGACTACACCGGCAAGGGCCTGTCGGGCGGCATCGTCTCGGTGCGTCCGCCCGAGGCGGCGCTGTTCCGCGCCGAGGAGAACATGATCGTCGGCAACACCGTGCTCTACGGAGCGACCGCCGGCCGGGCGTTCATCCGCGGCCTCGCCGGCGAGCGCTTCGCGGTGCGCAACTCCGGCGCCCACGCGGTCGTCGAGGGCGTCGGCGACCACGGCTGCGAGTACATGACCGGTGGGCGGGTGGTCGTGCTCGGACGGACCGGGCGCAACTTCGCGGCCGGCATGAGTGGCGGGATCGCCTACGTCTACGACCGCGACCGGGGCTTGCGCGGACGGTGCAACCTCGAGCTCGTCGAGCTCGAGGAGCTCGCCGAGGAGGACGAGGGCGAGGTCAAGGAGCTGATCGCCGAGCACGCCCAGCGCACCGGCTCACTGGTGGCGCGCAACGTGCTCGCCGGTTGGGAGCGCGAGCGCGCGCGCTTTATCAAGGTCATGCCGCGCGACTACAAGCGGGTGCTCGAGGAGCGAGCGGCCGCCGAGGAGGCGCAGGAGCCGGTCGGCGTCTAGTGGCCGGCCCCGCCGCTAGATCTCGGTGCCGCGGTCGCCGGCGAGGCGGATGAGCACCATTGCCCAGGTCCTGAACGGGCGCCAGCGCTCCGCGAGCTCGGCGAACGCCGTCGCGTCCAGTGGGCCTCCGCGGCCGTAGTAGTCGCCGGCGTAGGCGGCCGCCTTGGGCTCGGGCTCGGCGGAGATCGCGTCGGCGAAGCCGCTGGCGCGCAGGACGATCAGCGACGCGTAGAACGGGCCGATCCCCGACAGTCGCTGCAGGTCGCGCTGGGCGTTCTCGGGGCCGAGCGCGCGCAGCCGCTCGACGTCGAGCTCGCCGGCCGCGGCCGCCGCGGCGAGCGCGCGCAGGCGCTGCACCTTCGTGTCGTCGAGCCCGGGAAAGCGGTCCTCGATCTCGATCAGGCGATCGGGCTGTGGGAAGGCGGGCATCGGGACGCCGGCGAGCTCGAAAGTCTCGCCCTGACGCTCGCCGAGCTCGGCGCGCACGGTGGCGCCCTGGGTCCCGCGACGGCGCGCTGAGATGATCGACCACGCGGCGGCCTCATAGGGGGAGGAGAAGAGCACCGGTCGCTGGCCGGGATGAGCGAGCTGGAGCGCGCCCAGCACAGGATCGGTCTCGCCGAGGGCGATGAACCCGCGGGCGTCGTGGTCGAGCGACAGCGTCCGCGCCGTCTGGGCGAGCGCGGCGTCGGGATCGGCCCCGCCGGTCGTCGTCAGCTCGACGTCGACCGGTCCGTCGACGTCGGCCTGGCGCAGGACGACGCCCGCATAGCCCGTCCCGCCGTCGACGGCAAAGGCGAGCCGCAGCATGCCGTCCCACACCGGGGCGCGGCCCTCGGTCGGACCGAAGCCAAAGCCGGCGGCCGCCTGCAGCGAGAACGGCCCCTCGGGAGCGAGCGACAGCGTCGCCATCAGCGCAGGCGGGCTCGGGTCGCGGCGGCGAGGGCTCCGTGATGGCGTGCCATGTGGGATGCGTAGCACGTTCTGCCCGCCGCCGGGGATTGCTAGCCTTGCTCGCCCTCCATGGGCGAGCTCGGGGCCTTTCTGAAGATTCATCGCGTCGGGTTCGACAAGCGCGACCCGCGGGCGCGGGTCGGCGACTACGATCAGTACTTCGCGCTGCAGCCGGAGGAGGAGCTGCAACGGCAGGGTGCCCGCTGCATGGACTGCGGCGTCCCCTTCTGCCACGAGGGCTGCCCGCTGGGCAACCTCATCCCCGACTGGAACGACCTCGTCTACACCGGCAAGTGGCGCGACGCGATCGACCAGTTGCACGCGACGAACAACTTCCCCGAGTTCACCGGGCTCATCTGCCCGGCGCCGTGTGAGTCGGCGTGCGTGCTGGCGATCAACGACGACGCGGTGACGATCGAGCAGATCGAGCTGGCGATCGTCCAGCGGGCGTTCGACGAGGGCTGGATCGTTCCCGAGCCGCCCGACCGGCGCTCGGGGCGCACGGTCGCGGTCGTCGGCGCCGGGCCGGCGGGGCTCGCCGTGGCCGCCGAGCTCAACCGCTGCGGCCACGCCGTCACGGTCCTGGAGCGCGACGAGGGCCCGGGCGGCCTGCTGCGCTTCGGCGTGCCCGACGCCAAGCTCGAGAAGTGGATCATCGACCGCCGGGTCGCGATCCTCGAGGCCGAGGGGATCGAGTTTCGCTACGACACCGACGTCGGCCGCGACCTCACCGTCGACGAGCTGCAGGAGCGCTTCGACGCGGTCGTGATCGCGATCGGCTCCCGCGTCTCGCGGGGAATGGGGGTGCCAGGTCACGAGCTGCGCGGGATCCATCCCGCGATGGCCTACCTCTACCAGCGCAACCGGTGGGTGGCGGCGCAGGAGGGACGTCCGAGCCGGCCGCCGGAGCCCGGCGAGGAGATCACCGCGGCGGGCAAGCGCGTCATCGTCGTCGGAGGCGGCGACACCGGGATGGACTGCATCTCCAACTCGCATCGCGAGCACGCCACGAGCGTCATCATGCTCGACGTCTACGCGGAGCTGCCCGGCGGCCACGATCCCCGGACGCCGTGGCCGCTGCCGCCGAAGCGAACGGCGAGCACGTATGCCCTCGAGGAGGGGGGCAAGCGCCGCTGGGGGACCGAGGTGACCGGGTTCGGCGGCCGCGACGGCGTCGTCAGCCACGTCTACGCGCGGCAGGTGACGGGCACCTCCTCGCGGGACCTGACCCCCGTGCCGGGCAGCGAGTTCGTCCTCGAGGCCGACCTCGTGCTGGTCGCGATCGGCTTTGAGCATCCCGAGCACGAGGGGCTCGTGTCCGAGCTCGACCTCGAGCTCGACCGGCGCGGCAACATCCGCACCCGCCAGACCTACCGGAGCTCGGTCGGCCGGGTGTACGCATGCGGCGATGCGCGGATCGGACAGTCGCTCATCGTCACGGCGATCGCCGAGGGCCGCCGGTGCGCGCGGATCGTCAACGCCGACCTCGGCGGCAGCCCGATGGACGCCGACCGCGAGCGGCTCGCGGTCGGCGCCTGGAGCGGGGAGTCCGACCGGACGCTTCGCCACGAGGCGGAGGCGGCCGGATCGGTGCGGCCCGGTGACCAGTTCTTCACCGGTCCCGCGACGCGCAACGCGTAGTCGTTGCGGGCCACCAATCCTCACGAACGCGCGCAAGATGCTACGGTCCGGCCTCAGAGCCGGGCTCCGGGGCGCTCTTAGTAACATTTTAGGGGCCTCGTAGGTTTGGATAAAGCTTGGGGCGGGAATTCTCGCCCCTGTCGGTCAGGGAACTGCGCCCCCACTTCCCTGGCTCTCCGGGGGGCCCAGATGGATCTGGGCCCCCCGGTCCCTTCTCGCGACCATGCAGCCGCGCCAGTTCGGCGGGAAGCCGCGCCAGCTCGGCGGGACGGTGTGCGACCGTATGACGATGTTCTCCATGACGCCGGAGATCGTGATCGCGGGCGTCCATCATCACGGCGGCTCGGTCCTGGTCACGATCGAGAACCTGCTCCATTCGACGGGCCGGTTCTTCGCACAACTGACGAGCCTGCGCTGGTCGTCGCTGCTCATCGGGCTTGCGCTGTTCGCGCTGTATCTGCTGCTGCGCTCGCGGGCCCTGTGCAACGCGCTGCGCGCGTCCTACCCAGAACGCCGCGTGCGCTGGCGCGACGTGTGGGGCGCGTACATGGTCGGCTACGCGATCAACAACGTCGCCCCGCTCGGCGGCGGCAACGTCGCCCAGCTGTTCCTGACGCGGCTGGCGATCGACGAGTCGAGCTACCCGACGATCGCGACCGCACTCTCGACCGGGGTGCTGTTCGACTGGTTCGTCGGCGTGCTCGTGATGGCGTTCGCCTTCACCCAGGGCGTGTTCCCCAAGCCCCCGGACTTCTCGCAGCTGCCGGCCTTCGACATCAGCTTCTTCGCGGCGCACATGCGCTTCACGCTGTTCTTCTTGACGGTGCTCGGGATGGCGTTCGTGGTCGGCTTCGCGCTGCTCTCGGCGCGGGTGCGGGCGTTCTGGCAGCGGATCCGGCTCGGCCTGGAGATCCTGCGCGATCGCGACCGCTACCTGCGCACGATGGCGAGCTGGCAGGCGGCGAGCTGGGTGCCGCGCTTCGGCGCCTATTGGGCGCTGCTCGACGCGTTTCACATCGGCGGGTCGGTTCGCAACGCGCTGCTCGTGCTCGCCGTCCAGGTGATCGCGTCGGTGTTCCCGTTCACCCCCGGCGGCGCGGGCGTCCAGCAGGCGCTGCTGGTGACGATCTTCGCCCGCGCCCGGGACATCGCCGCGTTCTCCGTCGGCCAGCAGATCGCCACCGTCGTGCTGACGTGGCTGCTGGGCTTCGCGGCGCTCGTGTTCATCTTCCGGCTGCGAAGCTTCCGCGACGTCATCACGCGCGGGCGCGAGCATCGACGCGCCGAGAGCGCCGAGGAAGCCGGCGCCGCGCAGGCCGCCGCCGTCGCCGAGGTGGCGGCGGCCCGGCCTCCGATCTGACCCTATAGTGACTCGACGGCCACGATGCCGAGCTTCTGCCGTCATAACCGACTGATCCAGAACTGTCCGATCTGCACCCGCGAGCAGGATCTGGAGCTGCGGCCGGTGGTCACGCCCGGGACGCCGGCCGCTTCGGCGCGTGCCCCGGCGCGGCCGGGCTCGGCGTCGGAGGGGTCGTCGCGGTCGGCCGCCGGCGAGCCGCGGACGCGATCGCGTGCCCGCGGAGCCGCAAGCTCGGGCATGACCGTGCGTCGCCTCGCGCGCGATGCCGATGACGGCTTTCACTCGCGGCTGGTGCCGGGGCTGCGCTCAGTGGCCGACGCCGAGCGCCTCGCCGCCGAGATCGCCTTCGCCGCCACGCGCCTGACGCGGCTGCAGTCAGATCCGCCGGGCCCGTACGCGGAGGTCGCCGCCTCGGGCGACATCGAGGAGCGGACCTGGCTCGCGCTGCTCATCGCCGTCCTCGGTCCGCTCGACGGCGATGCGCCGTTCGCGGCGATCGAGGCGGCGCGGACCTCCTGGGCATCCGGCGAGCTGCCCGTCCTCGATGACGTCGCGCTCGGCCCCCGCACGTCGGTCGACCCGGCGGGCGGCGCCCGCACGCTAGCGTTCTATCGCGCCTGGGCGGCGCGCTCGGGCTCGCAGGCGGCGGCGATCACCGGCGACCGCGGATGGAGCGCCGAGCGGCGCTTCGCTCGCATCTACGAACGGCTCGCGCTGCCGGGACTGCAGCGCGGCGCGCGCTTCGACCTGCTCGTCACGCTCGGGCGCCTCGGTGTCTATGAGCTGCGGGCCGGCGAGCTTGCGCTCGGCGGTTCGGATGCGGTGACGCTCGCCGCCAAGCGGGTGCTGGGGATCGGCGATCCGATGCTGCTCGGGCGCCGCGCCGCCGAGCTCGCGGAGGCCTCCGGCCTGCCGCTCGAGGCGCTCGACGTCGGCCTCTACAATTGGGAGCGGCGGACGCGGGCGAGCCTGGGATTGGAGCCGGGCGCCGAGCCCGATCCCGAGGCGTTGGTCGGCGCACGGGCCGCGCTCGGGCTCTGACCGCGGTCGCGCGGACTAGCCTTCACGGCACATGCTCTTCCTCGTCCTCCTCGTGCTCTGGCCGATCGCCGAGCTGCTCGTCGCCCTCCAGGTCGCCCACGCGATCGGCGTGCTCGAGACGGTCGGGCTCCTCGTCGCCGGATGGCCCCTCGGCTCGTGGCTGCTGCGCTCGGAGGGTCGCGCCGCCTGGCGGCGCTTCACCGGCGCGGTCGCGTCCGAGCGCGCGCCCGCGCACGAGGCGATCAACGGCGCGCTCGTCGTCCTCGGCGGCCTGCTCGTGATCGTCCCGGGCTTCATCACCGACGCGCTCGGCGCGCTCATGCTGCTGCCCCCGATCCGCGCGCTCGGCGGCCGGGCGCTGCGACGCCACGCCCAGAGCCGGCTGTTGACCTCGGCGGCGCGCTTCTCGCGCCGGCCTCCGTCGGTTAACGATGTCGATTCGACCGCGCACGACATCCACCGGACGCGGTTGCACCGATGAGCCGGGCGGCGCTGCGGACGATCGCCTTCGGCGACGCCGAGGGTCAGCTGTGGGGCGCCGCGGTCGGCGCCGAGGCGTGCGTTGCGGCGTTCGGGGGCACCGCGACGGGTGCTGCGGCGGCCACCGGTGCGCTGCGACTCATGACCGAGAACCACGTCTGGCGGCTGTGGGGCGACGGAGTCCAGCTCGACGTGGTCCCGCGCGAGCCCCCCGGCGACGGAGCGGCGGGCGGGCTCGAGCTGTGCGACGTCCGGGGCACCCTCACCGTGAGCGGGGAGCAGCGATCGATCGACTGTCCGGGGGCGCGGTGTCAGGTGACCGATCCGCCGGCCGACGGACCGCTGAGCGCCCGGGGCGTCGCCGGATTCTTCGACGACGAGGCGGTGTCGCTGCTCGCCCTGCGGTCGGGGGTGGCACATCACGACGCCGACCGGGTCAGTGCCCGGCTGTTCGACGCCGATGCCTGGCTGACGGTCGACGACCCGCGCCTGTCGACGACCTACGCCGACGATGGCACGCCGCAGCGGGCGAGCCTCGAGCTGTGGGTCAATGACGGCGAGCATGAGTTCCCCCGCCGCGCCGCGGGTGAGGCCGACGGTCCGGCGGTGACCGCGCACGCCGACGGGGTGCGGCTGTCGGTCATCCCGCTGCGCTGCCACAGCCGTGGGCACGAAGGCGCGGGCGTCTACCTCCTCGCCACCTTCTAGCCCCGACGGGCGACCGCGATGCGATGGCTCCTGGCGGTCGTGGCGGTCGGCGTGATCGCGGGTGGCGTCGCGATCGCGGCGCTCGGCGCGGGGCACGACGCGTCGGCGCCGACGCGCGATCCCGCCCCTGCCGTGGTGCACGTGATCCAGCCCGGCCCCGGGACGGTGACGGTCGCGCTGCCGGGGGGCGACGGCCGGCCGGTCCCCGACGGCTTCCTCGGGCTCTCGATGGAGTTCCAGGCGGTGCGCGCCTACACGGGCTCGAACGCTCGCGCCGTCAACCCCGTCCTCGAGCAGCTGATCCGCAACCTCAGCCCCGGACAGGCGCCACGGCTGCGGATCGGCGGCGACAGCACCGACGTCGCCTATCCGGAGGGGATGCCACCGCCCTACATCGGCTACGGACTGACCCCGAGCTGGATGGCCACGACGGCCGCGCTGGCCCACGACCTCGGGGCGCGGATGACGATCGGGGTCAACCTCGCCGCTGACGAGCCGGCGCTCGCCGCCGCGCAGGCGCGCGCCTACCTGCGGGCGATGGGACGCCGGACGCTCGCCGGCCTGGAGATCGGCAACGAGCCGAACGTCTACGGCGAGCTGACCCGGTATCGCACGCCGAGCGGCCGCCTGTACCCGGCGCGGCCGCCGGGCTTCGGGTATCGGGCCTTCCGCAGCGAGTTTCGGGCGATCGCCGCGCAGCTGCCGTCGGGCGTCAGCCTCGCCGGGCCCGGGCTCGCGGTCGGGCCGACCCCGGGGCCCGGCTCCTGGGTGCAGACGCTCCCGGACTTCCTGGCCGCCGATCCACGCGTGCGCACGATGACCTTGCACCGCTATCCGCTGCGCAATTGCTTCGTGCCCCCGAGCGATCCCCAGTATCCGACCCTCTCGCATCTGCTCGCGCCGTACGCGACGAGCGGGCTGGCGTCGAGCCTGGGGCGCTGGATCGCGATCGCCCACCACGCCCACCGGCTGCTGCGCGTCGACGAGCTGAACTCGGTCGCCTGCCGGGGTCGCAACGGGGTCAGCGACACCTTCGCAACCTCGTTGTGGGCGGTCGACGCGCTCTTCTCGCTCCTCGATGTCGGCGTCGACGGCGTCAACCTCCACACCCTGCCGAGCTCCCCCTACGAGCTGTTCCAGTTCAGCCGCGCGCAGGGCAGGTGGCGCGCCTGGGTGCGGCCGCTCTACTACGGCCTGCAGCTGTTCGCGGCGGCGGCGCCGCGCGGCTCGCAGCTACTGACGCTGCCGCCCGTCGTCCACGACGCGTCGCTCAGCCTGTGGGCGACCCGGGGGACCGACCGCCGCACGCGCGTGGTGCTGATCAACAAGAGTCGCTTCCGCGGCGAGACGATCAGCCTGCGCCCCCCCGCCGGCGTCGGCGGTGAGGCGACGATCGAGCGCCTCCAGGCCCCGCACGCCGACGCGACCGCCGACGTCAGCCTCGGCGGGGGCAGCTACGGCCGCGAGACCTACACCGGCCGCCTGCCGGCGCCCGAGCTGCAGCCGCTCGTCGCCGACTCCGCAGATCGCTATACGCTGCGGCTGGCGCCGGCGAGCGCAGCGCTCGTCACGTTTCCGGCTGGGTAGCGGCTCGTCGTCTGCGGGGAGGGCACTAGTTCTCGACGCCGAGGCGATCCCAGCAGTACAGCTCGAGGCACTCGGAGGCCAGTGACCGGCACCGCGCATCCGACAGCCACGGCAGCACCGTGTCGAACGCCTGCTCCTCGCCGACGCCCGCCTCGAAGGCCTCCTCGCCCCGGAACCCGGCCGCGATCTTCAGCGCCTCGCGGCGGTTCTCGCCGAGCGAGGGGAAGACGTTGACGAGAAACTCCTTGTTCGGGAGCGGATGGCCCACCTCGAGCGAGACGTGCCAGGCCGCGAGCAGGGAGAGGTCGTGTTCGTCGAGATCGGCGACCGCCTTGGCATAGTGCGATTCCAGCTCGGACTCCGGGATCTCGTCCACCCACGCGCGCACGACCTCGCCGAGGATCTGGCGACGCGCTTCCCGGCCGACCGAGTCGGCGATCACCCGGATGGCGTTCTGCGGTTCGATGAAGCAGAGAGACATGGCAGCTCCGGTTAGGGATGCGGTTGCCGGGAAGGTAGGCAACGGATCGGACGGAGCCATCTTCGCCCTCGGAGCCCGTGGCTCCTGCTTTTCCGACGCCAGGACGGCGGCAGGCTAGGCGACGGCGGTCGCCGGGCCCTCGAGCAGCACCCCGGGCAGCCGGTGCAGCCCGACGAGCTCGATCAGCGTACGGATCTGCGGCTGGGCGTCGCGGAGCATGATCATCCGGCCGTGGGTGCGCAGCCGCCGCGCGAGCATCGCGAGGTCGAGCATCAGCGACGGGTCGGCGAAGGCGAGCTCGGAGAGGTCGACGATCACGTCGGCCTGCGAGCGCAGAGCCCGGGTCAGCGCTCGTCGCCGGAATCCCTGGGTGCTGCGATCTTCGTCTCCCGCGCAGCGCAGGATCGGCGGCTTGTCGTTGAAGTCGACGATCGGGGCACCCTAGCCGAGCGTCCGGTCGCAGACAAGGATTCGGGCAAAGATTTTGGCGCCAAGCCTGCAGCAAAGCTGCGGGCTTCGGCGATCGGACTCCACGCTCGGCGATTAGACTCCACGCAATGGCAACCGTCGAAGAAGTCACCGACGCCCTGCGCGACGTCATCGACCCCGAGCTGGGGCTCGACTTCGTCGAGCTCGGCCTCATCTACGACGTCACCGTCGATGGCGGCAGCGTCACGATCACCTACACGCTGACCACGCCCGGCTGTCCGATCGGCCCTCAGGTCGACGAGCAGATCACCGAGTTCGTGTCCGAGCTCGACGGCGTGCAGGACGTCACCTCGACGATGACGTTCGATCCGCCCTGGTCACCGGAGCGGATGAGCGAAGACGCGAAGTTCGCGCTCGGCTTCTAGCGCTGGCGCGCTCGCGCGCGGGTGGTCCGGATCGACGCCGGAATCCCTGCCGATTCAGACCACCGGCGGCGAGAAACGCCCGCGGACTGCGTGAGCGTCGACGCGTGGCATGTTGTCCCGCGTCGCTCAGGTGTCCCGCGTCGCTCAGGTGTCGGCCCGAGGGCGCCGGCCGCGGCGGCGCATGTCGGACGCCGGGCCCCGCTGCGCGCGCGGCGGCCCGGTGGGGAGGATCGATCCGGGGTCGCCGTTGGCGTTCGGACGGGCCGGCGGGGGAGGCTTCGGCGCGGTGGGCTCGCGCTTCGCGGCGGTCGCCCGGCCGCGTGCGGCCTTCGTGGCGGGCCTGCGCCCCGGGGTTTCCCGCCCCGCGCCCGCCCCGCTCGGCGCGCTCGACTCGCTCGGCGCGCTCGACTCGCTCGGCGCGCTCGACCCGCTCGCGCCCGACCCGTCGTCGCCTCGCGCGCCTGACCCGCGCCTGCCCCCGCCGCCGCCGGCCCCCACCGCCTCCCGCAGCTCCACGAGCGACCGCTCGATCCCCGTGGCGACGACGTCGAGGTCGGCCATCGCGTGGTAGTCGCCGAGCAGCCCGTAGTCCAGCCCGCCGTCGTAGGACATGATCGCCACCGCGAGCGCGTGCTTGGCGGGCAGGAAGGCGAGCGGAAACGCATCCTGCAGCGGGCGGCCGAGGAGGTAGAGCGGCAGTTGAGGGCCCGGGATGTTCGTCACCAGCAGGTTGAACAGGCGCGTGGAGAAGTTGAGGCGCGAGGCCTGGGCGAGGATCGTCGGGGGCGCGAGGTTGGTGACCGCGGCCAGCGTCGCCGCGCCCACGGCTTGCTTGGACTCCTTCAGGCCGTTCATCGAGCGGCGGACGAACTGCAGCCGGGCCACCGGATCCTCGATCGAGACCGGCAGCGTGCCGCGGATGACCGTCAGCTGGTTGCCGAGCGCGTGACGCTGGTGCTCGGCGCGCACCGAGACGGGGATGAGCGCACGGAGCTCGAGCCCGTCGGTCGCCGCGCCGCGGGCGCGCAGCCAGTCGCGCAACCCGCCGGCGACGACGGCGAGGACGACGTCGTTGACGGTGCCGCCGTAGTGGTCCTTGATCGCCTTGTAGTCGGCAAGTCGCTGGCGGACGACCGCGTAGCGGCGGTGGGGGCCGATCTCGACGTTGAGCGGGGTCCGGGGCGCCGGGTTCAGCCCCGCCCGGACGATCTCCCCGACGCCCTCGACGGCGTCGCGGGCGCGGCGCAGCGAGGTCGCCGGGCGCGCCGCCGCGGCGAGCGCATGCAGCATCAGCCCCGCCGAGGTCGTCGCGGCCTCGCACGCGCTTGCGAACAGCAGCCCTGCGGCCGAGGGCTCGCGACGCGGCGACCACGGCGCCACCGCCTCCTCGCGCGGCGGCGGATCGGGCTCGAGATCGAACAGCACCGACGCGAGCTCGATCCCCGAGACGCCGTCCACGAGCGCGTGGTGGGTCTTGCCGATGATCGCGAACCGGTCGCCGGTCAGCCCCTCGACGAGCCAGTACTCCCACAGCGGCTTGGCGCGATCGAGCTGCGCAGAGGCGATCTGCGCCGCGAGCGCGAGCAGCTGCTCCTCGCTGCCGGGCTCGGGCAGAGCCACGTGGCGCAGGTGGTGGTCAAGAGTGAAGTCGGGGTCGTCGGCCCACACGGGGCGTCCGCTCTGCAGCGGCGGCACCGCGAGCTTCTGGCGGTAGCGCGGGGTGAGGTGCAGGCGGTCGTGGACGTGCTCGACGAAGCGCCCGAAGTCGGGGGCGAGACCGTCGAAGACGAGCACCGCCCCGATGTGCATATGCGTGGCCTCGCCCTCCTGATGCAGGAAGGACGCGTCGATCGAGGTGAGGCGGTCGAGATGGCGCTGCACGCGGGTTCTCCCGGGCCGGACGGCAGGCTGTGTCCAAGCCTACCCGCCAGGCTCGCGCGGGCGGCGTCAGGCAGTGCTCGAATGCCGCAGGACCTGCGGGGCCGCTCACTAGACTCAGGGCTATGCCCACCGGCCCGCAGACGATCCTGCTCGCCGCTCCGCGCGGGTACTGCGCCGGCGTCGACCGCGCGGTGCAGACCGTCGAGCGCGCGCTCGAGCTCTACGGCGCGCCCGTGTACGTCCGCAAGGAGATCGTGCACAACAAGCACGTCGTCGAGCAGCTGCGCGAACGAGGGGCGGTATTCGTCGAGTCCGAGGACGAGGTGCCCGAGGACTCGACCGTCGTCTTCTCGGCCCACGGCGTCTCGCCGCAGGTGCACGCCGCCGCGCACCGTCGCGGGCTGCACACGATCGACGCGACCTGTCCGCTCGTGACCAAGGTCCACGTCGAGGCCAAGAAGTTCGCCGCCGAGGACTACACGATCGTGCTCATCGGCCATGCCGGCCACGAGGAGGTCGAGGGCACGATGGGGGAGGCCCCGTCGCACATCGTGCTCATCGAGGACGAGGCGGGCGCCGACGAGCTCGAGGTCCGCGACCCCGCGAAGGTCGCCTACATCTCCCAGACGACCCTGTCGGTCGACGAGACGCGCGCGATCATCGCCCGCCTGCGCGAGCGTTTCCCCGCGATCACGGGTCCCCGCACCGACGACATCTGCTACGCGACGACCAACCGTCAGGCCGCGGTCAAGCAGCTCGCGCTCCAGGCCGATCTCGTCCTCGTCATCGGCTCGGGCAACTCGTCGAACTCCAACCGCCTCGTCGAGGTGGCCCGCGAGCACGGGGCCGAGTCGCACCTGATCGACAACGAGACCCAGGTGCGCGAGGAGTGGCTGCACGGCAAGCGCGTCGTCGGGATCACCTCGGGCGCGAGCGCCCCCGAGGAGCTCGTGCAGCGCCTCGTCGCCTATTTCCAGGCCCGCGGCGCCGGGGAGGTCCGCGAGCTCGAGGTCGTCTCCGAGGACGTGCGGTTCATGCTTCCGAAGGCGATCCGTCAGGCCCTGGCCGCCTGAGCCGTCGCCGTCGGGCACCGACCGCGTGCGCACGCTCGTCGTCTCCGACCTGCATCTCGGCGCGCGCGGTGAGCTCGACGTCCTGCGCGTCCCGGCAAACCGCGAGCGGCTCGTCGCCGCGCTCACGGGCGCCGACCGCCTCGTCCTGCTCGGGGACGTGATCGAGTTGCGCCAGGGCCCGGCGCGGGACGCGCTCGCCGCGGCGGCGCCGACGCTGCGCGCGCTCGGGACGGGGCTCGCGACCGGCGCGCGGGTGACGCTCGTGCCCGGCAACCACGACCACGGCCTGCTCGCGCCGTGGCTGAACCGGCGGGGGCGCGACGCGCCGCCTCCGCCGCTCGGCCTGCAGACCGCCGCCGAGGCCCGCGACGACGAGCCGCTGGCGCGGATCGTCGAGTGGCTGGGGCAGGGGGGTGCCGAGGTCGAGGTGGCCTATCCGGGCTCCTGGCTGCGTCCCGACGTCTACGCGATGCACGGGCACTACTCCGACCGCCACTGCACGGTCCCGATGCTCGAACGGCTCGGCGCCGGGGCGATGGCGCGGATCGCCGCGCCGGCGCCGGCGGGACCGCGCCGGGCCGAGGACTACGAGGCGGTGCTCGGCCCGATGTACGCGTGGATGGACGCGCTCGCGCAAGCCGACGCGGCGCCGCGGCGATCCGGGACGGCGGGAGCCTCGGCGAGCGCGTGGCGCGCGCTCGCGGGAGCCGGCGGGCGGCGCGGCCCCCGCCGCCGGGCGGTGGCGGCCGCCTTCCCGGCGATCGTCGCGATCCTGCGGGCACTCGGGCTCGGGCCTCTCAGCGCCGACCTGTCGCCCGACGCGCTGCGTCGGGCACGGCTGCAGGCCATCGGCGAGGTCGTCTCCCGGCTCGGGGTCGTCGCCGCCCACGTCATCGTCGGCCACACTCATCGCGCGGGCCCGCTGCCCGGCGACGACCTCGGGGAGTGGCGCGTCGGCACGATGCTGACCAACTGCGGCTGCTGGGTCCGCGATCCGGCGTTCGCCGGCGTCGAGCCCGGATCAAGCCCCTACCGGCCGGGGTTCGCGGCGATCGTGGGGGAGGAGAGTCCGCCGGCGCTCGTCAACCTGCTCGATCCGCCAGGCCCGGGGAGAAGCACACCGCGTGGCAGCTGACGTCGTCGGAGAGCCTCAGCGCGAGCTCGCCGACCGTGCTGACCGGGTGCGAGACGAGCTCGTAGGCGCCGGGGCCGTCGACGGCGAGCTCGCGGCCGTTGGCGCGCACGGTGCCATGGCCGTCGAGCACCGCCCACACCGCGCCGGCCTCGTAGGGCCCGCTGTAGGGCCCGGCGACGTCCTCGGTCTGGGGCACGAGCTGCGCGCCGGGCTCGTCCTCGGGCCGCAGCGGCGCGACGAGGGGCCGCGAGACGCCGAGCAGCTCCTGGATCGCCGCCTCGGTCTCGCCGTAGGCGCCCTCGCCGTAGTGGTACTCGAACAGCCGGCTCTCGCCGTCGAACAGGTATCGCGCCGGCCAGCCGAGGTTGCCGTAGTCGCGCCAGATCTCGAGCTCTGAGTCGACGACCACCGGGTAGTCGATGCCCAGCCGCTGCACGGCGGCCGCGACCGCGTCGGGATCGGCCGAGGGCGCAAACCCCGACGCGTGCACGCCGATGACCCGCAGACCGTCGTCGCGGTAGCGTTCGTGCCAGGCCCGCAGATACGGCAGCGTGCGCAGCGAGTTGCAGCGGCAGAAGTCCCAGAACTCGATCAGCGCCGGCCGCCCGCACAGCTGGTCGGAGCGCAGCGTCGCGACGTTGATCCAGCGCCGCCGGGGCGGGAACGCGGGCGCGTAGATGTGGTCGACGGGGGCGCGCACGTCCTCGGAGCGTAGAGCCGCGCGACGCTATACTAGGTGAAGTATTGGAATCCCAGCTGCCTTTGAGGTGTTTGACGTCATGAGCCCGTCCGGAGCCGAAGTTCTCCGCCAGATCAAGAGCCGGATCGACGAGGTCGACCCATCGACCGTCCGCGAGCAGCTCGGCAACGGGGCGACCGTGATCGACGTCCGCGAGGATGAGGAGTGGTCGACCGGCCACATCCCCGGCGCGACGCACGTTCCCAAGTCGTTCCTGGAGTCGCGGATCGAGGGGACCGCGCCCGACCGCTCCGAGCACGTCATCCTCTACTGCCAGAGCGGCAACCGCTCGGCCTGGGCGGCGCGGACGCTGATCGAGGATCTCGGATACGAGAACGTCGAGTCGATGACCGGCGGGATCACGCTGTGGAAGGATCGCGGCTATGACGTCGAGCAGCCGCGGACGCTGACCGCCGAGCAGCGCGAGCGCTATTCGCGCCACCTCCTGCTCCCCGAGGTCGGGAGCCAGGGCCAGCAGAAGCTGCTCGACGCCAAGGTGCTGCTGCTCGGCGCCGGCGGGCTCGGCTCGCCGACCGCGCTCTATCTCGCCGCGGCGGGCGTCGGCACGCTCGGGATCGTCGACGACGACGAGGTGGACCTGTCCAACCTCCAACGCCAGGTCATCCACACCTCCGACCGCATCGGGACGCCGAAGGTCGACTCCGCGCAGGAGACGATCACGGCGCTCAACCCCGACGTCAACGTCGAGAAGTACGCCGTCCGCCTCGGCCCCGAGAACATCATGGACATCCTGCCCGGCTGGGACATCGTCGTCGATGGCCTCGACAACTTCCCGACCCGGTATCTGCTCAACGACGCCTCGGTCCGGCTGCGGATCCCGGTCGTGTCGGCCGCGATCCTCGGCTTCGAGGGCCAGCTGTCGGTGTTCAAGCCCTACGACGGGCCGTGCTACCGCTGCCTGTTCCCCGTGCCCCCGCCGGCCGAGCTCGCGCCCTCCTGCGGCGCCAACGGCGTGCTCGGCGTGCTCCCGGGGACGATGGGCATGCTCCAGGCAACCGAGGTCGTCAAGCTCATCCTCGACGCGGGCGACCCGCTCATCGGCCGGCTGCTGATGTACGACGCGCTCGCCGCCCGCACCACCGAGGTCAAGGTCCGCCGCGATCCCGACTGCGAGATCTGCTCGCGGGATCCCGAGGAGATCGACGACGACGAGCTGGGCGTGTTCCCCGACTACGAGGCCTTCTGCGCCGGCGCCCATTAGCCTGCCGACCATGGCCACCATCCGCATCCCACCCGTGCTCCGCCCGTCGGTCGGCGGCGAGAAGGAGCTGACCGCCCAGGGATCGTCCGTGGGGGAGATCCTGCGCTCGGTCGCCGACAGCCACCCCGACACCCAGACCCAGCTGTTCGCCGACGACGGCGGGCTCAACCGGTACGTCAACGTCTATCTCAACGATGAGGACGTGCGCGTGCTCGATGGTCTGGACACCGAGGTCGGCGCCTCTGACACGCTCGTCATCCTGCCCGCGATGGCCGGCGGCGGCCGCTGACGCGCGCGCGGGTCCCGAGTGCGGGGCCCGTCGCTATGCTTTGTAAAGTTATGGCCGCCTCGAGCGTGCAGAACAAGCCGTGCGGTGGACGGTACGGCGACATCGTCCAGTCGATCGGGCACACGCCGCTGATCGAGCTGCGGCGGCTCAGCCCCAAGCCCGGCGTGCGCATCTGGGGCAAGCTCGAGTCGCGCAACCCGACGGGGTCGGTCAAGGACCGGGTCGCCAAGG
This sequence comes from Solirubrobacterales bacterium, assembly GCA_019240115.1. Classification (GTDB taxonomy): domain Bacteria; phylum Actinomycetota; class Thermoleophilia; order Solirubrobacterales; family Solirubrobacteraceae; genus Palsa-465. The sequence goes on along the minus strand of JAFAYV010000039.1, from coordinate 21,636 downwards.
CGCTGATCGAGGACGCCGAGGAGAAGGGCCTGATCTCGCCCGGACAGACGATCCTCGAGCCCACCAGCGGCAACACCGGGATCTCGCTGGCGATGATCTGCGGGCGCAAGGGCTACACCCTGAAGGTCGTCATGCCCGAGAACGTGACTCCCGAGCGGACCGAGCTGCTGCGCATGTACGGCGCCGAGATCGTCTACTCGGAAGGGTCCAAGGGATCCAACGGAGCGGTCGAGATGGCGCTTGAGATGGCCGAGAAGGACGCGTCGTACTACATGCCCTATCAGTACGGCAACCAGGCCAATCCGGCCGCGCACTACCACGGCACCGCGCTCGAGATCCTCGAGGAGCTCGACGAGGTGTCGGCGTTCGTCGCCGGACTGGGCACCGGCGGCACGCTCATGGGCAACGGCCGCCGTCTGAAGGAGGAGCTCGGCGACAGCTGCAAGATCGTCGCCGCGGAGCCGATGCAGGGCGAGCCGGTGCAGGGGCTGCGCTCGCTCGACGACGGGTTCATCCCCCCGATCATCGACCTCTCGCTGCTGGACCGGAAGATCTTCGTCACCAACCAGGACGCGATCGTCTGGACGCGCAAGCTGCTCGACGAGGAGCGTCTGTTCGCCGGCGTCTCGTCGGGCGCGATCGCGCGCGTCGCGGTGCGCATCGCCGGCGAGCTCGACGAGGGCAACGTCGTGTTCGTCGTCTGCGACGACGGCTGGAAGTACCTCTCGTCGGGGATCTACACCCGGCCGGTGGAGGAGATCGAGGACCTGGATTCCACCGTCTGGTGGTAGGTGAGCGGCGCGCCTCCCGGCGGGCGCTCCTGAAGGACGCCGGCGCTGGACTGGCCGCCGCCGGCGCGTTCGGGCTGCTGGGCTGCGGTCGCTCGGCTCCGGCCACGGCCGGGACGGGCGGGACCTCGTCGACGCCGATCGTGCCCTCCGACGTGAGCATCCTCGCGGCGGCGCTCGAGCTCGAGCGCCGGACGGTCGCCGCCTACGTGGCGGCGATCCCGCTGCTGGACCACGACAACGCCCCGATGGGCCGTACGTTCCTCGAGGAGGAGCTCGAGCAGACCGGCGAGCTGATCGTGCTCATCCGCATGGCCGGGGGCAAGGCCTCGCCGCGGGCCAACAGCTACGCGATCGGGCGGGCGCGCGACCAGCCCCAGGCCCTGGCGCTGCTGCACGGGTTCGAGCGGCTGCAGATCGCCTCCTACCTGCAGTGGGTGCCGCGCCTGTCGACGGCGTCGACGCGCGCCGCGGTGGCCTCGGTCATGGCCGCCGACGCCCAACACATCGCGGTGCTCCGCGCGACCTCCGGGGAGCCGGCGCTCGCCTCGGCGTTCGTGACCGGCGAGGACTGAGCGGGGGCTCGGTGGCCGGATCGACGACGACCCGACGCGCGCTGCTCGGCGGCCATCCGGTGGCGCACGTGCCGGCCACCGACCGCCTCGCCCGCCTGCTCGGCCTCGAACTGCTGGCGGCCTTCACCTACGACCACATCCTGAACTCGTCGGTGCTGCCGGCGGACATGCGCCAGACGCTTGCGCCGGTGCCGACCCACGAGCGCGCCCATGCGGCCGCGCTGGATGCGGCGCTGCGCGCCCGAGGCGCGGGCGACCGCGCGCCGCGCGGCCCCGCCGACGTCGCGGCCGCGAACCGCGACCTCCGCCGGCGCAAGGTCCGCGGTCGTCTCGGCCAGCTGCAGGGCACCCCGGACGCGCTTGACACGTTGGCGGCGCTCGAGCGCGTGATCGTCGGCGCCTACTACGTCACGCTGCTCGATCTCGACGACGGCTCGCTGATCGCCCTGGCGATGCAGATCATGGCCTCCGACGCCCAGCACCAGGCGATCGTCGCCGAGCTGATCGATCCCGACGACATCCCCGACGCGGTGCCCTACGGCCTCGACGCAGGGGTGCAGTGAGGGCCGCCGGGGGGCGGCCGCGCTAGCCTCACGGGCCGGATGCGGATCGCGCAGGAGCTGTACGACGAGATGGTCGCGCACGCGCAGGCCGAGGCCCCGAACGAGTGCTGCGGCATGATCGCCTCCCGCGACGGCGTCGCCGTCAAGGTGCATCGCGCGGTCAACGCCGCCGGGAGCCCGCTGCGCTACGAGATCGACGGGGCCGAGCAGTACCGGATCCAGATGGCGATCGAGGACGACGGGTCAGACCTTGGCGCGATCTACCACTCGCACACGCGCAGCGATCCCTATCCGTCCCAGACCGACATCAACCTCGCGTTCTATCCCGACGCGCTGTATGTGATCGTGGGAGTCACCGGCGCCGAGCCCGAGGTCCGGGCGTACACGATCCGCGACGGCCGCGTCGCCGACTCCGAGCTGCACGTCGGCTGATGCCGGACCTGCGCCAGCCGATCCCCGCGCCGCTCGTCTGTCCCGGCTGCGGCGATCGGGCCGCGCCGAGCGAGCGCTTCTGCGACGCCTGCGGCCTGCCGCTCGTCGTGTCGCCCGAGCGTCTCGCGGTGACGCCGCCGGTCTCCGATCGACACCGCTGGGCCCGTCAGATCAAGCCTCAGCTCGCCGAGGGCGAGCTCGTCAAGGTTGCCCGCGCGGCCAACCAGACCGAGGCCGAGTTCATCCAGGGGCTGCTGCTCGAGGAGGGCGTGCCGAGCCTCCTGCGCCGCAGCGCCGGCTTCGACGTGCCCGACATGCTCGCCGCCGGTCCGCGCGACGTGATGGTCCCCGAGTCGGGCGCCGCGACCGCTCGCGAGGTCCTGCTCGAGGCCGAGGTGGTCGACGACGCGGCACCGCCGCGCGCGGCGACGCCGCCGGCGCGCCTGCTCGCGGGCCTCGTCGCCGCGCTCGCCGTCGGGGCGCTCGTCATCTGGCTGGCCTGGCTGCTCATGCAGTGACCCGTCGCGAGGGGGTACGGCCGGCGCGATCGAACACGTGGCCTGGGTCGATGCGCAACAACCAGTCGCGGGTCTTCCATCCCATTGGGGGTCGGGTCCAGCGTGGGCAGGCGGGTGGTGGTCAGGTTCCACCCGGTCCACCACTGCAGGTCCGCGACCCTCGCCGGTCCGAACCGGGCGAGCCACCGGCGAGCGAGGTCGCGTTGAGCCTCGGCCTTGACGAAGGGTTGGGGACGACGATCGGGAGCCCGGATGAGCATGGGCTCGTGCGACGGCGCGCCCCATGCGGGACCCTCAGCGGCCGCTTGCCAGCGCCGCCAGGTGCGCGCGCCACTCCGCTTCGATCCTCGACAGCGATCGGTCTCCGAAGGCCCAGGCGAGGGCCGCATCGGGGCCTCGGGGATGCAGGCGGCTGACGAGCCGCACGGCCGCGTCGGGCCCGGCCCGCGCGACGAGCAGGTCGATCACCGTGCCGCCGAGCAGGGCGGCGTCGCGCAGTCCGGGTGGGAAGCGCGGGCGTCCGCCCTCGTACAGGCGGCGTGCGATCGCCGCCCGGGCGTGGTCGGTCTGGCCGCCGAACCAGCGCGCGGCGCCCTCGATCAGCCACGCCCAGCGGGCGCTGCGCCGGATCCGGATCGGGCCGGCGACGCGGTGCAGATCGGGGTTGACCTCGTCGATCACCCGCCGCGCGTACAGGCACGCCGCCGAGCGCCCGAGCATCTCGCGCGAGCCCGGGAGGTTGGCGGCGCGCTCGCGCAGAGCGGCGGGGGAGAGGACGTGCAGATCCTGGCGACCCGCCCAGCCGGTGATGTAGCGCCGGGCCGAGGGTGCGGCGAGCAGCCAGACGAGCGGCAGCAGCGGGTTGCTCATGGCCAGCGCGGTCGGCGTTGGATGCAGGACGACGGTCAGGCCCTCGGGGCGACTTGCGAACCGGGGCGCGAGCTCGGCGCGGGCGCGCTCGAGCGCGAGCAGGACGGCCCGGGCGTCCTCGGCCTCCCCGGACTCGTGGCGAGCGCGAAAGGAGGCCGACTCGCTCTGCACCCAGGCCATCGCGCCGCCCCGATGCCCGCCGCGTCGACGGCGGCCCTCGCTCGCCGGCTAGGCGAGCACCGGCACGCGGTCCGAGGCGATCGAGGCGATCGCCTCGGCGGCGCGCTCGAACTCCTCGTCGGAGAGCACCGGCGTGCCCTCGAACGGCAGCTCGCGCGTCAGCTCCAGCCACGAGCGGCAGCCGCCGTACTCGTCGCGGACCTTGACCGTCACCGGGCGCGGAATCCGGTAGGTGCGCAGGAGGATGACGTGCAGGGGATGGCGGCGCTTCCACGCCAGACGCTTCTCGGCGTAGTCGGTCGTCCAGACGTAGAACGGCGACAGCGCGTCGACGGCGCGACGATCGGTGACCGTGAAGTGGGCGGCGACCTCCGCCCAGGCGCGAATGCGCACGCGGTCGGGCTGGGTCAGCTCCTCGCCGCGGTGCAGCGCCTGCGGGTGCGGCTCGCCGTCGGACCAGACGCCCTCCTCGAGCGCGCGCGAGAGCTCGGGGCGGTGGGACTCACGGACTAGGTCGGTGCGCTGATGGTCGAACGTCGGGTACAGGAAGAAGCGCTGATACTCGAGCCGGAAGTGCTTCTCGGGCTCGCGGATGCCGCCCTTGCGCAGGGTGAGGAGCTGCTCGCCCTCGGCGAGCGCCCGCACGGTGACGGCCCATTCTTTAAAAGCAATCGGCATGTGTTGAAAGGGAAGACGGGGTGGTTTGACGGCGTCCGGCGCGCGTTGGCGGGCGCCAACACCGGCTTCAGGACGTCGGAGATTGTAGGCGAGAACCGCCGAATCTCATAACATCCCTGCAAATTCTGGCCGTTTGCTGACACCGAGCGTTTGGCCTTATGGATAGTACGCCTTCGCTACAGGCGTTCGCCGGCGCCGCCCTGCAGCGGCTCGATCATCGCCGCGAAGTCGTCGTCGGCGTGCCCCATCCCCATCCCCGCGCACAGGATCTCGCGGGCGTGCGCGGCGCTCGGGAAGGGCACGCCGAGGCGCTGGCCCTCCTCGAGGCACAGACGCACGTCCTTGAGCATGTGCTCGAGCTTGAACAGCGTCGAGTAGTCGTGGGAGCGCATCGGCGCGGCCTTGAGATCGAGCATCGTCGAGGCCCCGGCGCCCGAGCCGACGACCTGCACGAGCGCGTCGAGGTCGAGCCCGGCGCGCGACCCGACGATCAGCGCCTCGCCGACGGCGGCGCAGTTGGCCGCGGCCAGCGCGTTGTTGAGCAGCTTGATCATCTGGCCCTGGCCGCGGGGGCCGGCGCGCACGATCAGCTCGCCCATCGCCTGCAATGGCTCTTGCAGGCGCTCGAACTCGGCCTGTGAGGCGCCGACCATGAAGGTCAGCGTGCCGTCCTGCGCCTTGGGCGAGGAGCCGGTGACCGGCGCGTCGACGAGGCTGGATCCGCGCTCGTCGAGCTCTGCCCCGATCTCGAGCGTGGCCGCGGGACCGATCGTCGAGCAGTCGACGAACAGCGTGCCGGGCGCCGCCTCGGTGGCGGCGCCGTCCTCGCCGAGCAGCACCTGGCGAACCTGGTCGCCGTCGACGACCATCGTGAACACGATCGCCGCCTCGGCCGCCGCCTGCGCGGGGGTGGCGGCGACGGTGACGCCGTCGTGCTCGGCGGCGAACGCCTCGGCGGTCTCCGCGGTGCGGTTGTGGACGGTCAGCTCGAAGCCGTTCTCCGCCAGGTTGGCGGCCATCCGCGAGCCCATGATGCCCAGGCCGAGGAAGGCGACGCGCTCGCTCACACTGATCGCCTCCGCTCGCCATCCGAGCGCGCCCGTATCTCGGCTGCGTGGGTCATCCGCCTGCCCACATCATCGCGCGTCGCCGCGTCCGCCGCCTCCCGGGGTCTCGATCCGCAAGCGCTGTCCCGCCGACAGCTCCCCGATCGCCTTGGGGTCGAGCTCTGAGCCGTCGAGCAGGTTGCGCCCGCGCGCTCCGTCGTGGCCCCCGTCGGCGCCCGGCGGGGCGTGCCGCCGGCGCTCGGTGATCAGCGAGTAGCGCAGCGGCGCGAGCGCCTCGAGCTCGCGCACCACCCCGTCGCCGCCGCGATGGCGCCCGTCGCCGCCCGAGCCGCGCCGCAGCCCGTACTCGATCATCCGCAGCGGGAACTCGAGCTCGAGCGCCTCGACGGGGGTGTTCAGCGTGTTGCTCATCGCGACGTGGACGCCGCTCGGGCCGTCGGCGTCGGGGCAGGCGCCCTGTCCGCCGCCGATCGTCTCGTAGTAGACGACGTCCTCGTTGCCGAGGGTCAGGTTGTTCATCGTGCCCTGGCCGAGCGCGTGCCCGAACGCCCGCAGGACGACGTCGGCGACCCGGGAGGAGGTCTCGACGTTGCCGCCGACGACCGCCGCCGGCGAGCGCGCGTTGAGCAGCGATCCCTCGGGCGCGATCACCTCGACCGGTCGGTAGGCGCCGGCGTTGGCGGGGATGTCGGGGTCGGTCAGGACCCGGATCGCGAAGTAGCACGCCGAGCGGGTGACGGCGAGCGGACAATTGAGGTTGCCGTCGTGCTGGCCAGAGCTCTCGCTGAAGTCGAGGGTGAGAGTCTCTCCATCGACCGTCGCCGCAACCGCGATCCACAGGTCGCCCTCGCGTGCCTCGAGGACGTCCCGGGCGGCGTACTCCCCGTCATCGAGATCGGCGAGGCAGGCCCGGGTCCGGCGCTCGGCATAGTCGAGCACCTCGGCGTAGGCCTCGTGCAGCGACGAGCTCCCGACCCGGCCATGAAGTTCGACCAGACGTTGAGCCCCGGCGCGGCCCGCGGCGAGCTGGGCGCGCAGATCGGCGCGACGCTGATCGGGTCGACGCATCTGGCCGGTCAGCTCGGCGATCGCCTCCTCGTCGAGCACCCGCGGCTCGATCACGACGCCTTCGTCGGCGAGCGTCGCCGAGTCGGCCGGCATCGAGCCGGGCGTCGGGCCGCCGACGTCCGCGTGGTGGGCGCGGTTGGCGGTGAACGCGATCAGCTCGTCATCCGCGAACACGGGCGTGATGACCGTGATGTCGGGCAGATGGGTGCCGCCGCGGTAGGGGTCGTTGAGGATCCACGAGCGCTCGGGCGCGTGCTCGCAATCCAGCACCGAGGCGACCGCCGCCGGCATCGCGCCGAGGTGGACCGGGATGTGCTCGGCCTGCATGACCATCTCGCCCGCGGGGGTGAACAGCGCGGTGGAGGCGTCGCGGCGCTCCTTGATGTTCGCCGAGTGCGCCGAGCGGATGAGCACCGCGCCCATCTCCTCGCAGATCGCGTGCAGCGCGCCGGTCAGGACCTGGAGCTCGACCGGGTCCATCAGCCCCGCCGCAGCTGGGTCGTGCCGTGCTCATCGACCTCCCCGGACCACCCTTCGGGCACGAGCAGCGTCGACTCGGGCAGCTCGAGCACCGCGGGTCCGGCAAGCTCGGTCCCCGGCGGCGGCGAGCCGCGGAGCACCTGCAGCGTGACCGCCTCGCCCCCGAGTCGCGCCTCGCGCGAGCCCCGCTCGGGCTCCCCGACCGTCTCGTCGTGGAGCGAGACCTCGCCGCCGGGCAGAGTGGCCGAGACCCGCACGGTGACCAGCTCGAGCTCCTGCTCGCGGTCGCGGTAGCCGTAGCGCTCCTCGTGCAGGTCCTCGAAGGCCGCGCGCAGGTCGTCGGGCTCGGCGTCGGGCTCGCCCGGCACCGCGAGCTCGAATGCCTGGCCGCGATAGCGCAGCTCGTAGACGACCCCGAGCTCTGCGTCCTCCGGCGCCCCGAGCTGGGAGCGCGCCTCGTCGCCGAGCTCGGTCACGAGCTCGGCGATCGCCGGCGCGGTCAGCGCCGACCCGGCGAGCAGCACGCTGCGCTGCACGTCGCGGCGGCGGGGGGAGACGACGAGGCCGACCGCCGCCAGCACCCCGGAGGCGCGCGGGCAGACGACCCGGGTGATCCCCAGCTCGTCGGCGATCGCCGCGGCGTGCAGTCCGCCCGCGCCGCCGAAGGCGAGCAGCGCGTAGCGGCGCGGGTCGATGCCGCGCTGGACGGTGACCACGCGCAGCGCGCGGACCATCTCGGCGTTCGCGACGCGCACGATGCCCTCGGCGCAGCGCTCGGGCTCGAGCTCGAGCTCGGCGGCGAGCGCCTCGATCGCGCGCTGGGAGGCGCCGATGTCGAGCTGCACCCCCCCGGCGAGCGGGGCGTCGGCGGCCAGGCGGCGGAGCACGAGATTGGCGTCGGTGACCGTCGGCTCGGTGCCGCCGCGCCCGTAGCACGCCGGCCCGGGCTCGGCGCCCGCCGACCGGGGGCCGACGCGCAGCGCCCCGCCGCCGTCGCGCCACGCGATCGACCCGCCCCCGGCGCCCACCGTGTGCACCGCGACCATCGGCAGCGCGAGCGGCCGCTGGGCGATCGTCCCCGCGCTCTGCTCCTGCACCGCGCCGTCGTGCACGACGCACACGTCGCACGAGGTCCCGCCCATGTCGAAGCACAGCGCGTCGGGCGTCCCCGCCGCGCGCGCGACGAACGCCGCCCCGGCGGCGCCGCCGGCGGGGCCGGAGAGCACCGTCCAGGCGGCGTGCCCCGCCGCCGACTCGAGATCGATCAGCCCGCCGTTGGACTGCATGATCGCCGGCTCGGGCACCCCCGCCTCGTCGCAGCGCTCGATCAGGCGCCGCAGGTAGCCCGCGAGCAGGGGGGAGAGGGCGGCGTCGACCTCGGTGGTGGCGGCGCGCTCGAACTCGCGGAAGGTGCCGACGACCTGGTGCGACAGCGACACGTGGATCCGGTCTGGGCCGCCCAGCTCGCGGGCGATCGCCTCGGCGAGGGCGAGCTCGTGCTCGGGATGGCGATAGGCGTGCAGCAGGCACACCGCGATCGCCTCGGCCCCGTAGTCGGCGATCGCGCGCGCGAGGCGCGCGGCGGCGTCGGGATCGAGCTCGCGCAGCGGCCCGTCGGGCGTCATCCGCTCGGGCGCCCCGAACCGTCCCTCGTCGGGGGTCAGCGGCGGCGGGCGCGCCGCGCACAGGCGGTAGAGCTCGGGCCGGTCCTGGCGCCCGAGGGCGACGATGTCGGTGAAGCCCTCGGTGGCGACGAACGCGGTCCGCGCGCCCTGGGACTGCAGCAGCGCGTTGGTGGCCACGGTCATGCCGTGGGCGAAGTCCGAGATCTCCTCCGCCTGCGCCCCGGCGCGCTGCAGCGCCGCCTCGATCGCGGCGAGCACGCCCTCGGACTGGTCCGACGGCGTCGTCGGCGCCTTGGCGGTGATCAGCCGGTCGCCGACCGCGAGGACCGCGTCGGTGAACGTCCCCCCGACGTCGACGCCGAGCAGCATCGGTGCAACCTAACGTCTCACCGCCTCCCGAGGCGGCGCGGCCCCGCCGACACCGTGTCGGCGGGGCACAACAGCGGCGTCAGCCGCTCTTCACCCGATCAAGCGCTCAGGCGGCCAGCGGCCTCTCGACGTCCTCGGTCTCCGCCAGGTGCTGGTGTGACGGGCAGTAGCCGTTGTGGGCGAGCGGCATCCGCTGGCACGGCGTGCCCTTCCGCGTGCTCGCGCGGCACTGCAGCGGGTTGCCGTTGAGGTCGAACCCGTTCTGGGGCTGGGTGCGCAGGAACTCGTCCGCGCACGCCAGGTAGAGCTCGATGACCCGCAGCACGCGCGCCTGGGCGCTCATCGGGAAGTAGCTGCGAACGTCGTGAAACAGCGTCCGTGCCGGCCGCGCGAAATAGTGGCGATCCGTCGCCAAGCGCTCGATCGCCGACTCGCAGGCGCGCAGGACTCGGCCGTGGTTGACCTGGCCCTCCGCGTGCGGATCTTCGACGATCTCCGAAGCGATCTCCCGGTAGATCGCTCGACTGAACCGGTACATGCATCCCCTCTTTCTCTGCGGCACCCATAGCGGGTCTCGACTCCAGAATGAGCGGGCGAGTATTCCGGCCCCACCGGCATTTGACCAGGCCTGAAAGATTAATTCGCCGTTAAGCCGAAACTTGGAATTTACCTGCAAACAGAGGGTTTGTGAGCTTTAGGTCCAGTTAACGAGGGCCGGCTGGCGGTCGTGGCGCAGGCAGACGTGCCGGCCATCCATCGCGGGGTCGAGAGCCGGGCGATCGAGGCGCAGGTGCGCGCCGCGGCTCTCCTCCCGGGCGAGCGCGCCCGCGGCGATCAACCGGACGAGCGCATGGGCGTCCCGGGCGAGCGCTCGCAGGCCGACGCCGTCGCGCTGGAGCCCCGCGAGCCGCCACAGCGCCAGGCGTGAGCCCGGCGAGATCGACGGGTCGCGGACCGGTTGGCGCTCCGCGTCGCGGGGGAGCGGGCCGGGGGTGGGCTCGGCGACCGCCGCGCGCGCCGCCCGGGCGCCGAACACGAAGCACTCGCTCAGCGAGTTGGAGGCCAGCCGGTTGGCCCCGTGCAGCCCGGTGCACGAGCACTCGCCGACCGCGTAGAGCCCGGGCACCGAGGCCCGCCCGTGCAGATCGGTGGCGATGCCGCCCATCATGTAGTGCGCCGCGGGAGCGACCGGCACGAGCTCGCGCTCGGGGTCGATGCCGGCCCGGCGCAGCGCGCCCACGACGTTCGGGAACAGCGCCGGGTCGACGTCGCGCATGTCGAGTCCCACCGACGGGCGCCCGCTTGAGTCGATCTGGCGCTGCACCGCGAGCGCGACCTCGTCGCGGGGCGCCAGCTCGTCGACGAACCGCTCCCCCCGCGCGTCGAGCAGCCGCGCGCCCTCGCCGCGGATCGCCTCGGTGACGAGGAACCCATCGGCTCTGTTGGCACCGTTGGCGCCGACGACGGCGGTCGGGTGAAACTGCATCAGCTCGAGATCGGCGAGCTCGGCGCCCGCCTCGTGGGCGAGCAGCAGCCCGCCCCCGATCGCGCCCGGGGGATTGGTCGTGCGCGACCACAGCGCCGCGGCGCCGCCGGTCGCGATGACGACCGCTCCCGCCGCAATCGCCGCGCCGTCGTGCAGCCGCACCCCGACGGCGCGCCCGCCGGCGGTCAGCACGCGCCCCACGCGGCGGCCCTCGATGACGCGGATCCCCGGGTCGCCGGCGGCGAGCGCCGATAGCTGGCGGATGATCCGCCTCCCCGTGGCCGCCCCGCCGGCGTGGACGACGCGCCGCGCTGAGTGCCCGCCCTCGAGCCCGAGCGCCAGGTTGCCGTGGCGGTCGGCGTCGAAGGCGACCCCGAGGTCCTGCAGGTCGCGCACCGCCGCCGGCGCCTCGTCGCACAGCACGCGCGCGGCGGACGCGCGGACCGCGCCCCGCCCGGCGTGGATCGTGTCGGCGAGATGACACTCGGGGCCGTCCTGCAGCGACAGCGCCGCCGCGAGCCCGCCCTGGGCCCAATAGCTCGATGAGCCGGCGAGCGGTCCGGCGGACACGAGCGTGACCGCCGCGCCCTCGCGCGCCGCGCACAGCGCGGCGTACAGCCCCGCGGCACCCGCGCCGACCACCGCGACCCGAGTGCGAGTATCCACGCGGGCGGAGGCACTGGCACTGATGTTGCCGGGCTGCACCTGGCGGTACGTTATCCGGCGATGCCGGCCGCGCCCGTGCTCCTGCACCACCCCGCGTCGCTGCACCACGAGACGGGCCAGCACCCCGAGCAGCCCGCGCGCATGGTCGCGATCGCTCGCGAACTCGAGGCCCGCGACTGGCTCGGTTGGGAGCGGGTCGCCTCGCCGGAGGTGCGGCGAGCCGACCTGCTCGCCGTCCACCCCGAGCGCCACCTCGAGGCGATCGAGGCGGCGGTGGCGAGGGCGCGCGACGGGCGTGCCCACATCGATCTCGACACGGTCGTCTCGGCGGGATCGCTGCCGGCGGGGCTGCACGCCGCCGGAGGGGCGGTTGCGCTCGTCGACCGCCTGCTCGACGGGGCGGCCCCGACCGGCTTCAGCCTCCACCGTCCGCCCGGGCACCACGCCGAGACCGCCCGCGCGATGGGCTTCTGCCTGTTCAACAGCGTCGCCGTGGCGGCGCGCCACGCGCTCGCGGTCCGCGGGCTGGCGCGGGTGCTGGTCGTCGACTGGGACGTCCACCACGGCAACGGCACCGAGGAGATCTTCAGCGCGGATCCGGCGGTCCTGTATCTGTCGATCCACCAGTCGCCGCTGTACCCGGGCACCGGCCCGGCCTCCGAGGTCGGCTCCGGCGCCGGCCGTGGCTTCACCGTCAACCTGCCCGTGCCGGCGCGGTCCGGGGACGACGTGTTCGTCTCGCTTGTCCGCGATGTCGCGGTGCCCCTCGCGCGGTCGTTTGCGCCGCAGCTCGTGCTGCTGTCGGCCGGGTTCGACGCCCACGCCGAGGATCCCCTGGCCAACTGCGAGGTGACCGAGGCGGGGTATGCGGCGATGGCGGCGCTGATGCGTGAGTTCGGCGAGGAGCTGGCGGCGCCGGTGGGCGCGGTGCTCGAGGGTGGCTACGCGCTCGGCGCGCTCGGCCGCTCGGTGGCCGCGACGATGGGCGCGCTCGCCGGCGGGGGCGCCCCGGACGTCGACGGGGTGGCCGTCTCCGAGCTCGCCCGAGCGGCGCGGGGGCGGCTGGCGGAGTACTGGCCGGGCCTGTAGCGCGGGCGGGGCCGGGCCTGTAGCGCGGGCGGGGCCGGGGGTCGGGGCCCTGGCCGAGGGGCGTGGCCGGGGAGCCGGGGGCGTGGCCGGGGAGCCGGGGGGTGGTCGGAGGGCGTGGCCGGGGAGCCGGGGGGTGGCCGTCAATAAGCCGCCCCGGGGCGACGTCTCGGCTGCCACCCCGAACGAAACCCGTGCCCTCGGCGATCCCGCGCCCCGAACGAACCCGCGTCCTGGACCGTCTGGTCCCGACGCTGTCCTCGCCGGTGCCGACGGCGTCTATCTGACCGCCGGCGAACCCGCGGCCCAGCGGCGGGCGCGAGGGACGCGCACGCTGATCGTCACCCCCCGCGTGGGCGCCCTCGCGGCCGATCTCGTCGTCGACGCGCTCATCCTCTCGGCCGGCGACGCCGGCGAGCAGGGGCCCGCCGCGGGGTGGCGCGCCCGCGCCGCGCTGACGGTCGTGACCGAGGGCGGCGACGGCGGGCACTGGTCCGGTGCGGCGGGGTCGGGGCGATGGCGCGTGGCGCCGCCGCCGGAGCCGTCAGTTACGAAGTCGTGGACCCTTAGCCACGACCCCGCGGCCTGGGGCTGGAGCCTGCCGTCGGCCGGCGCGGCCGATGGAAGGGGGCACGTGGTCGTCGCCGCTGGAGACCGCGACGGCGTCCGCGTGCACCGCGCTCGCCGCCTGGCCCGCCGCGACGTCCGCTCGCGCCGCGGCCTGATGACGCAGAGCCCCGGACGATCCCGGGCCCCGGACGCCGCCGGCCCTCCCTCAGACGACCAGCCGTCGCCAGGCGTCGAGCAGCCGCCGAGCCATGCGATCGCTCGAGTAGGGCTCGGCGCGCGTGCGACCGTCGATCCGCGGGTCGGCGGCGTGCAGGTGCGGCGCCAGCGCCGCCGCCCACCGCTCGGATTCGAACGGCGCACAGAGCGTGCCCGGCAGACCGGCGAGCGCCGCGGGCGCGATCCCGACGGGCGTGGCGAGCACCGGCACGTCACAGGCGAGCGCCTCGAGGACGGCGAGCCCGAATCCCTCGCGCTCGGAGGGCACGAGCACCGCGTTGGCGGCGTTCAGGAACAGCGGGACGCGCGCGGGCTCGACGTCGGACAGTGTCAGCAGGCGGGTCTCGCCCGCGGCGGCGCGCGCCCGGTCGTGGCGCTTCTCGGCGCGGGCGGGGTCGGCGGGGAACAGCAGGCACGGCTCGTCCTCGGGCAGGCCGAGCTCGCGGCGGGCCACGCGGCGGTCGCGGCGCCCGAAGCGGTGCAGGTCGACGCCGCAGGGCAGGATCTCGACGCGCGACCGCGCCCACCGGGGCAGGAGCTCGGCGAGCGGCTCGGAGACGACGCCGATCAGGTCGGTGACCGCGAGCCCGGCGAGAGTGAGGCGACGCGAGCGCGGGTGGGCGAGGTCGGTGCCGTGCAGGGTGACCGCGTGGGCGGTGGCGGGGACGACGCGGGCGGGCCCGGCGGTGAGGCCGAAGTGCGCGTGCACGACGTCGAAGCGGTCGTGGCGGTGGCGCTCGCGCAGGGTCCGGGCGGCTCGCGTGTAGCTGCGATAGCCGCCCGGGGCGAAGGCGGCGAGCTCGATCTCGGCCTCGCCGGCGCGCCGAAGCGCGGCCACCTGATCGGCGACGAAGCTGCCGAGCGCCGGGTGGCGGGGGGAGGGATACATGTTGGTGACGACGAGCGCGCGCACGGGTGGCGCAATGTAACGGCGCCGATCGCCTCGCCCGTGGCGGCCGCCGCCTCTGCCACCATGGACGCGTGATCCGCGCCGAGCTGCCCGTGGCGGTGTTCGACTCCGGGGTCGGGGGCCTGACCGTGCTGCACGAGCTGCTCGTATCCCTGCCCGCCGAGGACTACCTGTACCTCGGCGACACCGCCCGGTTTCCCTACGGCGAGCGGAGCCACGCCGAGCTCGAGCGGTTCGCGATCGAGATCGCCGAGCACCTGATCGCCGCGGGCACGAAGCTGCTCGTCGTCGCGTGCAACGCCGCGAGCTCGGCAGCGCTCGGGGCGCTGCAGGACTGGCTGGCGGCCTCCGGCGCCGGCGTCGACGTCATCGGGGTGGTGGCTCCGGCGACGCAGCTGGCGGTCGCCGGCAGCCGTAGCGGGCGCATCGGGCTGCTCGCGACGCCGGCGACGGTGGCCAGCGGCGCGTACGACCGCGCGGTGGCCCGCGCCGACGCCCACGTCCAGCTCGAGTCGGTCGCCTGCCCGGACCTGGCCCCGATCATCCAGGGCGGCTTCCCGTTCGACGAGGCGGTCGTGCGGACCGTACGCGGGTACTGCGCGCCGTTGCGGGCCGCCAAGGTCGACACCGTCATCCTCGGCTGCACCCATTATCCGCTCGTCGCGCCGCTGCTGCAGCGGATGCTCGGCCGCGGGGTGGCGCTCGTGACCTCGGGCGCCGGCGTGGCGCGCAGCGTCGAGCGGGCGCTCAGCGCGCGCGGGCTACTGCGCGAGGACGCGGGTGAGCGCGAGGGCAGCTACCGCTTTCAGTGCACGGGCGAGGTCGGGGCGTTCGCGGGGCTGGCGACGCGCTTTCTGCAGATGCCGCTCGGCGAGGTGGCGCGCGTGCGCCTCGGCGACGGCGCCGATGCGGCGGGCGAGCGGGCCGCATGAGCGTCGCGCGCGGCGGCGGGCTCGCGGACCCGGGCGGCGGCGGGCTCGCGGACGGGGGCGGCGCGGGCAGCGGCGGGCTTGCGGACGGGGGCGGCGCGGGCCCGGCTCGCGCCGATGGCCGCGGAGCCGCCGACCTGCGCCCGGCGACGATCGAGGCCGGGTACGTGCGCACCGCGACCGGTTCGGCGCTCATCTCGATGGGCGAGACGCGCGTCATCTGCACCGCGTCGGTCCAGGACGGCGTGCCGCGGTGGCTGGCGCGCTCGGGCCGCGGCTGGGTCACCGCGGAGTACGGGATGCTTCCCGCGTCGACCGCTGCTCGCAAACCGCGCGACGGCACCCGAGGGCGCCCCGACGGGCGCTCGGTGGAGATCCAGCGGCTGATCGGGCGCTCGCTGCGCGGCGTCGTCGACTTCGGGGCGCTCGGCGAGCGGACGATCTACATCGACTGCGACGTCCTGCAAGCCGACGGCGGCACCCGGTGCGCGTCGATCACCGGCGGCATGGTGGCCCTGCAGCTCGCCTGCGCGCGCCTCGTGTCCGAGGGCGCGCTCGCGCGAGCGCCGGTGACCGGGGCGGTCGCGGCGGTATCGGCCGGCATCGTCGACGGCGTGCCGCTGCTCGATCTCGACTATTCCGAGGACTCGAGCGCCGAGGTCGACGCCAACGTCGTCATGACCGGCGATGGCGGGCTCGTCGAGGTCCAGGCGACCGCCGAGCGCACCCCGCTCTCGCGCGCGCATCTCGACGACCTGCTCGTGCTCGCGGCGTCGGGCATCGAGTCGCTGCGCGCCCTGCAGGACGCGACCGTGGCCGCCGCGTGATCGGCGCCCGCGCGACCCGCGCCCACCCGGTCTCGCCCGCGTGACCGGCGCCCGCGCCGGCGCGACCCGCGCTCACCGGGTCGCGACCGCGTGACCATGGCCGAGCCCGAGCGTCTGCTGCTGGCGACCCGCAACGGGCACAAGCTGCGGGAGTTCACGCGCCTGCTGGCCCCCGCCGGGATCGCCGTGGACCCACTGCCCGAGCCGGTCCGCCTGCCGCCCGAGGTCGGGAGCACCTTCGCCGAGAACGCGCTGCCCAAGGCGCGCTCGGCGGCTGAGGCGACGGGCCGGGCCGCGATCGCCGACGACTCGGGGATCGAGGCGGCCGCGCTCGGTGGCCGCCCGGGGGTCCGCTCGGCTCGGTTCGCCGGCGAGCACGCCGGCGACGAGGAGAACCTCGCCAAGCTGATGCGCGAGGCCCCCGCCGGTAGCCGGCTGCGCTACGTCTGCGTGCTCGCCTACGTCGATCCCGACGCCGACGAGGTGCGGCTGTTCGCGGGCGAGTGCAGCGGCCGGCTCGCCGCGCAGCGGCGCGGGAACGGCGGCTTCGGCTACGACCCGGCGTTCCTCGTCGACGGGGACGTGCGGGGACGCACCATGGCCGAGCTCGACGACGCCGCCAAGGACGCGGTCAGCCACCGCGGCGCGGCCGCCCGGGCGCTGCTCGCGTGGCTTGCCGCCGGTCGGGCGTAGGCACTCGTCGCGCGGCGCATCCGGCGACCCGACGCCCGGGCGCCGTCGGCGACCCGACCGCGGGCGCTCGTGCATCTCCGCGGCGCAGCGCCTCGGTTACGGTCTCATCCGGCCCGCCGGTCAGGGGATGTTGATCGCGGCCGAGAGGGCGACCGCGAAGGTGACGCCGGCGTACCCGTAGTAGCCCTCCAACAGGAGGATGGCGGCGGTGACCACGCAGACGAGCACCGTCACCGACCAGGCGATCCGGCGGAGGTTCACGGCGCCTATTCTCGCCGCCGCCGAGGATGGGGGACCCGCGTGCGATCGTGCGGCCGATCGCCCCGCTGCGCGGCGAACGAGCGAGACCGGGTTCGCGGGATCGCGAGGATTACCGCAAATTCCGGATATCTCGGGCGAGCGAGCGCATCGGCGGCCAGGCCCAGGGCGAGAATGGACGGCACCCGTCGGACGGAAGGGGCCGTCCCTGATGGGTGTTACTTTGAACCACTTCCGACCTTTGAAGGAGGAGCAAGTGACAAAATCCGAATTCGTAGACCAGGTCGCGGATCGCGCCGGGCTCACCAAGAAGGATGCGGGCGACGCGGTCGATGCGATGCTGGAGACGATCGAGGGCGCGCTGAGGCGGGGCAGCGACGTGACCTTCTCTGGCTTCGGCAAGTTCAGCGTCTCGGAGCGCAGCGCGCGTGAGGGTCGCAACCCCTCCACCGGGGAGAAGATCCAGATCGCCGCCTCCAAGGTTCCGAAGTTCACGGCTGGCGCGTCGCTGAAGAAGGCCGTGAGATAGGTCCCGGCTCACCGCCGGACGTCGATCCCGCCCCCCGCGGCGCCGCGGACGCCGAGAGCGGCGATCGCCGAGGCTTCGGCGATCGCCTGGTCGAGCGGGTGGCCGAGCGCCGCTCGCAGATCGTCCTGGGGATCGATCCCGACCCCATGCGCCTGTGGCCGCGGGCGCTTGCGATGGTGCAGGCGCGCGGGACGGTCGCCGAGCGCGCGGGACGCGCGGTGTCCGCGCACTGTCGACTGCTGCTCGAGGCTGCCGGATCGGAATGCGTGGCGGTCAAGCCGCAGGTCGCGTGCTTCGAGCAGCTCGGCGCCCCCGGCTGGAGCGCGCTCGCCGAGGTCGTCGCCGACGCCGCACGGCGCGGTCTGGTCGTGATCGCGGATGCCAAGCGGGGCGATATCGACATCTCGGCGGCCGCTTACGCTCGTGCGTTCCTGCGCGGCACGCCGACGCCGTTCGGGGACGTCGAGGGGCTCGGCGCCGATGCGCTCACCGTCAACCCCCTGCTCGGCCGCGACTCGCTCGCGCCGTTCGTGGAGGCGGCGCGCGCAACGGGAGCCGGTTTATTCGTGCTGACGCGGACCTCGAATCCCGGGGCCGCCGACCTCCAGGACCGCGAGCTCGCCGACGGCGAGTCGGTGAGCGACGCCGTCGCGCGGATCGTCGCCGAGCTCGGGCGCCCGGCGATCGGCGCTCGCGGGCTGGCCGACGTCGGCGCCGTGGTCGGCGCCACCGCCGCCGGCCACCTCGCGCGCCTGCGCGCGGCGATGCCCGCGGCGGTCATGCTGCTGCCCGGCATCGGCGCCCAGGGGGCGAGCGGCGAGGGCCTGGAGGCAGCGTTCGCGCCCGGGCCGGCCGGCGGCCTCGTCTCCGCCTCGCGGACGATCGCCGACGCGCACGAGCGGGACGGCGGCGACCCCGCGCGCAGCGCCGCGGCGAGTGCCCGGCGGCTGCGCGAGCTCGTGTGGGAGCGGTACGCGTGAGCGTGACGACCTCGCCACGCTGGCCGTGGCACGACCGGCGCGCCCTACGTCGTGGCGCCCGGGGACGCGCTCGGCTCCATCGCGCGGAAGATCGGTGTGCCGCTCGCGCGTCCGACGACGCTGCAACCGTCGGCCGTGACGCCGCCCGACGGCCCGCAGGCCGGACAGCGGCTGCGGCTGCGGCTGCGATGGTGATCGGCTCGGCCCCCCGGCGCCGGCTGGCAACGGTGATCCTCTGTCTCGCGATGACGCTGTGCGGCGCATGCGCGGCTCAGGCGACGTCACCGCCGCGCCTCTCGGTCTCCGCCGCCATCCTCTACGCGCCCGACACCGGGCAGACGCTCGACGCGGTCGCCGCCGGCCGCCGGCTGGCGATCGCCTCGACGACGAAGCTGATGACGGCGCTGGTCGTGCTCCAGCACATCCGTCGCCTCTCCACGGTGTTCACGAGTCCCGACTATCGCGCGGCGGCCGCCGACTCGCAGATCGGCCTTGCGCCCGGGGAGCGGATGAGCGTGCACGACCTGCTGATCGCGCTCATGCTCCCGAGCGCCGACGACGCGGCCGAGGACCTCGCCTACAACGTCGGGCACCACTCGGTGGCGCGCTTCGTCGGGATGATGAACGCGCAGGCGCGCCGGCTGCACCTGCGCGACACGCACTACTCGACGCCGATCGGCGTCGACACGCCGGGCAACCACTCGAGCGCGCGAGACCTCGCCCACCTCGCCCAGTACGACCTGACGCACTCGCCGTTCCTCGCTCGCGTCGTCGCGCTGACGACCGCCGACCTGACCACGGGTCCGGTCCGCCACGTCGTCAACCGCAACGACCTCGTCGCCCGCTATCGGTGGATCGACGGGGTCAAGACCGGCCACACCGCGGCCGCCGGTTACGTTCTGGTCGCGGCCGGGCACAGAGACGGCATGAGGCTGATCAGCGCGGTGCTCGGCACCGACAGCGAGGCGGCCCGCGACGCCGACACGCTGGCGCTGCTCAACTACGGATTCGGGGCCTTTGCACCGGTCACGCCGGTGCGGCGTGGTCAGCTGATGGCCCGGCCCGCGATCGCCGACAGCTCCGGCAAGCGCGCCGTCGTACGCGCCGCACGCGGCTTTCACCGGATCGTCGCGCGCAGCGCCTCGGTCCAGGTGCGCGTCGAGGTCCCGCGCCAGCTGAGGGGCCCGCTGCCCGGTCAGGCGGTCGTCGGGGCCGCCGTCGTGCTCGTCGGCGGTCGCGTCCTCGCGCGCGTCCCGCTCGTGCTCGCCCGGGCGCTGCCCGCCGTCAGCGGGCTCACCGTGGCGGTGCGTCTGATCACGCGCCCGGTCTCGATCGTCGTGATCGGGGTGCTCACGGCAGCGCTCCTCGCGCTTGCCGGGCTGGCGCGCCGGCGTCGGCGCGAGCCGCAACGCGGCAAACTGGAGGCGGCATGATCATCACGGTCACGCTCAACTCGGCGATGGACAAGACGCTCGAGGTGCCGAGCTTCACCCCGGGCCGGCGCCACCGGACGGTGGACCAGACGACGATGCCCGGCGGCAAGGGCGTCAACATCGCGCGCGCGATCAAGCGGCTCGGGCAGCCGGTGATCGCCACCGGGTTCGCCGGCGGCGCGACCGGCACCCGCATCGTCGAAGCGCTCACCGACGAGTCGATCCTGAACGACTTCGTGCGCATCGACGACGAGTCGCGGACCAACACGGCCGTGCTCGACCCCACGACGGGGCTGCAGACCGAGATCAACGAGCGCGGACCCGCGGTCTCGGCCCAGGAGCTTGAGCTGCTCCGCGAGAAGCTCCTCTACCTGGCGCGGGGCGCCAGCATCTGCGTGTTCGCGGGCAGCCTGCCCCGGGGCGTCGACCACGCCGTGTACAGCGACCTCATCCGCGAGGTCGGCCGGCTCGGGGTCACGACGATGATCGACTCCGACGGCGAGCCCTTGCGGCTGGCGATGCGCGCCGAGCCCGATCTCGTCTCGCCGAACGAGCTCGAGGCCGAGGAGCTCGTCGGCCAGGAGTTCAACGACGACGGCGACCACGCCAACGCGGTCGTCGAGATGGTCCGCCGCGGCGCGCGCGAGGCGATCATGACCGTCTCGGACGGCTGCTACGCGCACATCCTCGAGGGCGGCGCCCGGGCGATCTACCGAGTGCGCGTCGAGGAGCAGGAGGCGCGCTCGGCGGTCGGCTCCGGCGACGCGTTCCTCGCCGGCTACGTGTCGGCGCGCTACGCGGGTCAGCCGCCGATCGACTGCCTGCGCTTCGGCGTCGCCTGCGGCGCCGAGTCGACCCATCACTTCGGCGCCGGCATCCTCGATCTCGCCCAGGTCGACCGGCTGCTCGGCGTCGTGGAATCCGAGTCGCTGCACGCCGGCGGCGTCGTCGGATAAGCCGCGCGCGGAGCGCCGCCGGGCGCCGCATCACCGGGAAGCCCATGCGTCCGGCGGGCCGGGCGCCGCTGCTAATGTCGGCGCCCCGATGTCCCCCATGGTCGCCGTCCTTCAGCCGTCCGTCCCCCGGTCTAGGCTGCGCCCATGGAAGTAGAGATCGGCCGTGGCAAGAAGGCGCGCCGGGCGTACGGGTTCGACGACATCGCGATCGTCCCGTCCCGCCGCACGCGTGACCCCGACGACGTCGACATCTCGTGGACGCTCGGCCCGTACCGCTTCGAGCTGCCGCTGCTGGCGGCCGCGCTCGACGGCGTCGTCTCGCCCGAGACGGCGGGGCTGATCGGGCGGCTGGGGGGTCTCGCGGTGCTCAACCTCGAGGGCATCTACTGCCGCTACGAAGATGCCGACACCCAGCTGGAGCGGATCGCGAGCTTCTCGCCCGACATCGCCACCCGCGAGATGCAGGACATCTACCGCGAGCCGATCAAGCCTGAGCTGATCGCGCGCCGGATCAAGGAGATCAAGGATCAGGGCGTGGTGGCGGCCGCCTCGCTGACGCCGCAGAAGGTGCGCAAGCACTGTGAGGTGGCGCTGGAGGCGGGTCTCGACATCCTGGTGATCCAGGGGACGGTGGTGTCGGCCGAGCACGTGTCCCAGGACCAGAACCGGCCGCCGCTGAATCTCAAGGAGTTCATCCGCGAGCTGTCGCCCACGCCGGTGATCGTGGGCGGCTGCGCCTCCTACCACACCGGCCTTCACCTGATGCGGACCGGTGCGGCCGGCGTGCTGGTCGGCGTGGGCCCGGGCGCGATCTGCACCACCCGCGGGGTACTCGGCATCGGCGTCCCGCAGGCCACCGCGATCGCGGACGTCGCCGCGGCGCG
>JAFAYV010000091.1 GCA_019240115.1 Solirubrobacterales bacterium | reverse complement strand
CCAGCACGAGCCGGTGGGCGAGCACCGGCTCGGCGAGCGCCTGCACGTCATCGGGGAGTGTGTGGTCGCGGCCGTGCATCATCGCCCGTGCCTTCGCGGCCCGGAGCAGCATCAACCCCGCCCGGGGGCTCGCGCCGAGGTCGACGCGCGGGTCCTCGCGGGTGCGCCACAGCAGTCGCACGATGTAGTCGCGCAGCGCCTGGGAGGCGATGATCCGGGTGGCGGCGTCCTGGGCGGCGAGCACCTCGGCGGCGCTTGCTACAGGGCCGAGCGCCAGCACCTTGTCGCCGGCCTCGTGGTCGGCGAGCATCCCAGCCTCCGCCTCGAGCGCCGGATAGCCGAGCGAGACCTTGACCATGAAGCGATCGACCTGCGCCTCGGGCAGCGGATAGGTGCCCTCGTACTCGATCGGGTTCTGGGTGGCGAGCACGAGGAACGGTCGCGCGAGCTCGTGCGTGGTGCGGTCGACGGTCACGCGGCGCTCCTGCATGCACTCGAGCAGGCCCGACTGCGTCTTCGGCGAGGCCCGGTTGATCTCGTCGACGAGGACGACATTGGCGAACACGGGTCCGGGACGGAACTCGAAGCGCTGCTCGCGCTGGTCGTAGACGTTGGTGCCGACGACGTCGGCGGGCAGCAGGTCCGAGGTGCCCTGCACGCGCGCGAACTGGCAGTCGATCGAGCGCGCCAGCGCGCGGGCCAGCGCGGTCTTGCCGACCCCCGGGTAGTCCTCGATCAGCGCGTGCCCCTCGGCGAGGAGGGCGACCAGCAGGTGGCGCAGCGTCTCCTGCCGGACCTGCACCGCCTGGTTGACGTTCGCCGCCAGCGCGCGCCCCACCGCGGCGAACGACTCAAACTCCTGCGGCGCGGTTCCCGTCGGCTCGGGTGGTTCGATGGTCGCTCTCCTTGACTGACAGAAGCCGTCCGACCTCGTGCAGGACGTCGTCGGCGATCGCGCCCTTCCCGGCCCTGGGCAACGGGCGTTCGCCCTCGCGGGTCACGACGGTGACCTCGTTCTCAGGGGTGTCGAAGCCGATGTCCGCGCGCGAGATGTCGTTGACGACGACCGCGTCGAGGCCCTTGCGCACGAGCTTCTCGCGCGCGCCGGCGACCGCCGCGTCGCCGTGCTCGGCGGCGAAGCCGACGACGACCTGGCCCTCGCGGCGCCGTCCCGCCAACGTGGCGATGACGTCCTCGGTCGGCTCCAGGATGAGCGTCGGGGCTCCCCCCGCCTTGCGCAGCTTGTCGGCGGCGGGGTCGCGGGGGCGAAAGTCGGCGACCGCCGCGGCCATCAGCAGGACGTCGCAGGCGGGGAACTCCTCGCGCGTCGCGGTGGCGAGCTGCGCGGCGGTGTGGACCTCGATCACGCGCACGCCCGCGGGCGGCGGGACCGCGAGGTTGGCGGCGACGAGGGTCACCTCGGCGCCGCGGGCGGCGGCCCGTGCGGCGAGGGCGACGCCCATCCGTCCCGACGAGCGATTACCGATGTAGCGGACGCTGTCGATCGGCTCCCGGGTGCCGCCCGCGGTGACGAGCACCCGGCGCCCGAGCCACGCTCCCGAATCGGCTTGCGCAGGGTGGATCGTCGCCTCGCAGGCGGCGAGCAGGTCGGCCGGCTCGGCCATGCGCCCAAGGCCGCGCTCGCCGTGGGAGGCGAGCTCGCCGTCGGCGGGTCCGATGATCGTCACCCCCCGCCCGCGCAGGCGTTCGAGGTTCTCCTCGGTGGCGGGATGGCGGTACATCCGGTCGTTCATCGCGGGGGCGACGAGCACCGGGCAGTCGGCGGCGAGCGCCGCGGTGGTGACGAGGTTGTCGGCGTGGCCGTGGGCGAGCTTGGCCAGGGTGTTGGCGCTCGCGGGCGCGATCAGGTAGGCGTCGGCGCCCGCGACGAGCGCCAGGTGGCTGATCGGGGCGCGCTCGTCGGCCGGGTCGCCGGGATAGGCGCCGCGCAGCGGGTCGTCCTCGAACTCTCCGGTCAGCACCGGCGCCCCGGTGATGCCCGAGAAGGTCGCCCCGCCGACGAACCGACGGCTCGTCGGCGTCTGGATGACGCGGACGGCGTGGCCGGCGCGGCCGGCGAGCCGGACGAGCTCCACGGCCTTGTACGCGGCGATGCCGCCGGTGACGCCGATCAGCAGCCGCGACATCGACTCGGTGGCCGGCGAGTCTCCGGGAGCGCTACCGGTACTGGTACTTGAGCTTGCCCTGGGCGACCTCCTCCAGGGCGATCGTCAGGTAGTTCTTGGAGCGCGTGTCGACCATCGGCGGCGGGAACTCGTCGAACGTGCCCTCGCCGAGGTTGTGGTAGTAGGAGTTGATCTGGCGCGCGCGCTTGGCGGCCACGAGCACGCTGGCGTAGTCGGAGTCGACGTGGTCGAGAAGCTTGTCGATGCGGGGAGAGATCACGGTTGGTCGTCCTCGGTCGGGGGACCTTCAGGGTAGCGGTCGCCGCTCAGCGCGCCGCGCACGATCCCGGCCAGCTCGTCGGCGGCGACCTGCAGCCGATCGTTGACGACGACATGGGCGAACTCGGGCCGCGCCTGCAGCTCGGACTCGGCGGTGCGCAGCCGCTGCTCGATCTGCTCGGGGTCGTCGGTCCCGCGCGCGGTCAGCCGTTCGCGCAGCGCCTCGTGCGACGGCGGCGCGATGAAGACCGCGAGCGCGCCGGGGACCGCCTCGCGGACCTGCCGCGCCCCCTGGACCTCGATCTCGAGGACGACCGGCACGCCCTCCCCGCGCCGGCGCTGCACCTCGGAGCGCAGCGTCCCGTAGCGCCGTCCCGAGTAGGTGGCATGCTCGACGAAGTCCCCGGCGGCCACGCCCCGCTCGAACTCCTCGGGCGTGAGGAAGTGATAGTCGACGCCGGCGCGCTCGCCCGGGCGAGGCGCACGCGTCGTCGCCGAGACGGCCAGCTGCAGCGTGGGGATGCGCCGCAGCAGCTCCCGGATGAGCGTGCCCTTGCCGACCCCGGAGGGTCCCGTGATGACGACGACGCCGGCCAATCGGTCCGCAGTGTGGCCGGACGCCCGGACGGGCGCGCCGGTCCGATCAGCGACGCCGCAGCAGCGCGACGAGCTCGCCGCGCTGGCGCTCGGACAGGCCGCCGAGCGTCTTGCTCGGCGAGATCCGGCACTGGGTGAGCACCTTGTTGACCTTGACCCGGCCGTACTTCGGGACGGCAAGGAGCAGGTCGAAGACCTTGGCCGTCTGCAGGAAGTCCGGCGGGTCGAGCAACAGCTCGTGGATCGGCTGGCGACCGGCCTTCAGGTCGCGCTTGAGCTGAGCGCGGCGGCTGCGGATGTCGTTGGCGCGCTGAAGCGCCTCCATCCGCTGAAGCAGCGACCGCTCGGGCGCGGCAAGAGGCTTCGAGAACGACTCACTGACCGGCGGCATGGGCGGCGACTATACATCGTGGGGACGGGCGATCAAGGCAAAATCGCGAGATTTCGCTCGACCTGAACCTGAGCTTCAGGGATGTCGGGCGAGGTGAGGCTCATCTGCTGCTTTTGCAGGGGCTTTTGGCAGATTGTGCGCAAACTGCGCGAGCCGATTCGGTCGATCGGCGCCTCGGCTGCGGAATGGGCGTTCCGCTCATGAGCTCACGGGCTCGCCGGAACGACCGACCCGCGGCCGTGCAGCTCCTGGAGCGAGACCACCGCGGGCTCCCCGCGCTGCGCCGACATGATCGCCCGCGTCGCCGCCATGCCGCCCGACATCGTCGTGACGCACGGGATGCCGCGGGCGACCGCCGCCGCGCGGATCTCGTAACCGTCGGCGCGCGCCCCGGTGCCGACCGGAGTGTTGATCACGAGGTCGACCTCGCCCCGCTCGATCCAGTCGACGACGTGCGGCGAGCCCTCGCCGAGCTTGTTGATCGCGACCGCCGGGATGCCCATGCGACGCAACGTCTGGGCGGTGCCGCGGGTGGCGACGATGCGAAAGCCGAGGTCGTGCAGCGAGGTGGCGATGCCGGTGGCGGCGGGCTTGTCGGAGTCGGCCACGGTGATGAACACCGTCCCGCGCTGGGGCAGCCGCGCGCCGGCCGCCGCCTGGGCCTTGGCGAACGCCGTCGGGAAGTCGCCGGCGATCCCCATCACCTCACCCGTGGAGCGCATCTCGGGACCGAGCAGCGAGTCGGCGCCCGCGAAGCGGTTGAACGGCAGCACCGCCTCCTTGACGCACACGTGGTCGACGGTCCCCGGCGCCGGCAGGTCGAGATCGGCGATCGACTCGCCGAGCATCACCCGGCAGGCGAGCTTGGCCAGCGGCCGCCCGATCGCCTTGGAGACGAACGGGACGGTCCGCGACGCCCGCGGGTTGGCCTCGATGACGTGCAGGCCGTCGTCGCCGTGGATCGCGTACTGGACGTTGAGCAGGCCGACGACGCCCAGCGCGCGCGCGATCCCCGTCGTCTGCTCGGCGATCCGCTGGAGCATCTCCCCCCCGAGCGTGTGCGGGGGCAGCACGCAGGCCGAATCCCCGGAGTGGATCCCGGCCTCCTCGACGTGCTGCATGATCCCCGCGATCCACACGTCCTCGCCGTCGCACAGCGCATCGACGTCGACCTCGATCGACTCCTCGAGGAAGCGGTCGAGGTAGATCGTCCGGCCGGCCTGCGCGCCGACGCGGCGCAGATAGTCGCGCAGCCCCGCGACGTCGTAGACGATCTCCATCGCGCGCCCGCCGAGCACGTAGCTGGGACGAACGAGCAGCGGGAAGCCGACGTCGCCGGCGCGCGCGAGCGCCTCCTCGGGGCTCGGCGCGGTCGCGTACGGGGGGGCGCTGTAGCCGAGGCGGTCCAGCAGCGCCCCGAACCGCGCGCGGTCCTCGGCGAGGTCGATGGCGTCGATGCCGGTGCCGAGGATCGGGACGCCCGCCGCCGCGAGCCCGGCGGCCAGCTTGAGCGGCGTCTGGCCGCCGAACTGGACCACCACGCCCTCGGGACTCTCGAGCGCGCAGACCGCGAGGACGTCCTCGAGCGTCAGCGGCTCGAAGTAGAGGCGATCCGAGGTGTCGTAGTCGGTCGAGACCGTTTCGGGGTTGCAGTTGACCATCACCGCGTCGCGCCCCTGCTCGCGAACGGTCTGCGCCGCGTGCACGCAGCAGTAGTCGAACTCGATCCCCTGCCCGATCCGGTTCGG
>JAFAYV010000031.1 GCA_019240115.1 Solirubrobacterales bacterium | reverse complement strand
CGCTCGATGCTCAACCGCCAGCAGCCCTACGGCGCCGACGTCATCACGCGGATCTCGGCGACGATGATGGACGCGACGGCGCTCGTCGCGCTGCGCGAGCGCGCCCACGAGACGCTGGCGCAGCTGACCGCCGAGGTGCTCGCCGAGGCCGAGGTCGCCGCCCACGAGGTGTACGAGATCACCGTCTGCGGCAACGTGACGATGATGCAGCTCGCGCTCGGGATCGACCCCGAGCCGCTGTCGATGGCCCCGTTCGTCGTCGCCACCCACGCGCTCCCGGCGGTCCGCGCCTCGGAGTTCGGGGTCGCCGTGCACCCGCGGGCGCCCGCGTTCGTCTTCCCCTCCCTCGGCGCCTACGTCGGCGGGGACATCGTCGCCGGGATGCTCGCCTCGGGCCTCACCCGCGACCGCCGGCTGCGGCTGTTCATCGACGTCGGCACGAACTCCGAGATCGCGCTCGGCGACGCCGACCGCGTGCTCGCGACCGCGGCGCCCGCCGGCCCCGCGTTCGAGGCCGCTCAGATCCGCTGCGGCATGCGCGCCGCCGACGGCGCGATCGAGGGGGTGCGGATCACCGAGGACGAGATCACGCTGCAGGTGATCGGCGATCGCGAGGCGGTCGGGATGTGCGGGTCGGGGCTCGTGGACGCCGTCGCCGAGCTCGTGCACTGCGGGCTGCTCGACCACTCGGGCCGGTTCATCGCCGACGAGGAGGCCGCGCTGCGCTTTCCGGCCCTGTCGCGGCGGCTGACGCGGATCGGCCAGGAGCGAGTGTTCGTGCTGGACTGGCGCCAGGCCGGCGAGGACGATCCGGCGGCGAGCGTGTTCCTCTCCCAGCGCGATGTCCGCGAGCTGCAGTTCGCCAAGGCCTCGATCGCCACCGGCTGGGACATCTTGCTCCGCGAGCTCGGCGTGCCGGCGCGTGAGATCTCCCAGGTGCTGCTCGCCGGGAGCTTCGGCGCCTATCTGACGCCGCTCAGCGCGGTGCGGATCGGTCTCGTGCCCAAGCTCGCGCTGCCGCGGATCGTCTCGGCGGGCAACGTCGCCGGCGAGGGCGCCAAGATCGCCGCCCTGTCGCTGCGCGAGCGCGCCGAGGCCGCGTCGATCGTCCGCGAGGTCCGCTACGTCGAGCTCTCCGGGCGCACCGACTTCAACGACCTGTTCATCGATCAGCTCGCGTTCCCGGGATGAGGGCCGCGATCGTGTCCTGCGGGGCGCTCGCGCTCGACGTGCGCTCGATCGCCCGACGCCGCGCCTGGGACGTCGAGATCGTCCCCGTCGACGCGCTGCTGCACAACCGTCCCGAGCGGATCCCCGGGGTGGTCGCTGACCTGCGCGAGCGCCACGAGGTCGTCTGCCTCGCCTACGCCGACTGCGGCACCGGCGGAGCGCTCGACGCGCTCGGGCTGCCGCGGCTGGCGGGCGAGCACTGCTACGACGTGCTCGCGGGCTCCGAGGTGGCGCGCACCCTGCTGGCGCAGGAGCCGGGCACCTACCTGTTGACCGACTTCCTCGCCCGCACGTTTGCGCACACCGTCCGGCGCGAGCTCGGACTCGACCGCTGGCCGGAGCTGCGCGAGGAGTACTTCCGCCACTACACGCGCGTCGTGTGGCTCGCCCAGCGTCCCACGGACGGCACCCGTGCCTGCGCGCAGCGGGCCGCCGAGGTGCTCGGGCTGCCGCTCGTCGAGCGGTTCGTGGGGCTGGCGGGGCTCGAGCGCGAGCTCGAGCGGCTGCTGTCGGCGGTCGCGGCGGGCTGAGCCGGGATGGCCCGGCCGTTCCTCGTCGCGCAGCTGACCGACGCCCACATCGGCGCCGACTGGGGCGCGCCGGGCGCCGCGGCGGCGCTGCGCGGGTGCGTGGACGCGCTGCTTGGGATGCCCGATCGCCCCGACGCCCTCGTCGTTACCGGCGATCTCACCGACGCCGGGACCGCGGAGCAGTACGCGGTCGTTCGCGAGCAGCTGCAGCGGCTCGGCGTGCCGTGGCACGTCCTGCCCGGCAACCACGACGACCGGGGCGCGATGCGGGCCGCGTTTGCCCTGGGCGGCGAGGGGGCCGATCCGATCCGGTATGCCGCCGATCTCGGCGCGCTGCGGCTGGTCGCGCTCGACACGACGATCCCCGGCGATACCGCCGGCCGCGGCCGGCTCGACGCCGAGCAGCTCGACTGGCTCGCCGACGCGCTCGCCCGGGCGCCCGACGCTCCGACCCTGCTGGCGATGCATCATCCTCCGGTCCTCACCGGCGTGCGGCCCTGGGACGCGACCGCGCCCGCCGCTGCCGAGGTGGCGGCGCTCGCCGCGCTGCTCGCGCGCCATCCCCAGGTGCTGGCGCTCGCCGCCGGCCACCTGCACCGCGCGCTGCACTCGGAGCTGAGCGGCCGCCCGGTATGCGTCGTGCCGAGCCCCTACCGGCAGCTGCGCCTGGACTTCGAGGCCGACGACTTCGTGCTCGCCGCCGAGCCCCCGGGGTTCGGCATCCACGCCCTGCTGCACGGGCGCCTGGTCACCCACGTTCAGGGGATGTAGAGCCCGCGGGCGGCGGCGGCGCGAGGCAGATCAGCGTGATCGCGAGGGCCGGCGCACGCCGGCAAGGGTCCAATGCGCCAGGATGCCGCCTGGATGAACCGCGGCCCGCGCAGCTTCGATCCCCGCCGCGTGGGCGCGCTCGAGTGCCGCGCGTGGGTCGCCTACTACCGCCGGGAGTGGCTCGCGCTGCTGCGGGCGGCGATCGCCCTGACCCGACACACCGTCGCGCTGCCGTGGCCCGCGACGCTGTCGGGCGCATGGCTGGTGATGCGCGCCAATCGCCAGTGGGCCCCGATCGACAACGATCCCGACGGCGCACGGGAAACGATGCGCCGCTTCTACGAGCTCGTGCGGGCGAGGCACGACGAGCGCTTGCACCCCGGCGTCGCGGCTGGCCTCGAGGTGGAGTGGTGGCGGCTGCATCGTGCCCGCCAGCACGGCGGCGCGGCGGCCGCACCCCTCATCGACGCGCTCGCCGCGCTGTATGCCTACGTGTACGACGTGGCGCCGGAGGCGGTGCGCCCGGCGGCGGAGCAGCGCGTTGCGGCGATGGACCTCTCGGACCGCTGGGTGCGCGAGGGGTGCGCCCCCACGAGCCCCCTGATCGCCGAGGAGCGCGCGGCGCTCGTGCGCTCCTACGCCGCGCTGCTCGCCGCCGTCCACCGGTAGCGGCGGCTGGTGGCCGCGGGGGGCACGCCAGGGGGTGGCGCGCCGGGGAGTGGCCGCCCCGGGAGTGGCGCGCCCGGGGGGACCGCCAATAAGTGCGGATGGCCGCTGGCGCGCCCAGCAGGATCGGATGAAAATCCGCAGGGGCGACCGCTCCCACGGGCCCGGCAGTCCTCGGAGCGATGGCCGGTCGACCGTCGTAATCCCAAAGTTGTGGCGCACGCGTGCTGGGGCCAACTCGCCGGTGTGGGCGATCCTGCGGCGATCTGCGGCCCTCCGCCAGCGACCGGCCACCGGGCGCCTGAGCGAGCCTCAACGGGCCCCCGGGGCCGCCGGTGGGCGCGAGAGCCATTCTGCAGCGATCTGCGGCCCTGCACCAAGGCAAGACGAGGGTCAGGTCGCCCGCGATCGCCCCGGGCCTGGTGGCGGCCTGACAGGCGCCGGTGCGCCTATGCGCCGTCCCAGCGGCGGGCGCGCAGCGTGTCGATGACCGCCTGGGGGGCGACGTCTCTGAGGTAGCGGTCGGGGACCGCCAGGCTGGTGTGGCCGAAGTCGTCGCGGACGATGTTGATCGGCGTGCCCTGCGCCAGCGAGCTGAGGCTCCGCGGCACTCGGCGCCAGCCGGCGCTGACAACGGTCCGAGGATCCCCGGGACTGGTCGGTCTACCGAGCCACGGTAGCCGTATCGCGTGATCCGCAAGCCGAGGGCTTTCCGATCGCGGCTCGTACAAGCGTTGAGCCGGTTTCCCGATCGCCTTCGCGGGCGGTTACGTTTCCTGCTCAGCTCGAGAACTTGAGCTGATGATCTTGAGAAAGCTCGTCGTGCCCATACGTTTGGCACAGGGGCTGGGAAGAGGAGAGCGACCGTGGGATATCTGATGCGCTGGCCCCTACGTGCTGGCATCCTGGTTGCGGCGGCTCTATCCGTGACCGTTGCGCTTGCCGTAGCCGCGCCAGGCCGGGCGCAGGCGTATTCAAACGCGTTCTACTGCTACAACTGGCCGCAAACGTATTGCTGGGATCCAACGCCAGAGTCCCAAGGCGGCGCTTGGCACAACTGGGAACAGGGCGAAATCCAAAACCTGAGCTATACATCTGGCTATCAGTGCATGGCGGTTAGTGACTCGCATACTTGGAGTACGCGCAATTGCGCGACCTACACCGTGTATGAAGGCGGCACTTTCTACTGGGATTGGGGTGATCTCTTCGATTCTCATTGGCCAATCGCCGGTGCCGGCGAGCAGGTTATGCTCACAAGCTTTAGTACCTTCTGGAACTGGTTTTCCGGCTAGGTAGGTCTGGTCCACAAAATCGCTGAGGTGACCAAAGACAATGACATTGACGCATCGCTGGCTATTAGCAGTTGCCGCCGGGCTGGCGGCGGTCGGCATATCGGTAGGTGTTGCCATGGCGACTGATGATCCTACCCCCACGCCGAGCGCGGTGCCTGACTATTCTGCCTCACAGACACCGCCGATTGCCGCGGTCAACAGCGGGGTCACGGGCCCTGATGCTCAGCAGCTCGCTGCATTTCCGTCATTTGGCCGCGGGCTTGGCGTTGATGACGCGGGGGCAACTGATCCACGGCTCCTACAGGGACTCGGGCGAGCACAGGAACAGTTCGGTGTCAATCCTAGCCTTGGGCGGCAAGTATACAGCGACGCGTCAACGAAGATTTACATCTATCCTGGTCGTGGGACGATGTGTTTCGGAGTTCTCAGCACCAAGACGGGAGCGACGGTGGGTTGTACCACCACAGCGGCTGCTATCCAGTATGGCCTAGGATCACATGTGGACCTTGGGGGAGTAAGTTTCGTACAGGGGGTAGTACCTGCGGGCACGCGCGACGCAGCAGTAACAGACGCTGCGGGCCACGAGACGGTGATAACGCTGACAAACGACGGCGGCTACGCCGTAGAACTCGGCTCTCCGGCAGCGAAGCTCGCGTTCATCGATAGCGGCGGAACGCGCCATGAGCAGAATCTGCCATGAACGGGCCGCTCGAGGACCGGCTGCCCGCGATCAGTCGTCCCGCGCCTGACATCACCGACTACGACCAGCTGCTCAGCAGCGAAGTCGGCGCGATGAGCGGCTCCTTGGGAGATCGAAGCGGCCGCCGACGACGCCGAGCAGCAGACGGCCTCCCGGTAGTAACGGAACAGGAACCACGCGGAACGTACGCTAGTGGGCTTCCCGATAGTAATGGACACGAACGCACGCCGGAGGCTTGCTTCTGGGCGAAGCGCAGGTGCCGGGTGGTGGGCCAGTTCGCCGTGCTGGTTCCTGAAACTGGGCGTCCTGCGTGGGCACGTCGGCGCTGCTCAGCAATGAGCGCTGAGGACCGCGGACGCGCTGCGGACGAGGACTCGTTCGGCGGTCGTCGCGTTCATGGTGCCGGCGCTGCCCTGCGCGCTGGCGGCGTGGATCATGTCGGTGAGAAGTGCAAGCAGCCAGTCGGGCGGGAGTTCGGGGTCACCTCGACAGCTGCGTGCTGAACCGGGCCGCGGCGGTGCTGCGCGCCGCGGCCCGCGACTCCGCGGGACGCTCCTAGACGGGGCGTCCCGGCGGGTATCCGCGACGACCGTCGGTCAGTGGCCGCCGGGGACGGGGTTCCCGAACTGGATGTAGGGCAGGGTGAACAGGATCTTCTGAGCCACCGGGGCGTACGTGGGGCTCTTGAAGTCGATCGGCACGTACGGGAAGTCGTTGCCGGGGGCGGGACTGAGATAGCCCGCGCTCTTGGCGAGCTGGACCGCCTCCGGAACGGCGTTGACGAACACCGGGGTGAACGCCATGATGTCCGGCGGGTCGGTCGGGACCGGCCCGTGCTCGCGCCCTCATCGCCCTGCCCGTCGGCCGCGGGGGTAACGCGGGCGCTACTCGGCGGCGCCGGCCTCCACCAGGAGCGTGGCGACGTCGGCGACCCGGAGGTCGGCCCCCTCCCCCTGCACCCCGTCGTCGAGCATCACCGTGCAGAACGGGCACGCGACCGCGAGCGTCCCGGCGCCCGTGTCCGCGGCCTCGCGAACGCGCGCGGAGTTGATCTGGGTGCCGCGCTCCTCCATCCACATGTGCGCGCCGCCGGCGCCGCAGCAGAACGTCTGGCGACCCCTGCGGGCCATCTCGACCGGCGTGCCGACGGCGGCGACGAGCTCGCGCGGCGATCCCAGCACGTCGTTGTGGCGCGCCAGGTAGCACGAGTCGTGGTAGGTGATCGCCAGCCCCGCGTCGCGCCGGGGCGCGAGCCGGCCGTCGGCGACGAGCCGGGCGAGGACCTCGGAGTGGTGGATGACCTCGTAGTCGCCGCCGAAGTCGGGGTATTCGTTGCCCAGCGTGTTGAAGCAGTGCGGGCAGTTGGCGATGATCTTCGTCGCCCCCGCCTCGTTGAGCGTCTCGACGTTCTGCTCGGCGAACGCCTGGAAGACGTACTCGTTGCCGATCCGCCGCGCCGGGTCGCCGGTGCACGCCTCCCGGGGGCCGAGGATCGCGAAGTCGACGCCCGCCCGCTGGAGCAGCTTCGCCGTGCTGACGGCGGCCGCCCGGGCGCGCTCGTCGAACGACGTCGCGCAACCGACCCAGTAGAGGTACTCGGGCGCCGGATCGCCGGGCTCGAGCACCCGCACGCCGAGCTGCGCCGCCCAGTCGGCGCGCTCGGACTGGGCCTTGCCCCACGGGTTCGAGGCGCGCTCGATGTCGCGCAGCATCGGCTCGGCCTCCGGCGGGAAGCTCGACTCGACCATGACGAGGTGGCGGCGCAGGTCGACGATGTGGTCGACATGCTCAATCGACACCGGGCACGCCTGCACGCACGCGCCGCAGGTGACGCAGTCCCACACCGAGTCCTCGGGGACCGCGCCGGGCACGAGCGAGGCCAGGTCGGCGTCCCGATCCTTGACGATCGTCGCCCCGTCGGCGAACACCTGGTCGCGCAGCCCCATGATCACGAGCTTGGGCGACAGGCGCTTCCCGGTGCTAAACGCCGGACAGGCGTCCTGGCAGCGCCCGCACTCGGTGCACGAGTAGGTGTCGAGCACCTCCTTCCAGGTCAGCTGGGCGGCCGTCCCGGCGCCGAAGCGGATGTCCTCCTCGGCCACGTCGGGGTCGTCGAAGCGCAGGGGCTCCAGGTGCCCGCCCGGGCCCGTGCGCCCATACCAGACGTTGAACGCCGCCGAGGCGATGTGCAGGTGCTTGGAGCGCGGCAGATAGGCCAGGAAGCCGAGGATCGTGATCACGTGGACCCAAACAAACACACGCTCGAGCACCCGCGTGGTCAAGTCGCGGGCGAACAGGCCCGAGAGCAGGTGGGACACCGGCGCCCAGTCGCGCGACCACTCGGCTAGGCCGAGCGCGATCCGAGTCGCGTGCCAGAGCAGCAGCGAGAGCGCGATCGTCGCGATGAGCGCGAGGATGAGGTCGGCCTCGCCGAGGTGCGAGCCCTCGAACCGGCGCGGTCGCACGAGCTTGCGGATGGACAGCGCCGAGACGACGCCGACGAGCACGAGCACCGCAAAGATGTCGACGAGCAGCGCGTACCAGCCCTGGTCGCCGAGCCACGGGAACGTCGCGTGCTTGGACACGGCGCCGATCATCGCGATGACGATCGTCGGGCCGAGCACGATGAAGCCCCAGAAGATGAACGCGTGGATCAGCCCGGGGCCGATCCGCTGCAGCAGCTTGCGCTGCCCGAGGACGATCGTCGCCTCGTTGTGCGCCCGCCGCTCCCGGT
Organism: Solirubrobacterales bacterium; assembly: GCA_019240115.1. Lineage (GTDB taxonomy): Bacteria > Actinomycetota > Thermoleophilia > Solirubrobacterales > Solirubrobacteraceae > Palsa-465. The sequence continues at coordinate 85,863 of JAFAYV010000031.1, read as the reverse complement.
CGCCGGTCCGCGACACCGGCGCGGCCGCGCGCACGAGCGCGACGAGGAACCGGACCCGCAGCGCGAAGAGCGTCCCGCTCGCCGCCAGCAACGCGGCGAGCACGACCGCGGAAACGACGACGCCTATGACGCGCGCGCCTTCCTGATCTCCGCCGAGATCGCGGGCACGACCTCGTGCAGGTCGCCGATCACCGCGTAGTCGGCGCCGGCGAAGATCGACGCCTCGCCGTCGGGGTTGATCGCCAGCAGGCGTTTGGCGCCCTTGCACCCGGCCATGTGCTGGGTGGCGCCGCTGATCCCGCAGGCGATGTAGATCTCGGGCGAGACCTTGGTTCCGGTCTGCCCCACCTGGTCGGTATGCGGCCGCCAGCCGGCGCTCGTCACCGCGCGCGAGCAGCCGACCGCGCCGCCGAGCAGCTCGGCGAGCTCCTCGATGATCGAGAACCCCTCGGCCGAGCCGACGCCGCGGCCGCCGGAGACGACGACGTCGGCGTCGGTCAGCGAAACGCCGGCGCTTGCGGTCGGAATCTGCTCGATGACCCGGACCGCCCGATCGAGCTCTGACGTGCTCGCAGTCACCGGCACCGTCTCGAGTGCGGCGATCGGCGCCGCCGCCACGGCGTGAGCGGCGCTCGTCATCAGCAGCGGCGCGCCGTGCACCTCGGCCTGCTCGAGCAGCGAGCCGCCCCAGCGCACGCGGGTAACGGTCGTGGGCTCGCCGACCGTCACCGACACGCAGTTGGCGGCCATCGGCAGGTCGAGCTTGGCGGCGACGCGGGCGAGGATCTCGTTACCGCGCTCGGAGCCCGGCGCGACGACGGCGCTCGCGCCCCGCGCGGCGGCGAGCTCGACGAGCGTCTGGGCGAGCACGGCGGGCGCGAAAGCGGTCCCGCCCGCCCCGTCGATCGCCACCGCCTGCACCTCGTCGCCGAGCGCGCCGGCCATCACGACCGCCTGCTGGGAGAGCTCGTCGGCGGGATCCTCGACGTAGACGAGCGCGGCGGCCATCTACATCACCCCGATGTCGCGCAGCATCTCGACGACCGCCGGCGCGGCCTCGGGGCCGCGACCGAGCACCTCGGCCTGCCTGCCGGACTCGGGCGGCAGCGCGAGACGGAGCATCCGCAGGCGCGCGTCGGTTCGCGTCGGCTCCGCGGCGTGCACCGGCTTGCGCTTGGCCTTCATCCGTCCCGGGACCGAGGGATAACGCGGCAGGTTGATCCCCTCCTTGACCGAGACGACCGCCGGCAGCGCGACCTCGTAGACGTCGCGACCCGCCGAGGTCTCCTGCTCACACCGAACGCGGTCGGCGTCGAGCGAGATCGCCTTGACGCCCGTCACCGCGGGCAGGCCGAGCGCTTCGGCGACCCGCACGGCGACCTGATAGTTGCCGGCGTCGGCCGACTCTGAGCCGAACAGGATGAGATCGACCGGCTCGGCCTGCGAGCGGACGGCGGCGACGATCGCGGCCGCCGTCGCCTGGGGATCCCATTCCGAGCCGTCGGTGACGAGGTGGATGCCCCGGTCGGCGCCGATCGCCATCAGGTCGCGCAGCTGCTCCTCGGCCTCGGGCGGGCCGAGCGTGAGGACCGTGGCGCTGCCGCCGTGGGCCTCGACGATCCGGATCGCCTCCTCGGCGCCGCACTCCTCGTGCGGGCTGACGGTGAAGCCGAGGTGCCGGGTCTGGATCGCGCGCTCGTCGTCGGTGAGGACGATCCTGCCGCCGGTCAGCGGCACGCGCTTGACGCAGACGAGGATGTTCACGAGCGCACCCGCGTGTTCTCGGGGTCGAACAGCGAGGTGGCGTCGGCGCTGCCCACCGTCACCGGATAGCGCTCGCCCATGTACTGGACGAGCAGTTGCTCGCCGACGCGCGCGTGCTCGGGCGGGAGGTAGCCCATGAGGATGTAGCGCCCGATCGACGGTCCCGAGCCTGCACTCGTCACATACGAGCGGCGGCCCTTGGCGTCAACGATCGGCCGGCCGTCGAGGGTCAGCAGCGGCTCGCCGCCGAGCATGTAGCGCTTGACAGAAGACCTCGAGACGTGGTCGTCGACGGTCAGCGTGCACATCGACGCCGCCGGCGCCGCGGCGCGCTGGGCGACGTGGGCCTCCTTTCCGACGAAGTCCTGGTCCTTGACCGTGCCCCAGGCCATCCCCGCCTCGACGACGTCGTAGTCGCCGTCGAGCTCGGCGCCGTAGGCGCGGTAGCCCTTCTCCAGACGACCGGTGGTCAGATACACGCCCGCGCCGACCGGCACCGCCCCGTGCGGGAGCCCCGCCGCAGCGATCATGTCCCACAGCTTGGCGCCCTGCTCGATCGGGGCGTGGAGCTCCCAGCCGAGATCGCCGACGTAGGAGATGCGGCTCGCCAGCACCTGCAGCGAGCCGGCCTCGATCGGCTTGCAGCGGCCGAAGGGCAATGCCGCGGTGGAGACGTCGTCGTCGGTGATCGCCTCCAGGACGTCGGCGGCGCGCGGACCCCAGAGCCCGAGCGTCGTCAGCGCGTTCGTGCGGTCGTGGATCTGCGCCGAGCCGTCGCCGGGCAGGTGGTCGGAGAACCACTTGCGGTCCGACATCCCGTGCGCGCCGCCGGTGACGACGCGGAAGACGTCGTCGGCGAGACGCATGATCGTCAGGTCGGCCTTGAAGCCGCCCGACGGGGTGAGGATCGGCGTGTAGACGAACCGCCCGACGGCGACGTCCATCTGGCGCATCGCGATCCGCTGGACGGCATCCAGGGCGCCGGATCCGGTGACGTCGAAGATCGCGAACGCGGTCAGATCGATGTAGCCGGCGCGCTCGCGCAGCGCCAGATGCTCGGCGTTGACGATCGGCGACCACCAGCGCGCGTCCCACTCGGCCTCGCGGCGCGTGACCCGGTCGCCGAACTCCTCGAGCAGCCCGGCGTTGGCCTCGTACCACTGCGGGCGCTCCCAGCCGGCGGCCTCGTGGAAGACCGCGCCGAGCTCGAGCTCGCGCTCGTAGTAGGGCGGCAGCTTGACTCGGCGGTCGGACTCCCACTGCTCGGCCGGGTGGACGATCCCGTACATCTTGTTGAAGCTCTCGGCGACTCGGGCCCGAACGTGCGCCTTGGTCTTCTGATGGGGATAGGCGCGCGCGACGTCGGACTCGTGGACGTCGATCTCGGACTCCCCGTGGACCATCAGCTCGGCGACCGTCTTCCCGGCGCCGGGCCCCTCCTTGATCCAGATCGCCGCCGCCGACCACAGCCCTTTGACCTCGGGGGTCTCCCCGAGCAGCGGCAAGCCATCGTGGGTCACCGACAGCAGGCCGTTGATCGCATAGCGCTGCCCGACGCTCTCGTCGCCGACGATCTCGGGCATGAGCTCGAGCGCCTGCTCGAACTGCAGCTCGAAATCGGCGGCGGTGAACGGCAGCTCGGTGGGGCTGAGCGCGGACTCCTCGATGGAGGGGATCTCGTCGGCGTCCATCATGATCGGGCGGTGGGCGTAGGAGCCGATCTCCAGGCCCGTGCCGTCCTGGCGCTCGTACATGTTGGTGTCCATGTCGCGGACGATCGGATAGTCGACGAGCGTGCGGGCGTCGGCGAAGCGCGGCGCGGGACCGATGTCGATCATCTGGTGCACGGCGGGCGTCAGCGGGATGGTGGCGCCGGCCAGGCGCGCGATCCGAGGGCTCCAGCAGCCGCAGGCGATGACGACGCGGTCGGCCTCGATCTCGCCACGGCTCGTGCGCACCCGGCGGATCGCGCCGTGCTCGACGTCGAGCCCGAGCACCTCGGTATTGGCCGAGATCGTCATGCCGGACTCGACGGCGCGCTCGCGCATGATCGTCGCCGCGCGCAACGAGTCGACGACGCCGGCGCCGGGCGTGTAGAAGCCGCCGAGCAGCAGCTCCTCGTTGATGAACGGCACGAGCTCTGAAATCTCGGCCGGCGTCAGCAGCGACGTCGGCTCCACGCCCCAGGTGAGCGCCGAGGCCATCCGGCGGTCGAGCTCCTGCATGCGCGCCTCGGTGCGCGCGACCTCGATCCCGCCGCACTCCAGGAAGACATCCAGGTCCTTGTACTGGCGCATGCTCTGAAGCGTCAGCGACGTCATCTCCTTGGAGTGGTCGACGGGGAAGATGAAGTTCGACGCGTGGCCCGTGGAGCCGCCCGGGTTGGGCAGCGGCCCCTTGTCGATCAGCGTGATCTCGGTCTCCCCGAGTCGGCACAGGTGATAGGCGACGCTGTTGCCGACGATCCCGGCGCCGATCACGACGACGCGTTGTCGGGCGGGCAGCGACCCGTTGCTCGCAGTGGACACGACTACTGATATATCAGATGCAGGTCAGAACCTCAACGTGGGCGACGAGCGGCCCTTCCGGCCGGCTCGGTCGACGGCCAGCTTCGAGGGCGCCCGTGAACCCGGGTCACGTCGCGAGGGCCTTCTGACAGCCTGCCCGCGTGGCCACCGACAAGCAGCGAATGCTCGGCGGCGAGCCCTATGTGGCGGCCGCCGCCGAGCTGGTCGCCGACCGCCGCCGCGCGCGCTCGCTCTGCCACGCGTTGAACGCCGGCGATCCCGTCGACCGCACCCAACGCGAAGCGCAGCTGCGCGAGCTGCTGCACGAGATCGGCGAGGGGTCGGAGATCCTTTCGCCCTTCCAGTGCGACTACGGCTACCAGATCTCGATCGGCGCGCGCGCGTTCATCAACTTCGGGGCGATCGTGCTCGACTCCGCGGCGGTCACGATCGGCGACGACGTGCAGATCGGCCCGCGGGTCCAGCTCATCACCCCGACCCATCCGCTCGACTCCGCGCGGCGGCGCACCGGCCTGGAGCGAGCCGCCCCGATCGCGATCGACGACGACGCGTGGCTCGCCGCCGGGGTCATCGTGTTGCCGGGGGTGACGATCGGCGAGGCGTGCGTCATCGGCGCGGGGAGCGTCGTCACGCGCTCGATGCCGGCCCGCCATCTGTGCCACGGCAGCCCGTGCCGCCCGATCCGCCCGATCGTCTAGAGCTTCCTGAGCTCGGGGTGGCCGCCAGACCCGCTCGGCCGACGGTCGACCGCCAGACGCGCTCGCCGACCGTGGCCGCCAGACCCGCTCGGCCGACCTTCGACCGCCAGACGCGCTCGGCCGACCGTGGCCGCCTGACCCGCTCAGGCGGCCTGCGGCCGGCGCTGCCCGGCGCCGCGCATCGCCATCGCCGCGGCGAGCGCGGACGCGCCGCAGGCGAGGACGAACGGCCCGCTGACACCGGCGGCGTCGATCGAGGCCCCGGCGAGCGCCGAGCCGGCGGCGACTCCCACGATCAGCGCCGCCGTCGCCCAGGTGAAGGCCTCGGTCTCGATCCCAGGGGTGACCGCCCGTCCCAGCAGTGCGTAGGCGCAGGAGAACGCCGGGGCGATCGTCACTCCGGCGAGCAGGCCCGCGAGGGCGGCCTCGGGGATGGTGCGCGCGGCGATCAGCGGCGCCGTGGCCACCACGGCGGACGCCATCAGCCCCCGGTAGCGCCGGTGCAGCGGCACCCGCCACGACCTCGACCCGTACCACAGACCGCCGGCGAGGCTGCCGACGCTCCACAGCGCGAGCAGGAGGCCCGACGACGGCCGCGAGCCGGCGTAGAGCGCCAGCGACGGCAGCCCGACCTCGATCGCGCCGAGGCTTGCGCCCATCAGCGCCATCGCCGGCAGCAGCCGGCGCAGCTCGGGCACGGCGAGCACCGCGGGACGGCGGTGGCGTTCGCCACGGCGGCCGGCGCCGCGCGCGAGCGGCGAGCTGATGAACAGCAGCGTCCCGGCGATCCCGATCGCCGCGCTCAGCAGCAGCGCGCCGCTCGGCGACACGAGCGCGATCGCCAGTGCCACCAGCAGCGGCCCGGTGATCCAGATCAGCTCCTGGACGACCGACTCCAGCGCGTAGGCCGTTTCGCGGACCTCGGGGTCCGACAGCAGCTCGCGCAGCAGCGCTCGCACCGAGGGCGCGATGGCGGGGATCAGCCCGCCCGAGAGAGCGGCGAGCGCGACGAGCAGCGCCGCCGCCGCGCCGGCCCGCGCCGATAGCACGAGCGCGACGAGCGCGGCCGCCTGAGCGAGGGCGCAGCTCGCAAGCACCCGCGCGCGGCCGTGACGGTCGACGAGCCGACCCTGCACGGGCGCGAGCGCGGCCCCGGCGAACGCGTAGGCGCCGACCGCCACCCCCGCCGCGGAGTAGGAGTGGGTGGCGCCGCGGACGAGCAGGAGCACCGCCAGCGAGGACATGCCCTGCGGCAGGCGCCCGAGCAGCGCCGTGCCGAGCACGCGCGTGAACCCGGGAACCACGAGGAGTGAGCGATACTTGGCGATCACGGAAACCGAGCCTAGTTGTGTCGCTCCCGAGCGACCATCAGCCGGAGGTCGATTCGCGAAAGGAGCATCGCCATGTCGCGCCGACACACGCCCCCGTTTCGCGCCGACCACGTCGGCAGCCTGCTGCGCCCGCCGGAGCTCACCCGCGCGCGGGCCGCGCTGCGCGCGGGCACGATCGACGCCGACGAGCTCGAGCGAGTCGAGGACGAGGCGATCCTCGGCGTGATCGCGCTGCAGCGCGACGCCGGGTTGCAGGCGGTCACCGACGGGGAGTTCCGCCGCACGTCGTGGCACATGGACTTCATCTACGCGCTGGAGGGGATCGAGCAGGTCGCTGGCGAGTCGATCCACGTGCAGTTTCGCGACGCCGAGGGCGAGTATGACTACGCGCCGCCGGCGATGCGGGTCGGCGGCCAGGTGACGCTGCCGCACACGATCTTCGCGGAGGCGTTCACCTTCCTGCGCGATCACGCCGAGGCCGGGCAGACGCCGAAGCTGACCATCCCCTCGCCGAGCATGGTCCACTACCGCGGCGGCAACTCGGCGCTGGACCCGGAGGTCTACTCGGACGTCGACGCCTTCTGGAGCGATCTGACCGCCGCCTATGCTCAGCAGCTCGCGGGCGTCCACGAGCTCGGGTGCCGGTATCTCCAGCTCGACGACACGAGCCTCGCCTACGTCAACGACCCCGCCCAGCGCGAGCACATCGAGCGCATCGGGGGCGATCCCGACCACCTGCACGAGCAGTACATCGCCAACCTCAACCGTGCGCTCGCCGATCGCCCCGGCGACCTGACCGTCACCACCCACCTGTGCCGCGGCAACAACCAGTCGATGTGGGCCGCCGAGGGCGGCTATGACTTCGTCGCCGAGGCCCTGTTCGGCGACCTCCAGGTCGATGGCTACTTCCTCGAGTTCGACGACGAGCGGTCGGGCGGCTTCGAGCCGCTGCGCTACGTGCCTCCGGGCAAGCAGGTAGTCCTCGGCCTCGTGACCACCAAGCGACCCGAGCTCGAGGATCGCGACCTGCTGCGACGGCGGATCGAGGAGGCTTCGCGATACGTCGACCTCGACCAGCTGTGCCTGTCGCCCCAGTGCGGCTTCTCCTCCACCGAGGAGGGCAACCGCCTGACGATCGACGAGGAGAAGCGAAAGCTCGAGCTGATCGTCGGTGTCGCGGCCGAGGTGTGGGGCGACTGAGCCGGGCGTCCGGCAGCCGCCGGACGCCCAGCATCACCCGTCCGATCAGCCGTCCATCGCCACCAGGTCGGCGCAGCTGCGCCCGTCGCTCTTGACCGCGACCATCGCGATGTAATAGAGCGGGTCGCCACTGCTCGACAAGCGGTGGCGGTAGCGCCGCTCGGTGCGCAGCTCGAGCATCCCGTCGTCGAGCATTCGCCGGATCAGCCGCTGGAAGCCCGATGGATCGTCGGTGGTCAGAAAGTCCTCCTTGATCGTCAGCGCCACCCAACTGCCGGGCTCCAGCAGGTCGTAGGCGGTCGCCAGCGCCTGGGGCGGGATGTCGTCGAAGCCGAGCGCGGCGACGGTTGTCAGACAGTCGAAGGACCGGCTGGCGAGACGCTCGCGGTCATCGTCGTCCAGCTGGGTGAGATCGGCGACGACGTAGTCGTCGTAGACCTCGGGCCGGTCGCGCTCGGCGGCCGCCGCGGCCTCCGGGAGCAGATCGACTCCGACGATCGAGCGGACGCCGAGGCGCTGCAGCTCCTCGCCCACGATCCCGTTGCCGGCGCCGAGATCGAGCGCCACGAGGTTCCCGGGCTCGGCGTCCGCCTCGGTCAGCTGCTCGCCGAGCAGACCGACGACGGTCGTCGGGGAGCGACACTCGAGCTCCTCGTAGAAGAGTCGCTCGTAGAGGCCGGGCACGTCGTAGATCGCGCCGTAGTCGTGAAACCGGATGCGACGCGTGGCGCCGTCGACGCTGACCTCGAACCATTCCTCGTTCTGGGCGGCGGCGGCGTCGGGGACGAGGATGTCGTCAAAGGCGAGTGTTGGGGTGTTTGATTCGGTCATCTGTTCATACCTCGTACCCACTCTGATCGTTGCCAATCACGCAGCATTACGAAAACTCGGTAGACCAGCGACTCTCTCCTTAAAGCTCACCGTCGACTTGAGGATAAGACTCTGGCTTCCGGAGGATTTGCCCCGGTCGCGTACGGGCCCGACGGCTGGATACCTCCGGCCGAGCTCGGGCTCAGGTACCCTGGTGCGATCCGGGGTATGGGTCTGGATGCGGCGGTCGAGCGGGCGCTGAGGGCGCTGTGGGGCCTGCCGCTGGCCGCGCTGATGTCGCGGCTGCCGCCGGACGCGCCAGTGTGGCGCGATGCGCAGCGCACCTCCTACACCCGCCGCGGGCGCGACGGACGGCTGACCGGCAGCGATCTGCGCGCGCTGCTGGCGCTGCCCGAGTTCCGAGCGGTCGTCTATCACCGCCTGTCCCGGGGCACGCCGGCGCAGGCGCTCGCGGCGGTCATCCTGCGCCGCTGGTGGCCCGGGCGGTCGCTCGAGCTCATCTGTGACGACATCGGCCCCGGGCTCGTCATCAACCACGGCTTCGCGTGCGTGCTGATGGCGCAGCGCATCGGCGCCGACTGCTTCATCTCGCAATCGGTCACGCTCGGGGTGACCGCCAAGGGCGGGCCGCCGACGATCGGCGACGGTGTCGTCCTGCACGCCGGGGCGATCGTCGTCGGGCCGATCCACGTCGGCGACCGCGCGGTGGTGGCAGCCGGGGCGGTCGTCGTCCGCGACGTCCCGGCGGGCACGGTCGTTGCCGGGGTGCCGGCCGCGGTCATCGGTGAGGCGCCCGAGGACCCGTGGCGTGACGTGACGCCGGCCCACCCCCCGTCGATCCCGCCGGAGCGAAGCCGTGATCAGGCGGGGGACGAGCCCCGATCCGGCCTGGGCGACCGCCGATCCGGCCCGGGCGAGCGCCGATCCGGGCTCGGCGACCGCCGATCCGGCACGAGCGAGCGCCGATCCGGCAGGGGCGAGCGCCGATCCGGCAGGGACGAGCGCCGATCCGGCAGGGGCGAGCGCCGATCCGGCAGGGGCGAGCGCCGATCAGGCGGGGGCGAGCGCCGACAGCGGCGCGGCGCCGCGTGAGCGGTGACCGCGGAGCATCGTTTCGACCTCCTCGCGCGCGATCGCCACCGGGACGCGATCCTCCTCGCGGGCGCGGCGCAGGACCCGCTGCAGTCGATGCTCGGCCGCATCGATCAGCCGGTGGGTCTCGAGGTCCGAGGTGCCGAGCGCCTCGCCGCCGACGTGGATGATGCCGCCGCAGTTGGCGAGGAAGTCGGGGACGTAGAGGATGCCGCGCTCGTCGAGGGCGACCGCCGTCAGCTCGTCGACGAGCGGGTTGTTGGCGGCCCCGGCGACGATCGCGCAGCGCAGGTGGGGGACGTCGGCGACGCAGACCAGCTCGCCCATCGCGCACGGAGCGAGCACGTCGAGCTCGCGGGCGATGAAGCCCTCGGTCCCGACGCGGGCGACTCGGGGGTGGCCGGCCCACCGCTCGGTGGCGGCCTCGTTGACATCGGCCACGTCGACGCTCATCCCCGCGTCGAGCAGCAGATCGACGAGGCGGCCGCCCACGTGGCCGGCGCCGAGCACGCCGACGCGGACGTCGGCGGGATGCAGGTGCGCCAGCCGGAAGGCGATCGCGGTGCGGATCGCGGTGAAGACGGTGTGCGCGGTGGCGCTCGACGGGTCGCCGCGGCCGCCGCCGAGCTCCGATCGCCCGGCCACCCACCGCGTGCCCCGGGCGAGCCGGTCCATGTCGGCCGGGCCGGTGCCGACGTCCTCGGCGGTGATGTAGCGGCCCTCGAGACGGTTGAGCCGCTGCGCAAACGCGTCCCAGCGCTCGAGCCGGTGCTCGTCCCATCGGCCGTCGTCGATCACGACCGCCTTGCCGCCGCCCAGCGCCAGGCCGGCGGCCGCGTTCTTGTAGGTCATCGCGCGCGCGAGGCGCAGGGCGTCGATCGCGGCCTCCTCGATCGAGGGATAGCTCCGGAGGCGCAGACCGCCCATCGCGGGCCCAAGCGCGGTCGAGTGGATCGCGATCGCGCCGGTCAGGCCGCTCTGCGGGTCACGGAACAGCTCGAGGGCCTCGTGCTCGAAGCTGTCACAGATCTGGGGGACGCTTGCGGACACCACCCTTAACTCTGATCGTCGCGGGCGCTTCCAAGCCCGACAGCGGTCGCGGGTTCGACGCGGCCGACGCGACAGGCGTCGATCAGGGCTCGCCCGCGAGCTGCCACAGCCGCAACCCGAGGTGGAGCTCGAGCCGCACATCGCCCGAGGAGAGGCGGACGTCGCAGATCCGCTCGATCCGGTGCAGCCGGCTGTACAGCGAGCTGCGGTGCAGGTACAGCCGCTTGGCCGCCCCGGCCGCGTCGCCGCCGAGGTCGAGGAACGCGAGCAGCGTCGGGACGAGCGTGTCGCGCTCGTCGGAGTCGAGCAGCCGCCGGAGGCTGAGCGGCAGCAGGCCGGCGGGGTCGCGGCCGTCGATGGCGCGCGCGATCGTGCGATAGGACCCGAGGTCGGGCCACGCTCCCACGGGGCCGAGCGCGGTCACGCGATCGGCGACGTCGCCCGCGATCTCGGCCTCGAGGCGCGCCTCGGGGAGCAGCCCGCGCTGCTCGTGGCGGGCGCTGATCCCGACGGTGGCGTGCCAGCCCGCGAAGTCGCCGAGCCCCTCGTCGACGCGGGCGCGGATCTCCTCGGCGTGGCGGGCGACGTCGCGCATCCCGTCGTCGGCGAACAGGCCGTAGACGTAGTGCGGCGCCACGAGGACGAGCAGGTGGCCCGCCCCGGCGAGGCGCCGCTGGTGCTCGACCGCGGCGGTGACGCGGGCGCGGATGAGGTCAGGCGGGGGCTCGGAGCGATGGCGCGGCGCCACCGCAAGCACCGCGTAGGCGGCCACCGGCGCCAGTCGGCCGCGCGAGATCAGCTCGCCGGCCGCCTGCTCGGGATCGCCGTCGTCGAAGCCGAGGACGGCGCGCAGGTGCCGGCGCACGACTTCACGGTCGGACTGCTCGGACTCGTCGATCCGATACATCGCGACGGCGATCTCGGGTGCCGCGTCCAGCGCGATCTGCAGCGACGCGTCCGACAACGGCGGCGGCCCGTCGATGAGCCACAGATAGCCGAGCAGGCGGTCATCGAAGCGCAGCGGCACACACACCCGCGCCGACATCCCGAGCCGCGGGTTGGCCGGCACCCGGAGCGAGCGGCGGATCTGGCTGACGTCGAGCTCCTCGAGCCAGCGGATGACCCCGGCAGGAGCCTCGCGCTGGAGGATCGAGGCCAGACGGACGTGGTCGATCTCATCGGCGTGAGCGCTGTAGGCCATCGAGTGAAACCGGCGGTCGTCGACGCCGACCGGGCTCCCGAGAGCGGCGGCGAGACCGTCGACCAGGTCCTGCAGCTCGCTCACGCTGATCGCCTCCGCTCGCGACGCCAAGCCACCCGCCCCGCCCGTAGGTCGGCTGCGCAGGTCATCCGGCGGTGCGCCGGCGCTCGACGGCTTCGGCGATCTCGTAGGCGGCCTCGGCCAGTCGCGCGAAGGCGTCAGCCACCTCGATGACCCGGTCGCCCTGCAGCGCGGTCACCGTCTCCGCGACGGCGCGGTCGAACGCCTCCCACAGGGCTGGCGGCCCGGGACGGTTGCCGCCCGGCCGGAGCTCGTGGGTGAGGTGGGTCTGTTCAGGCGCCCGCCGCCGCGGCCAGTCGATCACGCCGGCACCGGCGAGCGCGTCGAGGGCGAGCGCGCGTCGTTCGCTGGCGGCCGCCAGCGTCCGGAGGCGTCCGGCGAAGCCGGCATCCGGGGGCGCGTCCTCGCTCGCGCGCAGCGCCTCCTGCCACTCGCGATCGGCCCGTCGCAGCAGATCGACCGCGTCCCGCGCGAAGACGGCGGCCTCGGCCGCGACGGCCTCGAACCCGGCCGCCCCGGACCCCGCGGCCGCGGGCCCGGCGGCCGCGGGCCCGGCGGTCGCGGGCGCGGCGGCCTCGGGCGGCCCGGGGACGGCGCGCCGCTGACGGGGATCGGCGATGGCGAGGAGCCGCTCGAGCTCGGACCGGTGCACGAGCCACCGCTCGCCGGCGCGCATCCCCTCCAGCCGTCCGCCCGCGATCCATGCGCGCACGGTCACCGGCCGGACGTTCAGCTCGTCCGCGACCTCCGCGAGCGTCAGCCACGGATCCTTGAGCGATTCGTCGTCCACCCCAATCATGCTCGGCCACCGCAACGCTAATGGTTCGCGCCCGGCTCGTGCTCTTGCACGGCTTGGCGCCTGCAGACGATGCACAAGCGCACGCTCGGCGGCGGCCGCGCAAGTCTCCGGCCCGCACGGCGTTGTCCCGAGCATGTTCCGCGACATGAGTCACCCGCCCACCCATTCGTGGCGATCAGACGACCCGCCCAAGCCCGGCGAGGGACCCGCCCTCCGGGCTCAGCGCTGCCGCTGCGAGCACTGCGGGTCTCAGACGTTTCGCCCGATCCGCCGGCGCATCACCGGTCAGTGCCACGTGTGCGGATCTCGCGAGCTGCGCGCGATCGACTGACGGATGTAGGGAAGTGTGCGCAAGTTCCGGTCCCGGCCGGCGTTTCCGCCTGCGGGAAGTTCGGGCGCAGCGTCAGATCGGATGCTCGGGGGCCCGCGACCTGGGGTAAGTGCGTGCGGTCGCGGGCCCTCGAGCATCGAACACGCGGCGCGACCCAAAGGTGCGGGATCGGGCACCATCGCGAGCATGTGTGCTCGACGTGGTCGTTCAGGCTCGGGGACCGACGATCCCGGCGACATCCCGGAGCGCGCCCGCGCGAGGCACGCCGAGCGGATCGAGCGCGCGTTCGCGGCCCAGGCGGCCGCCTTCGAGGATCCACGCTTCAACCGGCCGTTCGCGACCGACATGGAGTGGCTGTTCGCGGCGCTCGAGCTGGGGCCCGACGATCTCGTGCTCGACGTCGCGACCGGCACCGGGCAGGCGGCCCGCGCGCTCGCCGACCGCGCGCGCGCGGTCATCGGCATCGACGCCACCACGGCCATGCTCGAGGCCGGTCGCGCCGAGGCGGAGGCGCACCGCCGGCGCAACATCGTCTTCCAGCGGGGTGACGCGCTGTCGCTCCCCTTCCTCGATCGATCGTTCGACGTCGTCGTCTGCCGGTTCGCCGCCCACCACTTCGAGGACCCGCGTCGGCTCCTCGCCGGCATGGCGCGCTGCCTGCGCGCGCACGGCCGGCTCGTGCTCGCCGACATGATCGCCGCCCCCGAGCGCGCGCTCGCCCGCGAGCAGGACCGGCTCGAGCGCCTCCGCGACCCCTCGCACGTGCGCATGCTGACCGCCGACGAGCTCGTGGCGCTCGTCGCCGGGGCGGGCCTGGCGGTCCTGCACACCACCTCCCGCGAGCGCGAGCGCCCGCTCGAGCCGTGGCTGACGCAGGCGGGCGCCGACGCGACCGCCGTCGGCGAGATCCGCGCGCGGCTGCGCGACGAGCTCGCCGGCGGCCCCGCGAGCGGGTTTGCGCCCCGCCAGCGCGACGGAGAGCTGCACTTCCGTCAGAGGTTTGCGGCGGTGACCGCGCGGGCGCCCGGCTGAGCGCCACGCCGCGGGCGCCAGCTGGGCACGACGCCGGCTAGGTGGGCGGGCCGCCGCCTCGCGGTCCGTGGCCGCCCGAACCGTTGCCCGAGGCGCCGTTGCCCGACGCACCCGTGCCGTCGGCGGCATGGGGCGGCGGCGGCGCGTCCCCCTCCCGCTCGCCGGGTCGCGCGCGGTTCTGGACGAACTGGAAGCCGAACCGGCCCTTGACGCAGAGGTTCCCGCGGGTCACCGGATGGTCCAGCGGAGAGGTCACCTTGACGATCTCGTTGTCCTGCTCGTGCAGCTCAAGGTTGCAGCCGACGCCGCAGTAGGTGCAGATCGTCGTCGTCACCTGCTGGCGGTCCTCGTCCCACGTGCCCGCCTGGCGACGGTCGAACTCGCTCTTGAACATCAGCGCGCCGGTCGGGCAGACCGCGATGCAGTTGCCGCAGTACACGCACGCCGAGTCGGGCAGCGGGCTGGCGAACTCCGTGGCGATGCGCGCGTCGAACCCCCGCCCGGCGACGGCGATCGCGAACGTGTTCTGCCACTCGGTGCCGCAACCCTGCACGCACTTGTAACAGAGGATGCACTTGGCGTAGTCGCGGACGTAGAGATCGTTGTCGATCTTGGGCGGCTGCTTGACCGTCGCCGCGTGGCGGCCGTCGGGGGCAACGTGGTGGCCGGCGCGGAGCCGGTCGCGCTCGCCGGCCGTAAACGCCGGAGCGGGCGGCCCGTAGCGCTGCGGCGCGGCGTCGTACTCGTCGATCCACCGCGACACGTCGGGGGTGGTCGACACGTCGACGGACGAGGCGAGGAACTCGAGCACCATCTTGCGGCTGTGACGGACGCGCTCGGAGTGCGTCTGGACCTCCATCCCATCCTCGACCTTGCGCGCACAGGCGGGGGGAAGCACGCGCGAGCCCTCGACCTCGACCACGCACACCCGGCACGCGTTGACCGGGGTCAGCGTCTTGGCCCAGCACAGCGTCGGGATCTCGATCCCCTCGCGCTTGGCGACCTGCAGGATGGTCTCCCCCTCGGTCGCGCTGACCGCCTCACCGTTGAGCGTGATCTCCACCTCACGCGGGGGGGCAACCTGTCGAGCCCGGCTCATCGTCCACCTCCCGTGGCATCGGTGAACACGTCGAACTTGGCGAGCGCGGACTCGACCGCGTCCCCCGCCGTCTGGCCGAGGCCGCAGATCGAGGCGTCGCGCATCGCAACGATGATCTCGCGCAGCAGCGCGATGTCCTGCTCGGCGGACCCGGTCCCGTTGGCCAGTCGCGCCAGCGCCTCCTCCTGGCGGACGGTGCCGACTCGGCACGGCACGCATTGCCCGCAGGACTCGTCGCGGAAGAACGAGGCGATCCGGCGGAGCACCGCGGGCAGATCGGCCGCATCGTCGAAGACCATGACGACGCCCGAACCCATCGTCGTCCCCGCCTCGCGGGTCGCTTCGAAGGACAGCTCGACGTCGAGCTCGTCGGGGGTCATGAACCGTCCGGCCGCGCCGCCGAGCAGGACCGCGCGCAGCGTCCGCCCCTCGGGGACGCCGCCGGCGAGCTCGAGCAGCTCCCGCAGGGTGATGCCCATCGCCGCCTCGTACAAGCCAGGTCGTCGGACGCTGCCCGAGAGGCAGAAGAGACGTGGGCCCGTCGAGCGCTCGGTGCCGATCTCGGCGTACCGCGGCCCGCCCTCGCGGACGATGTTGAGGACGTTGATCAGGGTCTCGACGTTGTTGACGACGGTCGGACGGCGGAACAGGCCCGAGTCGACGGGGAACGGCGGCTTGCTGCGCGGCTCGCCGCGGTGGCCCTCGATCGAGTTGAACAGCGCGGTCTCCTCGCCGCAGATGTAGGCGCCGGCCCCCCGGCGCAGCTCGATGTCGAACGCGAAGCCGGCGGCGAGGATGTCGCGTCCGAGATATCCGCGCCCGCGGGCCTGGACGATCGCCTCGACGAGGCGCTCCCAGGCGACGGGGTACTCGCCGCGGAGGTAGATGTAGCCGTACTCGGCGCCGGTCGCGTATCCCGCGATCGTCATCGCCTCGATCGTCGCGAACGGGTCGTGCTCGAGCACGACCCGGTCCTTGAACGTGCCCGGCTCGGACTCGTCGGCGTTGCAGATGACGTAGTGCGGGCGCCGCGGATTGCGCGCGACCGCCTCCCACTTGCGTCCGATCGGGAACGCGGCCCCGCCGCGGCCGAGCAGCTGGGAGTCGTTCAGCTCGCGGATCACTCCCGCGGGTCCGAGGTCCACCGCCGCGCGCAGGGCCTCGTACCCGCCGTGGGCGCGATAGCTGTCCAGGCTCGACGGATCGACGCGGCCGACGCGCCGCAGCAACCGCAGGCCATCCTGGCCATCCTGCGCCTGGGGAACCTGCGGGTGGGGCACGGGCGGCGCCGGGCCACCCGCGAGCAGGTCGGCGACCGTGTCCGCGTCGGCGGGGGCGAGCGAGTGCTCCACGGGCTCGGCGCCCGCGATCGAGACCATCGCTCCCGGGGCGCGCTCGCACAGCCCCAGACACGGGCTCTCCAGCCACGTCGCCTCCCCGTCGGCGGCGCCGGGCGGCCCCAGCCGCCGCTCCATCTCGGCGCACAGCGCGTCCCCGCCCCGATCCCGGCAGGCGATGTCGGTGCAGATGTGCGCGACCGCGGGCGCCTGGGGCTCGAGCGAGAACAGCGCGTAGAAGCTCGCCACCCCGTAGGCATCGGCCGGCGGGATCGTCAGCCGCCGGCAGATGTAGTTGAGCGCGCCGGGGCTGATCCAGCCCGCGCGGGCCTGCACGGCGTGCAGGATCGGAACCAGCAGGTGACGCTGACGTCGCGCGGCGTGACCGCCGCGCGCCACGTGGTCATCGGAGCTCAGCCGTTCGGTGGCGCCCTCCCACATGCTGCCCGGCACGCCGAGAACCGCGTCGACCGCCTCGCGCTCTCCCTCGGTGGGGCCGACGTCGTGGAGGACGAGGTCCATCAGTCACCGAGGGCGGCGAGCGGCTCGGCGGCCTCGACGGTCTCCTCGGCCGTCTCGGACAGCGGCTCCACGCGGATCGCGGTCGCCTTGAACTCCGCCGTCCCCGACTTCGGGTCGGTCGCGTTGATCGTCAGTAGGTTCGTCTGCACCTCGTCGGGGAAGTGCAGCGTCATGAACGCCAGGCCGGCGCGCAGCGCCCGCTCCACCCGCACCGGCGCGGTGATCGAGCCGCGGCGCGAGCTGACCCGCACGCGCTCCCCGTCGGCCACGCCGAGTCGCTCGGCGTCGTCGATCGACAGCTCGAGCTGCTCGGGCCGGCGCAGCGGCGAGCGGTAGCCGCCGGTCTGCACGCCGGTGTTGAAGGAGTCCAGCCGGCGGCCGGTCGTCAGCAGCAGCGGGAAGTCGTCGTTGACCTCGTCGACCGGCGGGTCGTGCTCGACGGCGTTGAACGGCGCCGGCGGCCCCTCGAAGGGCTCGGCCCACAGTCGGCCGTGCAGCCACGTCGGCTCCAGCGTGTCCTCGGAGAAGCACGGCCACTGGATACCGCCCAGCTCCTCCAGGCGCGCATAGCTCATCCCCGCGTGGTTGGGGGCGAGCGAGCGCAGCTCGTTCCATACGTCCTCGGAGGAGGAGTGAGGCCACTCATGGCCGAGCCGGCGGGCGAGGTCGTACATGATCTCCAGGTCGTCGCGAGCCTGGCCGGGCGGCGCCAGCGCCGCCCGGACGCGCTGCACGCGCCGCTCCGAGCTGGTCACCGTCCCCTCGGACTCGCACCAGCTCGCCGACGCCGGCAGCACGACGTCGGCGTACTCGGCGGTCCTCGTGCGAAAGATGTCCTGCACGACGAGGTGATCGAGGCTCTCGAGCAGGTGCCCGACGTGGGTCGAGTCGGCGTCGGACTGCGCGGGGTTCTCCCCGAGCACGTAGAGCGCGGTGAGATCGCCGCGGTCGATCGCCTCGAGCATCTGGGTCATGTGCCAGCCGTGGCGGCGGACGATCGGCGTTCCCCAGGCCGCCTCGAAGCGCTCGCACGCCTCCTCGTTGGTCTCCATGTCCTGGAAGCCCGGCAGCCGGTTCGGGATCGCGCCCATGTCGCCGCCGCCCTGGACGTTGTTCTGGCCGCGCAGCGGGTTGAGCCCCGAGCCGTAGCGGCCGACGTGGCCGCACAGCAGCGCCAGGTTGATGAGCGCCAGGACGTTGTCGACCGCGTTGTGGTGCTCGGTGATGCCGAGCGTCCAGCACAGCTGCGCGCGATCGGCGCGGGCGTACGCGTGCGCGACCTCGGCGATCACGTCGGCGGGAACTCCGGTCACCCGCTCGCCGTACTGCAGCGTGTAGGGCTCGACCGCCTCGGCGAACTCGTCGAAGCCCGAGGTGGCCCGCTCGATGAAGTCGCGGTTGCACAGCCCGGCGTGGATGATCTCGCGGGCCATCGCGTTGGCCAGCGCCACGTCGGTGCCCACGTGCAGGCCGAGCCACGCGTCGGCCCACTGCGCCGACGTCGTGCGCCGCGGGTCGACGACGTAGAGCTGCGCGCCGGCGTTCACCGCCTTCAGCACGTGATGGAAGAAGATGGGATGGGCCTCCCGGGCGTTGGAGCCCCAGAGCAGGACCACGTCGGTGTCCTGCATCTCCATGTATGAGCTGGTGCCGCCACCAGCGCCAAAGACCGTCGCCAGACCGACGACGCTGGGCGCGTGTCAGGTTCGGTTACACGAATCGATGTTGTTGGTGCCGATGACCGAGCGGGTGAACTTCTGGGCGATGAAGTTGACCTCGTTCGTGGCCTTCGAGCAGCTGAACATGCCGAACGTGTCCGAGCCGTGACGATCGACCGCCGCGCGGAAGCCGTCGGCGGCCCGATCGAGCGCTTCCTCCCAGCTCGCCGGGCGCAGACTGCCGTTGTCGCGGACGAGGGGCTCTGTCAAGCGTTCGTACTTCATCGGGCCGATCCTTTCGCCGTGGAACCTTCGCGTACGGTACCAATTCGCCCCCCGGGTCACGGCTGGATGGGTGGCGGCCTCGGTGGCGCACGACGTGCGGGCCCGGACACTACGCTGTGGGCGTGGCCACGGTCCCGCTCACCTCGCTGGCGCACGGCGCCGGATGCGGCTGCAAGCTCGGTCCCGCCGACCTGCTGCCGATCGTGCGCGGGCTGAAGGCACCGGACGACCCGCGCCTGCTCGTCGGCTCCGCGAGCGGCGACGACGCCGCCGTCTTCCAGCTGAGAGCGGACCTCGCGCTCGTGCAGACCGTCGACTTCTTCACCCCGATCGTCGACGACCCATACGACTTCGGCCGCGTCGCCGCCGCCAACGCGCTGTCGGACGTCTACGCGATGGGCGGCTCGCCGCTGACCGCGCTGAACCTCGTCGCCTTCCCGCTGCAGCGACTGGGCGCCGACGTCCTGCGCGCCGTCCTCGAGGGCGGGCTGGCGGTGGCACAGGAGGCCGGCTGCGCGATCGTCGGGGGCCACTCGATCGACGACCCCGAGCCCAAGTACGGGCTCGCGGTCACCGGCACCGTCGATCCGGCACGGATGCTGACCATCGGCGGTGCCCAGCCGCAGGACGCGCTCGTGCTGACCAAGCCGCTCGGCGTCGGCGCGCTGACGACCGCGCACAAGCGGGGCGCGATCGACGACGCGGGGCTCGCGCCCGCGCTCACCGCGATGGTGACCCTGAACGCCCACGCCGGTGCCCAGGCACTCGCCGCCGGAGCCCACGCCGCCACCGACGTGACGGGCTTCGGACTGCTCGGTCATCTCCACGGCCTCGCGCGCGAGAGCGGACTCGCCGCCGAGGTGAGCGCCGACGCGCTTCCCGCGTTTCCGGAGGCGCTCGAGCTGCTGGCGAGCGACGCCGGGGTCTCGGGCGGCGGCCGGCGCAACCTCGCCTACGCCGAGGGCTTCACGACCTTCGCCCCCGAAGTCGACGAGGCCCGGCGCCGCCTGGTCTGCGATCCGGTCACCTCCGGCGGGCTGCTCGTCGCCCTGCCCGCGGCGCGCGCACCCGACGTGGACGGGACGGTGATCGGGTCGCTGCGCGACGGTCAGGCCGGTGCGATCCGGCTCGCCTGACGTCCGCGGCCCGCGGACGCGTAGTGTCGGTGTTCTCGGGGAGCGGCCGGGGCCGGTGCCCCGACCGGCCTTCAAAGCCGGGGAGCCGTGGCGATCCCACGGTTGGAAGGTTCGACTCCTTCGCCGCTCCGTGACCTGCCCATGAGCGCCTCGGATCGCGACGGCGCCGCGCTGCGCCGGCTGCCCTCCGTCGACCGGCTCGCGGTCGCGGTGGCGCGGGCGGTGCTCGCCGAGCGCCGCGGCGAGCTGCTCGGGGGGGCGCCCGACGACGACGTCGATCTGACCGAGCGCGCGCTGGCGCGCCTGCGGCCGTCGCTGCGCCCCGTGATCAACGCCACCGGGGTCATCATCCACACCAACCTCGGCCGAGCCCCGCTGTCCGACGCCGCCCGGGCGGCGGTCGCGCGCGTCGCCGGCGGCTACGCCAACGTCGAGCTCGACCTCGACAGCGGCGAGCGCGGGTCGCGCCACGACCACCTCGAGGGGCTCCTGTGCGAGCTGACCGGCGCGCAGGCCGCGATGGCCGTCAACAACTGCGCCGCCGCCGTGCTGCTCGCCGCCGCGGCGCTCGCCGGCGACGAGCACGAGCTGATCGTCTCGCGCGGCCAGCTCGTCGAGATCGGCGGCGGCTTTCGCATCCCCGAGGTCGTCGCCCAGGCGGGAGCCCGGCTCGTCGAGGTCGGCACCACGAACCGGACGCGCCTCGAGGACTACCGCCGGGTGATCGGAGCGCGAACCGGGGCCATCCTGCGCGCGCACCCGTCCAACTTCCGGACGCTTGGGTTCGTCGAGGCGGTCGAGATCGAGCCCTTGTGCGCGCTGCGGACGCCGGTCATCGACGACGTCGGCTCGGGCGTGCTCGCTGACGAGCTGGCCAGCCTGCGCGACGAGCCGAGCGTCGGGCGCTCGGTCCGCGCCGGGGCCGCGCTGACCTGCTTCTCCGGCGACAAGCTGCTCGGGGGCCCCCAGGCGGGCCTGCTCGTCGGGACGCGCGATGCGATCGCGGCCGCGCGGGCGCATCCGCTCGCGCGCGCCATGCGCATCGACAAGCTCTCGCTCGCCGCGCTGCAGGCGACGCTCGCCCTGTATCGCGATCCCGAGCTCGCGCGCCGCGAGATCCCGGTCCTCGCGATGCTGACCGCCTCGCCCGACGAGCTCGCGCAGCGCGCGACGCGGCTCGCGCGCGAGGCCGGGGGCACCGTGCAGGCGGGCGCGGGCCGGGTGGGCGGCGGGGCGCTGCCCCTGCTCGAGCTGCCCGGGCCCGTGGTCGCCCTCGATCCCGGCGCCGACCGCGTCGAGGCGGTGGCGCGCGCCCTGCGCCGCGGCGATCCGCCCGTCGTGGCCCGAATCGCCCACGATCGACTTGTGCTCGACCCGCGCACGCTCGGCGACGCCGACGTCGACGAGGTCGCGCGCGCGGTGCGGGCGGCGGTCGGGTGAGCGACGCGGAGGCGGTCGGGTGAGCGACGCGGAGGCGGTGGGGTGAGCGACGCGGAGGCGGGGCAAGCGGCGACCGCGGGCGACCGGCATGCGCTGCTGACCGTCGGGACCGCCGGCCACATCGACCACGGCAAGAGCGCGCTCGTCCGCGCTCTGACCGACGTCGACACCGACCGTCTCCCCGAAGAGAAGGCGCGCGGGATCTCGATCGTGCTCGGCTTCGCGGCGCTCGAGCTGCCCGACGGCCGCGTGCTCTCGCTCGTCGACGTGCCCGGGCACGAGCGCCTCGTCCGGGTGATGGTCGCGGGCGCCACGGGCATCGACCTCTTCCTACTCGTCGTCGCCGCCGACGACGGGCCGATGCCCCAGACGCTCGAGCACGTCCGCGTCCTGCGCGCGCTCGGCGTACGGCGCGGGGTCGTGGCCGTCACCAAGGCCGACCTCGCCGATCCCGAGCTCGCCGCGGAGGCCGCCGCCGAGCTGATGCCCGGCGCCGAGGTGGTCGTCTGCTCGGCGCGCACGGGGGCCGGGATCGACGACGTCGCCGCCGCGCTGCAGCGCGCCGCGTCCGCGACGCCCGGGCGGGCGATCAGCGAGCGGCCCCCGGTCCTGCACATCGACCGGGCGTTCACGATCAAGGGTGCCGGCACCGTCGTCACCGGCACCTTGTGGTCGGGCTCGATCGCGCGCGGGGACCACCTCCGCCTGCTGCCCGGCGGGCGCGACGCGCGCGTGCGCGGCCTGCACGTGCATGACCGGTCGGTCGACCGTGCGCTCGCCGGTCAGCGCACCGCGGTCAACCTCGCCGGCGTCGGCCGCCGCCAGGTCGGCCGGGGCGACGTGCTGACGTCCGCCGAGGCGCCGCTCGTCGCGACCTATCGGATCGACGCCGAGCTCGATCTCGCCGAGCGCCTCGAGGACCGCGAGCGAGTGCAGGTCCACCACGGCACGCGCGCGACCCCCGCGCGGGCGGTGTGGCTCCCCGGCGCCCCCGGCGCGACCGACGCCCCCACCGCCCGTGGCGCCACCGACGCCCCCGGCGCGACCGACGCCCCCACCGCCCGTGGCGCGCCCGACGCCCCCGGCGCGCCCGACGCCCCCGGCGGGGCCGGCGGGCGGTGGCAGCTGCGCGCCGAGCGACCGCTGATCGCGGCCGACGGCGACCGGCTCGTCGTGCGACGGATCAGCCCCCCCGACACGATCGGCGGCGGGGTGATCGTCACCGCCGACGCGGGCGGGCGCCGTCCCGCCCCCGCCCCCACCCCTGAGCCGCCCCCACCCTCCACCCCCGCGCCCCCCCCGATCGACGCGGCGGCGCTCGCGCTCGAGCGGCGGCTGCGCGCGGCCGGCCACGAGCCGCCGAGCGAGGCCGACCTCGGCGACGACGCCCGACACCTGGCCACGCTGCGCGCCGCCGGCCGGGTCGTCCGCGTCGGCCGCTCGATGTATGCCCACCCGGATGCGATCGAGCACGTCCGCGACGTCGTCGAGCGGATCGCCGCCGACGAGGGCAGCGTCACGCTGGCCCGGCTGCGCGACGAGCTGCAGACCTCGCGCAAGTACGCTCAGGCGCTGCTCGAGCATCTCGACGCCGCGCGGGTGACGCTCCGGCGCGAGGACGACAGCCGGGTGCTGCGGCCGTCCGCCGGCCGTCGCGACGGCTGACCGCGGTCAGCCTCGGACGCGGCGTTCGTGCGTGTAGACGTTGACGCTGCCGCGGCGCGCGAACCCGCACAGCGTCACACCGCGATCGGCCGCCAGCTCGACCGCGAGAGAGCTCGGCGCGCCGACCCCCACGAGGATCGGCGCCCCGGCCACCGCCGCCTTCTGGACGAGCTCGAACGACAGCCGGCCGCTGACGCACAGCACCCGCTCGCCGAGCGGCACCAGGCCGTCGAGCAGCGCGCGGCCGACGACCTTGTCCATCGCGTTGTGGCGCCCGACGTCCTCGCGCGTGAACAGGAGCTCCCCGCGCGCGTCGAACAGCCCGGTGGCGTGCAGGCCGCCGGTGCGCTCGAACCCGGGCTGGCGCAGCCGCGCCGGCAGCTCGGCGACCAGCTCGCGGGCGATCTCGGGCCCGCGCGGCAGCGGCGCGCTCGTCACCGCAACCTCCTCGAGCGCACCCTTGCCGCAGACGCCGCACGACGACGAGGTGTAGAACCGGCGGGCGCCGGGGTTGCGCACGAGCGGACCCCGGACCTCGATCGTGTTGGCGGCGAGGTCCTCGGTCAGACCCGCCTCGTGGGGGCCCTCGATCAGCCCCTCGCCGTACAGGAACCCGAGCGCGAGCTCCTCGTCGTGACCCGGCGTGCGCATCGTGACCGCGAGCGCGGCACCGTCGACCCGGATCTCGAGCGGCTCCTCGAGCGCGACCTGATCGCTGACCCCGTCGTGGACGATCGTCTTGTACACGCGCCCTGCACGATAAGCGTCCGCCGGAGGGTCAGGCCAGGCAGGCGTGCTCGCGCAGGCGGGCGTTGGCGCGGCGCAGCAGCCGGGAGACCTGCATCTGCGAGATGTCGAGCCGCTGGGCGATCTCTGACTGCTTGAGATCTCGGTGCAGGCGCAGCCACAGCACGCGGCGTTCGGTGTAGGGCAACCGGTGCATCGCGCCCGACAGCGACTCGAGCGCGTCGATGAGCGCGAAGTGATCGTCCTCTGCGCCGATGAGCTCGGACAGCGGCTCGGGGTTGCTGTGGTCGTTCTCGCCGGTCGCGGGCGCGTCCAGGGAGCTCGCGTAGTGCGCGACGCCGGCCTCCAGGCCGTGGAGGACCTCTTCGCGGGAGAGCTCGAGATACTGCGCGATCTGACCGACGCTCGGGGCGCGCCCGTGCTCGCCGGTCAGCTGGTTCGCGGCGCGGTCCACGCGCAGCGAGAGCTCCTGGGCGCGGCGGGGCACGTGCGCCGACCAGCCGGTGTTGCGGAAGTGGCGGCGCAGCTCGCCGAGGATGGTGGGGATCGCGAACGAAGAGAACGCCACGCCGCGGCCGGGGTCGAAGCGATCCACGGCCTGGATGAGCCCCAGGCTGGCGACCTGCACGAGGTCCTCGAAGGGCTCGTTGGGATTGCGGTAGCGCGCCGCCAGCCGCCGCGCCAGCGGCAGATGGGTCTCGATCAGCCGCGCTCGCGCGCAGCGGTCCCCGCGCTCGCTCCAAGCGGCGAACAGCGCACGCTCGGCGTGGGGTCGTGTCCGATGCTCCGGCATGTGCGGCTCCTCTGGCTGGTCTGGGACGGTCCGGTTGAAACCGCGCAGCCGAACTTACGCGCCGCCGCACCGCTCGCGCGCTCGATCAGTTAGAGAACCAACCATCCCGCCGGCAGCCGGTTGGTTTCCAACCCGCCGACGCCGCATCCCCCCGGCGCGCCGGTTGGTTTCCAACCCGCCGACGCCGCCGATGATTGCCGGCCCCCGGCGCGGCGCAGCCTCCCGGTGCGCCTCTCCTCTCAAGCGCACGGCGGCGGGCCGCGTTCATTCGCGGCCCGCCGCCCCTCTCCCAGTCCGAGTCCGTCGGGCCGGATCAGCCGCCGTGGTTGTGGATGCGGATGAGCGGGGGGCTGTGGCGCGGCGTCTGATCGGTCCAGGAGCTCCAGTCGCTCCGGGGGGCGTCGGTCATGCGCCCGAGCACCGCGATCAGCGACTCATAGCGAGCCCGCAGCGCCGAGAAGCGCTGCCACGCCTCATCCCATCCCTCCCGCACCGGGATCCCCGCGCGCTCGAGCGCCCGCAGCGCGTCGGTGAACTGCTCGCGTGCGAGCACGATCGTCACCTCGTCGGAGGGCGGGCGGTGCGGGATGCGCAGGTAATCGGCGATCTTGACCAGCGCCTGGACGCCAGCGTCGAGGCACAGCTCGCTGCGCGACTGCCGAGGCGCGTCACACGCCGTCATCAGCAGTGCCGCGCCGTCGAGCACGGCTTCGGCCGACAGGACCCAGTGGTTCTCCGGATGGGGCGAGCGGAAGAACACGAGCTGCGGGAAGGTCGTGTGGGACTCCGAGACCTCGACGAACCAGTCCTCCCAGCCGTCCCACACCTCCTCGAGCTGATCGAAGCGGCCGAGCAGCCAGCTGCGCTGAAGCAGCGCGGGACCCGTCGGCCGACTGCCGACGCGCACCACGAGCTTGGCGATCGCCGCCTCGCGCCGGGAGAAGGCGCTGTAGACGCTCGGCAGGTAGGTGATCACCAGCGCCAGCAACGTCAGGCCGACCCCGGCGGCGGCGAACGCGACCAGGTGCGCCACCAGCCCATGGGGACCGTCGGTCCCGAGCGTCAACATCGAGGACCCGGCGAGCTCGAGCGCGCGGGGGACCGGCTCGGCGGAGCCGTGCGGATCGCCGACCGCCCAGAACAGCGCCGCGAAGCCGACGTAGATGGGCAGCGCCCAGCCGACCAGCTGCGCGAACAGGCCGAGGGGCGCCTCGAAGGCGAGCACCCGATCCCGCGTGCGGTAGTCGGCTCGGCCGCGCAGGCGGAGACGGATCAGCAATCCGATGCGCACGAGGAGGAAGGTCAGCCTCGCCAGGCGGGCGGGCACCCCCCGCGGCAGCACGACGCTGCGCACGACCGAGAGCAGCACCGCGACGACCCCACCAAGCGCGGCGACGGCAACGAGGATCCGCAGGACGGCCATGCGCCGAGGCTAGAAGCGCGCGAATGGGAACCCGCCGCTGATCCTCGGCGGCGGCGAGACCTGGCGAGCGAGCGCCGGTTATGGCGCCGGCCGAGGGGGTAACGGCGCCGCCATGAAGTCCACGTCCTCCGGTGACGGTCGCGTGCCGGCTGACGCGACGGTCGCACGCGTCACGCTGCGCCCGATCGGCTCTCCCCTACCCCTCGGCGCGTTTGCGTTGATACCGGCGGGGCCGCGCTCGTCCGTCGGGCTACTGCGCCTCGCGGCGCGCGTCCACGATCTGGTCGGGCGTAGCGGGCGTCGCCGGAGTGTTCTGCGGAGACGTATGCGGCAGCGGCACCTCGGTGCGGCGCCGCTCGCGCGGGTCCTCGCCCTCCCCGGTCGCCCGACGCCACAGCGACGTGATCATGGCGACGAGCAGGATGATGGCCGCGATGGGGATGAGCACGGCGGCGTAGACGCCCCCGGCCGCCAGCCCCCCGAGGAGCGCCAGGACGACGATGATGAGGATGGGAACGGCGAGCCACATGGTCGGTGCGCTACCCGTGCGACCCGGCGGGAAACCGAAGTCCGCACGGCGGATGGTCACGTCTGAGAAATCGTTTCGCGGCACCAGTCGGGGTAGTCGATCCGACACTTGCTTCGCATCCACGCCATAAGGAGCGTCCTGTCATGAGAGCCGTCGTCTTCCACGCGGTGGGTGACATCCGGGTCGACGATGTCCCGGAGCCCGAGATCCGCGAGCCCACCGACGCCATCGTGCGTCTGACCGCGAGCGCGATCTGCGGGACCGACCTGCACTTCGTGCGCGGCTCGATGAGCGGGATGACGCCGGGCACGATCCTCGGCCACGAGGGCGTCGGCGTCGTTGAGCGGGTCGGCGACGACGTGCGCAATCTCGTCGTCGGCGATCGCGTCGTCATCTGCTCGACGATCGGCTGCGGCTCGTGCAACTACTGCCGCGCCGGCTACTACGCCCAGTGCCAGAACGCGAACCCCAACGGCCCGGACGCCGGCACCTGCTTCTTCGGGGGACCCGAGGCGACCGGGCCGATCGATGGCCTGCAGGCCGAGAGGGCGCGCGTTCCCTATGCCCACGTCACGTGCGTCAAGCTCCCCGACGAGGTCGCCGACGACGACGCGCTGCTGCTCTCTGACATCTTCCCGACGGCGTGGTTCGGCGCGCGGCTGGCGGACGTGCAGACCGGCGACACCGTCGCGGTGTTGGGCAGCGGCGTCGTCGGCATGTTCGCGATCCTGTCGGCTCAGCTGCAGGGCGCCGGACGCGTGCTCGCGGTCGATCAGATCGCCTCGCGCCTCGAGCAGGCTCGGCGCCTCGGCGCCGAGGTGGTCGACTTCTCGCGCGAGGATCCGGTGGACACGCTGAAGCGGCTGACCGGCGGCGCGGGACCGGATCGGGTCATCGACGCCGTCGGGATCGACGCCGAGTCCCCCGGCGACCAGCGCGATCCCGGCTACGACTCCGAGGTCCAGGAGGTCGCTCCCGATCAGCCGGGAGACGACTCCCCGTTCCGGCGGCCGGGCGATGCGCCCTCCCAGGCGCTGCGCTGGGCGGTCGAGGCGGTGGCCAAGGCCGGCACGATCGGCATCATCGGCGTCTACCCGCCAGCGGCCGAGCACTTCCCGATCGGCATGGCGATGAACCGGAACCTCACGATTCAGATGGGCAACTGCAACCATCGCCGGTACGTGCCCGAGCTCGTCGAGCTGGTGCGCTCCGGCGCCGTCACGCCATCGAACGTGATCTCGCAGATCGACGACCTCACCGGGGCCGTCGATGCCTACGAGACCTTCGACCGGCGCGCCGAAGGGTGGCACAAGGTGGCTCTCGATCCCGCCTCGGTCTCGTGAGCTCGCTCGCGCACGCCGTGCGGCGGATCATCCAGGGCCCGAGCGGCCGCGCCGACGACGAGGAGCACGACACGCCGCGCCACGGCGAAGAGGACGACACGCCGCGCCACGGCGAGGGTCGGCCGGAGGACGCCGAGCGCTCGCCCGAGGACGATCCGCGGGAGCCCGGAGCCGAGGGGGGCTCGTCGAGCACCGACGTCGACGCGCCGTTCGAGCCCAATGAGGACGACGACAGCCCGCTCGGCGACACCGATCAGCATTCAGACGCCTGACGCGCCTCACCGGCGCGCCAGTGCCCGCGCCCGCAGCTCTGGTTAGCCGGTTTTGCCCCGGGGGTAGTCCGCGCAGGATGGACCGGCTGCCCCGCTACGTCCCGCCCATCCTGCGCCAGCTCGCCGGCGACCGCCTCGGCCTCGCTCGCGCGGCGCAGTCGCGGCGCTCCGCGGAGCTCGTCGCCCGGACGCGCACGGCCGATCGGGTCGTGCGGTCGATCTGCCCGTACTGCGCGGTCGGCTGCGGGCAGAAGGTCTACGTCAAGGACGAGAAGGTCGTCCAGATCGAGGGCGATCCCGACTCCCCGATCTCGCGCGGCCGCCTGTGCCCGAAGGGCTCGGCCTCGGAGGCGCTGGTCAACAACCCGATGCGCGAGACCACCGTCCGCTACCGGCCTCCGCGGGCCACCGAGTGGCAGGACCTGTCGCTTCAAGCGGCGACCGAGATGATCGCCGAGCGGATCATCCGCACCCGCGCGGAGACCTGGGAGGAGACGACCGAGGACGGCGAGCCGCTCAAGCGCACGCTCGGGATCCACTTCCTCGGCGGGGCGACGCTCGACAACGAGGAGAACTATCTGATCAAGAAGTTCTTCACGGCGATGGGCGCCGTCTCGGTCGAGAACCAGGCGCGGATATGACACAGCGCCACGGTCCCCGGTCTGGGAACCTCGTTCGGGCGCGGCGGCGCCACCACGTTCCAACAGGATCTGCAGAACTCCGACTGCATCCTGATCATGGGCTCGAACATGGCCGAGCAGCACCCGGTCGGCTTCCAGTGGGTGATCGAGGCCAAGGAGCGCGGCGCGAAGGTCATCCACGTCGACCCCCGCTTCACGCGCACGAGCGCGATGGCCGACCGCCACGTGTCGATCCGGGCGGGAACCGATATCGCCTTCCTCGGCGGGGTCATCAACTACGTCCTCGCCCACCGCCGGTGGTTCACCGACTACGTCCGCCACTACACGAACGGCCCCGTGATCCTCAAGCCCGAGTTCCGCGACACCGAGGACGAGGCCGGCTTCTTCTCGGGCTGGAACCCCGACGACGGCCTCTACGGGATCGACACCTGGGGCTATGACGGAACCGGCGGCGAGACCGCCGGCGGCAAGACCGAGCAGACCGCGGACGTCTCCGGCGATCAGTCCCAGGGCGCCCACGGGATGGACCTCGAGGGCGGCGAGCCGCCCCATTACGACGACACGATGGAGCACGAGCGCTGCGTCCTGCAGGTGCTCACGCGCCACTTCGCCCGCTATACGCCCGAGGCGGTCGCCGACATCTGCGGCTGCGCCCCCGAGGACGTGGTCGCCGTCGCGGAGGCGATGGCGGAGAACTCGGGCCGGGAGCGCACCTCCGCGGTCGTCTACGCCGTGGGCTGGACCCAGCACACGGTCGGCGTGCAGAACATCCGCGCCGCTTCGATCCTGCAGCTGCTGCTCGGCAACATCGGCCGGCCCGGCGGCGGGATCCTCGCCCTGCGCGGCCACGCGAACATCCAGGGCTCGACCGACATCCCGACGCTGTACGACATCCTGCCGGGCTACATCCCGATGCCCCACCCGCAGCGCAATCCGACGCTCGACACGTTCGTCGCGGAGAACGGTCCGGCCACGGGGGCGTGGGGCAACCTGCGGTCCTACATGGTCTCGCTGCTCAAGGCCTGGTGGGGCGAGGCGGCGACCGAGGACAACGACTACTGCTTCGGGCATCTGCCGCGCGTCGACGGCGACCACTCCCACTACGCGATGATGCTCAGGATGCTCGACGGCGGCGTGCAGGGGATGCTCTGCGTCGGGCAGAACCCGGCCGTCGGCTCGGCCAACTCGGGGCTGATGCGCGCCGCGCTCGCCAAGCTCGACTGGCTGGTCGTACGCGACTTCCAGCCGACGGAGACGGCGCTGTTCTGGAGGGACTCCCCCGACCACGAGGACGGCACGGTCACCGCGCAGGGCATCGACACCGAGGTCTTCTTCCTGCCGGCGGCCACGCACGTCGAGAAGGACGGATCGTTCACGAACACCCAGCGCCTGCTGCAGTGGCGCGAGAAGGCATGCGAGCCTCCCGGCGACGCGCGCTCCGAGACGCAGTGGATATGGCACCTCGGATGCATCATCCGCGAGAAGCTCGCCGACTCCGAGGACCCCCGGGACCGCCCGATCCGGGAGCTGACCTGGGCGTACCCGCTCGAGGGCCGGGACGCCGAGCCCGATCCCGACGCGGTCCTCGCGGAGATCTCCGGTTGCCGCGCCGACGGGACCTACCTCGACAGCTACGACGACCTGCAGGACGACGGGTCCACGTCGTGCGGGTCGTGGATCCACTGCGGCGTCTACAAGGACGGCGTCAACCAGTCGGCGCGCAAGAAGCCCGGGACCGAACAGAACTGGATCGCGCGCGAGTGGGGGTGGGCATGGCCCAAGGACACGCGGATCATCTACAACCGAGCCTCCGCCGACCCCGACGGTCGCCCGTGGTCGGAGCGCAAGCGCTACGTGTGGTGGGACGAGACCTCGGGGTCGTGGACGAGCCTCGGCGACGGGCCCGACTTCCCGCCGACCAAGGCGCCGGACTACGACCCGCCGCGTGACGCCAGGGGGCTGGCCGCGATCGCCGGGGACAAGCCGTTCATCCTGCACCCCGACGGCCGGGGCTGGCTCTACTCCCCCACCGGCCTCACCGACGGGCCGCTGCCGGCCCACTACGAGCCCCAGGAGTCGCCGTTCGTGAACGCGCTCTACGGCCAGCAGCAGAGCCCGACCCGCCAGACCTACCCCCGGGACAAGAACCCCTACCACCCGTCCGACGGGGTGGCCGGGGCCGACGTGTTCCCGTTCGTGCTCTCCACCTACCGGCTCACCGAGCATCACACCGCCGGCAGCATGTCGCGCACCGTGTCCTATCTCGCCGAGCTCCAGCCCGAGTTCTTCTGCGAGGTCTCTCCCCAGCTCGCCGCCGAGCGGGGCCTGAGGCACGGCGAGTGGGCGACGATCGTCTCCGCGCGCAACGCCGTCGAGGCGCGGGTGATGGTCACCGACCGGATCAAGCCGCTGCGCGTCCAGGGTCGGGTGATGCACCTCGTCGGGGCGCCGTATCACTGGGGCGGGGTCGGGATCGTCACCGGCGACTCCGCCAACGAGCTGCTGCCGCTCTCCCTGGACAGCAACGTGCACATCAGCGAGTACAAGGTCTCCACGTGCGACATCCAGGCCGGCCGCCGGCCGCGGGGTCCCGCGCGGGTGGCGCTGGTCGACAGCTACCGCCGCCGCGCCGGGGTACGCGAGTGAAACTCGAGGTCCACACGTGGCCGGCGACGTACGGCGAGCAGGCGCAGCCGCGGATGGGCTTCTTCACCGACACCTCGATCTGCATCGGCTGCAAGGCCTGCGAGGTCGCCTGTAAGGAGTGGAATCACGTTCCCATGCAGCTGCAGGGCTTCACCGGCAACTCGTATGACAACTCCGTCGACCTGGGGGCCGACCGGTGGCGTCACGTCGCCTTCGTCGAGCAACGGCTGCCGGCCGACGCGACCGACGGCGGCTCGCTCGTGCAGATCGCCGAGCGAGGGGCGGCGATCGACGCCGGCGTGCAGACCTACCAGGAGGGCGACGGCGTCCGCTGGCTGATGGCGTCCGACGTGTGCAAGCACTGCACCGACGCCGCGTGCCTCGAGGTCTGCCCGACGGGCTCGCTGTTTCGCACCGAGTTCGGGACCGTGGTCGTGCAGGAGGACGTCTGCAACGGCTGCGGCTACTGCGTGCCCGCGTGCCCGTTCGGCGTCCTGGACAAGCGCGAGGACGACGGGCGGGTGTGGAAGTGCACGCTCTGCTACGACCGGCTGCGCGACGACCAGGAGCCGGCGTGCGCTCAGGCCTGTCCGACGAACTCGATCCAGTTCGGCGAGCTCGACGAGCTGCGCGAGCGCGCCGACCGGCGGCTGGCCAGGCTGCGCGATGCCGGGCAGGACCAGGCGCGGCTGTACCTCGCCGACGAGGACAACGGCATCCACGGCGCCGGAGCGTTCTTCCTCCTGCTCGACGAGCCCGAGGTCTACGGGCTGCCGCCCGATCCGGTCGACACCGTCCGCGACCTCGGATCGATCTGGGCGGCGGCCGGCGCGGCCGCGCTCGCGCTCGGCGCGGGACTGGCGGCGGCGGTCCTCGGCGGTCGCGGGTGAGCGCCGCGGCGTCGACAACGGGCAGCCGATGACCGCCGGAGCCTCCTATCACGGCCAGCCGGTGATCAAGGCGCCGGTCTGGACGTGGCAGATCCCGTGGTACTTCTTCACCGGCGGCGTGGCCGGCGCCTCTGCGGGGCTGGGCTATCTGTGCGAGCTGCGCGGTGACGACGCGCTGGCGCGCCGCGCCTGGGCGGCGGCCATGGCCGGGATCTGCGTCAGCCCGGCGCTGCTCATCGCCGACCTGGGACGCCCGCAGCGCTTCTTGAACATGCTGCGGATGTTCAAGGTCACCTCGCCGATGAGCGTCGGCACCTGGATCCTGCAGGGCAGCGCCGCCAGCACCGCGATCGCCGCCGCCCACGCCTGGTTCGGCCTGTTCCCGCGTCTGGCCCGCGTGGCCGCGCCCGCGGCGGCGCTGCTCGGGCTGCCGCTGTCGACGTACACCGCGGCTCTGGTGACCAACACCGCGGTGCCGGTGTGGCACGAGGCCCGGCGCACGCTGCCGTTCGTGTTCGGCGCCGGGGCCGGTCTCAGCGCCGGAGCGGCGGCGCTCATCGGCGCCGATCCGGCGACGGCGGCGCCGGCGCGACGGCTGGCGCTCGGCGGCGCGGCGATGGAGCTGGCGACCACCACGCTGATGCACCGCGGGCTCGGCGAGCACGGCCGGCCGTACTCCCAGGGGCGGTGCAAGCACTTCGACCAAGCCGCGAGCGGGTTCCTGGCGGTCGGCTCGGCGCTGCTGGCGGCGCGCGGCTCGCGCTCGCGGACCGCTGCCGCCGCCGGTGGCGTCCTGCTGCTGGCGGGCGCGGTCAGCACGCGGTGGAGCGTGTTCGCGGCGGGTCGCCAGTCCGCCGCCGACCCGCACGCGGTCATCGACCCGCAGCGCGCCGGCATCGCCCGCGGCGAGCGCATCGGCGGCGCGCGGACCGAGCCGGTGGCGCGCGACGCAGCGGCGCCCGCCGGTCCGGCCTCCTGAGAGCCGGTCGGGGAGGGCCTGCGCCGGGAGCATCGCCGCCAGCGGCCGGGCACTGACCGTGCTGACCACGGCGGGCGCGACCACCTCCTCGACCCCGCGGAGCGCCACGCCCACGGTACGGCCGCGGCGAACGAGGACGCGTTCGACGTGGGCGTCCCCGCGCAGCGTGGCGCCCTCGCGCCGCGCGATCCGCGCGAGCGCGCCCTGGCCGACCGCGGGGAACGGCCAGCCGTGGGTGTGCGCGAGCAGCTGCAGGAGGAGACCGAAAGGCGCCGCTGCCCGCATTCGCGGGCGGGAGGCCCGAGTGCTGGGCCGAGCCCGCGAGCACGCCGGGTCACGGACGGCGGCTCAGGATCGCGACCGCTCGGCCTCCCGAGCTGAGTGCTCGGAGCGGCCGTCGGCGGCGAGCAGCTGCTCGCGCAGCCGCGCCGTGGCC
This sequence comes from Solirubrobacterales bacterium, assembly GCA_019240115.1. GTDB lineage: Bacteria > Actinomycetota > Thermoleophilia > Solirubrobacterales > Solirubrobacteraceae > Palsa-465. The sequence continues at coordinate 52,084 of JAFAYV010000031.1, read as the reverse complement.
GCCGTGCCCGCGCGGGCGGCGCGATCGGCGCGGTCGGCGCCGAGCCCGAGGCCGTGGCGGGCCGCGAGGTCGAGCAGCGACTGGCGGTCCTCCTCCTGGCGCGCCCAGCGGACGAACAGCCAGCCGAGCACGGCGGTCGTGAGGAACACCTGCTCGACCATCATCACGCCGCCGGCGAGGCTCTGGTCCGACAGCGGGCTCAGCCCCCGGCGCGCGTCCGGCGAGGCGTAGACCGGATAGAAGACGGTGTGCGCCCAGATGAGGACGTTGGCCAGCACCGCTCCGACCAGGCGCATGCCGAACACGTAGACGAGCCGGCTCCAGCCGCCGAACCACGCCGGCTTGCGCAGCGGGCCGATCAGCGCCAGCCACATCAGGGTGCCGAACCACAGCAGGCAGGCGTGCTCGCACGCGTGGACGAGGTCGTGGCGGATTGCGAGCTGGTAGAGGATCGGAAGGTGCCAGGCGTACAGGTCGACCGCCCACAGCGCCAGCGCGACGAGCGGAGTGCAGGCCCGGCGCAGCGCGCGCGAGGCCCGCGTCCGCAGCACCGGCGCGAGCACCGGGCCGGTGAGGCCGAACACGATCAGCAGCGAAGCGATGTCGCCGATCAGGATGTGCTGGAGCATGTGCGCGACCAGCAGGGTGTCGGCGAGACCGTCGAGCGGGGGCAGCTGCACCACGGCCACCAGCAGCACCCCCATCACCAGGCAGCACGTGCGCCACCGCGCCACCGGCCGCCCCGCGCCGGCCAGCTGTCGGCTGCGCACGCGATAGGCCAGCAGGTACAGGATGGTGGCGAGCACCGGAGGGACCGACTCGCCGAGGTGCAGCGCGCTCACGCCGTCGGCTCCGACCGGGTCGAGCGCAGCACGGGCTGGGGCCGTTGCGTCTCCTGCTCGGCCTCCTCCTCGGCCTGCTCCTGGATGGCCTGCACCGCGTCGGCCGCCTGCAGCTGGCGGCACACCCGGCGCACCAGGACGAACAGCGCCAGCGGCACCACCCAGATCCCGATGCGGAAGATGTACAGCTGGGTGTCGTAGCTGAGGCCGGCCAGCACGAAGATCCGATCGGCGGCGCCGAACGCGAAGATCAGGAACACCCAGGTGAGGAACGCGACGCCGAAGGCGGTGCGGTTGGGCGCGTCCCGGGGGCGCTCGGCGATGTTGTGCACGGCGCGGTCGCCGCTGAATCGCCGCTCGATGAACGGCCAGCCGGCGAGCACGCCGAGCACGATCAGCGGGAACAGGGCGCCGCCCCAGAACGGGTTCGGGATCAGCGTGTAGTGCCCGACGGTCACGTCGAAGCTCGGCGTCAGCCGCAGCGCCCCGATCAGCCAGCCCAGGTACCAGTCCGGCTGAGCGCCGTTCTCTCCCAGATAGGGATGGAAGGGACCCCACTGCCAGATCGGGTTGATCTGCACCAGCCCGCCGAACAGGAACAGGATCCCAGCGACGAGGAACATCAACCCCATCGAGCGCGGCACCTGGGCCGGGAACAGCGGCGCCCCGACCATGCGGGTGTTGGTGGTGCGCTTGCTCTCGCGGAACTGGGTGTGGTGGCGAGCCGCGATCAGCGCCAGGTGGGCGCCGATCAGCGCCGCCAGCACCGCCGGAAGCAGGAACACGTGGGCGATGTACATCCGCCCGAAGAACTCGGGCTTTCCGGGGAACGGCGCGCCGAATATGGCCAGCATCAGCGGGCCACCGATGATCGGCAGCGACAGGCCGACGCCGTACGCGATGGCGATTCCCATGCCCGACAGGAGGTCGTCGACCAGCGAGTAGCCGAGGAAGCCCTCGAGCAGCGCGGCGCCGAGCATCGTCACGCCGATGATCCAGGTCAGCTCGCGCGGCCTGCGGAACGCGCCGGTGAAGAACACGCGCATCAGGTGCATGACGATCGCCACCAGGAACAGGTCGGCCGCCCAGTGATGGGTCTGGCGCAGCAGCAGCCCCGCCTTGTGCTCGAGCGACAGCTGCAGCACCGACTTGTACGCGTCGCTCATCATCGTGCCGCGCAACGGCGCGTAGGTGCCGTTGTACACGCTCTGCGCGGTGCTCGGCACGTAGAACAGGGCCAGGTAGACGCCGGTGACGACAAGCACGATGAACGCGTACAGGGCGATCTCGCCCAGCAGGAACGACCAGTGGTCGGGGAACAGGTAGCGCATCGCCTTGCGCATCAGCGGCGCTGCCGAGGCTCGCTCGTCGATGAAGCGGACGGGATCCTCGAGCCCGTCGTGGCGCTGGCGGCTCACGTCGGCCGCTCCCGCGCCGCCCACCAGGCGGGGCCCACGCGGCCCGAGAAGTTGCCGGCCGCGCGCAGCGCTCCGGCGTCGTCGACCATCAGCGGCAGCTGCGGCAGCGGCCGTCCCGCCGGCCCGTAGATGACCGTCCCGCCCGTGTACGGATCAAACGTGGAGTAGTGACACGGGCACACGAGCGCGTTGTTGGGTTCGAGCACGGGGAACAGCGGCTTGCGGTACAGCGCGACCGCGCAGCCGGCGTGGGTGCAGATCTTGGAGAAGGCGAGGATCCCGCCGGGAGCCCAGCCGTGGCGGTTGGCGGGCAGCTCGAGCTTGGCCGGGTCGACGCGGATGATCACGACCGGCGCACCGATCAGCTCGGTGCTGGCCCCCTCGGGAAAGCCGGTGTAGAACGTGCGCTGGCGGATGTCGGCGGCCGCCATCGGCCGCCCCGACTCGTCGACGACGCGCACGCCGCGCCCCCACGGAGTCTGGTCGAGCGGGCCCGTGTCCCAGATCGGCCCCAGCGACAGCGTCGGCGTCAGCGCCGCCGCGCTCAGCGCGCCGCCGGTCGCCAGGCCGGCTCCGACCAACAGCCGCTTGCGGGTGATCCGGCTGCCGCTCTCGTGCACGATCTCCAGCACCTCGCGCTGCTGCTCGGGGTTGGCCTGTGGGTACTCCTCCTCGAGCTCCTCGGTGACCACGAGCCGCTTGGCCACCACCGCGAGCGCGGCTCCGATGCAGACGAGCGAGCCGCCGAGGCAGATCCCGAGCAGCTCGTTGGGCAACGCGGCGACATCGAACGCGGCGTACACGACGACGAAGCCGATGGCGAACACGCAGGCGAGCCCGAGCAGGCCCAACACGACGTTCTCGGCGCCCCGCTCCGGCGATCCGGCCGGCACGATCGGTTCCGGGGTGTCTCCGTCGCCGCCGCGCTCGCTGCCCGCCGGGACGCCGGGAGCGGTGCCGGGCGTCTCGCCGCCGCGGCGCCGCAGGCGTCGCGCCACCAGCGCCAGCAGCCCGAGCACCCAATGCCAGGGCCTCATCCGCTCCTCCTGCGACGGCTCACCGCGCGGGCCGACAGCACCAGCAGCGGCGCGCCGATCCACCACGCGACGAGGCCCTCGGGGATCGGGCCGAGGTTGCCGATCCCCCAGCCGCCGCGGTTGTCGGGATGACTGGTGCTCTGCACGTAGGCGATGATCGCGTTCAGCTGGCGGTCGGAGATCTGCGTCCGCGAGAAGCGCGGCATCAGGTAGGGGCCGATCCGCACCGCCTCGGCGATCTGCGTCGGCGCGATGCTCTGCAGCGGCGGAACCTTGGCGCCGGTGACGAACCCGCCGCGCCCGACGAGCTGATGACAGCCGGAGCAGTGATCGGTGAACAGGGAGAAGCCGTCGGAGATGTTGGCGGGATCGGGGACGGGATGCGGGATCGCGGGCCCGCGGCCGAGTCCGGCGACGTAGGCGACGAGCGAGCGGATCTCCTTGTCGGAGAAGAGCACCCGCTGGTCGCCGGGCTCGTCGTGGATGCTCGACAGCGGCATGTAGCCGCGGCGCAGGTAGAAGTCGACCGCCAGCGCGCCGACCCGGCGCAACGGCGGCCCCGCGCCCGGAACGGCGCCCGCGCCCGGCCTCGCCGCGCTGATCCCGGCGCCGGCGATCCCGTGGCAGCTCGCGCAGTTGCCGGCGTACAGCTGGGCGCCCAGCGCCGCCGACGGCCTCGCCGGCTCGCTGGTGGGCCGAACGATCCCCACCTGCGTCGCCGCCAGCGCGACGGCGGTCGGTCCCGCGAGCAGGGCGACGATGATGACGGCGGTGAGGCGCGGGCCGATCATGCCTGCTGGCAGACGGGCAGCAGCGGAGCGCCGATCGCGGTCAGGACGACGATCATCAGGGTCAGGAAGTTGACCGTCAGGCCGATCATCGCCAGGAAGTTGATCCGGCCCAGCGGCGGCGCCTCGCCGCGGCCCTCGCGCTCGACCTCGGCGACGTGGTCGAGTCGGTAGGTGCGCAGGAAGATGCGCAGCGACGCCGCGGCGGCGGCGACGGTGACCGCCGCCGCCACCACCGACAGGCCGATCTCCCAGCCGTGCACCGGCAGCGCCCAGCGCTGGATCGGCTGGTCGCACTGCGCGAACGTGAACCCGAGGTTGATCACGAACTGGATCGTCCAGGCGACGGCGCCGCCGAGCACCGCGAACCACACCATCCGGTCCGAGGGCGGCGGGCTCACAGCGTCGGGCTCACAGCGTCGGGCTCAGCTGGGTGAGGACGACGAAGACCGCCAGCACGTTGACGACGTGCCAGTACAGCGCGGTGGCGCGCACGCCGATCAGCCAGTAGTTGGTCAGGCCCTTGGTGGCCACCTGCCACAGCACCGCCAGCTCGAGCAGGATCCCCAGGAGGACGTGCGCGTGGTGCGCGGCGAGCAGCGTGAAGTAGATCGATCCGTACGCGGTCGCCTGCGGACGGAAGTCACGCAGGTCGTGGCGGAAGAGCAGGATCTGCAGCGCCAGGTACAGGCCCTGGACGATCATCGCGCCGCTGACAAGCGCGATCACGTTCGCCCGCCGGCCGTGGCGCGCCGCGCGAGCGGCGAGCGCCATCGGCAGGCTGGTCGTCAGCAGACACGCCGTGCCCACGAGGGGCAGGACGACGCTCGGGGCCTTGACCCCGGCCGGCGGCCACGCGTGCGCGTCGAAGTCGAGATAGAAGTAGGTGCCGATCAGCGTTCCGAACAGCGTCACCTCGGAGCACAGGAACAGCGCCATCCCCCACCACCCGTTCGGCTGCGACCGGCGCCGGGCGGCCACGGAGGCGGCGGCGACCTGAGCCGCGGCGCTGCGGGGAGCGGGTGCATCTGAGCCGTGCACGCGTTCGGAGGCGCCGGAGCCGGTCACGCCTCCACTCCGTGTCGATGCCACGCGAGCAGCGTCATCCCGCAGACGGCGCCGAAGCCGACGGCGATCCAGTAGTGGTGCATCAGCAGCATCGCGAACACGCCGGTGATCATCAGCGCCAGCAGCGGCGGCCACGCGGAGTGCGGGGGCATCGCCAGGATCTCGTCGAGTTGCGCATCCTGCACCGTCGTCGCCGGGGTCTGATGACCCTCCGGGAGCACGCCCTCGCCGCGGTCCAGCCGGGCGTCGTCGGCCTCGCGGTCCTGCGGTTCCCACATCGGATACGGGCTGGTGACGGTGGGGATGACCGCGTAGTTGTACGGCGGCGGCGGCGAGGTCGTCGACCATTCGAGCGTGTCGCCCTCCATCGGGTTGCGTCCCGCGGGCGCCCCGCGGAAGCGACTGACCACCAGGTTGGCGACGATCAGAACGAGCCCGACGGCGAGCAGGTAGGCGCCGATCGACTCGATGAAGTTCAGCAGCGACCAGCCCAACCCCGGCGGATAGGTGTAGTTGCGCCGCGGCATGCCGAGGATCCCGACGATGTGCATCGGGAAGAAGGTCACGAACGTCCCGATGAACGTCAGCCAGAAGCTGATCTTGCCCACGCGCTCGTCGTACATCCGACCTGTCACCTTGGGAAACCAGAAGTACATGCCACCGAGGATCGGGAACACCGCGGCGCCGAAGATGACGAAGTGGAAGTGCGCGACGATGTAATAGCTGTCGTGCACCTGTTGATCGAATGGGATCGCCGCCACGGTGATACCCGAGAGCCCCCCGATGATGAAGTACACGATGAAGCCGACGATGAACAACATCGGCGTGCGGAAGACGGGCGTGCCGGTGAGGATCGTCGCGATCCAGGCGAAGATCTGGATCGCCGACGGGATCGTGATGATCAGGCTGGCGGCGGCGAAGTACACGTAGGTCAGACTTGAAAAGCCGACCGTGAACATGTGATGCACCCACACGCCGAAGCCGAGGAACGCCACGAGGATCTCGGCCAGCGCGACAAGCGGGAAGAACACCATCCGCCGGTGCGAGAAGGCGGGGATGATCGAGGTCGCAATCCCGAACGCGGGCAGGATGATGATGTAGACCTCGGGATGGCCGAAGATCCAGAACAGGTTCTGCCACAGCAGCGGATCGCCGCCCTGCGCGACGTCATAGAAGTGAAAGCCGAGCTGGCGATCCAGCTCGAGGAACAGGCAGGCGATGCTCAGCGACGGCAGCGCGAACAGCAGCGCGAAGGCCACCGCCAGGAAGGCGAAGCAGAACAGGGGCATCCGGTTGAGCGACATGCCGGGCGCGCGCAGCTTGAAGATGGTGACGATGAAGTTGATCACGGTCATCGTGCTCGCGATCCCGTTGAAGATCAGCCCGTAGCCGTAGAAGTCGATGTTGTTGCCCGGGTCGAACTCCTTGGAGGCGAGCGGCACGTAGTCAAACCACCCGGAGTTCGGGGCATGGCCCTGCAGGAGGGCGACATACAGGAACAGCCCCGAGCCAAGGAAGACCCAGAACGACAGCGCGTTGAGCCGGGGGAACGCCATGTCCCGCGCCCCGATCATCAACGGGAGCAGGTAGTTGCCGAAGGCCCCGGTGGTCATCGGGATCACGAACAGGAAGATCATCGTGATCCCGTGCATCGTGAACACCTCGTCGTAGGCGGCGGGTGAGAGCACGTGGCCGTTGGGGCCGATCAGCTGGGTGCGGATGAGCAGCGCCTCGACCCCGCCGGCGCCGAAGAACGCCAGCGAGGCGAAGAAGTACAGGATCCCGATCCGCTTGTGGTTGGTGGTGGTCAGCCATCCGACGAGGCCTGGGCGCTCGGTCCACACCCGCTCCAGACGCTCGACATGCTGCTGGCCCTGGGGGGTGACGTTGATCGCCATCAGTGCAGCCCGTCGAGGTAGGCGACCAGCTGGCCGATCGCATTGTCGCCGAGGCCCAGGTCCGGCATCCGGACGCCGGGCTTGATGGCCTGCGGGTTGCGGATCCACGCTGCCAGCCACGCGGGCCGGTTGGGGATCTCGTTGGCGCCCAGCGTGGTGCGGTCGGCGAGATGGGTCAGCGCCGGGCCGATGAAACCCTGCGCCGGAGTGCCGGCGATGTAGTGGCAGCTGGCGCATTGATCGTTCATGAAGTCGCGCTCACCGGCGCGGGCGGCCGCCGTGGTCGGGGTCATCGCCGACCGCTCCTCGTTGGCCAGCCAGGCCCGGTACTGCGCGGGACGCTGCGCGAACACGATCATGGCCATGTGCGCGTGCTGCATTCCGCAGAACTGCGAGCACTGACCGCGGTATTCGCCGGGCTGGTTCGCGTACAGCAGCACCCGGTTGCGCCGGCCGGGGACCATGTCGATCTTGCGGTTCAGCGCCGGCACCCAAAAGCTGTGGATGACGTCGGCGGAGGTGGCGACGATGTTGACCCGCGTGTCGACGGGCATGTGCAGCTCGTTCGCGGTGATCACCGGGGTGCCGGGGTATCGCATCTCCCACCAGTACTGATGGCCGATGACGTTGATCGTCATCGCGGTCGTGCTCGGGTTCGGGGGCGAGGTCTGCTTGACGAGGTAGACGTCGGAGACGCCGAACAGCGCCACCAGCGCTACCAGCGGGACGCCGATCCCGAACACCAACACCATGCCCTCGGGCACGCTCTCGCGCTCGCCGAAGAACGGCAGCCCCCGGACGCCGCGGCGAAGGTAGGCGACGACCAGCAGACCCACCGCCCCGGCGAACACGACCACCGAGGCCGCCAGCATCCACCACCACAGGACCGTGATGTCGTGGGCCTGTGGGCTTCGGTTCGACAGGATCGACTGCTTGCCGCAGCCGGCGAGCAGCCCGGCGCCGCCGAGCGCCAGCGCCGTTGCGGCGCGCCTGCGCGGAGCACAACGACGGCGGAATGTCTGGGGGACGCGCGTGAGCGATCGGGTCGTCGGGGGCCTCGGGGCCCGGACAGCCTACCCCTCGGCCTTCGGCGAAACACGGAAGATGTTGCTTGGCGAACGGCCCGGCGTCATCCGATCCGGAGACCCCGACGTGCGCCCGTAGGTGCCGAGCCGCCGGTCGAGGTCGATCACCCGGGCGGCGTCTCGCCGAGCCGCCGGTCGAGGTCGATCACCCGAGCGGCGTCTCGCCGAGCCGCCGGTCGAGGTCCGCGACGGACTCGAACACCGCGAGGGCTCCGGCGTCGCGGAGCTCTGACTCGGCGAAGCCGCCGGTCATCACGGCCAGAGTGCCGACGTCGAGCTGTCGCGCCGCCGCGATGTCCCACGGCGTGTCGCCGATCATGATCGCCGTCTGATCCTGCCCGTCGACCTTGTCGAGGGCGGCGCCGACGAGATCGGGGTGGGGCTTGGTCGCCTCGACGTCGGCGGAGGTCGTCCATCCGTCGGCGAGATCGCGGGCGTCGAGCAGATCGAGATAGTGGTCGACCTCCCCGGTCTTGGCCGAGCTCGCCAGGACGACGGTGTGCCCACGTTGCTTGAGATCCTGCAGCAGCCGTCGCGCGCCGTCCATGACCTGGACCTCGCCGATCAGCGCGCCGTACTCGTCGGCCTCGGCGGCCCGGAGCGAGTCGCCGTGCTCGCTCTCGACGCCCTCGCCGCACAGCGAGCCGACGACCTGGTCGCCCCCCATCCCGATCCGCCGGTGGATCTGCCACATCGGCAACACGATCTCGTGGCGCAGGAACGCGCGGAACCACGATTCGGTGTGCTGGTAGTTGGTGTCCACCAACGTGCCGTCGATGTCGAGGATCGCGACCGCCATCTGCCGGTCGTGGTTACCCGTCCTTCCGGACCGCACACCGGACGGGACCACGGAAAGTGCGTCGCGCGCTCAACGACGGGGTAGCGGACCGCGCGACGCTCCTGATTTTCACGCTCCGGAGGGGATGGGGATGGGAACCGGCCAGGCCAACGTCAAGGCCTACCAGCGCGAGCTGCGCGATCTCATCCATGCCGGCAAGGCCAGGCCCTCGTGGATCGTCTACGGAGGGCAGCACCGTACCCGCCGAGGTCGGCAAGCGGCTCATCCGTGGCGTGCTGCAGCGCGAGATCTCCGACGAGCGCACCACCGCGCTGAACAACGCGATGCACTGGCTCTACGGAATCAGCTGGGGCGCGCTGTATGGACTGGGCGCCCGGCGGCCCGGCCACGGGCCGGCGTTCGCGCTGGTCGTCTGGGCCGCCAGCCTGGGGGAGCTGCCCGCCGTGGCGCTCTCCCCGCCCGTCTGGGAGATGCCGACGTCGTCGATCGCGCCCGACCTCGGCTTTCACCTGCTCTACGGGGCGGCCGTCGCTCAGACGCTGAGGCGGCTGACGCGCTGACGCGCCTCAAGCGCGCAGCGCGGGGGCATGGATGGTGCACTGGGTGATGTCATCGAGGTTGACGAGCGCGTCGTTGATGCGAAACGTTCGCGCATAGCCGGTCGAGTCGACCTGGCCCTCGTCCTCGGCCTGACGGATCGATGTCGGCACCCCCTCGATCTGCAGACCGCCGGTGGTGAGCACCTCGACCCGCAATCCCGCCAGGTCGGCCGACAAGCACAGTTCGACGATCGCGATCATGAACTGGGCGTAGGCGTCGTCCATGTCAAGAAAGACGGTGGTCGTGCAAGTACATGCAAATGACTTCTGCCCCTAGCACACGGCGCAAACCCAAACCTGCCCGGATTCGTCGCGACCCGTCGGCCCGGACGCAGCGTCGCCGACCCGACGACGGGCTCCCGCCCGCGCCGTCTTCCGGGCGCTGTGGTTCGTCATGCGGGCCGGATCGCCGAGGCCGGCGGTACAATTTGTAGATGGCGGAGGCCGTTTCTCGGGACGTCGCCGGGGAGCCGTGGGTTCCCCGCGGGGTGCGCCTGCTCGACGTCGACCCGGAGCTGGCCGCAGAGCTCGAAGGCGATGAGCTCGTCCAGGCGAGCGAACACGCGATCGTGCCCAAGCTGAGGTTCGACCCGGGTCCCTGGGGACCCGAGCGGCTCGCGGATGAACGTGGTGTCCGTGGCGACGCTCACGGGTTCCTGCTGCTCGCCGGAGCGGTGACGATCGACGTGTCGATGATGGGCCGGTCGTGCACGCGCCTGATCACTCCCGGCGAGCTCGTCCTGCTCGACGGCCGCGAGACCGACTCGATCCCGCTGCGCTGGGGCTGGTCGGTGCTCGAGCCGGCCACGGTCGCGGTGCTCGACGATCGGCTGCTGGCGATCGGCCGTCGCTGGCCGACGCTGATGGCCGCGATCCTCAGGCGCGGCGCCCAGCAGCTGCGCCACGCCCTGCTCCAGCAGGCGATCTCACAGCTCCCGCGCGTCGAGGACCGACTCCTGGGGCTCATCTGGTCGATCGCCGACCGCCAGGGCGTCGTGCGCGGGGACGGCATCTGGGTGCATCTCCCGGTCACCCACGACACGCTGGCTCACATGGTCGGCGCGCGCCGCTCGACCGTCAGCCTCGGACTGACGAAGCTCGCCCACAAGGGGCTGCTGACCCCCGAGGCGGGCGGCTGGCTCATCGATCGCGCGTCGCTCGATCGCTTCGAGTTCCCGGGGGTCGACCGGCTCATCCAGTCCGTCGTGCCTCCGCTGACGGGGTCGAAGCCGGCGAGCACGGGTTAGCCCCCGCGAGCGGCCGGGCAATCGCCCGGCGCGCGGGGGCTGAGGTTAACGCCGCCTACGTGGGTCGTCGGTGCCGGCGGACATGTCGCCGCCGGCGGGGGCACGATCGGCCGTATCGGTCCCTCGCGGAGCGCGTGTCGAGCTCAGCTGGGAGGCCGGGGCGCGAAGGATGCGCCGGTGGTGTCCGAAACGTGCGATGACGATGAAGCGCCGTGGGTTGCCTGGCGCGCGCGATGCGGCGGAACTGCTGCCGGTTGGTGCGTCGGCCATCGGTGGCCCCTCCTCGGAGATGCGGCTGTGCCCAGAGAGTGCCGCGGTTCAAGACGACGCGGACCTCCACGGTGAGGCGCGCTTGCCGCCCGGGAGGGGCGGCAAGCGATCCTCGTCCTGGACGACGGCTCAGCGGCCTCGGCGACCCCCTCGCTCACCGGCCTCCAGGCCCTCGGTGTCGATCTCCTCCTTGCGGACCTCCTCGGTGACCTGCTGCTCGTCGGTCACGACGTCCTTGCCAAGTGCGACGCGCTCCTTGGGCACGGCGTGCTTGTCGACGAGCACCTCGTCCTCGTGCAGGACGACCTCGTGCTCCTCATCGGTCATCTCGCCGCCGGCCATCGCCGCTTCGCGGTTGGCCTCGGTGATCGGCTCGCGCTCGACGCGCACCTCTTCGCGCTGGACCGGGACCGTGCGCGTCTCCATGTCGGTGACCACGTACTTGCGCAGCCGCGCGCGGCCGGCCTCGCGCCGCTGGGTGCCGACCCGCAGCTCCTCTTCGGAACGGGTCATCGCCTCGTCGGTGGTCGGACCCGACACATCGTGCCCCTCGACCCCGCGCTCTCCCGAACGCTCACGGTGTCCCTCACCGCCACGGCCGGCGGTCTCCCGGCGCCCGCCGGCATACTCGCCCGTCTCACCGACGGTCTCCTGGCGCCCGCCGGCATACTCGTCCGTCCGATCGGCGGTTGCCTGGCGCCCGCGGGCGGGCTCGCCCGCCTGGGGCGCGCCCTGAGCCGTGGTCGATCCCTCCTGGGTGTAGGGCACCCCGTAGTGCTCGAACAGGTGCTGTTCCTCCTGCTCGGAGAGCTCGCCGGCGGCCTCGACGCCGGGAGCGTCCTTGACCTGCGCCTTGGTCACGTGAGCACGCACGTCCTCGCCCGAGGTCGTGGCGCCCGCGAGCGGTACGAAATTGGACTTGGTGCCGAAGAGGCCGGTATTCACCGTGGCCCATTCCGCCTTGCCGGTCTCCGGGTCCTCGTAGATCTCGTCGATCTTGCCGATCTTCTCGCCGGCGCTGTCGAACATCGTGCGGCCGTGCCACTGATAGGCGTCTGACATCTCGTTGGGCATGTCTGTTCTCCGTGGTTGGTCTGCGGTTGGGAAATTCGTCTTGGCCTCGATCGGTTGCGGCCGCTGACGGCGACCGACCTGCTGGCGACCGGTCTGGCTACCGGCGCACCGCCCCCTCCTCGCCCTGGCCGTCTGGGCGGTCGCCCGACACGCGGTCCCGGGCCGCCTCGGCGTGCCGGCGCCCCCGGTCGCGGCCGGTCTGCAGATCGGCTCTGACCTGCTCGCGGTTCTGCTGCCCCGACTCATAGGCCTGACGCAGCATCTGGCCGGCGACGTCGCGCCCGCCGAGGCCGAACGCCAGTGCTGCGCCCAGCGCGACCGCGCCGATGAGCGCGATATAGGTGATATTCACGATCGCGGGGGCGATCTTCAGCTGGTTGAGGACCATGAAGATCGCGATCCCCATCACCAGCGCGGGAACGGCCGTGCCGACGATCTTGCCCGTCGGGGTGTCGCCCATCAGCTTCGCGGCCGCGGCGCCGACCGCGCCCGCGATCGCGCCGGCGATCACGAAGATGATCACCGCGGCGATCACGTTGGGCAGGTAGCCGAGCACCGTGTTCATGAACGCCGTGACCGCCGGGATCTTCAGCGCTCCGATCGCGGCCGAGAGGACGAAGAGGAAGATCAGCCAGAACACCACCCCGGCGATCAGGGCCGAGGGGCTGGCTCCCGGGCTGATGCGCTCCACGTATTGGCCGGATTGGCCGGAGTGCAGCGCGTGGTCGAGCTTGGCCTTTTGCAGCAGGACGGTCACGATCTTCCTGACCGCCCGGGCGATGAGAAACCCGATGATCAGGATCACCAGGAACCCGATCAGGTTCGGGATGAAGCCGAGAAAGCCGTTCAGCGCCTTCTGCAGGCTCTGGGCGACTTGGATGGAGGCGAGCATTGTCTTTCTTCCCCGAGGACGGGTCGCCGATCGGCGACACGATGTGCATGGTTTGTCCTCTTTTGACCCCCTGTCCGCCGGATCGGTTACAAAACATTTCGGATCTCGTCCTAGATAATGCGAGGGTGCAGCGACAACGCGTTGGGGAGACATCGGATCCTGGATGCTTGAGATCGCCTATGCTCTACATCTCAGTTGATGGGACCGTGCGATGAAGATCGATGAGCCAGCCCCTGCTCGGGACTCGCCGCGGGTCGCGATGGCGCCGGAGCCGTGCAGCATGCGCCGGCGTCGCGCCGATGCCGAGCTGAACTACAGCCGGATCGTGGCCGCGGCCGCGGGCCTGCTCGAGGACGACCCGAGCCCGAGCATCGACGAGATCGCCGTCGCGGCCGGCATCGCTCGCGCGACCGTCTATCGCCACTTCTCGAGTCGCAACGACCTCCTGCGCGTGGCGCGCCGCCAAGCGCAGGATCAACATGACGGCAGCTCGACACCCGACGCGAGCCCCACCCGCGGCGAGGACGGTCGCGGGCCCGTCGACGCCGCCGCCGTATTGGACGAGATCCCGCCGCACCTGGTGGGCGAGCAGATCGTCGCCGAGGCTCGACGATTGTCCGGAGTCGCCTCCGCGGCGTTGTATCTCGTCGACATCGACGGATCGCGCCTGCGGCGATTCGCCGGCTCACCGGACTTCCCCCCCGAGCTGACGGCGCCTCTGGCCGTCGGCCCGGAGATCCCTCTGGAGGGGCTCGCCAACCTGCGTCGCAGCGTGGCCGAGGAGCTGCCCGGGTGCGTCCCGTCGCCCATCCTCCTGCGCGGTCGTGCGATCGGCCTCCTGCTGGCGGTCGGTGCCGACCCCGCGGAACTGGCGCAGTTGGCCCACCAGGCGGCGTCGGCGATCGGACCGGCGGAGGGATGCTCGGATGTGCTGGCTCAGTGTCGGGGGCGAAAGCCGATCACCGCCGCCGGCGAGATGCAGCAGGACCTCCTGCCGCCCCGGATCGCCCAGATCAACGGCGCTTCGCTGGCGGGCAACGTGCTCCCCGGCTACGACGTCGGTGGTGACTGGTTCGACTACGCCGAGAACTTCGACGGCAGCTGGCTCGCCGTCGCCGACGCGACCGGGATCGGTCCACGGGCTGCGAGTCTGGCCGCGCTCGCGCTCGGCGCGCTTCGAGCCGCGCGACGCAATGACGCCACCCACGAGGAGGCCGTCGGAGCCGTTGACGAGGCCGTTCGGGCGGTGAATGACGATGGATCGGTGGTCACCGCGATCGTCGGACGCTGGCATGGGCCGAGCGCGACGTTCAGCTGGATCAACTGCGGCCATCCCCCGCCGGCCATCGTCGACGCCGACGGAACGCTGACCGCGTTGTCAGCCTCGGCCGGTTCCCCGCTCGGAATCCGAGGCCCGACGGACGCCTGGACGATCAACAGGCTGCGGATCGCCGACGATCAACGTCTGATCCTCTACAGCGACGGGGTCATCGAGCGCCGGGCGCAGAACGGCTCTCCCTTCGGACTGCGCGGCATCCGGACGGCCGCCGCGCAGGCGAGCAGCTCGTCGCCGGCGGCGACCGTCAACGCCATCGAGCAGGCGATCATCAACCACGGTGCCGCGCCATTGCAAGACGACGCGACCCTGCTCGTCCTGGCTCCGCAAGGCCGGCCGACCTCGAGTCGGACGAGATCCTCGGCGGCGGCCACTCGCACCACCGACGCTTGACGGTCACTGCCCGAGCTCGTCGCGATCGGGATAGATCGTGACGACGCTCTCCAGCAGCAGGTGGTTGGGCACGCGGACCGTCCGGCCATCCCCGACATCCAGCAGCGTCGAGGCGGGCTCGATCGCGGTCACCGTGCCGCGCACGTCACCGAAGCCGATCACCTCGCCCTCCCGATAGCTGTGGCGCACGTAGCGCCCCGCGCTCAGTGAGCGAGCGACCTCGCGGCCGCCGAGGCCGAAGGCCAGGGCGAACGTGGCGACCACTCCGCCGAGGAGGAGGCCGACGAGCAGCAGCAGCACCAACGTGGAGATCGCGATCTGGGCCGCGGCGACGATGCCGAAGATCGCCAACACGGTGATCTGCGCGATCCGCCCCAGCGGGACGGGCAGATCCATCTGGTCGCCGAGCCGCTGGGCGCGCTCGCGGACAGCGCCGGCCAACACGACCCCGACGAGGACGAGCGCGGCGCCGATCAAGAGCTTGGGAAGCTCCTGGATGCCCTTGTTCAGCGAGTCGGAGAGGAACTGCAGGCCCAGCAGCGACAGCGCCGCGAAGATGATCACGATGGCCAGCGCGAGTCGCAGCGCGCGCCCGACCACCCTCGCCAGCGAGCTGCCGAGCCCCGCCTGCGCCAGCACGCGGTTGATGCCGGCCCGGTCCGCCATCCCGTCCACCCCGCCGCGCCGCAGCGCCTCGGTCAGGATGCGCGTGAGCAGCCAGACGACGAACAGGCCCACCACCAGCAGCGCGACGGCTCCCGCCAGTCGGGGCAGAAAGCCCCCCAGCTGGCGACCCGCCTGATCGAGGACCGAGGAGGCGAGGGGGGTCATCGTCGCGGGGACGCGCCGAACAACAGGAGCATGCCGTCGCGGATCACGCCGGCGATCGCGCTGACCGCCAGCAGCGGATGACGCAGCGCCCGCTGCCAGCGGGCCGCATGGATGACTCGAGCCACCAGCTCCGTCGACGGCGTCGGGGGATCCGCCCGCAGGAGCTCGAGGTGTCGATCGAGCGACCGCTCTGCCGGGGAGAGTTCGTCAGGTGGATCTGGACCGTTCATGCCGGCAGCTCCCAGTCGTAGGTGTTGTTGCGCAGGATGTCGATCAGCTCGCCGCGGGCTCGGTGCAGACGGCCCTTGACGCTGCCCAGGGGCATGTCGAGCGTCTGGGCGATCTCTTCGTAGGAGAGCTGCTCGAGGTCCCTGAGCACGAGCAGGCTGCGATAGTCCGGGCGCAGCCCTCGCAGCTTGAGCTCCAGCCGCGCTTGACGTTCGCGCCGCTCGAGCTCGGTCACCGGCTGGCGACTGGCGTCGCGATCGACGGCCTCGTCGGCGACGGCATGATCGTCGGTGGACTCGTCGCGTCGACGGCTGAGGTGGGTCAAAGCGGCGTTGGTGGTGATCTGCAACAGCCAGGTCCGAAATGATGCCTCGCCGCGGAAGCGATCGAGCCGGTGGTAGGCGCGCAGAAACGCGTCCTGGCTGACGTCCTCGGCGGCATCGGCGCCGACGATCCGGCTGGCCACCCGGTACACCACCCCCCGATGGCGCTCGACGAGAGCCTCGAAGGCGCGCAGATCACCCGCCAGGGACCGCTCGACCAGGCTCTGATCTATGTCGGCACGTCGCAACGGCATCTGGATGCGCCATCCGCGCGTCCGCATCAGCCTCCGGCTGGGCGGAAAGCGCGAGCAGCAGAGAGAAGGACTCAGGTCACGGTCGTTTAGTTACACCAGCTCCCCGGAGGGAAGTTCTGTAACCGAATCGCACCGCGGACGGTCTGCATGATCGATGCACGAGCCGCGCTGTGCGCTCGAGGGTCACCCGGTCCGTGCGCCGGCAGAGCCATGGCCCACCGACTCGGGCACCCATCCACCTTCGATTCCTCGGGAGGTCCGGGCTCGTGCCCACAGATGACCGCAACACACATCGCGAGAAGGGGATCAGCCTCGCGCGCGGGCCGGCGCTCGTCCTCGGGACGATCCTGCTGGTCGCCGGCCTGTACTTCCTCTACAAGCAGCACGTCTTTCCCAAGTTCTCGGCGTTTCCGAATGGCAGCGCGCCCGGGAAGGGCAAGGTCTTTCTCGGCATCTTCGGCGCCAACGGCTGGACGGGGATGCTGACCGCCGCTGCCGGCGGCCTGCTGCTGTTCGGCGCCGCTCAGCATCTGCTGGCCAAGACGATGAGCCTGATCGTGGCCATCGCCCTGGGGGCCGCCGCGATCATCGCGCTGATCAGCGGGAACGTGCTCGGCATGGCGGCGGCGAACGGCTTCACCAAGCTCGGCTGGGGCGTCTGCGCGGCGATCCTGCTGTTCAACACCATGATTCCACGCCGTCGCAAGACCGTCGCGGACGACGACGCCGGCTACGGGGCTCGGCGGGAACCCGCCCCGGCCGGCACTCGAGACGAGACGACCGCCGCCGATGGCGACGGGGAGCTCGGAGCCCAGTCGCGATCGCGCTCCCGCCTTCGCCGCCGACGGCGCGAGCCGACCGACGCGTGAGCGCCGCGGCGGCGCCGCACGATCGCGTGCGTCCCGGCGTGACGCTTCGCCTGTATCCGGATACGGCCGCGGCGAGGATTCGCACCCTCGCCCGAGACCTCGCCGTGCTGGGCTGCCTGGTGCTCTTGGCCGCTCTCGCCCGCGCGGCGCACGACGACATCGCCGGTCTGCAGCAACTTGGCACCGGCGTCGAGCAGGCCAGCCAGTCGGTCCATAGCGGCCTGGGGACGGCCGCCGGAGCAGTCGCGGGCCTACCCCTCATCGGGGGGCAGCTCGCGCGAGGTCTGCGCGCCGGCGA
This sequence comes from Solirubrobacterales bacterium, assembly GCA_019240115.1. Classification (GTDB taxonomy): domain Bacteria; phylum Actinomycetota; class Thermoleophilia; order Solirubrobacterales; family Solirubrobacteraceae; genus Palsa-465. The sequence goes on along the minus strand of JAFAYV010000031.1, from coordinate 34,535 downwards.
GAGCGGCCCCTCGAGCGTGGCGCGCACCGCGCGCCACGCCAACCAGGAGATCGCCACGGCCGCTGATCTGATCGGCTGGACGCTCTTCCTCGTGCCCGGCGGGCTGCTGGTCGCCTGGTTTCTGCCCGGCCGAATCGCGCAGGTCCGACGGATGACCGCCGCCGTTCGGGTCCTCGCAGGCTTCTCCGATGACGCGCAACGTCGCCTCCTCGCCCAACGAGCAGCGTTCTCGTTGCCCTACCAGGCGCTGCTGCGTCATACCCGGCATCCGCTCGACGATCTGCAACAGGGTCGATACGAGCCCCTGATCGCGGCCCTGCTCGAGGACGCCGGCCTGCACGATCCCCGGCGTCGGGCAGATACGTAAAACGTGTCCATCGCATCATCCACAACTCACCCGGAGTTCCACCACAGGAGAGACGACATGCAGATACCGAAGGATCAGATCCTCCAGATGCTGCACGACCGCGGCGACCACGATCAGGCCGATCAGGCCGATCAGCAGCTGCCCGACCAGGTCGATACCGACCAACACCAGGATCTGCTGCAGAACGCGGGGATCGACCCCGGACAACTGGAGGGAGACCTCGGCGACAAGCTCGGGCTCTGAGCATCGACCCGTGCAACCGTGGCGGCCGGGGCGTAGCGCCGGCCGCCCCGGGCGGTGGCGCCCGGGGCGTAGCGCCGGCCGCCCCGGGCGCAGCGCGCAGCCCAGCCCACGACGGGCGCGATCGGCGGCGACCTGCCTCTCAGCCCCGTAGCGCAGTGCAAAGCAGCCCGGTGCACTCGCGCGATCCCGGGAGCCGATCGTGAGCGCGCGCTGCGACGGCTATCTGCCGATCGCGGACTACGGCCTGGTCGGCGACTGTCGCTCGGTGGCTCTGGTGGGCGTCGACGGCAGCGTGGACTGGTGCTCGCTGCCGCGGTTTGACAGCCCCAGCCTGTTCGGACGGCTGCTCGACGCCGGCACGGGCGGCGCGTGGGAGCTCGCGCCGGTCGGCTCCCACCGCTCGTGGCAGCGCTACGGGGAGAAGACCAACGTGCTGGAGACGATCTTCGAGACCGACTCCGGACGGGCGTGCATCCGAGACTTCATGCCGATCGAGCCGGGCACGATCAAACAGCACGCGCGGCCGCACGACCAGCCGCGCCTGGTCCGGCTGGTGACCGGGCTGGCCGGAACCGTGCGCTTCTCCCAGCGGGTGGACCTGCGTCCCGACTACGCCCGCGCCGAGAACCCGCTGCGGCCCTCCGACGGGCGGTTGCACGGCGACGGCCCCGACCACCACTACTGCCTCACGGCCAGCGTGGCGCTGACCGGGGTCGAGCAGACGATCGAGGTCGCGGCGGGCGAGGTGGTCGCGATCGGGCTGACGGTCAACGAGCCCGGTCGATGCGGCCACGGGGTCGGCGATCTGCGCCACGCCCGCCGGCTGCTGCGCGAGACCCAGGACTTCTGGTGGACCTGGGCGGAGCGCTGCAACTACGCCGGGCCCTACAGCCAGCACGTCATCCGCTCGGCGCTCGCGCTGAAGCTGATGAGCTATGCGCCCACCGGGGCGCTCGTCGCGGCGCCGACCACGAGCCTGCCCGAGTGGATCGGCGGTCCGCGCAACTGGGACTACCGCTTCACGTGGCTGCGCGACTCGTCGTTCATCCTCTACGCGCTGTTCGGCCTGGGCTACGACGAGGAGGCGCACGACTTCTTCGGCTGGCTGACCGGCGTGGGCCTGGACGCCCAGGTTCAGAACCTCTACACGCTGGATGGCAGCTCCTCGGACGCCGAACGGGAACTCGGTCACCTGTTGGGCTACCGCGGCTCGGCGCCGGTGCGAACCGGCAACGACGCCGCCGGCCAGAAGCAGCTGGACACCTACGGTGAGCTGCTGGACGCCGCCTACCTGTACTCCAGGCGAGGCGGCGAGATATCCGAGCGGCTGTGGGTGCAGCTGCGCCACGTCGCACAGCTGGCGATCGACCACTGGCAGGATCCCGACGCGTCGATCTGGGAGGTCCGCGGCGAGAACCGCCATTACACCTACAGCAAGGCGATGTGCTGGGTGGCCGTCGACCGCGCGCTGAAGATCGCCCGCAAGCATGACCGCAAGCTCGACACGGCCGCGTTTCAGCAGGCGCGCGACCAGATCCGCGCGCAGACCATGACGCGCGGCTGGTCGCAGACGCTCGGGGCGTTCTCGCAGTCCTTCGGCTCAGACACCGTCGACGCGGCGCTGCTGCGCCTGCCCCAGATCGGCTTCCTCGGCGTCCAGGACAAGCGCCTGCGCTCCACGATCGACGCCGTCGACGAGCGGTTGAGCATCGGCCCGCTGATGCGTCGCTACGACCCCGGCGACACCGACGACGGCCTGTCGGGTGGCGAGGGCACGTTCACGATGTGCGCGTTCTGGCTGGTCGACGGGCTCGCGCACGCCGGCGAGCTCGAGGAGGCCCAACGGCGCTTCGAGCACCTGCTGTCCTGCAGCTCGCCGCTCGGCCTGCTCGCGGAGGAGATCGACCCCGACACCGGCGAGATGCTGGGCAACTACCCGCAGGCGTTCAGCCACCTGGCGCTGATCACCGCGGCGCTCAACATCGAGCGCCAGCGCCACGGCACGCTCGGCGACCGCGCGCGAGGGTAACGGACGCTCACCCACGGCCACAGGAGGTTCTGACATGTTGCTCGAAGGACGCAAGGCGATCGTGACCGGCGGCAACACCGGGATCGGCAAGGCGACGTCCGAGCGCCTCGGCGCCGAGGGCGCCAGCGTGTGCATCAACTACTACTCGGCCAAGGAGGCCTCCGACGCCGAGGCGCTCGCCGAGCAGATCCGGTCTGACGGAGCGCCCCGCGCGATCGCGGTCCAGGGCGACGTCGGCTCAGAGGACGACGTCAAGCGGATGGTCACCCGGGCTCACGACCAGCTCGGCGGCGTGGACCTGCTCGTCAACAACGCCGGCATCGAAAAGCAGGCCCCGCTGCTCGAGATGGAGCTCGACCTGTGGAGCGCGGTCATCCAGACCAACCTCACGGGCGCGTTCCTGTGCATCCGGGAGGCAGGCAAGATCATGGCCGCCGCGGGCGGAGGGACCATCGTCAACATGTCAAGCGTCCACGAGTTCATCCCCTGGCCGGGCTTCGCGCACTACTGCGCGAGCAAGGGCGCGATCAAGCTCCTGATGGAAACCGCCGCCCGGGAGCTGGCCCCCAAGCGGATCCGGCTCGTCAACGTCGCGCCCGGGGCGATCGTCACCCCGATCAACCAGTTCGTGCTCGACGATCCCGAGCAGAAGCACGCCGTCGAGTCCGAGATCCCGCTCGGACGGATGGGCCAGCCCGACGAGATCGCCGCCGCGGTGGCGTGGGCGGCGTCAGCGCAGGCCGATTACGTGACCGGCACCACGATCGTCGTCGACGGCGGCATGTCGCTGTACCCCAAGTTCGTGTGACGTCGTGGCCGGCAGCGCGGACGGAACGGGCACCGCCGCGACCTGGTGGGGCCGAGGGGCCCTCAGACCTCGCCCCCCGGCAGTATGTCTGACAGGACCGTCCCATCCCGCGATGCAAGGAGCCCAGCCAATGGTGGAAGTGGACAATCTCGCTGACTGGCGTGGTCGAGAGCTGGTCGATCGCGACGGCGACAAGATCGGCAAGCTCGAGGACATCTACGTCGACACCGAGACCGAGCAGCCGATGTTCGGCTCGGTCAAGGAGGGGCTGATCGGCAAGCACCTGACCTTCGTGCCGCTGACCGGCGCCACCGCCTCCCCGGACGGCCTGCGGATCGCCGCCTCCAAGGAGCAGGTCAAAGACGCGCCCAATATCGATCAGGACGCCGGGCTGGCCGCAGACGACGAGAACGATCTCTACCGCCACTACGGGATCGCGTACACGCCGGCGCCGACCGCGAGCGGACGACGCCTGGCCAGGCGCTGACCCGGCTCGGTCGCTGCTGATCAGGTACAGGAGCTCAATCGCCGACGCGACGAGTGGCAGCGCCGCTTCTCGACGGCGCCGTCCGGATCGAACTCCGGCACGCTCGAGGCCGCGGTCAGGCAGCTCGCGCAGCGACTGCAGCCGCTCTACATGGGCTCCTTCCTCGCGGGGGTCTCCCGCGTCCCGTCCGCCGGGGCCGCCGTGTCCGCGGCTGCGCCATCGACCGGTCTACCGTTGGTGACGAGTCCGGCTCGGGCTTCGTTGTAGATGGCGAGGGCCTGGGTGACGAGCCCCGCGGCGACCTGCGAGAGCCCGTCGGAGCCGTTGAGAACGGTGACGTTCGCTCGGGCCAGTGATGTCCCCGCGTTGTTGACCAGTGATGGCAGCTGTTCGATGATCATGCGCTCGAGCGCGACGCGATCATTCGATGCCGCGGCTGCGGCCTGCAGCCTGGTGGCCTCGGCTTCGGCCTGGGCCCTGATCCGGGTGGACTCCGCGTCGGCCTGCGCCGGCTTGACGCGCTCGGAGACGAGCTCCTGCTCGCGCAGCTCCGCCTGCTTGGTCGCGGCCGCGGTGCGCGCCTGGAACACCGCCCGCTGCGCCTCGGCCTCTGCCAGCGGGCCCGCCTGGTCGGCCTGCGCCTGGGCCTGGGCGACCTGTTGCTTGGCCTCCGCGTTGGCGATCGCGCTGGTGCGGTCGGCATCGGCCGTGGCCTTGTTGACCTCGGCCTCGTTCTTGGCGCGCGCGATCGCGGTCTCACGCTCGTACTGAGCCTGCTGGCGAAGCGACTCCTGCTTGGCCTCGGCCGCCGCCTGATCAGCCCGGGCTTGGGCGATCGCGGCCTCGCGCTGGACCGCGGCGATGTTGGGTGCCGCCATTGCCGCGATGTAGCCCTGTCCCGAGTCGTCGATCGACTGGATCTGAAAGGAGTCCACCAACAAGCCGAGACGGCCCATCTCCTCCTTGGAGGCATCGAGCACCTCGGTGGCCAACGCCTGGCGGTTGCGCACGATGTCCTCGACCGTCATCGACCCGATGATCGAGCGCAGATGTCCCGCGAAGATCTGCCCCACGAGATTGGGCATCTGCTGTTGGTCGGAGAGAAACCGCTGGCCGGCATTGATGATCGACTGCTCGTCGGCCGCGACCTTGAACGCGCACACCGCCTTGGCGACGATCTCGATGCCCTGGTTGGTCACGCACCTCTCCGCCACCTGTGCCTCCTGCATGGCGAGCGTGAGGTAGGAGACGCTGTTGATGAACGGCATCACGAACTTGCGGTTGCCGACCACGACGCGGAACGGCGCGCCGTCGGCTCCCCCTTTACCGCCCGAGATCAGCATCGCCTCGTCGGGATCAGGTACGCGGATTCCCAGCATCGATCGTCCTTTCTGATAAGCCCGGGTGCGTCAGGGCAGCCGGGCCACGTCGATCTTGCGGCCGGGGCGAACGTCGATGACAACGACCCGGACCCCCTGTTGCAGCGGCTCGTCGGAGTAGGCGATGAAGGTGGCCGAACCCCCACCCAACGCCAGCTCGACCTCCCCCGGGCCGCTCTCACCACGAGTGGGCACCGTGATCGTTCCCCAGGATCCGATCTCTGGTCCTGTCAAGGTCAGTGAAGGATATCCCGAGGATGATCCCCTCGCCAAGCACGTACCGGCGGGATGATATTCACTTGTCCTCTGGCCGAGGCGGGACGCCTGCTCGGGATGAACACCCCACCCTGACTTCTATCAAGGACGGCCATGCTCGACCACACCGCGATCAACGTTTCTGACTACGACCGCAGCCGCGGCTTCTATGAGCGAGCCCTCGCGCCGCTGGGGTACTCGCTGCTCATGGAGCCGATGCCCCGGACCGGCGGCTTTGGCCGCGACGGCAAGCCGTGGTTTTGGATCACCGACCAGCGCACTCCGACGACCGAGAACGTCCACGTCGCCTTCCAGGCCCCCGACCGCGCGACTGTCGATGCCTTCCACGCTGCGGCGCTCGATGCCGGGGCGACCGACAACGGCAGCCCGGGTATACGCGAGATCTACCACCCGACCTACTACGGAGCCTTCGTCCTTGATCCCGACGGCAACAACATCGAGGCCGTCTGCCACCACCCGGAGTAGCGCGCCGACCGGCGCACTCCGATCAGCAGGGAAGTCGTGGCGGTGACTCGGCTGCCGTTGTTTGACCGAAGGAAGTCTCGATCGCGGCTATGCGCCGTGTTGCTGTGGTTCGGCGATCGGGTGCCATTGGTCGAGTTCGCGGAGCATCGCGGTGATCGTCGGGCGCAGTCCGGCGGCGATCTGCTTCGGGGTTTGGCCGTCGTGGGCGCGTCGTCGCGTCTCGTCGGTGATGGTCTGAAAGACCTGTGCGTTGTCCTGGACGAGGGCGATTGCGTCCTCTCTGAGCGCGGCTGCTGGGCTGACCTCGGGTGGTCGGTTCTCGACCAGGGTGACGAGGCGGTCTCGGAGCTGGTCGGCGCGATCGAGCAGGAGGTGTTGGCCACCCACCTGCTCGAGGCCGACATCCCTGTCCACGAGGTGTCAGCGCGCCTAGGCACGTGGACCTGCGCTCGAGCATCACGTCGCGAAGCATCAGCAGCGACCACCGGTCGCCGATCACCTCCACCGCCGCATTGCAAACAGTTGGTCTAGGGTGCCGCTGCTTGCGAACTGCAATGACTCTGGAGGCTGCTCGATGACGGACACCACCTGCCACATGTCGATCTCATTGGACGGCTTCGTCGCCGGGCCTGATCAGAGCCGAGAGAACCCGCTCGGCAAACGCGGTCGCGAGGTCCACGGCTGGCACCTCGGCGACGAACGCGCCAACGACGCCGACGAGAAAGCCAAGGGCTGGCTGCTGCGTCCGCGCGGCGCCTACGTCATGGGGCGCAACATGTTCGGACCGATCCGCGGCGAGTGGGATGAGGACTGGCGCGGCTGGTGGGGGCCCGAGCCGCCCTACCACGCACCGGTGTTCGTACTCACCCACCACGCCCACGAGCCGATCGAGATGCAAGGCGGAACGAGCTTTCACTTCGTCACCGACGGCTTCGGCGCGGCGTACGCGCGGGCGTGTGAAACTGCGGGCGAGGACGGCGTCGATATCGCGGGCGGTGCCTCCACCGTCCGGCAGGCCCTCGCCGCCGGCGTAATCGACGAGCTGACGATCGACATCGTTCCCGTCCTGCTCGGTGCAGGGGAACGGATCTTCGAGGGTGAGGCAGCGCTCGCGATCGAGCCGGTCGAGGTGCTCCACTCGCCGCTGGCCACCCACATCCGCTACCGTCGAGTCGGGTGAGCATACCGTAGCAAGCGCATCAGCCTCACTCCGCCGGCACCCCACGCGGACACTCCCGGGGCGGCTATCCGCGAAGCGACCACCGCGTGCCCGAGCGCGGTCATGATTGGAGGCGGCGGGTGAACAGTCGGATGGCGAATGTGGTGATCGCTGCGAGCATGAGCAGCGTGGTCGTGAGGTACGCGGTTGGGCCACGTGGTGGACGGTCGGTGTGAGCACCGCGCGCATCGGCTCTGTGAGGTAGGCGCGCGGGTTGGCGAGCACGGCGATCTGCGCCCAGCGGACGTGCGCGAGTTGGGCCCGGGGTAGTAGATGCAGCCCGGGAAGGTGATCGGGATCACCAACGTTCCGTGAGCACGCCGATCGCCTGGGGCGGATCAGGCAGCCGAACACGAGCCCGGTGCTGGCTGATAGGAGGCTGGCGATGAGGATCACGGCGATGAAGAGCGCCGGGTTCTGGATGTGGACGTGGACGCTGCTGGCGGGGATCAGGTAGGCGAGGGGGAACACGAGTAGTCCGGCGAACGACGCTTGCCAGGCGCCGAAGGTTGATCCCCGTCTTGGGGAGCAGGTAGGTGAAGACGAACACCAGCAGGAGGGGCTGGGTAATGATCTGGCCGCAAACTCGCGCGCGCAAGCGCGGCCAGGTCGCGACCGAGCAGGGCGGCGAACGTCTCGAGGTACCGGGGATGGGTGTGGAGGTGTCGGTCATCGTCGGGAATGCGGGTCGAGAGAACTGCTCGCCGGGGCGACGTTCGGCGACGAGCTGCGCTGGATCCAGGTCGGGCGGCGCGGCGGTCAGGCGTCGCTAACCCTGGTGACCTGGTTTGACGAGATGCCGCCTGGCTCGCGGCGCGGGCTCGTGATCGACTCAGACGACTTGGAGGCCGACGACGAGACCTTGAGCGACCGTGGCGTCCGCTTCCTCGCCCCGCCCACACTCCAAACCGGCGGCACCTTTCGCCACCGTCGTCGATCCCGACGGCAACCAGATCCGCCTCAGACAGGACGGCAGTCCAACCAACGTCTGACCGGTAGCCCCGTCCGCACCTCGGGCAACCTCGGATAAGGTGAATGCAGGACTGATGCCCAACAAGAGGGGCGCCCTCCCGTTCGCCTATACGGCGACCCGGGCAGGTGCCCGGCGTGAGATGATCCGCGCCATGGAGCGGCCGACGATCAATCGGCAGGCGCTCAGCGGGGTGATCATCGCCGCCATCTTCGGCATCGGCTGGGCGCAGTGGGGGGCGTCGGGGTTGACGGGCGCCGTGGCAGGCGTGGTGCGGGCTGTGACGGTGCTGCTCGGCGCGATCATCCTCGTCCGCGCGTTCCGCCTGCGACGCATCGCACCCATCGAACGCTTCTCGATGTTCGCCTCTCGCGGCTACCGTCTCATCGTGGTCCTCGAGGTGATCGCGATCGTCGCCGGCTCGGTGCTGCTGAACGGCACCGGCCACCCCGCGTACGTCGCGGTCTGGATCGCTGCAGTGGTCGGCGTGCACTTTCTGGGCTTCGGACCGCTGTTCGCCCGCTTCTACTACCTCGTCGGGGCGATCATCGTCCTCGGCGCGGTGGCCGCCCTCGTGGTCGGTCTGGCCGGGGGCGGCAGGCACGCGATCGAGTCCATCGCCGGGCTCGTCACCGCCGCCACCCTGCTGTCAGCCGCCGCTTGGCCGCTGACTCGATCCGGCGACCTCAGTGGCTTCAACGATCCCGCGTAGCCGCTTGAGCACGTGTCGATCGGTCGCAGCCGGCCGAGCGACGTCCTTCCGGCACGTGGAGTAAGCCGAAACCGCTCCCAGCAGCAGACGGCCGACGTCCTGCCCCCCGGTGGCGCGTGCCACTGAAAGCGAGGTAAGGCTCCGTTTGGGCGAAATTCGGGGGTCGTTGCCTTGCGCGCTGCGAGCCCGGCCCTTCACACGCAGACGGGCGTCCGCCGCCGCGGCGCCGCGTGGCTGCTTGTGGCCGACTCGGGCAGCGAGGATGCTGGCCTCGGGGCTGCCGATTTCGCGGCATCGCGATCCAGCTGTTCATCGAGGAGCACGGACTTCCGCACTGAGACGCGGAGGGCGCACCGGGCGGCAGCACGGCAGAGGCGAACACCTCGCCCCCCTGAACACCGCGGACTCAAGCTTCCAAGGGGAGAGCCCTTCTCGAGCTCAGTGCTTGGACGCCGGCATCCCGAGGCGTGAGCCCACCCGCCCGGAGGCTTCCGAAGCGGCGGGGCGTCGCCTCGACTGAGCCCCTTCGGCGGGCTGCGCACGCGGCTTGTCGCCATCGCGGCCGACCCAGAGCATGACGATCCCCGCCAGCGCGAGTGCGACCGCGAGCACGATCGACGTCGTCAGGAAGCTCCCCCCGCTGTGGTCCTGCAGCCAACCACCGAGGTAGGGGCCGGCGAAGCCGCCGAGGTTGCCGAGCGCGTTGATCAGCCCCATGGCTCCTCCGGCCAGGGCTATCGGGACTACGCGGGAGGCGCTGGCCCAGAACGGGCCATCGTAGGCCAGGGCGCCCATCATCGCGATGCTGAGGAAGGCGATCGAGAGCGCGGCCACCGTTCCGACCGACACCGACAGCACCAGAGCCACGGCCGCGATGATCACCGAGATGAACACGTGCACGCGGTAGCGCCCCGTGCGGTCGGCCAAGTGCCCGTTGAGCCAGAGGCCGACGAGCGCCAGGCCGTATGGGATCGCGGTGACCCACCCGACCGTGAGGTAGCCGCCGCCGATCATGTGCTTGATCTCGTGCGGCAGCCACAGGGTGAGCCCGTAGAAGCCGAGCTGGATGAGGAAGTACACCACGACCAGCTTCCAGACCACGGCGTTGCGAAGCACGTCTCGGTAGCTGCCCTTCTCCGGCGCGCCGGCGGCGTCCTCGACCAGCGCGCGCTCGATGTAATCGCGCTCCTCAGGCGTGCACCAGGAGGCGCTGCGGGGCGTGTCGGCCGCCAGCCAGAACCAGAGCGGGGCGGCGACCAAGAACGGAAAGGCGCCCTCGATGATGAACAGCCAGCGCCAGTTGCCCCAGGACAGGATCCAGCCCGACAGGGGGGCGGTGATGATCGACGCGATGGCGATGTTCATGATCCAGAAGGCGTACGCGCGCGCCCTCTCCCTGGCTGGGAACCAGTGCGAGATCAGGACGAGGATCGCCGGCCAGATCCCGCCCTCGGCTACCCCCAGGAAGAAGCGGACGATGAGCAGCTCGGCGTAGTTCTGCACCAGCCCCGTCAGGATGGCGAACACGCCCCATACCAGGATCATGATGCCCACGAACTTCTTCGCCGACCAGTGCTCGGCGAGGTGACCCCCGGGGAACTGGAGGGCGAGGTAGCCGATAAAGAAGATCCCGCCGGCCAGCCCCGTGTCCGTCAGGGTGACATGCAGCGATTTTCCCATGTTGTCGAACGCGAACCCGATGTTGGTCCGGTCCATGAACGAGATGATGTAGACCACGATCGCGACCGGGATCAGACGCGTCCAACGGGACCTGCCCACAGCTGTGGCGTCGGTGGCGGCGAAGCTCATGCCCGTCGCCCGTCCCGCTCCGCGGAGTCGGCTACCACACGGTGGGGGTCGGAAGCCGTCATCTCTCCTCCTATCTCGCAGTGCCGCACCTCAGAGGTACCCCGGACGCACCTTTTGACACGGCGGAGCAGTTGGCCGAGCGCGAGGACGCTCCGGCCACGCCTGCATGGCTCGTCACACGCGCATTTGAGCCGGCGCGGCCTCGTCCTCCGAGCGGCCGACTCGACTGCGAGCAGCGAGCGAGGCCAGTGCCGAGCGTAGAGACGCAGCCCGAGGGCTGCGAGGAGCAGCAGTCCGGCGAGCGCCGCCGCTCCCGCGCTCGCGACGACACGTCCGAACAGCGCGGCGATGACGCTTCCCGGGCCCGCTCTGCCCTGCCCCCAACGGTAGCTTTCCTGCCCCCAACGGTAGCTTTCGCTCCCTTGAAAATGCTTATTTGCAGGTATAAAGCGAGTACCGCTACCGGGATTCGAACCCGAACTCTGAGGATGAAGCTTAGCCTGATCTGCCTGCAAATTTACAGGTTCCGGGTTCGTGGTGAACCGCTCTCACGGGGCCGATAACCGCCCTCGATCGGGGGGCGAGTGTGGCGCGGCAAGCTTTCCGCAATCGTTGGAGGCTATCTACCCGCGCTGCCCTCTTCCGCTGGCTCGGACCACGGTTACGCGGTGCGGGAGGTGTGCCCCGAATTTCCCGAGCACCCTGCCGTGATCCACTGGAGCGTGCCCGACCCCTCCCGGACAGGAGCTACCGACGAGGAGACCTACGCGGCGTTCGTGGACACCCTCGCCGAGCTGGAGGTCCGCATCCGGTTCTTCCTCGCGAGGATCGACGCCGAGCAAGAGGCTGCGGCGTGAGCGCCGCGTCGGCCGAAGGGGCAGGGCGGGTGCCGCTGAGGGTGATCGCCAATGAGTGGACACGGATCGGCGTCACCGGTTTCGGTGGCCCGCCGGCACACATCGCGCTGTTGCGCAAGCTCGCTGTTGATCGCAAGGGGTGGCTGGATGCCCGCGAGTTCCAGGACGCCAACGCGGCCTGCGGACTGCTCCCAGGCCCGGCATCGACGCAGTTGGCGTTGTTCTGCGCCTACCGCGTCGCTGGTCCAGCCGGCGTGATCGTCGGTGGCCTCGGGTTCATCGCCCCGGCGGTCATCTTGATCCTCGCGCTGTCGCTCGTGTTTCTTGCACACACCCCGCCGCTGTGGATCCGCGGCGCTGGTGCTGGCGCGGGCGCGGCCGTTGCTGCGGTCGCGATGCACGCCGCCCACGGACTGCTCGCGCCGAGCTTTGCGCGGGTCCGGTCAGATCGTGCCCGAGTGGTCCGGTGGGGCGCCTACCTGGTCGTCGGGATCGGCGCGGCCGCGCTGCTCGGCCCCTACCTCGTGCTCGCACTCCTGGGCTGCGGGCTGCTTGAGGTCGTGATCGAGCGTCGCGGCTTGCCCGGTGGACCGCTGGTGTTCGTGATCCCTGGCGCAGTGTCTGTCGGCGGGATCGGTGCACTGTGCTGGACCGCGTTCAAGGTCGGGGCGCTGTCGTTCGGAGGCGGGTTCGTGATCATCCCGCTGATGCACGGCGACGCCGTTCACACCTCCCACTGGATGACCAATGCCCAGTTCCTGAACGCCGTCGCGCTGGGACAGATTACGCCCGGTCCGGTCGTCGCGACTGTCGCCGCCGTCGGCTACGCCGCTCACGGCCTCGCCGGCGGCGTGATCGCCGCCGCGGTCGCGTTCGCGCCGTCGTTCTCGTTCATCCTGCTCGGCGGCCCGCGGTTTGAGCAGATCCGAACGAACACAGCAGCGAAGGCGTTCCTCAGCGGCGCGGGTCCGGCCGCGATCGGCGCGATCGCAGGCGCCGCAGTCGTTCTCGCCGAAGCCCTGCGAGAGGCTTGGCAGTTCGGGATCCTCACCGCCGCGCTGCTCGCCCTGCTTGTACTCAAGCGAGGCGTCGTCCAAACGCTGCTGAGCGCCGGCGCGGTCGGTGTCATAGCGGCGCTGGCCGGCGCGCCATTGCCGCACTGACCGCCGAACGAGGCGACGATATGCATCAGAGCAAGTCATACCTCAGTCGCAACGAAGATCACCCCGAGGACGGTTGTGCCTCCAGCGGCCGGCCCCTAGCTTCTGCCTCCGTGCGCCCGCACCGGCGGCGTGTCCAACGAGAGGTGTGTGATGGCAACTGACAGCGCTGAAGTGCGACGACGGTCTGGCGTGGATTGGCGTCGCGCGGAATTCGTGCTCACAGGCCTCGCGTTCCTCGGGTTCGTGACGCTCGCGATTCGGATCAAGACGATCTACGGGAACCTGCCGGCACACCCCTTGATCATCCACGTGCCGGTCGTGCTGATCCCGCTGAGCGTACTCGGCGCCCTGGCCGTGGTGGCCCGGCCGCGCTGGCAACAGCAGTTGGGAGTGCTGCTGTGCCTGTGCGCGATCGTCGCGATGTCATCGATCTTCCTAGCGATGCAGGCCGGCGCGGCGCTCGAGGGCGCGCTGCACCTCCAGGGCCAGACCGCGGCGATCATCAGCGACCACTCGAAGTGGGCGCACTACCTCGCATTCACATTCGTCGCGTTCACAGCGATCCTGATCCTCACCTTCTCCGCGCATCGGATCTCGGGCGGCAACCCGACCGGCCTTGGCATCGCCGATTCCGTACTCGGCCCGCAGGCGACATACCTCGCTCTGCGCGTTCTCCTCGTCGTGCTCGCGCTGCTGTCCGCGTTCATCGTCTTCAAGGTTGGCGACCTCGGCGCCAAGGCCGTGTGGGAGGGCCGGCTGCAGGCCGCTCAGGCGTTCGGTCCCTAGGCCGGATGCTGAGTGGGTCTAGGATTTGCGCGCGCGGATGATCGCCGCGCCGGCGTGCTCGTGCACCCGGTGGGTCTCGCGGAACTCCAGGTCGACCAGGCCGGCGGCGCGCAGCGCCGCCGCAAACTCAGCCCGGGTCAGCGCGCCAGCGATGCACCCGGTCCACGCCTGCATGTCGGCCTTCGTCTGCTCGTCCATGTCGGGGTCGGCGATCACGTCGGAGACCGCGAACCGTCCGCCGGGCTTCAGCACCCGGGCGGCTTCGGCGAGAACCTTGGGCTTGTCGGCGGAGAGGCTGATAACGCAGTTGGAAATCACCACATCCACTGACGCGTCCGGGAGCGGGAGCTCCTCGAGATACCCCTTCAGGAACTCGACGTTCTCCACGCCCGCCTCGGTGGCGTTGCGGCGCGCGAGCTCGAGCATCTCATCGGTCATGTCGATCCCGATCGCCCGACCGGTCACTCCGACGCGGCGAGCGGAGATCAGCACATCAGCACCAGCGCCGGAGCCGAGGTCAAGCACGACCTCCCCTACATGAAGATCCGCGACCGCGGTCGGAACCCCGCACCCAAGCGAGGCGTTGAGCGCCGCATCGGAGACCCCAGCCTCCTGGGTATCGGCATATAAGGAGGAACCGAACACCCCCTGCTCATCCGCTGGACCGCAACAGCCACCACCGGAGGACGCCGCGACAGCGGCGGCGGCGTATTTCTCGCGCACCGTCTCGCGGACATCCGCGATCGTGACGGTCGACTGCTGGCCGGCCGCGCAGCCGCAACCATCGCCCTTGGTCTCACCGCAGCATTCGGCCTTCTCAGAAGGCTCACAGCAACCGGCCTCCGCGGCCGGGCTGCAACAGGTGGTCTCTAGCTCAGCCATGCGGAGAACTCCTTGAGGGCGTCGGAGATGACGAAGTAATAGGCCCACAACCCTTGACGTTCTGAGCCGACGATTCCGGCCTCTCGCAACACCTTGAGGTGATGCGAGACCGTCGGCTGCGACAGATCAAACAGTGGCACCAGCTCGCGCACACACACCTCCCCCGCATGCTTACGCAGAACGTCGACGAGCTGCAACCGCACCGGGTCGCCGAGCGCTTTCGCGAGCGCTGCCATCCGGACCGCCTGGTCGCGTGCGACATCGGGATACACAACGGGCTCACCACACGCGTCGCCAGCCGGACGCTTGGTCTTCGGGGTCAGTTCCAGATCGACAGCCATTTATAGAGACGAATATCGATTGAAGTGATGATTGTCAATGCTTAGACTGCCGGCGATGACCAAGACCCGGCCACCGCTTCGCCAACGGCTGCTCGCCGAACTGCTCGGCTCTGCGCTGCTGGCGGCACTGCTGATCGGGAGACGGGGCCGAACATCAGGATGATCGTGTAGAGCCCCGGCCGCGGTCGCCGCGGAGTTCTCGAGCAGCTGTTGCCCTTGAGCGGCAGCCCGAGGGCGTCGACGTATAGCTTGCGACTGGCGGGCGGGTCGGGCGCTCACCGCCACGGTCGAGAGGAACTCGATGTTCATGTCACCTCCTCGTTCGTGCAGCGCTTGCCTCGAGCCAGCCGTCGCGCTATCGGTCGCGGGCTGCCAGGAATGCGGCGACCGCCTCCGGCAGGGCGGGCCAGTGGTGTGCTTGAGCCGGAAGGGGGCGTGCGTCGCCGGCGGGCACTGCAGCGACGCCGGCTGCTCGATTAGCTTGTGATCGTGCCGGCGATGGCGCCGACACCAGCGGTGACGCCCATCGCGAGGAGCCCCCAACCTGTCACTCGCAGCACCGCACGGGTGCGGGGTGCCCCGCCGAGTCGCGCGCCGAGATCTCCGAGCACGATCAGCATGATCGTGGCTACGAGGAGGCATATGGGCAGCCGTGCCGTCTTGCCGGGGATGATCGCGGCGATCAGCGGCAGGATCGCGCCGGAGGAAAACGCGGCAGCCGACGCGGCGGCAGCTTGGAAGGGCCGTGCGCGCCGGTCCTCGTCGAGGGCGAGCTCATCGCGCGCGTGCGCCGCGAGCGCGTCGTTGGCGGTGAGCGCTTCGGCGACCTGGCGCGCGAGTTCGGGAGAGAGCCCGCGGCCTTTGTAGATACCGGTCAGCTCTCGGAGCTCTCCCTCAGGGTTTTCTGCCAGCTCTCGCGCCTCTAACGCCAGATCTGCGTTCTCGGTGTCGCGCTGTGAGCTGACTGACACGAGCTCGCCGGCGGCCATCGACATCGCGCCGGCCGACAGCGCGGCGATACCTGCGGTAGCGACAGCAGTGCGACTAGCGCCGGAGGCGGCGACTCCGAGCGCGACGCTGGCGACCGACAAGATCCCATCGTTGGCGCCGAGTACGGCGGCTCGCAGCCAGCCCGCGCGGTAGCTGAGGTGCGTCTCCTGGTGCTTGAGCAGCGCAGCCATGCCCACCTTGTACCCGCACAACCTGCACCTTTCATCAAGATGCCGTGATGCCGCCGCGATCGATCGTCTCGAGGCGGGATCCGCGCGATTACGCGGATGAGCCTGCTCGTGGACGACCGCCTCTTGCCCTCCCGCTGGCGCAGGTGAGAACGGACGCACCGAACCCCCGATTCGGGAGGTCGTGTCGCCCAGGCACTTCGGCGCCGAGTGTGTCTTCCCCCCGGCCGACGGGACGTCGCTGAGGCTCGGTGTCTTGGGGAACTGACATGGGGACCTCCCTGGCTTGGCGGAAGCACGCCGTCCCGCTGCTGAGCAAGTGCCGGTCAGGCTGCCGGAGCCGCGGGAATCTGCCTATCCCAGAAAAGCTGTGGTCCCCGAGCTCGATCAGTCAACATTTCGCCACGCGGTCCTGCGCGGCGACGTCCGGGACGTCGACGTCTTGCGGGCGGACCCGAGCAGAGCGGATGGCGTCGTCCACCTCGCCTTCCGCAAGACATCGCCTGGACCGGCCACTTCGACCAGGCCGCCGAGTCCTACCGCAGCGCGATCGAGGTGTCCGGCGAGGTGCTCGCCGGCGGCGACCAACCGTTCGCGATCGCGTCCGGCGTCGCGGGCCTCAAGCCGGGCGGGATCGCCACCGAGCGAGACGAGCCCAACGATGAGGTGAGCCCGCGGGTCGTCTCCGAACAGACTGCGCTCGGGCTCGCGCTCGCCGAGCGCGCGCTCCGCGCCGACCGTCCGCGACGCCGGCGACCACGGGTTGCGCCCGGATCATGGACGCCGACCACCGCGACGGCGCCGCCGGCTACGTCGGCAACGGCCAGAACCGCTGGCCCGCGGTGCACCGCAGCGACGCCGCCCGGCTCGTGCGTCTCGGGATCGCGCACCCCCCGCCGGCTCGGTGCTGCACGCCGACTCGCGATGGAACCAAGAGAAGCAGCGAGCCCCGGAGGCGGCGCTCCAGGGCTCGCGTTTGGTCGCCATACGGTTGGATGCCTATGCTGCTGGGCGGGCGGCGACCTGGGGGTCGCGGCTGGCGTGGCCGAGGCCGATCGTGGTGGCGGCGATGATGGACAGCACTACGAATCCGGCGGCCCCGAGGAACCCGAGGTGAAAGCCGAGCGTCAGTGCCTGGTTGACCGGGTGGTGCGCGGCGGCGAGGTGGTTGGTCCGAGTGGTTGCGAGGGTGCTGAGCACGCCGAGGCCGAGCGCGCCGCCGATCTGCTGGGAGGTGTTGACCAGGCCTGAGGCCAGGCCGTATTCGCGGTCGGTGACGCCGGTGACCGAGAGGATGGTGATGGGTACGAACGCGAGCCCGAGGCCGAGGGCGATCAGCAGTGAGGGTCCGAGCACGTCGGCCAGGTAGCTGGCGTGGACGGGCAGCTGCGCGAACCACACCAGCCCGCCGGCGAACAGTGCCAGCCCGGCGATGAGCAGCTTCCTGGTTCCCGCGCGTGCGACAAGCGGGGAGGCGATCCCGGCGGCGAGGATGATCCCAACGGCGAGCGGCAGTTGGGAGATGCCGGCGGTGATCGCGCTGTAGCCGAGGACCTTCTGCAGGTACAGGGAGAGGAAGTAGAACAAGCCGATGATCGCGGCTCCGGCGGCGAGCATCGTCGCGTTGGCGGCGCTGACGCTGCCCAGCCGGAAGAACGTGAACGGGACTAGCGGCGCCTGGGAGCGGCGCTCGATCACGACGAAGCTGACCAGCAGGACGACGGCGGCGGCGAGCACCCCAATCGTCTGCGCAGAGCCCCAGCCGACCGTGCTGGCCCGCACGAGCGCGTAGACGAGCGCGGACAGCCCAGCGGTGACCGTGGCGGCGCCGGGCAGGTCAAAGCTGCGGCGGCCAAGCTCACCGCGGCTCTCGGCGATAAGCGCCGGGGTAAGCAGGATCGCGGCGATCCCGATCGGGACGTTGACGAACAGCACTGCCCGCCAGCCGAGCGCGCTGGTCAGCACGCCGCCCAGCAGCACGCCGGCCGCGGCGCCCGAGCCCGCGACCGCGCCCCAGATCGACAGCGCCTTGTTGCGCTCGGCGCCTTCGGAGAACGTCGCGGTCGCCAGCGAGAGCGCGGCCGGGGCGAGCATTGCCGCGCCGAGCCCCTGGAGCGCGCGGGCGGCGATCAGCCAGACCTCGCTTTGCGCCAGCCCACCGGCCAACGAGGTGAGCGAGAACATCCCCAGGCCGGCCATGAATATCCGCCGGCGTCCGAGGAGGTCGGCGATCCGGCCGCCGAGCAGCAGGACGCCGCCGAAGGTCAGAACGTAGGCGTTGACGACCCAGGAGAGGCTGGCCAGCGAGAAGTGCAGGCCGCGACCGATCGATGGCAGCGCGATGTTCACGATCGACGCGTCGAGCACGACCACGAACTCCGCGATCGCCAGGAGCGCCAGCGCCCACCAGCGGCGGTCGGCGGGCTCGGCGGATGAGCGGTGTCTGGTGGAGAACGGCATTGTCCCTTCCTTCCTTTAGTTGCGAGTAGTCGCTTTTTTCATGGCAAAGAAAAAGATGGTCCTATTCGGCGGTCTTGAACACGAGGTCGCCGACGAGCGTGCGGGCCCAGGGCTCATCCAGGTCCTCGGCGTCCATGGCGGCGATGAAGTTGGTCAGCATTCCCACCGCCATCACCTGCTGGATGGCGGCATCCTCGGCGCCGCTGAGCTCCCGCAGCAGCTCGACGATCGAGGCATACCCCTCGCGGACTGCCTGACGAACGGCGGGTTCGGTGCACGCGGCGGCGGCGTGCAGCTGGATCAGCAGCAGCTCGCGGCGGGCGAGCACGTCGGCGTAGGAGAGGCCGATCCGGTTGAGACGCTCCTGCGGGGACAGCGCGCCGACGTCTTTGCCCGCGGCCCTCAGCGTGGAGACGATCTGAGCGAAGCAGTCGCGCACGACGGCGATGAACAACGCCTCCTTGGTCTCGATCAGGCGAAACATGTAGCCGTGCGAAAGCCCGGCCGCCTTGGCGATCTCCACCGTCGGGGTGCCGAAGTAGCCGCGCTGGGCGAACAGCGGGCGGGCGGCGGCCAAGATCTGCTCGTGTCGCTGTTGGGCGCTCTGTCGATGGCGAATACCTGGCATAAAGAAGAGAGTACTCACTTTGTCGGGCCGTGGTCAAGGCTCCCTTTGCGAACCGGCCAGAGACTTTGGGAACCATCGGGTCCAAGTGACGTTGACGCAGGCGCCGGTGGACGAGCTGGCGGTACGCGATCCGGTCGCGCTGCTCGGGTGCGGCAACGGCTTGGCGACGGCCACCCGCCATCGGCGCAGCAGTGCCGGAATGGCAGCGCCGGCAGCGGCGAGCCCGATCGGCTGGCCGCCGATCAACTCCCACGAGCGGGTGATCCCGCTCAGGAAGCAGACCACGATGAGGATCGCGATGGCCTGCTGGGTGGCTGGCGCCGCTGGCGCGGCTGTGCTGCGCAGCCCGACTATCAGCTCGGCGGTGAACGTCGCTGCCAGCAGCCCGAGGATCAAGACGTCGCGGGTGCGATCGCCGGTGCCGCCAACCAGCGAAAGCAGGAGGGCGAGCACGAAGAGAATTCCAGCGATGCCGCCAGCGGCGGCGGGGATCGCGATGTGCCCACGCTCGATCAGCCCGAGCAGCGAGAGGAACAGCGAGTTGGTGAAGAGGCTCAGAGCGGCGGCCGCCGAGATCCGGTGCGAGGCCGACGAAGCTTCCTCGTGGATTTGGGCCTGCGCGACCGAGACGGCGACGAACAGCAGGCCGATCAGCGCCCCAGCGACTTCGGCGGCGGTGGAGTAGAAGCTCTGCATTAAGGGTGGAGTCCATGGCGGAAGCGAAATGGCCACGCTCCGTTGTGTGGCAGAGTGCGGCCACGGTCGCCGGCTCGCTCAGGCAGCGATCGGGCTGATCGGGATGTGGCGGCGGATCTGGTTGGCGCGCAGCGCGAGGCCGAGGGTGCGGGCGAGCGTCATCGCGACGGCCATGATGACCAGCGTGTCGGTGATCGCCGCGCCGGTCACCTGGTGGCTTGCCATCCAGGTCGCGAGCGGGTGGCTGAACCAGTGGACGGCGCCGATCGAGAAGCAGCTGCGGGCGGCGATCACCGCGATCCACAATGCCGCGTAGGCAGCACCGGCACGGGTCACGAGCCGTCCAGTCGCGGGCTGGTGGTACACCCGGATCAGGCTGGCGGCGGCGAGGCCGAGCAGGAATCCGACGACGCCACCGCCGATCTCCAGCGCGAGGCCGGTGCCGTGCGTGGCGATGGCCTCCAGGAACATGGGCACGATCGAGGCGGACAGGACCAGGGGTCGCAGCAGCCGGAAGCGGCTGAGCTTGCGGGCGGGACCGAGGTCTGATTCGAGCACGGCGAACAGAACAAGGCCGTTGACGATGAGAGCGTTGGTGAGCACGTCAGTTCTCGCTTTCGGCAGTGTGGTGTGCCCTCAATGCTGCTCAGCGCAGGACGGGCTGTCATCGCCGTGCGGGCTGGTTTGCCGGGTGATCGCGGGTTGACGGCGGCGCCGATCTCAACCCGGCTCTCAACCCACGATCACCCGCCGGATGGTCCCGGGGGGCGATGTGCGCGGGGTCGATTCGCCTTAGCGTCGGGAGCGTCAATTCGACTCGCGACGGAGGTCTGGAATGTCTCTCCTGACAGTTCTGGCAGCAAGCGCAATCATCGTCTTCGTGATCGGGCAGCAGCTGGTTGGCAGCGCGCTGAGCGGCAAGCGCGTAGTTGTGCTGCCCGCGGTCCTGACCGTGATCGGGATCCTCGACATCAGCGGCCACAACTCGCACCCGAATGCGACGGATATCGTGCTGCTGATCGTGAGCGCGGCAGTGGCAATCGCCACCGGCGCCGGTCTGGGCGCGATCACGCGCCTGCAACGCCGCGACGGACACCTGTGGGCGCAGCTGCCCCTGGCAGGCCTGTGGCTGTGGGGCGCGCTGATCGCCAGTCGCCTGGTGGTCACCGGCCTCGCTCACGCGGCCGGCGCGCACGTGGCCGCCGGAACCACGGCGATCCTGCTGACGCTCGGCCTGAACCGAGCCGCTCAGGCGCTGGTGATCGTCCCGCGGGCGATCGCGGCCGGCATCCCGTTCGCGCCCGAGAAGGATGGCAAGGTGTTCGGCGCCGGCTGGTTCTCCCGCCCTTCCGGACGCGAGGACTGAGCGACAGTGTCCGGCTGGTGGAACCGGTCAAGCGCCGGGGAGCCACTGGCGCTCCTGTCGGCGTGGCAGTGGTGGCTGCGTGCAGCGGTGTTCGTGATCGTCGCCGTCGTCGTGCTCACCGCCCGCGGAGACCGCTGGACGGGGATCGCGGAGCTGGCGATCGCATCGGCGGCGTTGATCGTCTGGTGGGCTTCAGATCGGCTGCCGGCGCGGTGGGGCGGGCGTTCCCTGTTCGCCTGCCTGGTGGGGCTCACCGCCGTGGGCGGGTTTGCCGCCACCTCCCACCACGACACCAGTGTGCTGGCGCTGGCCATCGTCGCGATGCTGGCCGCTGGCGTCGATCTCCCCCTTACGGGGGTGCTGGTCGCGTTCCTGGCCGGCGTGCTCGCGATCGAGATCGGCGCGGTCAGCTACACCGACACGGATCTCGGGACGGTCCTGGGATACCCAGCGCTGCTCGCCGGGCTGGCGCTAGTCGGGCGCTACCGCCGCGCCTACCGGGTCCAGACCGAGCAGGCGCAGGCATTGCTCGCCGAGACACGCCGCGCCCAGTCAGAAGCCGAGCACGCCGCCGCGCTGGATGAGCGCTCCCGGATCGCTCGCGAGATCCACGACGTGCTCGCCCACTCCCTCGGCGCGCTCGGCATCCAGCTGCAGGCCGCTGAGGCGATGCTCTCAGAGCGACAAGACATCGACCGCGCGCTGCACTCCCTGGCAAGCGCCCGACGGCTGGTCGAGGAGGGCCTGACCGAGACCCGGCGCGCCGTCAGGGCACTGCGCCACGACACGCCACCACTGCCCGACGCGCTGACCACCCTCCTGCATGACCGCCCCGGCACGCTGAGCGTCAGCGGCGAGCCCTACCCTCTCGGCCCGGCCGCCGGCCTGGCGCTTCTGCGCGTCGCCCAGGAAGCGCTGACCAACGTCACCAAGCACGCCAACGGCAACCCGCCGACAGTGGCGCTCGTATACACCGACGTCGCCGTCGAACTACGAGTTGAGAACGCGCTCCCCTCGTCGATGGCGGCAGAGCATCCCCACACCGCCGGCGGATACGGTCTGGCCGGCATGCACGAGCGGCTACGGCTGATCGACGGCGAGCTCCAGGCCGGCCGCGTGGGCAGCCGCTGGATCGTCCAGGCCCGGGTGACAAGGTGAGCCACGCACATCCTGCGCGCCCCACACGGCTGCGCGTCGTGATCGCCGACGACCAGACCGTCGTCCGCGACGGGCTGCAGATGGTCCTCGGCGTCATCCCCGAGCTCGAGGTCGTCGCCGCCGTCGCCGACGGCCAGCAGGCACTCGCCGCCATCGCCGAGCATCACCCCGACGCGATCCTGCTCGACCTTCACATGCCCGTGCTCGACGGCGTCGAGACGACCGAGCGGCTGACCCGCGAGCACCCGGAGGTGGCGATCGTCGTGCTCACCACCTACGCCGACGATGAAACCATCATCGCCGCGCTCAAAGCCGGTGCCCGCGGCTACCTCACCAAGAACGCGGATCGCCACGAGATCTCCCAAGCACTGCACAGCGCCGCCGCCGGCCACACGATCCTCCCGCCCGAGGTCACCGCGATGCTGCTCACCGGCGCCGCCTCCGCGCACCGAGCCAATCCGGTATCCCCCGTGGAGCTCCCCGACGAGCTCACCCCACGCGAGGCGGAGGTGCTCAAGCTGCTCGCCGCCGGTCTCTCCAACCGCGAAATTGCCAACGAACTCATCATCAGCGAGCACACCGTCAAGACCCACGTCAACCACGTGTTCGCGAAAACCGGCTCCAGGGACCGGCCCCAAGCCATCCGCTACGCGCACGAACACCAGCTCACGTAGCAGCCTGCTGGCTCCGTGACATGTTCAGAGCCGTGCCGTTGTTCCTGTTCGTCATCTACGGGAAGCGGCGCGTCAACCGCTGTTGACACAATCGCCAGTCCACGACGTTGGGTAGCTTGCGAGATCCGCACGGGAACGTGTGCGAGACAGCTAGGCCGCCGGCGAGGCAGATGCTGGCCGAATCCCCACCGGAGACCTGCTTCCGGTCGCGGACGAGCGTCACCCCCCACACAACCAAGTCGTGCTTCGCCCGGCAGGACTGGGAGCTTGGATTTCTTGTGCCCTGCATCGCTGCGAACGCGCGAGAGCGCTCGAGCCTCCCTCGTCGACGTTGGGCAGATAACAGGGAGGCTATGCGGCTCTTTCGCTGGCCCATTGGCCGGGGACTTGTCGGGTGCTGACGTTGACGCGGTTAAAGACGTTGACCTGGGCGATCCAGAGGACCAGGGCGGCGAGGGCTTTCTCGTCGTAGTGGCGGGCGGCCTCGTCCCAGATCTCGTCGGGTACGGGATCGGTTCGGTCGCTGAGCCGAGTGACGGCCTCGGTCAGTGCGAGCGCGGCGCGTTCGGCCTCGCTGAAGTACGGGGTATCTCGCCAGGCGACCAGGGTGAACAGCCGCTCGTCGGTCTCGCCGTCTGTTCGGGCCTTCGCGGCGGCGCCGACGCACACGCTGCATCCGTTGATCTGGCTGGCGCGCAGGTGGACAAGATCCAGGGTTCGCTGCGGCAGGCCTCCGTGCTGCACGGCGTCGTTCAGAGCGCGGATCGCGGTCATCGCCTCGGGAATGACCATGCCGGGGTTCTTCATTCTGGCTTCCATCACTGTGCTCCTCATGTTTGTTTGGTTTCCGAAGGACCTATTCACGGCGGTTGCCGATGGGAGATCGGTTGATCGCCGTTGGCCGGCCGCGGCGATGTCTCAGGCCGACTCGGCGGCCGCGTTGTGCTGGAGTCGTTTGGTCAGGAACTGCTCCCACGTCGTGGTTGCGGTGGTGTGCCCCGGCGCGGGGAGCAGCGCGCCCCGACGGACGGCCCTGCTGCCCGGGATCCGCACCGGGACGACCAGCCGGTGGCGGTGCGTCGCGGAGAGGTAGCTGCGAAACAGGTCCACCCAACTCGAAGCCGACGGTCCGGCCATATCCGCGGCACGGCCTGCGGGCTCGCCCAGCGCTAGGTCAACCAGACGAGCCGCGACCTCATCGGAATCAACCGGCTGAACCGCAAAGCCGGCCGGGACCGGTGCGGCAACCGGGAATCGCGCGAGCTTGCGGGAATTCTCAAAGCAGTAGTCATAGAACTGCGTGACCCGCAGGATCGTCCACGGAAGCCCGCTGCCCTCCACGATCCGCTCGGCCTCGAGCTTCTGCTCCACGTAGCCCCAGGCTGCCATCTGGTCGATCCCGACGATCGACGGATGGACCAGGTGCGGCGAGCCGGCCCGGGCAGCCGCGATCACCAGGTTCCTGGTTGCGCCCGCGTCGCCCGTCGTGCTCGTCGCACAGTGGATGATCGCCTCGACGTCCTCGACGGCCGGCTCGATGCCCTCGCCCTTACGCAAATCGCCCCTGAAGAACGCAACGCCGGGCGGCGTATCGCGAACATGACGAGCAAGGACATGGACGTGGCAGCCTGCACCGACGAGTCGCGCGACGACACCACGTCCCAGCCGGCCGGTCCCGCCGGTCACCAACACCGTCTGAGTCATGAGCGGTTCCTCGTCGTCCGGGGCGGCGGGTCCCGCATCCGCTCTGAACCCAAGCGGATGAGGACGTCGATCCCGGTGCGGGCTCGCGCGCGTCGGCGGCGCCAGCCGTGTGCTTGGGTGACCACGATTCTCCTTGGTGTGCTGCGTTGTCTCGACGTCGAGAACGTCCTATGTCGGGTAGACGCCCGAACGCCCCGCCAGGTAACGCCCGCACGCCGCGTTACCTCCGGACCATCGCGAGCGTCCTTAAGCACAGTGAGAGACCACGATCCAGCTGACGGCAATGTCGCACGGGAATCGAGCTTGGCCGAGCGATTCGAGCAGCACCGGCCCTACCTACAAGCAGTCGCCGCCCGATTGCTCGGCTCGCGAGAAGACGCCGAAGACGCCGCCCAAGAGGCCTGGCTGAGACTGAGCCGAGCAGGTGACGACGCGATCAACGACCTGCGCGCATGGCTCACGACCGTGACCACCCGGATCGCGCTCGACATGCTCCGCCACCCCCGGCATAGACGCGACACGCAGTTCGCCATGAGCCTTCACGACCTACGCGACGAAATCCGCTTCGCGGATCCCCCGGACCGCGCCGAGAACCCCGAACAGGAAGCCCTTCTCGCCGAATCCGTACAGATCGCACTACACGTCGTCCTCGAGCGGCTGACCCCGGCCGAGCGGGTCGCGTTCGTTCTGCACGACATCTTCGACATCCCGTTCGCCCCGATCGCGTCCATCCTCGAACGCTCCACCGACGCCGCCAAGATGCTCGCGACCCGCGCGCGGCGACGACTACGTGGCGGCGAGGACCCGACCGATACCACCAACACCGGCGACCGGTCAGCGGTGGACGCGTTCTTCGCCGCCGCCGCAGCCGGTGAGATCGCTGGGGTGCTCGCGGTGCTCGACCCAGACCTCACGGCATCGCACTCCTTCGCGCGAGGCGACACCGTCACCCTCAACCGCAACGAGTTCGCCAGCCGGGCGACCTTCGGCGCTCAGCTCGGCAGGTCTGTCTGCCCGATCACTGTTGACGGTGCCCCAGGCGCCATCGTGATGACCGACGGCAAACCAACCACCGTGATGGCATTCCAGACCCGCGCGGGAATGATCACCCGCATCGGGAGCATCACCGACCCGCGACGGCTGGCGCAGATCGTGCCATCGTGGGTTTCCTGAACGAATCGTCCCGGGACCACCAACCAGGCTCGGATCGAGAACCCTTTACCGCTCCCGGTCCGATCACCCCACAGGATCGTGGTCGGTCAGGGCGACCAAGCCGCTTTGCGCGCGGAAGCGCGGTGCTGGCGCTTCTAAGGGTGCGGCTAGGTCAAGAAGCGCGCTATGCGTTGCCAGGCATCGGCTGCGTTGGCTGGGTCGTAGCCGAGTCGGTTGATCGAGCAGAACCTGTGTCCTGTGTCGGGGTAGGTGACGATGTCGGCGTCGGGGTGCCAGCGGCGCAGCGCGTCGAGGTCGGAGGGAGGGACCATCTGGTCGGCTTCGCCGGCGAGGAACAGGATGCGGCCTGCGAGGGGGAGGCTGCCCGTCGGTTGCGGGCGTGAGGCGGCAATCTCGGTACCGGCGAGCCAGCCTGGGTACATGGCGACGCACGCGGGCAGCTCCAGCAGCGCGGCGGCAAGGACCGCGACGTGACCGCCGAACGACATGCCGACTGCGACCGGTGCTCTGGAGAGGTCGGCTGCGGGTTCTTTGGCCGCTGCTTCGAGCGCGTCGCGCACGTCGCTGACGAGCTCGAGGCGAGTCAGGTCTCCGATCAGGGTGAGCCCGGTTCGCCGGCCCTCCTCATCCTCGGAGAGAGAGCCGCCGGAGGCGCGACGGTGCAGTAGATGTGGCGCGACTGCCACGTATCCCAGCTCCGCGATGCGATCCGCGGCATCGCGTTGGACGTCGGTCAGTCCGAACAGCTCGCCGAGCACCACAGCGGTGGGCCAGGGACCGGCCCCGTCGGGCGCGACGACGTAGGCGGGCATCGCGCTGCCATCGAGGGTCGAGATGGTGATCTCACGACGGGGCACGCCCGCAGCATAGGCAGCTAGGGGCTATGCCGTCAGCGACTCTTTGGAATGTCTATGATTCCGATCTGGCATGCTGCACCTCTCGCTTGACGATCTTCGCGTCTTGCGCGCGGTCGCCCAGCGCGGATCGATCACCGCTGCGGCTGCCGAGCTCGGCTACACCCAGTCGTCCATCTCGAAACGGTTGGCTGCGTTGGAGGCGACGGCGGGTCATCGGCTCGCGATCCGGGAACGGACGGGTGTGCGGCTGACCCGCGCGGGCGAGGTCCTGTTGCGTCATGCCACTCAAGCGTTGGGCGCGATGGAGCAGGCCGAGCAAGAGCTCCACGGCGCGAGCTCCGAGCGAATGCGGCCCGTGCGACTGGGAGCGTTCGCGAGCGCTGCCGCCGGCATCCTGCCAACAGTGCTCGCGCGGCTTTCTCGCGATCGGCCCGACATCACGATCACGGTGCGCGAGGGCACCAGCGCGACACTCTGGCGCGGGCTGCGGGCTGGCAGCCTCGATCTCGCGGTGCTTGCAGACGTCGCTACCGACCCGCAGCCAGACGATAGCCAAACAGCTCTGGAGACCGAGGTCCTCGCCGAAGGGCCGCTGCGCGTCGCTGTCAGCGCAGGCCACCGGCTGGCTCAACGCCCCTACGTCAGCATCGAGGACCTGACAGGCGAGCGGTGGGTCATCGCGCGCTCAGAAGGACGCGAGCGTCTACTCGGCGTCTGGCCCGCCTTCCCCGGGCGACCCGACGCGCCCTACGTGGTCCGCGACTGGCTGACCAAACTCCAGCTCGTCGCCGGCGGCGCCGCGATCACGACTGTCCCCGACGTGCTCATCCCCGCACTCCCAAGCGCCGTCCGAGCGCTGACCGTCACCGGCGGGCCGGTCGAGCACCGAAGACTGCTTCTCGGCTACATCCCGCACGAGTCGACCCCCAAGATCCAAGCCGTCGCCGAGGCGCTGCGCAACGCCGCCACCTAGAGCACCCTCGCTTCAGGGCATGCGACCGAATCGGGCGGCATCGCGAACGGACGAGTCGCTGCGGTTCGGCCATCCGCCGGCACACCGCGTCGTCGTTGATGCGTACATGGCTCAGCACCTCATCGACCTCCTGATCCGAGCGACTACGAGCGGCGTACCCGGTTGTGGGCCCGTGCCGTCTGGACGGCAGGGAAGCGTCACCACGCGCTCATCAGGAGCGCGGTGACAGCCACCCTGGTCTGATGCCGGCAGGCGGAGCGCTCGCGGTCTCCCGGCTCCGTGAGCAGCAGGTCCCCGTGAGCGGAAGACGGCGGCGGCACCCCGAGTCCGGTCGCTGTCTGCCTTCGGCCTGGTTGCCAAAGCGGCAGACAACCTGCTTCCGGCGCCCGGCGAGTATGCCGATCGGCGGCGGTCGCGCCCTGCGATGCGCGGATCGGAGGGGGCGTCGATGCCGCGTGGCCGCTCCGCGGCGGCCGTCGCGCTCGTGGGCGAATCTCGGGTCTCTGACCGCGGGTGTGACGGGCACCTGCTGTGTCAACGACGCGCAGGTCCGCTCGGCGCTGGCTGCAACGTCGTCGATCGTGGTCGTTTACCAGCCCTCGGTGACCTGGATGATCGTCTTTGCGGACACGCGCGGAGCGTCGGGGCCGAACGCGGCGGGCGCTTTCGGCCAACGGCCGTACGGTCCCCACATTCGAAGTCAGTCGTCCGTCGCGCAGCCGCTGGGCGAGCTCGGCGAGTTTGGGAGCGATCGGCCTCGACGACGAAGAAGATCGCCCGCCCGTTCTCGGGCTGGATCCTGGGCGGTTCGATGGTGGTGACGAGCGTGCCGCCGGCGCGCCCGAGCGCGGTCGAACGCTTAGGGATGTGACCGCCGATCACGTCGGACACCACGTCGACCTCGCCGGCGTGCTCCAGGCGGTCAGTCTCCACATCCAGAAACCCGTCGACGCCGAGATCGATCGCACGGTCTCTGTCGGCGGCCCGGCCGGCCCGATCACCCGGCAACCGGCCTGACGGGCAAGCTGCACAGCGATCGAGCCGACGCCGCCCGCGGCGCCGTGGGCCAGCGCGGTCTGTCCGGCGAGGAGGTGGGCGTGGTCAAACAGCGCCTGCCACGCCGTCAGCCCGGAGATCACTGCGCCGGCGGCGACGGCGTGGTCGACGCCCACAGGCAGCGGCGCGAGGTTGCGCGCCTCGATCGCCACGTACTCGGCCAGCGTGCCGTCGCAGGCCCAGTCGCCCAGCCCGAACACTCGCTGGCCGACGGTCAGGCCGGTGGTCCCGTAGCCCAGCTCGCTGACGACACCCGACCCCTCGTGCCCGGGCACGCTCGGCGTCCGATCCCGGCCGCCACGATCAGTCCACGTCCCCTCCCAGGCCAGCTCGCCAAGGGTCAACCCAGCGGCATGCACACCCACGATGACCTCATTCTCGGCGGCGTGCGGGTACGGCAACTCCGTCAGGGACAGCCCCGCCAGACCAGCGTCGCGGTCCTGGACGACGATGGCTTGCATGGCAGTCTCCTCCCATGTCGATCACTGCCGTACTCGCGGCAGCGCTTCGGGCTGCTCGACCCTCGGGTTGAGCGCGAAGCAGGACGCCTGCCCGATACCTAAAACGTCCGCGCTCACTTAGCCAACGCGCCACACGCACCGGACCGCCATCACACCGCTATGCGACACCTGGGGGGGCAACCCACGGTAGCTGCCCATCCCAGATGCCTAGACATTCACCCTTCGTCCACCCTCGCCCGCTAACAGGCTGAAGATGTCTTGGAGGCTCTTCCAGATGATGCTGCCTTCCTCCCACGGGGCGGCATGTTTCCCCGCGCATCGGTGGCCGCGGACCGTCCGTATCGCTTTCACCTTGCTCGATGTTGTCTCGAGCCGGTCTCGCTGGTTCATCGGCACAAGTTGGTCGTCGGGGCTTTGGTCCAGCACAACGAGCCGGGGCGCCTGGCCATCTTCCACCCGCTCAGCGATGCCGGCCGGGTCAAAGCGGGCTGGGCTTGCCGCTGGCCACGTGCGCTGGTCTGCTCCAAATGCGTTGGCCAGAAGCATCGCGTACTCGGTGCGGAGATGCTCGTGAGATCCGCCGAGGCCATCGACCAGCGCTGGTAGGTCGTACAGCCCATTGAGGCCAAGCAGCGCGGCAGGAACGGGAGCTTCGCGAACATTCTCGATCCCGTACTGCCGCGGGGGCGCCAGCGTCGCTTGAAGGGCGAGGCAGGCGCCGCAGCTGTGACCCGAGAGGACGTACGACATTTCCGTAAGCCCCAAGGAGTGCAGAAGGGCCAGGCCATGGAGTACGTCGCTGAGGTGTTGCGGGTGGACCGCCTCGCGGGCTGGGTCTGAGTGCTCGTCCTTAACCGCGTCGTACGGGAGGGTGGGATGAGTCGGGAATGGCGAGATCCGGTAATTGATGGAAGCGACCGCCATCAGCGGATTTGACCCCTCCGGCGCCGAGAAGGCGCGAGCGATGGCCGGCTCAATCGAGTCGGCGGTTAGGTAAGGATCGCGCCATGCCCCGCCGTGAACGTGCACGTGGTAGCGAGGAAGGGTGGAGGCCTCGCCCGGCGTCGGAAGGGCTTTGACCGGCGTGTCGATCAGCGCTGACGTCTGCGACGTTCGCGGAAGGTAGATGTTGAGGTTTTGCAGACGGTCGACATCCGAAAGGTACGGGATGGCTTTTGCGGCAACGACCGCAACCGGATCGGAAAGTCCAGGGGCTGTGACCTCGGCGGGCTGCCAGCTCACGGATGCGGGATCTGGCGTCGTCACCGGACCGCTCGGCTGTCAGAGGTCCGTTGGGCCGCGGGCCGCAACACGTCCGCGCACCACGCCTGAAAGCTCGTTGGCCCGGGCACCGCCTGGGACTGATCTTCGTCGTAGATCCCGTCGTTTTGGGCTCGCATCATCTCGGTCATCCCGCGCACCACCGCCTCATTGGCGCCGGCCTGGGCAAGCTGCCGCGCGACGTCGTCGACCCCGACCTGTCGGTAGGTGACGGTCGTGTCGAGCACGTCTGAGATCACCTCGGCCATCGCGTCCAGGCTGAGGCGGTCCGGACCGAACACCGGCAGGTGCTCTTGACCATCCCATGAACCATCAGCCAGCAGGGGCGCGACGGCGTGCGCGATGTCGCGGGTAGCGACGCTGGCCAAGAGCCGATCAGCGTCAAACGGATACAAGAAGACACCGTGGTCGCGAATCGACGTGACCTGGTCGAGCAGATTGTCCATGTAGACCGGCATGCTCAACGCGCGGTAGTTGACGCCCGTGCGTTCGATCTCAGGGCTGTCCACGTCAAAGCTCGGCGGGACCAGCCAGAACAGACTGTCGGCCCCGGCCAACGCACGGTCCAGTACACGCAGGTCGTCGTGAGAGCCTTCAACGATGTCAACGTGCCCTACGACTCTCGCGTCAAGGCGAGACCGGCCACGGACGATCACACGGATCGGCTCGTCGCCATCAAGGAGGCGGTGCAGTACCTGACTGCCAACCCTGCCAGTGGGCGTGGTTACAATCATCATCATTACCTCCTAGAGTTAGAGACGGCTCCGACCGTTCATGGGTGAGCTCATCTACAGTGCGCTCCGTCCCACCGTCCACCGGTCCGCGGCGTGCCGATCTATACGCCGGGTGGCGACCTGCGGGTGGATGGGCGCGTGGGCGGGTTAGTCATCACGGGCAACCTTGCTCATCAACGATAAAACCGTGGGGTTGCCCCGCTTGACCCGAACGCGCTCAGGGCAGTTGACGACCTCTCGGCGTGGTCGAAAAGATCAGCGCGGCGCGTCTGGGTGTGAGGTGTAAGCGATGTTGCGCCACGATGCGCGGCCGCCCTGGCCGCGGGCTGAGCCCTCACCCTCGCCGATCGGGAGCAACGTGAAGATGCCCAACGCCATGTGGACCTCGTCGGGCACGTCGCTCAGGCCGGCGACGACGTGCAGGATCTCGTCATCGACGCGAAAGTCGACCTGACCGCGGGATCGGTCGATCTCGATCGTACAGCGACGAAAGCCGCCATCGGGGCGCGTCCCGCCGCGCGAGAAAAAGAACGGATCCTCGATGATCCGGGTAAACGGCGAACTTTCGGCGTGACCGGGAAGTCGCTCCTCCTCGGCAAAGATTCGCTCACCGGTCGAGAGGATCGCGAAGACCCGATGGGTTGCCATGTCGGCCAGCGTGAAGGACGCGAACCCGAGGCGGTAGTCACCGGCCTGGTCGCGGACCTCTGACCGCAACTCGGCCGAGAAGCCTGCCGTGCGCTCGGCGGGGACCGGAAACCCGCGCGTCGAGAACAGCAGGTGCTTGGTGTTGTCCAAGCCCTGGTTCTCGGTGTCGGTGTTCTCAAAGCGCGGAACGTCGATGGTGACGGTCCCATCCTTGACCGTGGTCCGGGCGTGCGGCTCGATCCGCGGGCCGGTACCGAAATCCGCCGGCTGCCACAACTCGGCGTCGAGCTCAGGCCCGGCCAGCTCGTCATAGGGGGTCCAACCTGACTGACTGTCTGAAACGGCGCTCATGGTCTCAAATACCTCCTGTTGATCGCATATCGCCGAACAGCTGCTCGACGACGCAATGGATCCTCCTCGCGGATGCCCAAGCGCACAATGGGCCAGCCGATCCTGCCCCTCACAGTCCCACCCTGGACCGCGGGCCCGATGTCATACTCGCTCCTAGTGCCCGGAGAACTCGCTCACTGTCTGCGCACATGGCGCGACCGGCTCAGCCCCACCGACCTCGGGCTGCCCGACAACGGCTCCCGCCGAGCGCCGGGGCTGCGCCGCGAAGAGGTTGCCGTCCACACCGGAATCTCGGTCAACTATCTCACCCGCCTGGAACAGGGCCGCGCCCAGGCGCCGTCTGCGTCAGTGATCACGGCGCTCGCCCGGACGCTGCGCCTCAACCCGACCGAGGCCGCGCACCTGCACAGCCTGACCGGCCACGCCGATGCCACCACACGAGTCGCCGCGCGGCACATCACCCCATCAATTCAGCGGATCCTTGACCGCTTTGACGACGTCCCCGTGATCGTCATCGACCCCGCGTGGACGATCGTTCAGGCCAACCCGATGGCCAAAGCGATGCTCGCCCGCGACCTCGTCGGCGAAAACGCGGCTCAAAGCCAGTTCCTCGGACCGCGCTGGGTCGAGCGAGACCCCCAAGAAGCAGACCGCTTCGAGCGCGAGATCGCCGGCGACCTGCATCTCCAGCTCGCCCGCCACCCCGACGACCCCGCCCTCACAGCCCTGATCGCCCAACTCCAAGCCCACTCAGACCGCTTCGCGACGCTCTGGGCCGATCCGCCCGCCACCGGCGCGTCCTCATCCCGCAAGACATTCCGCCACCCGACCCTCGGAGAGATCACCGTCGACTGCGATCACCTCGAGGTGGTCAGCAGCGATCTGCGCATCGTCCTCTGGTCGGCCCCGTCCGGCTCGCCTGACCACAACGCACTTCAACTCCTCTCCGTCGTCGGCGCCCAAGACTTCAGCAGCGCCACGGCGAGCTACGACTCGCGAGGGCCGTGAGCACCCCATCATCAAGGCGGGCTCGACGAACTTGACTGCTGGCTCGCCGACGACCTTGTCTCCGATCAGCGGCTGACCGATCACATGTCGATCGGGGTGCTGACGCGGGTGTTCCCGCCGGAGCCATTGGTGACCGCCAACCAGCCTTCGGCCGCGTCGGCGAACCGGACGAAATCGGCGCTGCCGTGCGCGCGGTCGTCTCCGAGAGCGCCCGATGGATCACCGCTCAACGAATCGAATCCTCAGGTGGCCGGAGCCTCTGACGACCGCCCCGGTGAACCAACGCCCGTCTGAATGTCGGCCTCAGCGGCAGGCGGGGAGCGCGACCCCCTCATGACTGAGCGGCTCACGAGCTTCGACGACCGTCCGCCGCGGCCCGCGCCCCCACTTGAACGTCCGCTCTGGCTTGGAGTTCTCCAATACCGGCGGACTGGGCCGGCGGCCGTGACATGAGCGGCTCAACTCCCTGATTGCTTCTCATCGGGCCGCGGTCGTAGCCGGCAAGCCTGTCTCTCTTCAGGGCTTCGCTGCTGGATTCCCCTCGGGGCCCGAAGCATCCACTGGCCGTTCACTCAGGCCGGGCGCGCACCGAATACTCGAACGTCCCGCTCACTGCGCAACATGGCGCAAAAGTGCTACCACATGGCGGTCAGGGATTACTCCCCGGCGGTGGCGTCGCGATACGATCCGCCGTGCCTGACGGGTCGATCTCCGACACAACCTGCGTACTCGTTCCGGAGTGGTACGGCGAAGCACGTCGATGCGCACAGAGAAGGTGACCGCGCACCGTGTGCTCGTGGACTCCCAGCAGAGCCGCGGAGGGCATTGCTCCCGTCTCTACCAGGCGACGAGCGTCTCGCGGGGACGCCCGGCGCCACATACGTAGCCCTCCTTTCGGCATGGCGCGCACATCGTTCAAGCTTGGGCCACACGTCGAATTTTGGGAGGAGCGACAGCGTCGCTGAGACTGCCCAATCGGCGACGGAGTAGGGAGCGGTGGTTGACGCCCGCGCGGCTTCTCCTTTCCCCGTGGGACCAGGGCTGCGCGTTATTGGCCAAAGCGTCCTGGCGCCACTCATACGTGTCCGGTGGTGAGCAACGGGGGTTCAGTCATCGGGCGTGTTGCTCACCCGAGGGCCAGGACGAGACCTGCCGCGACGAGCAGTCCGGCGGTGAGCGCGTGGATGCCTAGGGCGGTTGAGAGCTTGCCGCCGTTGGTGAGCACGATGGTGGCGTCCGCTGTTGGCGTGAGGGCTGCGGCGATCAGCGTCCAGCCAAGTGCCGTGCGATCGGCGGCGGCCCAGGCCACGAGCAGCACCGCCCCGGAGGTGATGTC